>JBEKGH010000009.1:0-89668 GCA_050012895.1 Occallatibacter sp.
AGCCTCTCCGTGTACTTGCCGAACCTATCGCCAAGCCGATTTCAAGCCGGTTGATGGCTCTTCCCGCAGGCTTCGCACCGCCGCCCGCCATCAAATCGATCCCCTGTGAGAAATGGCGGTTAAACCCCTGAACAGGCCTCCATCGCCAAGCTGTCATTCTGAGCATTACTCTGTCATCCTGAGCGAAGTTTGACCGATTCTTCGGCCAAGGCGAGTCGAAGGACCTACGGTTGCTTTTCCTGTCTCAGGTACACCACTGGTGAAACCGCTATAGCCCGGGGAACACCCGGCCCAATCTCTGCGTAACTGCCTATTCAACACCCTGCTTCCGGAAGTTAAACTACCTGTGCCATTCTCATCATCATTATTAGGAGAGCCCGAACATGCTCGTCGAGGACGCACAACGCCACGTACGGTCCGCCTTCATCGGTGGCTTTTGGGGTCAACTTGTCTCCTCGGTTCTCTGGCTGGCTTCGGCCGTTCTCGCCACGTGGAGCACTCCACGCGCGGCCATCACCACGCTGGTCGCCGGCGGTTTCTTCATCTTCCCGGCTACCCTGCTGCTGCTGCGTGTAACCGGCAGCCCGGCCTCGCCCACAAAAGGCAACCCCTTGAGCAAACTTGGCATGCAGATCGCCTTTACGCTGCCCATGACCATGCTTCTGCTGGTCCCGGTCACCGAGTTCCGCCTGAACTTGTTTTATCCCGCGCTCTTAGTCCTGCTCGGCGCGCACTATCTTCCTTTTGTCTTTCTCTATGGCATGCGCATGTTCATTCTCCTGTGCGCCATCCTCGTCTCGAGCGGCATCGTCATCGCGCATTATTTTCCCCACTCCTTCTGTCTAGGCGCCTGGGCAGGCGCCCTAACGCTCTTCGCTTTTGCCTGGACCGGCCGCGCCACAGTCCAACACGAATCCCGCGCCACAGCGCAGAGTTCGTAGCGCCGGTCTCTTGACCGGCTGTCGCGCGGGTCTCCCGACCCGCACACGCGTGTCGACCCCAACGCCCCTGAATCCGCAAACCGCGGAATCCTGAAATGGTGCGCCCTTCTAGCCCGCGGAAAACTCAATTGGCAACGAGTTTTGTATCAGTCAATCATGAATCCCGCGCCATCGCGTAGAGTTTGTAGCGCCGGTCTCCAGACCGGCTGTCGTGCGGGTCTCCCGACCCGCACAATGTGCCAAGCCACGGCCTCAAACCTCGCCAAAAAATCCGACCGGAGGAAGTTCTGTATCAGGGCGCGAGTTCACTTGCGCCGTAACAGCCGCAAAAATGATCGCGGGCTTCAGCCCCTCAAAGGCAAATCCGGAGGGAGCAGGGGCCCTCAGGCCCCTGAACCGGTACGAAAAGAATCTGGCCTTGAGGCCCGGGCCCCCTGATGTTGTCCCCATTCGACAAAGAACTCGTGATCGCCCGACCGCGCGCCGTTCACCCTATGTCGCCCCAATCGCGGTTCAAACTGCGGTATCCTGATAGAGCGCGCCCGTAGCTCAGCTGGATAGAGCGAACGCCTCCGGAGCGTTAGGTCGGGAGTTCGAATCTCTCCGGGCGCACCATTCCTCCCCACCACCCTGTCAAGCCCTATTCACCCCACACCAGGCCCGCGCCGCAACTAACCCACTGATGTTTTAGCCCCTCGGCCGCTTAGTCCCTCAGTCGCTGTCTTTGCAGATGATTTTCCCACATTGGCGCACAATCGTTTTGGTGAGTCATGTACTCCAGACTCGGGGTATGGAGAGGTAAACCCCGGCCATAAGTCCTTTGGTCTCAAATATGGAGGTATGACATATAGGGAGGGGGGGATGGCATCGGTATATGGCTGGCGGCCCAATTCATCGAGAAGGCCTGGAAAACGCCCAGAAGGAGATCGCAACATGCGCAAGGTCAAAAACGTCACGCCGTCCAATTGCCTATCTTGCGCAGGGTCACCAGCGAGCCGGACGGCAGACATCGGATCGGAAAGTTTCGAGGAAGGGCGACAAAGCCGGAGCGAGCGATGAGCGAGCATCTGCTCCATGCAATGGTGGACGCGGTAGGAATCGAACCTACAACCTGTCGGTTAAGAGCCGAATGCTCTGCCAGTTGAGCTACGCGTCCTTATCGGTTGGAGCGTCGCGCGAGAGACGATCTTGCGCGATTCGCGAAGGAGGAAAAATCTCTCCCGCACTTGAAAAATATAACACAGAAACGATGTCGAACCCAAGGCGCTGACGGCCTTCTCACAGCCGGCGTCGGATCGCGGAATTCGCCGCTCACTGACTACTTTCTGCCGTTGAACTCGTGCACTGCGTCGAGCATGGCCACGATGTTTGCGACCGGCGTGGCGGCCTGGACATTGTGAATGGTGTTGAAAACAAATCCACCGCCCGGCGCGAAGATCTCGCAGCGGCGCAGCACCTGTTCGCGCACTTCTGCGGGGGTTCCGAAGGGCAAAACCTTCTGTGTGTCCACCCCTCCGCCCCAGAACACAATGCGGTTGCCGAATTCGGCCTTTAGCTTTTCGGGCTCCATGCCCGTGGCCGAGCATTGCACGGGATTGAGAATGTCGAATCCCGCCTCAATGAACGAAGGAATGAACTTTGAAACCGCGCCGCAACTGTGCTTGAACGTTCTCCACGGCGTGTGCGCATGGATCCAGTCGTTCACCTGCTTGTAATAGGGCGCGTAGAGTTCCTCGAGTGTCTTCACCGAGCAGAACGCGGAGGTTTGCGTGCCGAAATCAGTGCCGCAGATGAACACCGCCTGCACCAGGTCGCCCACGGCGGCATAAATCCGCTGCAGATTCCCGATCGCGATTTCGCATTGGCGCGCGAAGATCTTGTGGATGTAATCCTGGCGGCTGCGCGTCGAAACGTACCACTCCGTCACATCGCGGATGCCTTTGGGATGTTTGAGGAATGGCCCCGGAACCAAGGCAATGTCGCCGAAGGCCGTGCCGCCGAATCCCGCCAGCACACCCGCGCCCGTAGCCGCCGCTTCCCGCGCCGCGCGCGCCAGGTGATCCAGATCCGCCTGCGAAATCGGTTGGAACTCCTCGAGATTGTCCTCCGGGTTCAACCTCTCTTCGTCGATCGTTTCCTGGCGGATGATGGAGTCAAAGAAATAGCCGCCCTGCGGCATGCGCCCGCTCGGCGGCACAGTCCGGTCGCCCTCGGGATAAATCAGTGTGTCGCCCTTTTCATCGGTGATGGTGTTGAAGCCGCCGGGCACCAGCACTTCGAGCCCATTGAAATTCCAGCTCTTCCAGCGCTCGATGGGAAATCCGAACATGGTCGAGCGCGAAAACACGCCGGTGACGTCCACGCCCATCGCCGCGCGCAGGTCTTCGTCGATCAGCGCCAGCATCTGGAACGGCTCGTGGACGCGCACGGGACGCTTTTCCAGGCCGTAGTAATCGCGCAGCGCAGCTACGCAACTAGCATGCACGCCGGTCACGGCCGAGCCGCCGAAATCAATGGGAATGCGATCCGGTTGTTCGTGGCGGAGAGTCTTCTGCAGCCGCTCGCGGCTGGCGCCTGAGACCTGCATCGCCGCCTGCTCCTCGGTACCTTCGCTCATCGCTCTGTGCTCCTTCCGCCGTCTCAGCCGCTGGCGAGAATTCGGCAACGTGCCGAAGTTTCTCGCCCAAAGCGGAGCACTTTCACTGGAGGTTCGCAATGAGTATAAATTGGAATGCGGCGCAGCGCGCTAGCCCCGCGTGTGGAAAGGCGCCGTTGGATTCGCCGGCCATTCGGGAGCATAATATTTGACATGGCAACTCTGCCCAACCTGGAAGAGCTTTGGACCGTCCGCGAATACCTGCGTACGAGTTGGAGCCCGGACCGCGAGTTTGTCGACGGGCAAATCGAGGAGCGGAGCTTGGGCGAGAAAGGCCACTCCATCCTTCAGCGGTTTCTGACAGTCTTGTTTGCAATGAATCGAGCGGCTTGGGGCGTCGAGGTCTTCCCCGAGCTTCGCACGCAGACGCAGGCAAGGAGATTCCGCGTTCCGGATGTATTGGTCGTTCGGACCGGCGACAAGTTCGAGCGCTACGTGACCGAACCGCCGCTCATCGCCATCGAAATTCTCTCTCCCGAAGACACGCTGCGCGCCATGCGGGAAAAGGCCGCGGAATACAGTGCGTTCGGCATCGAGCACATCTGGATCATCGATCCAGAGCCGCGCGTTGCCTATCGCTACGCTGATGGCGCACTTGAAGAAGTCCACTCCGGCGAACTGACTGTGCCGGGAACGCTAATTCGCATCGCGCTCAACGAGATGTTTGCGGAGCTGGATCGCAATTAGTGGCGTTTTCGGGTCCGAACGGAGGATCACGTGAGAGCGAAGGAAGTGCTTTTCAAAGAACCCGTTAGGGGAGTGCTGCTTTGTAGTCTTGCGATGCTTGCATTTTTCCCTGTCGTTGCTCAGACGCATCAGAGAATTCACGGCAGCGTGGAAGGCCATACATATACCGACCCGAGATTTGGGTTGCACTATACCTTCCCCTCGGAACTTGAGAACATGACGTCGCTCCCTAACGGCATCCCTGTCGGAACCGGAGAAAAGCAGGGTGTAAGTGAGTTTCTATTTTCGGCCATGGAGAAGCCAAACAGGTCTGTGAGAAGAGGCGTACTGATAACGACCGACCCATTCGGAGCCTTCGGCGCCATGGATGTCCCGAACTACCTCCGGAAACTGATGGTACTGTCTCTAGGAGCGAAGGAGCCGATAGAGGTTCGACCCGTAACCATTGGAGACAAAACATTCTCAAGAACAAATATCAATTTAGGTACGGGGATAATTTCCTATGGGGCACAACTTTCGACGCTCTGCCGCGGCGAGTTTGTGACTTTCTACTTCTCTGGACCCACCCCGGAAGCGGTCGCAGAGTTGGTCAGCACTCTGGATAAACTCACACTCGATTGTTCGACCGCCAAATCGTGATCCCGACCCATCTGCTCTGGAGGAGCAGTCGAGAATAGCCCAGGGTGGAGTCCGCGCAGCGGACGTGAACCCTGGGAATACGAGTCTTCAACCCGCTCCGCCCCGTAGGCCCGGTCGAATTCGCGCTGGATTTACTTAAGGAAGACGCGTCGTGGCTTTCGACCGAATGGAGCCCAAAGACCATCGGCCGTTTTCCCCGCGCAAAATAAATGCACCATCTGTGGGCTCGCTTCGGTCGGCGGCCTCAACTCTTAAGCGCCACGCGAATGTGCAGCTCTTTCAACTGCTGCTCGCTCACCGGGGTTGGCGCCTCAGCCATCAGGTCGATCGCCTTCGCGGTCTTCGGGAAGGCAATCACTTCGCGCAGATTTCCCGCACCCGCTAACAACATCACAATGCGATCGAGGCCGAGCGCAATGCCGCCGTGCGGCGGAGTTCCGTACTCGAGCGCGTCAAGAAAGAACCCGAAGCGCGCCCGCGCCTCTTCTTCGCTGATCCCGAGCGCCCGAAAGATCGACTGCTGCACATCCTTGCGGTGAATACGGATCGAGCCCGAGCCCAGCTCGAGGCCGTTCATCGCCAGGTCGTAACAATTGGCGCGCACGGAGGCTGGATCGCTCTCAAGATTTTTCATGTCGGCGTCGAATGGCGCGGTGAACGGATGGTGCGCTGGAACCCATTTGCCCGCCGCCAGGTCGTACTCGAACATCGGAAAATCGGTGAGCCACATGGGGCGGAAGGCTCCGCTGCCGTCAATCAAATTGGCGCCACGCGCAGCAGCGTCTTGGACGACCTGATCGGTGATACGAAACGCTCCGTGCTTGTCCGCAAATTTCTTCGCCAGCTCAGCGCGAAAATTCCCCGCCGCCGCGTACACGTTGATTTCGCGCTCCGACAAACGCCCCGGGAACTTGGTGTCGCTGGCCTTGATGTGATGCGCAGGATCGCCTGCCACGACGATGACGAAGTCCTCGTCGGCCGCCCCGGCGAGTTCGCGCACCTTGGCAGTGGACTCGGGAAAGCTCTTTGCCAGCCGCTTGAAGTCGTCGATGAACTTCGCGCCCTTTTTCAGATCGAAGAGAGGGTGATTGTCCTCGCGCTCCTTGCGGCTCAGCTCACCCACTTTGGGAATGCGCAGCGCCACAATGGGCAGCGCGGGGTCGATCTGCAGCGTGGCCAGCGCTTCGTCAGCAAATGCCGACCGCACGTCGGTTAAGCCCGGCAACCGCAAGTCGGGCTTGTCGGTGCCGAATTGCCGCATCGACTCGTCGTAGCTGATCCTCGGAAAGGGAATCGGCAGATCCACGCCTGCCGCGGCAAACGCCGCCTTCATAAACTGCTCCACCACGCCGAACACCGTCTCCTGGCGCGGGAAACTCATCTCGAGATCCACCTGCGTAAATTCCAGCTGACGGTCGGCGCGCAAATCCTCATCGCGGAAGCAGCGAGCAATTTGGAAGTAGCGATCGAAGCCCGAAATCATCAAAATCTGCTTGAAAATCTGCGGACTCTGCGGCAGCGCGTAGAATTCGCCCGGATGCACGCGGCTGGGAACCAGAAAATCGCGCGCACCCTCGGGCGTCGACTTGGTCAGAATCGGCGTCTCGATCTCAAGAAAGCCCTGTTGGCTCAGGCTTTCGCGAATAGCCAGCGTAATCTCGTGTCGCAGGCGGAAGTTGTGCTGCATCTCGGGCCGGCGCAGGTCCACGTAGCGGTATTTCAGGCGCACTTCTTCGTTCTGGATGGCCTCTTCAGAGGGCGAAAACGGCGTCAGCTTTGCATCGTTCAGTACCAGCAGTTCGGTGGCCTCAATCTCGACCTCGCCGGTAGGCATTTTAGGATTGACAGCGTCCTTGTCGCGCAGCCTGACCTTGCCCACCGCAGCTACTACGTACTCCGGCCGCACGTGCTCGCCCTTGGCGTGACCCTCAGGCGTCAGTTCCTTGTCCAAAACGATCTGGCAGATGCCGGAGCGGTCGCGCAAGTCCAGAAATATGAGGTTGCCATGGTCGCGCCTGCGGTTCACCCAGCCCATCAGAACCACCTGCTTGCCGGCGTCAATGGCGCGCAGCGTACCGCAAAGTTGCGTCCGTTCCAGATTGCCTAAAGAGTCGAGCACTCTACCTGTGTCCTTCCGTGGCGGCACTGCCTAAAGTCGATTTGAAAGGGCACGACTTCAGTCGTGCCGAGATGTCCCCCCCAAAACGTGGGCTTTAGCCCCTGAGGGATGGTTTCTCAGACTGAGTCCTCACCTATTCTTTTAACTCACCAGCCGGTTTCTTCAGGCGAGCGGCCAGCTCTTCGCGAGGTACCTTACTCTGGACTCCGGTAACAAAGTTCTTGACCGTCAGAATACCGGATCTCACCTCATCTTCTCCGAGGATCACGATTCGCCAGGCAAGCTTATTCGCGATTTCAAACGACTTCTTGAGGCGGAATGTCCCGTCGCCGATCTCCACGCGAAGATCGGATTTCCGCAACTCGCGCGCCAGAGCCAGGGCAGGTGCATTTTGGGCCTCACCTAGAGGCGCAATATAGGCGTCAGCTGGTGTGTTGACGTAGACGGTATCCAGAAGAGTCTGCGGCTGCCCTTGTAGCGTCAGCACCAATCGGTCGAGGCCCATTGCAAATCCAATGCCCGGAGCCTTCGGACCGCCAATGGCCTCGCTCAAGCCGTCGTAGCGGCCGCCGCCCAGCAGCGCATTCTGTGCGCCGAGTCCGCCGTGCGTAAACTCGAAGGTCGTGCGCGTGTAGTAGTCCAGGCCGCGCACTAAGCGCGGATTCAGTTGGTACGGCACGCCCGCGGCTTCGAGAGCCGCAGTCACGGCGGCAAAGTGGTCCTTCGATTCCTGATCGAGCGAATCGGTGATCTTCGGCAGTGTTGCAATGATCGGCTGATCCTCCGGCACTTTGCAGTCCAGCACGCGCAGCGGATTGGTGATCGCTCGTCTCTGGCAATCCCCGCACATCTTCGGCGCAACCTCAGCCAAGGCCGTGCGCAGCACGTCGTTATAGCGCGCGCGATCCGCAGCCGACCCGACCGAGTTGAGTTCGAGCGTCCAGCCGGTGATCCTCAGTTCATCGAGCAGCGTAGCCAGCATTTCTAAGACTTCCGCATCTCTCAAAGGACTTTCGCTACCCGCGAAGGGCGGTCCGATCACCTCTGCGCCGATCTGCCAGAACTGCCGGTAGCGGCCCTTCTGCGGCCGCTCGCGGCGGAACTGCGGCCCGATGTAGTAGAGCTTCTGCAACTGGCCGCTCTCGCCCAGCTTGTGCTCGATGTAGGCGCGCACCACGCCTGCCGTGTTCTCAGGCCGCAGGGTGAGCGATTGCGCCTTTTCCGACTGTGCCCGCGCGCGATCCTCCCACGTGTACATCTCTTTCGAAACGATGTCGGTTTCCTCGCCCACGCTGCGCGCAAAAAGTCCCGTGTCTTCGAAGATCGGAGTGCGAATTTCGCCGAAGTTGTAACGGGCAAAGACCTTGCGTGCGGTCGCCTCAATGCGGTTCCACAGCTCCGTCTCCGGAGGCAACAGATCCCGCGTCCCGCGCACGGCTTTCACAGTGGTCATCACTGTCTAGTTTAACCGCGCAAATCCGGGCGCAAAACGCCGCGCCAATTCGCCTTAAAACCCGCACATGAATCGATCAGCCATTGTCCTTAATTTATGCGAACCTAAGCTCGTTATTACTCTTACACCTTTTGCGTTATTACCATGGGTTTTTCGTTCCAGCGCAGAGGGTAATTATGGGACCATAAGGCGCTACTCTCGAATTGGGCCCGGGGGATGCACCTAAATATGCACTCCTCTGCGCCACGAGACCACAGTGCCCCACTGCCGGTCCTGTACGATCCGACCGCTCGGGCGCACCGGGTGATGAGCTTGTCCGGGAAGATGTTAACGGAGTCGTACATGAATTATCTGGCTGATCGCAATCTCCAACTTCAGGACCGCAAGGTCCACTTGCTATCTCGCAATCCTCCATCGGAACGCACCGCGCGGAGCCGGGGCCTGCAACGCATCGCGTGCGCTATGACGCTCTTGCTCGCGGCAAGCTGCGCCCATGCGCAGTTCGGCGTGCAGCCGGTGGGCGCCAGCTCGGGGAGCCAAAGCATCACGGTGACGGCGACGGGCGCGGGCACAGTGAGCAGTGTGGAAGTGCTTACGCTGGGATCATCCCCCGGAGACTTCGCCGCGGGCACCGGCTCATCCAACTGCGCCTCGGCGAGCCTGACCGTTGGCGGCAAGTGCACCGAGTCGATTACCTTCACGCCCGCCGAGCCCGGCCTGCGCCTGGGAGCCGTGGTGCTTGTGGGCACGGTGAGCGGCACGAATACCGTTCTGGGCACGGCGTATCTTTCCGGGACAGGGCAAGGCGGATTAGGTGTTTTGGTCGCCGGCAATGTGCTGCCCGTGGCGGGGCAGCTTGGACTTTTTACCGCCGTGGACGACGGGCAACTGGCCACGCAGTCCGAGCTTAACCTGCCCGGCGGTGCAGTCCTCGATGGCGCCGGCAATCTCTACATCGCCGACACCGGTCACAACCGCATCCGTATGGTGTGTGCCAGCCAGACCGGCGCCACCATTGCTGGAACCGGATCAGGTTGCACGGGCGCGGGCATCATCGTCACCATCGCCGGCAACGGCGATCCTACGTACAGCGGCGACGGCGGACCGGCGGCGGGCGCCACCGTGAGCAGTCCCGAATCGGTGGCTCTCGACGGCGCCGGCAATCTCTATATCGCCGACAGTGGCAATAACATCGTCCGCATGATCAGCGCGGCCACCGGCGTCATCACCACCGTGGCCGGCAACTTCAACAACATCGCCTGCGGCGCGAGGACCGATTCCCTTGGAGACGGTTGCCCGGCCACCCAGGCCGTGCTCAGCCAGCCTCGGAGCGTTGCGCTCGATGCCGGTGGAAACCTCTACGTTTCCGATAGTGGCGACAATGTTGTCCGCATGGTCAGCATCGCCACCGGCGTCATTGCCACCGTTGCCGGCAACGCCAACAGTACGCTTTGCGCTGCGAAGACCGACCCGGTGGGCGACGGTTGCCCGGCCACGCAGGCCGTGCTCGACCAGCCCGAAGGCATCACGCTCGACGGCGTCGGCAATCTCTACATCGCCGACACCAATGACCAGCGCGTTCGCGAGGTCGAGGCGGTGGGCGGCGCCATTACTTCTGGCAGCACTATCGTCGCCGTTGCAGGCAACGGAAACACCGGCGCCACGTCCTGCACGGCTGCCCCGGTCGCAGCCGCCAGTGCCATCGTCTGGGCGCCTTCCGGCGTAGCCGTGGACGCAGCCGGCAACGTCTACATCGCGGAAACGCAGAACGCCGCCATCCGCAAGGTGAGCGCGGCCACCGGCGAAATCTCCACGCTCGTCCAGACCAGTTGCGGCGATTATTACGCCAATGGTCAGTTCATGCCCCAGGTGCTCTACGGGCCTACAGGGCTTTATCTGGACGGCAAGGGCGACCTCTACATCGCCGACACGCTCGACATGCTGATCCGCGAGGTGCAGGGCAACTTTGTCGCCATCGATCTCTCGACGCCGATCTTCCAGGGGCAAACCTCGCCCACCCAATTGCAAGCCGTGGAGAACGACGGGAATGCCCCGCTCGATCTCGCGTCGATTACCGTCGAAACCCCTCCCAATCCTCCCGATGCAGAGGTAGACACCACGGTCACCAACTCCTGCGCCAACGGCCAAACCCTGACCGAGAATACCGACTGCGAGGTGGGCGCGGTTTTCGCTCCTCCGGCCTCGCCCGTTCTCACGGTCGACACCCAGGAGTCGCCGATTATCGACGTGGCTGACGAATCCTCGGGCGGCACTGCGCTGTCCAATGCGCCTCTCAAGATCGAACTGGTGGGCACAGCCGAGCCGTTGTATGCCACCAACACTGTTGTCACATCCAGCCCTAACCCCTCCGGACTCGGGCAGAGCGTCACCTTCACCGTGACGGTCACCACGGGCAGCGGCAGTCTCACCGGGGCTGTGAGCATTTCCGACAACTTTAACGGCGTCACCACCGTGCTCGCTGCCGGACTGCCAATGACCGCCTCGGGGACCACCTCGGCCGTGGCTACCTTCTCCACTTCCACGTTGGCCGTGGGCCTGCACTCAATTACGGCGACGTACAACATTACCGGCGATCCGGTACACACCGGCAGCACGTCGACCCCCGAGACGCAGAGCGTCGTTGAGGGTACCTCCATCACCCTGACCTCAAGTGCCAATCCCTCCACCGTCGGCCAGAGCGTCACCTTCACAGCCATGGTCGCCAACTCCGGAGGCGGGGTCAATCCCACGGGCACGATCTTCTTCTACGACGGCGCCAAGCTGCTCGGCTCCCAGGCCATCAATGCCAGCGACGTGGCCACGTACACCACTTCGGTGCTCACCAACGGCATGCACTCCATCACTGCGGAATTCGACCCCAGCGCAGACACGCAGCTGCAGAGCAGCATCTCGCCGGTCCTGAATCAGGATGTGCAGGCGGTGGCGACAATTGCCGTCATCTCCAGTCAGAATCCATCCACCTACGGCATAGCGGTCACCTTTACGGCGACAATCGCGTCTTCCGCGGCCTTCCCGCCGACAGGGACGGTGACCTTCCTCAGTAACGGCGTTTCTGTCGGAACCGGCGCGCTCAACAATTCCGGCATAGCCACCTTGCTGATCTCCTCGCTGCCGGTCGGCACGGATTCCATCACGGCCACTTACGCGGGAGATGCCTACAATTCGGCCGCTTCCAGCGCCGCTCTCAGCCAGGTGGTCGACGAGGGGCAAACCGTGACTACGGTCACCCTGGCCACCCCCAATCCCGGTATCGCCGGAACCACGGAGACGATTTCGGCGACCGTGACATTGACCTCGGGCAGCGCGCCCCTCACCGGCACCGTCACCTTTACCTCGGGAACCCAGGTCCTGGGTAGCGCCGCGCTCACTGCGGGAGCTGCCAGCATTACGCCCACGCTCGCGATCGGATCCTACCAGGTGGTCGCCAGCTACCAGCCGAGTAACTCGAACGCCGGGGCGAGCACCTCGGTGGCATTCCCCTACACCGTCGTCCTCGCTACCACGCAAACCACGCTCGTGGTCGCGCCCAGCCCGGGAGTGGTTGTCACTCCCATCACGTTTACCGCTCTCGTCGCCGGCAATGGCGGCACGCCCACAGGCAGCGTCAACTTCCTGGTCAATGGCGCCGTGGTCGGCACCTCAGCTCTGAGCGGCGGCAAAGCTACGTTCACGGATTCAACGCTTTTGGCCGGCACCTATTCCATCACCGCGCAGTATCTTGGCGACACCAATGACTCCCCCAGTGTCTCGGCTGCGACAAGCGAGATCGTGGCCACCATTCCCACCACCACCGTGCTCACCAGCGGCATCACCACCGGAGCCAATCCCCAGGTGATTCTGGTGGCAGCGGTACTCGACAACGGCCCCGGGCCCGTGCCCACCGGTACAGTCACTTTCTATAACGGCAACACGGTGCTGGGCTCGGCTGCAGTTGACTCGACGGGCGCAGCTACGATCACGCCTAGTCTCGCCCTCGGCGCCAATTACAGCATCGACGCCGTGTACAGCGGCGACTCTGAACACGGCTCCTCCACTTCGTCGGCGATCACTGTCTCCGGCACGCCGGTCGACTTCGGCGTCACCGTCACGCCTGCCACCGTCACCATGGCGAGCTCGCAGAATGCCACGGTCACCGTCACCCTCACGTCGAACGCCAACTTCACCGGCACCATTGGCCTGGGCTGCTCTTCGCTTCCGGTCGCGGTCAACTGCCACTTCGCCTCCGTCAGCCTCAATCTGCCGGCCGGCGGCTCGGTCAGCACCCAGCTCACCATCGACACCAACAATCCCCTGAGCGGCGGAACCAGCGCCACGAACCGCCGGCCGGGAGAGGGCAAATTCTCGCTGGCCGGGTTGTTCCTGCCCTTGAGCCTTGGCTTTGGGTTCGTCTTCTGGCGGTGGCGTCGGCGTCACGCCCAGGCTTTCACCATGGTCCTGGTCCTGATCCTTACCGCGGCGGCGTTTGTGGCTACCGGTTGCGGCGGCTTCAGCCAGGCCACCGCGGCGCCCGGAACCTATGTCATTCAGGTCACCGGCACCAATACAAGCGGCGATGTGGTGCACTATCAGAACGTCACCCTCGACATTACAAATTAGACAGGGAAGTTCGATATGACGCGCGGTTCAAGGAAATCAATGCGTTTTTTTCATAATTTCGGATTCTGGGAAATTCAAAAAACGGGAATCGAATTTAGGACGAGCGCTTTCTTTGCGCTGCTCGTGCCGGCGCTTCTCCTCGCATCGGCCGGCATGGTGCGTGCCCAGGTGATTCCCGAGGGCCACCGAGGTGAGTTGCACTTGTCGGTGGGCGGCACCGGCTCCTTCGATACCATTCAATACGGCTCGCGCCAGATGTACGGCGCCGGCGCCTTTGTCGACGCCGAAAGCACAGGCCATTTCGGCCTTGAAGCCGAAGGACGCTGGATCGAATTCCCCAGCCAGATGGACAACGTGCACGCCGAAACCTATTCCATCGGCGGACGCTATCACTGGGTTCTCACCAATCACTGGCAGCCCTACGCCAAGGCGCTGATCGGCTTCGGCAGTTTCAACTACGCCTATAACCTGGGCCAGGACCACGATCTGATCGTGACCGCAGGCGGCGGCATGGATTTCCGTTGGACCCGCCGCATCTTCTTTCGCGTCGCCGACTTCGAATACCAGGAATGGCCCGAAGCTCACTACGGCAACTTGACCCCGATCAATCTCAGCGCGGGCCTGAAGGTGCGCATCTTCTGAAGCATCGTGACTGAGATCACGGTATGCCGCCAAACCCTGCCCGTGCCCCATCCTTTCGCGTTCTTTGCGAAAGGGTGGGAAACCACCAAGGCTCGGCGCACTGCTCTGAAGCATCGTGATTGTGATCACGGTCAGGTGCAGGGCTTCGCGCCTAGCCTCAAACTGAGGGCGCGGCCAGAGAACATGTCCCTGAGAACGTGCCCCTGATCGAGGAGCAAATCTTCCATGGCTTTTGTTGTGACCGATGCCTGCACCAAGGATTTTGTTTGCGTTGCGGAGTGTTCCACTGCCGCCATCGCGCCCGCTGGGAGCGATCCTGCCGCCGCTACCGTGTCCCAGGTATATATCAATCCCGACGAGTGCATCGACTGCGGCAACTGTGCTTCAATCTGTGCCCAGAACGCGATCTTCGCGTTCGATGAGCTGCCTGCAGACAAGGCACACTTCGCCGACAAGAACCGCGCGTACTTTAATTAACCTGCCGGAGTCGCGCAAGCCTTCTACTGAGGGGCCGGCGGCTGTGCCTGTGCGCCCGGGGTTTTCTGCCCAGCTGGCGCCGCAGCCGGCGCTGTCATCGGTGCGGCAGGCAATGCTACCGTCTGCATCGGCGTCACGGGCAGCGTGAGCGTCTGCACTGTCGCGGGATCGTCGCGCAACTTCACATAGAGAACGCCGTTCACTGGATGCGGCACGGTCAGCTGTGTCCCGGTAAACTGCGGTGGCACGTCGTCGGGATTGTCAAAGTCCGGCGTCGCAGCAAACGATGTCGCCAGGAAGAGATTGGTCCCGCTCAGCACGCAGGGCTTGGCCGGCGAGCGCGGGCAGCGCAACGCATTGAAGCCGGGAAGGCGCACCAGCGTGCCCAGCGGCTGCCAGTCGCCGGCCGTGCCGTCCGCGGAGATAGCGCGCACCCGCAACGGCCCGAAGGCCGACGCCCCAAAACGGGCGAGCGGCTCCAGGCTGCCCACCGCGGTGTGCGCGTCTTCCAGTACCAGGCCACCGTCGCTGAGTGTCAGCACGGTGTGGAAGCTGGAGTCGACCGCAGCCACCTCCACCTTTTCATCGCGCGGAAAGGCCTGCGGCTCCACCGACTTGAGGAAGAACACCAGCCTTCCCTCAATGGGCAGGTCGTCCGCGCTGCCCAGTTGCACCGGCGGCTGCGGTGCCGATATGTCGTTCTGCACGCCTTTGCTCAGCAGCATCACCTGCGGCCGCGGCGGACCCACAGTCACCGGGGTCGTCAGCCTGCGGCGGTCGTTCAGACTCACGTGCGCCACGTAATGTTTTCCGGGAACCAGGCTCGCCGTCGATCCGCCCGCGTTCATCAGCAACCCATCCAGATCCCCCACGCGGTTCAGAACTGAAGGCGTGAGAACGATGTCGTCGACCTCCGCCTTGGCGACCTCGTCGAGCCGCGTGCCTTTGAGCAGTGCGGATTCGTCTCCCGCGCTCAGCGAGAGTCCTTCCAGAGAAGCCGCCGCGTCGTAGGCTTCCATCTCCAGACGGTCCGGCTGGGCCAGTCCGAACTGATACACGGCCACGCTCACCGGCCCCGGCGACGCGTCCTTCAGCGGCACCGTCACCTCAAGAGCCCCGGGTTTGGGGGCCTTCCACTGGAGTGCCAGGGTGGCTTTCCCCGCCGTTTGCGCTTCCACCTTCTCAACGCACACCGTAGATGGCCCATCGATGTGGAGCATGTCGTCGCGGCCCACCACCAGCGCCGATTGATCCGATGCCGCCAGCGTCCACTTGCCGGGCAGCGCCGCCACCAGTTGGTAGCGCGGGCCCTCCCAATTGTCGAATCCCCACTGGCCGCGCACCTCGGCAGTCAGATCGCCGCCCGGCGGCGCAGAGATTGGCAGCGTGGGAACCAGCCCACCCCTACCCGGGTCGGCAGTTACAGGCACGTCAAGCGTGGCATGCTTCGCGCCGCCCGATTCGATGTGCAGAAACAGGTCGTGCGCCATCGCGGTGGCAAACACCAGCGGCGCACCTTCGGCGGGCAGCACCAATCCCGGCCTCATGGCGCAAAAACTCTCAACGGGATTCACCGGATGCAACGGCTCCGGCCGCGAAGACCCGACGGGCGGCAGCGCCACCACCACCACGGACTTGGGGTTGATGAACGAGGGCGGCATATTCAGCCGCAGATTCAGGCTGTCGGCCTTGGGCAGCGCCAGCGCCGGAATGTATTGGAAGTGGGCGGTGTGCAACGAGCTCAGAATCCTCGCCGTATCCACAATGGCGCCGATGTAGGCGCTATATGCCCCGCCTCCGCCCATCGTCGTGTAGCTCAGCTGGTTCATCAGATCGAGCGTGTTGCCGGTGGCCAGCTGGGCCACCAGCGTTTGCGCATTGGCGTCATCGAGCACCATGCCTTCGGTGTTTTGCGAGAGGCACGAGGCTTGCTGATCGACGGGCTTCTGAAAGCAGCTCTCGTTAATCTTGATGCCCAGGCTGCGCGCCGCCATCTCGGTGCGCGTCTTCAGCGCGGCGGGATCGAACTGCGATGTCACCTTCACGTCGTCCAGGTAAGTGTCCAGCCGCATGCGCTCCCAACTGGCGGCCTGCAGGTCCTGGGCGGCGCGCACAAACAAGCCCGGCCGCCCGCGCACCGCATTGCGCAACGTAGCAAAATCGCCTCCCGTCTCCGGCGCCAGAAACAGCAGCGCCTGCTGTGCCTCCGGGGGAACCTTCACGAAAACGCCCTCGTCGCGGACCGCGCGCGTCCATGTTTCCACGCGCGTAAACCACTCCGGCGGGGGCGGATTGGTCGATCCCCGCAGGAACACGACCACCAGCACGAAATGGGTGGCCTGGCTCTCCGGCAAGTCGGGATGAATCCACAAACGGTCGCCGGAAAGCAGATTGGGCGTCTCGGAGATGGGCAACGTCACGTCGCCGCGTTTCACGTGCACATCCACTTTCGGGCCGGAGAGATCGAAGGGCGGCCCTTCGGCGTAAAGGAAGGAGGATGCCAGGAGAAACATCGACAAATACTGCAAACCACAGCGCATAGTTCTATTCTACGAACAGCAGACCCTGGGGCCTGCGAGGCGTCTCCGGCCCTAAGGGTCCCCCAACAAGAAGATTCCTGCGAATTCACGCGTAAATTGTGGGTTTTTGCGCTAAAATTTTGTCACAAATAAGAAAGCTGGCTCAGGATCGCCCGGGAAAGGCTGGAAGCCGGCGCATAGCAACAATCTTTAACGGTAGCTCGAAAACAGACTGAATTTCCTTTTATTTCCAGGCTGGATAAATGCGCACGTATAGATAACCAGCCAATGAAATACTCTTAGCGCTTTGTTCATTCGACTGCATGGACGAGTGCAAGCCCGTCTTCTTATTCCAGCGAGCTGGTTGGGAAAAATATAAATCGTAGGTTGCTGCCTTATGTCTGCAGCGCAGCTCCGAGCCGGATTTGCCGGCCGGTGATCGTGCTGGCTCTGCGGATACAGGCGGCAATATTGGGAGAGAACGAGATGAAATCGACAAGGGGTTCGCAGATTCACGTAGAAAATGGCAATCTTAGCATCCCCTCCGCTGAGGAGATGATCGAAGAAGCATTAAACGAGCTGGCATTCACCCAGGATCCCGGCATGGTCAGCGCCTTGCGCTTTCTGTCGCCTCCTGGCTACCAGGCCATTGTGGAGTTGTGCAGTGAAAACGGCCGCAGCAAACGCCGTGACGCATCGGCCGATGCCTGGTCGCCGGAGTACGACGAGGTGCGCATCTACTTCGAGCGCATCGAAGGCGACGAGCCGGCCCCGCGGCCGGGCCGCGCGGCCCATGGCGCACGCGCCGCCGGAGATGGAGATGAATCTGAACCCGCGCTTCCTGCCGACATGGACGCACGCATGAAAGAACTGTGCACGGCGCTGGCTGAAGCCGAACGCGGCGGTCACGCCTTCATCGCGCTCAAGTGGTTCCGCGATTCTTTCCTGCCGCGCAAGGCCTTTCGCTGGAACCAGCATCCTGAAACACGGCAGTCGGTGCTGGCTGAAGCCATTCAACGCGGCGTGGTGCTCACCAGCAAAATCGCCAACCCCAAAACGCCCGCCTATCCCACCACCACCATCCGGCTCAACCGCGCCGAGGCGGGCATTCCTCAGGACGCGCAGCGCTTCCAGCCCGTCGACGTGCAGGGCGAGCCCGTCGCGGTCACCATCGATGAGGAACGGGGGATCGAGTGAGTTTCTTTTTTCTGGAGGCGACAGCCTTCGCCAAGCTGTTTGTGCGCGAGCCGGGAACCGACGCGCTCATCCGGCTGATGGAGACCGTCGAGGACAACCGCAAGCTGATCTCGGCTGCCACGCCGCTTGAGGTCTACGCCGCCATCCGCCGCCGCGAGCGCGCCGGGCAAATCGCAACTGAAGGCGCGGTTACCGCATTCGAGCTGCTGCGGATTGAAGCCGCGCGCATGGTGCAGCAGCCGCTGAATCCGGGTGTGATTGAGGCGGCCAGGCAGCTTCTCGATCGCACTACGCTGCGCTGGCCTGAGGCCCTGCAGTTGGGCGCCGCGCTGGCTGCGCGCGACATGTTTCCCGGCACGCGCATCACCTTCGTCTCCGCCTCCTCTGCGCTGCTCGAAGCCGCCCGCGCCGAGGGACTCGACGCCATCGATCCCGCCAAGCTGCCAGCGCCCGAAACTGCGCTCGAAACCGAAGCGGCCAAAGAAGCCGATGCCGCAAGCGATTCGGAGCCGTGAAAGGCAGCGATACAGAATCGTGAAAGGGCACGACTTCAGTCGTGCCGACGAAGCGAGAAAAAGAAGCGCGGGCTTTAGCCCCTGAGCGAACCCATACAATACCTATGACCCCAACTCAGGTGTATGCATGACCATCCCCGCGCCTCCGCCGCGCGACCCCAAATCGCAATTGCGCAGAAGCATGGGCTTCTGGGACGTACTGCTCTTTAACATCGCCGCCGTCCTTGGTCCGCGCTGGATCGCCGCCGCCGGCCACAACGGCCCTTCCTCCATCAGTCTCTGGCTGCTGGCCGCCGTCTTCTTCTTCGTGCCCGGCGCGCTCGTCATCAACGAACTCTCCTCGCGCTTCCCTGAGGAGGGCGGCCTCTACGCATGGGCGCGCGACGCCTTCGGACCCTTTCACGGCTTTGTCGCCGGCTGGACCTACTGGATCTACACCGTCTTCTACTTTCCCGGCCTCCTGCTCGCCAGCGCCTCCATGTCAGCCTATGTGTCCACCAGTCACGGCGCAGCGCTCGCCGAGAATCGCGCATTTCTGCTCTGGTTTTCGCTGGCCTTGCTTCTCGTCGCGGTGGTGCTCAACATCATCGGCCTCAACATCGGCAAATGGCTGCAGAACGCGGGCGGCATCGGCACCTATCTGCCTCTCCTGATCCTGGCCGGTGTGGCCGCGCTAGTCTGCCTGCGCCACGGCTCGGTCACGCAATTCACGTTCGCCAGCATGCGTCCCACGTGGAATTGGGACACCGTCAACTTCTGGTCGCAAATCGCATTCGCCTTCACGGGTCTCGAGCTGGTCTCCTGCATGGCCGAGGAGGTCCGCGATCCGCGCCGCAACCTGCCCCGCGCGGTCTTCGCCTCCGGCGGGCTCATCGCCCTCATGTACATTGCCGGAACCTTCGCCGTGCTGGCTCTCGCGCCTGCCGGCGACCTCGATCCCAAGAGCGGCGTCTTTCATGCGATCGCCGTCGGCTCGGCTACGTTGCGCGTCGGCTTCATCGGCGTCATCGCCGCGCTGCTTGTCACCGCAGGCAACGCGGGCGGCGTGGGGTCGACTGTTGCCGGCGTGGCGCGCATCCCCTTCCAGGTGGGCATCGACCGCTACCTGCCCGCGGCCTTTGGCAAAATCCATCCCCGCTGGAAGACGCCTTACATCTCGATTCTGGTGCAGGCCGTGCTCTCCGGGGCCATCCTGCTCTTGAGCCAGGTCAGCGAAACCACGCGTGGCGCTTATCAGGTCCTCATCGACGCGGCCATCATTCTCTACTTCATTCCCTTCCTCTATATGTTTGCCGCGGTCATCAAACTCGCCGGCCGCAAAGATCGCACCGAAAATCCCCACGCCGTCCTGGTTCCCGGCGGAAAAGTCGGCGTGTGGCTCTGCGGCAGCCTCGGTTTCCTCGTGGTTCTGCTGGGAATCTTCGTCTCGCTCGTTCCGCCCGGCGACTCCGCAAGCAAAGTCGGCTTCGAGCTCAAGCTAATCCTGGGCACAGTCATTTCGATTCTGATCGGCCTCGTCCTGTACTGGCGAGGGGCGAGAGCCCGGCAGGACGGCAGTACTCCAGTCTGAAGATACCGTCAAAGAGCACGACCGGAGACCCTGTGGGTGAGGTCGCGAAAAAATCCCTAGCGTCAGGGATCGAGTCTCCGGGCCATGAAAAACCCTTCCGGGGTCACAAGAAGTGTCAGGGCACGACTTCAGTCGTGCCGAAAGAGCACCAAAAAATGGCCCGGGCTTTAGCCCCTGCGGCGTTTCTTCCAATCGCCTCCGAGGAGCGATCCAACCAGTTCCATTGCCTACTGCCGCCCAACCTCAACAATCATGAACGTATTCGGCTTCGGCGCAGGGCGACGC
This sequence comes from Occallatibacter sp., assembly GCA_050012895.1. GTDB lineage: Bacteria > Acidobacteriota > Terriglobia > Terriglobales > Acidobacteriaceae > Telmatobacter. Next base: position 20,318 of record JBEKGH010000009.1, read on the forward strand.
TGCCCCGGCGCAGCCGGCAATAGCTCCGCCGTGGGCAGATAGAGGGTATGCGTGGAGTGATCGACGCCCATGGTGCGCGCTCCGAGCGGCGTCTTCACCACCTCCTCAACTTCGAATTTTCCGTCCTTCCGGCCTACCGCGATCAACGACCCGTCGCCGCAGCTCGCGAAGGCCAGGTCGCCGTCTGTCTGGACGGCATCGTTGCCCGCGCCGATGGGCAAGTCAGCAACAACCTTGCCGTCTTCCGTGCTCATCACGATCAGCTTTTGCGGATTCCGGCAGCCGATGAAAAGGAGATGGTTCTTCTTGTCGAGCGCCAACCCCACCGGATGGCCGCCGGGCGCCACAGGCCAGCGCGCGGTCACCTGGCGGCTCTTCAGGTCGACTACGGCCACCACATCCTTATCCTCAAGGGCGATGAAGACTTTTCCAGCGCCGTCGGCGGCGAGAAATTCGGGTGAGCCGCCGAGTTCGATCGGCGGATCGATCTTGCCATTCACCGGATCGATATCGGGCTTGAAAGTCATCAGCTTGTTCCCGTCGCCCGAGACAGCGAGGACCAGATTCTGTCCCTCGTCATAGATAATGCCGTCAGAGTCGGGCATGGTAGCGAGTTTGCCCAGGACGGCATACGTCTTGAGATCGAAGACCAGGATGGCGCCGTCGCCGCCACCATCGGTGATGAAGCCGCGGCCGAGTGCCGGAACGATCGCTGTCCCATGCGAACGCTTCTGTCCCGGAATGTCGCCCAGAACCTTACCGCTCGCGGCGTCGATGACCATGGTGTGGGTGCTGCGTGTAACAAACAGCTGATGCGTATGCGAATCAACGGTCAGATAATCCCATCCGCCGTCGCCACCGATGTGCACGGTCTTTGTAACATCCCATTTGGTCTGGGCCAGAGTAGGCATAGAACCGGCCACGAGCACCGCCATCGACAGCATGATCGTCTGTATGCTTCGCATCTCAATTCTCCTGTGAGCCCGATGCAGAGAGGGAAATCCTCAAGCACTGGATCGGCAACGATCACAATAGCACACGAAACAAAAGGGACGATAAATGCGTCGGGGTTTTTCGTCATCAGCCGCATCGCTTTTGCTCTGGGTAAGCCGCTGGGAATGAAGCGAGGACAAAGCCCGACCGGCCGGGCGCGGGAATCATCGGCGCTGTGTTGCACTGGATTCTCGTCTCGCTCATGGCGTCGGCTATGCCAGGACACTTATTCCCGCCGGAACTTGTTGGCCTGCTCGAATTCATCGCGCAGCTCCGGCGTGCGCAGGTTTTCGCGCAGATAAGCGAGGCGTTGCTCCAGCGCCAGCAAGGCGCGCTCCACGGCTTCGGTATTGGTATGGGCAATGTCGCGCCACATCGAAAACGGGCTCGCTCCCAACCGCGTCATCTCGCGCAGCGCGCGCCCGCCCACGTCCTTGAGCTCCGGTGCGTCGCCCACTTCCTCTTCCAGCAGCGCGCTTAGCGCCGTAGCCGTGAATTGCGGCAGGTGGCTTACCCACGCCACCAAATCGTCGTGACGCGCGGCATCGAGGTCAAGCGTCTTCGCGCCCATCTTCGTCACCCACTCGCGCCAGTCCTTCACCAGCGCCGCCGCTTGCGGCGTGCGCTTCGCCACGGGATCGTCCGTAAAAAGCCACACCGCGCCGCGAAACAGATTGGCATCGCCCAGCGCCGCGCCGCCGCGCTCCTTGCCCGCCATCGGATGCCCAGGCAGAAACGCCGCGCGCTCGAGCGTGTTGTAGAGCCGTGCGGCAGTTTCTGAAATCACGCGCTTGGTGCTGCCCACGTCGGTAACGAGCTGCTCCGGCCCAAGCACCGGCACCAGCTTCTCCATGAAATCGAGCGTGGCGTAGATGGGTACCGCCAGCAGTGTCACTTGGCTGGCGCGCGCCGCCTCGATCGGATCCGCCGCAAGCGAATCGATCGCGCCCATCTTTAGCGCAACCTGCCCCTGCTCGGGGCTGCGGTTCCAGCCCACGATGCTGCCCTTGAACCCCGCGGCGCGCAGTGCAAGGCCCACTGAAGTCCCCAGCAAGCCCGTGCCCAAAATAGCGATACGTGAGATCATGCTCGTCCTTCGGAAGCGAACTTAGCGCGGCGAGAGGTGTGAGCGGAGCTAGAAAATCTAACTCCGCTAACTACGCTAACACCGCTAGCTCCGCTGTTCTTCACAGTGTGCGGCCCACAGCCTCTGCGAGCACGCGCAGTTCCCCCACCAGCTTCTCAAACTGGTCGAGAAAGAGAGTCTGCGCCGCGTCGGAAACCGCCTTGTCGGCGTTGGGGTGAATCTCCAGGAGCAGTGCATCCGCGCCCGCGGCCACCGCTGCCTTCGCCATCGCCGGAACCATGTCGCGCCGCCCCGTGCCGTGCGAGGGATCGCCAACTACCGGCAAGTGCGAGAGCTTCTTCAGCACCGGAATGGCCGAAATGTCCATGGTGTTGCGCGTGGCCGTTTCGTACGTGCGGATGCCGCGCTCGCAAAGAATCACGTCGTAGTTGCCGCCGGAGAGAATGTACTCGCTTGAAAGCAGCAGCTCCTCCACCGTGGCTGCAATGCCGCGTTTCAGCAGGATGGGCTTGCGTACCTGGCCCAGTTCGCGCAGTAGATTGAAGTTCTGCATATTGCGCGCGCCCACCTGGAAGCAGTCCACCAGCGGCAGCATGGGCTCGATCTGCGCAATCTCCATCACCTCGCTCACCACGCAAAGTCCGTTTACCTCCGCAGCCTCGCGCATCAGTTCGAGACCGGGAATGCCCATCCCCTGGAACGAATACGGCGAGCTACGCGGCTTGTAGGCTCCGCCGCGCAGAAACCCTCCGCCCGCACCTTTGACGCACGCGGCAATCGCGAAAATCTGCTCGCGATTTTCCACGGCGCACGGCCCGGCGATGATCGCCACTTGCTGGCCGCCGATGATGGCGCCGTTTCTGAATTCAACTAAAGTGCCCTCTGGCCGCCACGCCCGCCCGGCCAGCTTGTAAGGCGCGCTGATGCGGTGCACGTGCAACACGCCCGGCAGCATTTCAAACGTTGTCAGGTCCAGATTGGCGGTGGGGCCTACGCCGGCCAGAATGGTCTGGAACTCGCCCGTGGTGCGATGCACGTCCACGCCGGCCTCTCCCATGGCGCTGATCACGGCATCGATCTGTTCCTCGCTGGCTTTCTCTTGCATTGCGACAATCATGATTTGTTCCCTGTCTCGGGCGAAGATCCGGGGCTCCCGGCAACTGATTCTTGTTGCTGGGGAACCGGTTCACCCGCGGCGTGGCCCGGCGCTTCGCTTTCTTGTTCGGCGGCCTGGGCGTGTCTCTGGCTTGCCAGCTCGTTGCGCTGCAATGCCCGCATCACGTCGATGATGCGCTCGTAGATATGCGTCAGCTCCATGTCGGGCAGAGGACCCTTGTTGGCCGCGCGCACATTTGCGTAGATGATCTTTTCGCGGTTCGGCTCGTACACCGGAAGCGAAGTGGCGGCCTTCAGATAGCCGATCCTCTGTGCGGCGCGTGCCCGCTCACTGAGCAGCTCTACCAGCTGGCGGTCCAGCTCGTCGATGCGGATTCGCAATTCTTCGATATTCATTGCATCCTCTAACGGCTAGCTACTATTGATTCGGCCCTTAAATACTGCTACCGTGCCCCATCCTTTTCCGCGTCTTTTTAGGGGTATGGGTGGGAAACTGCGTCACTGTTTACGGGCCCGACCAATAGCTCCTGGCTTCTAGCTCCCAGCTCCATCCCGCTGGCGCAAGCCTCCGCGGCCTGATCCGCCACAGGACAAGCTGGGAGATAGAAGCTAAAAGCTGGAAGCTGCTTTTCTCACCGGGCCAGCGCCGCGTGGGGCAGGCGCAGACCCTTGATAAATCGAGCCACCGCGTCCGGCGCCGTTGCCGGTCCATTCTCGGAAGCTGCGCGCTCAATCAGCTCGACAATCGCGCTGCCAATCACCGCGGCATCCGCAAACTCTGCCACTTGCGCAACGTGTTCCGCGTTGCTGATGCCGAACCCGACAGCCACCGGCAGTTTGCTCCATCGCCGAATGCGCGCGACCAGTGCCGCCGCATCCGTGGCCACGCTCTGCTGTGTGCCCGTAATGCCAGTGCGCGAGATGGCGTACACGAAACCCTTGGAGTGCGTGGCTATGGCCTCAAGCCGCGCGTCGGGACTGGTGGGTGCGGCGAGAAAAATCGGCGCCAGATCCACGCGGCTCATTTCCTTGAGGTAGTCGGCCGCCTCTTCCACAATCATGTCGGTTGCCAGCACGCCGTCCACACCGGCGGCCTTCGTATCGTCGGCAAACTTCTTGAGGCCATAGCGCAAAATCGGGTTCAGATAGCTGAAAATCACCAAACCCGCCGCGGGACGCGCGGCGCGAATCTCGCGCGCAAGGCCGAGCACGTCCTTGAGCCTTGTTGCTTCGCGTCCTGAGCCGTGAGCCAACGCGCGCTCCATGGCGCGTTGAATGACCGGACCGTCCGCCAGCGGATCACTGAACGGCACGCCCAGTTCGATCACATCCGCGCCCGCGTCAATGGCCGTAACCGCAATCTCGCGCGTTGCCTCAAGAGACGGGTCGCCCGCCGTCAAATAGACCACCAAACCCGGCTTGTGATCGAAACGTATCGGCATCGAAAATCTCTTAAATCCCGACAACGTACTTCATTGAGAGGTTTTGAAAGGGCACGCCTCTAGCCGTGCCGCACGAAGCTCGTGGTTTTGAAAGGGCACGACTTCAGTCGTGCCGTAAATCGCGCAAAAAATAACTCGGGGCTTTAGCCCCTGAGGGATGTTCTTGCTCCCCGCTCTCACGGCGAAGGCAAAGCACACCCTACAACTTCAACTCGCGCGCCAGAATCCCCATATCCTTGTCGCCGCGGCCTGAAAGATTCACCACCAGTATGTCATGCGCCGAAAACGTGGGCGCGATCCGCATGGCCTCAGCCACGGCATGCGCGCTTTCGAGCGCCGGCAGAATGCCCTCAGTCCGCGCCAGCTTCATCACCGCATCCAGCGCCGCCCGATCGTCCTGCGAAACATATTCCGCGCGGCCCGTGTCGTGCAGCATCGCGTGCTCAGGTCCGATCGATGCGTAATCCAGACCCGCGGAAACCGAATGCGTAAGCGCAATCTGCCCATCGTCATCCTGCAGCACGTAAGAAAAGGTGCCCTGCAACACCCCCGGCGCGCCGCCCTGGAACCGCGCCGCGTGCTCGCCCAGCGCGCTGCCGCGGCCGCCGGCCTCCACGCCAATCAGCCGCACCTGACGGTCGTTGATGAACTCGTAAAACGCGCCAATGGCATTCGACCCGCCTCCTACGCACGCGATAACCGCGGTCGGCAGTCGGCCTTCCTTGGCAAGAATCTGCTCTTTCATCTCGCGGCTGATGCAGCGATGAAAATCCCGCACCATGGTGGGATAGGGATGCGCGCCGAGCGCGCTGCCTAAAAGATAATAAGTGGTCCGCACGTTCGTGACCCAGTCCCTCATGGCCTCGCTGATGGCGTCTTTGAGCGTCTTCGATCCGGACGAGACCCCGCGCACCTCCGCGCCCAGCAGCCGCATGCGCTTCACATTCAGATCCTGGCGCTCCATGTCCACGTCGCCCATGTAGACCACGCACTCCAGGCCCAACAGCGCGCAAACCGTCGCCGTCGCCACGCCGTGCTGGCCCGCGCCGGTCTCCGCGATCACGCGCTTCTTGCCCATGCGTTTCGCCAGCAGACCCTGGCCCAGCGCGTTATTGATCTTGTGTGCGCCGGTATGCAGCAAGTCCTCGCGCTTCAGATAAATCTTTGCTCCGCCCAGCGATTCCGTGAGCCGCTTGGCGAAATAAAGCGGCGTCGGCCGCCCCGCGTAGTCGGCCAGCAGCGAACCCAGCTCGGCCTGGAACGCCGCATCCACCTTGGCCTCTTCGTAGGCGTGCTCCAGCTCGTCCAGCGCCGCCACCAGCGTCTCCGGCACGTAGCGCCCGCCATACACGCCGAAGCGCCCAGGCCGCGACTCCGAAGGATTTGCCGGAAGAATGACCGATGCCATCATGAACTCCTGCTAGTTTACCCAGGAAAATGGGGAACTTTTTAGTGTACTAGGAACCGAGTTCGCGGGTAGAAGGCGCCGATTCCGTCGCCCGCGCCCTATCAACAAACGTCCGCACCTTGGCGGGATCCTTGCGCCCTGGTGCGGACTCGACCCCGCTCACCACGTCCACGCCCCAGGGCCGCAGCGTCGCAATCGCTTCCGCCACGTTTTCCGGCGTCAATCCACCCGCCGCCACCAGGGGCTTACGCCCTTCCGCATTTTGGAAGAGGGTTTTGCTTGCAGCGTGCCAATCGAACGCGATGCCCGTTCCACCCACCGCCGTCGCCGTGCGCGAGTCCACCAGCAATGCATCAATATTTGCATCGCCCGCAATCGCCACCTGCTCACCAACTCCCGAATCAAAATGCGCCACGCCCAGAATCCGCAGTTTGGCTCCAAATCTCTCGCGCAGTCGCGCCGCCAAAGCAGCCGGCGCATCAAAATGCAGTTGCACGCCGGTCAGTCCTGCCGCTTCCACCGTCTCCGCGATCTCATCAAATCCCGCATCGACAAAAACCCCAATTTTTTCCAGCGCCGCCGGCAGTTGCCGCACGATCATCGAAACCAGTTCCGCCGTCACGCGCCGCGGGCTCGGCGCAAACACGAATCCCACCGCATCGGCCCCGGCGTCCGCGGCCACTTGCGCGTCGGCCAGCGAGGTATTGGCGCAGATTTTGATCCAGAGGCTCATGAGCACGAAATCAGATTGCGGGTGCGCCAGAAGAACGGTCGGCAAAAAATGGATTCACCACACGCGCGCCTGTTCCATCGTAGTGTCGAGTGTTCCGCGTGACGATGGTCAGGTCGAAAATGAGCGCAATCGCTGCAATTTGCTTGTCGATCAGGTTCTGGTCGCTACCGCTTCGCAGCTTTCCCCAGGTCATCGCACACGCTTGATCGAAGCTGAGAATTCTTCCTTCAAATGCATCCAGAACCGAGTCTAGCCATTGTTGTACTCGCGCCGCTTGAGGCAAATCATGTTTTTGCTTCAGGCTTTCGACTCCAAAGCTCAGTTCTCCGATCACCTGAACGGGGAGAAATAGTTCGTCTTCTTTGGCCTTGAGAAAAGCCCGCACTCCTGGGTCCGCCTTGTCACCCTTTCGTAGCTCGCTGATAGCGTTCGTGTCGACCAGATACATGGTCACCCGCGATTCGGGGCGAAGTCCGAGTCCTCGCCGACGTTAGGCATCGACGCCAGAACCTCGTAAAACGACCGTTTCCGCGGACGCCTTAACGCAGCTTCCAGGATGACGCGATGTTCGGCTTCGGCACTCCGGCCATTACGCGCAGCCTGTTCTTTCAATGACTTGACGATCTCCGCGTCTACATTTCTGACAATTAGGTTAGTTGCCACATCGCACCTCCCCACAATGATTACATTCTAGCCAAACTGTGCAATCATTGCAATCATTCCCTCTGCAATGTGGCGCCCTTTAATAGCGCTGCCAACGCCTCGCCGGGATCGGGCTGGCGCATCAGGCTTTCGCCGATCAGGAGCGCATCGAATCCCGCCTCGCGCAAACGCGCGATGTCTTCCGGCGTCGAAATGCCGCTTTCCGTCACACGCACCACGCTTGCGGGAATTTGATTGACGAGCGCGAGCGAAGTCTCGGGGCTCACATCGAAGGTCTTCAGGTCGCGGTTGTTCACGCCGATCGCGTCAGCGCCCGTCTCGCCGAGCGCGTCGAGCACTTCTGCAAGTTCCTCCGCGGTATGCACCTCTACCAGCACGTCGAGCGCGAGCGCGTGCGCGGCCTCAGCAAAGCGCTTCAACTCCGCAGCGCTCAGCGCGGCGGCAATCAGCAGAATGGCGTCGGCGCGATGCGCGCGCGCCTCGACGATCTGGTACTCGTCGATCATGAAATCCTTGCGCAGGCAGGGCAGTGGCGCAGCCGCCGATGCCAGCTCCAGGTTGCGCAGGCTGCCCTGAAAGTACGGTTCATCGGTGAGCACGGAAAGCGCCGCGGCGCCGCCGGTTCGGTAACGCCGGGCCAACCATGCAGGGTCGAAAGCTGCACGAATCAGTCCTTTGGAAGGCGACGCCTTCTTGATCTCGGCAATCACCGCAGGCCCGGTCGCGGTCTGGCGGCGCAGCGCGGCAGCCCATCCGCGCGGGTGGTGCTCGGCGGCGCGGCGCTCCAGCTCCGCAACTGGCACGTCCGCCTTCGCCGCGTCCAATGTGGCGCGCGTCGTAGCCAGAATTGTCGCAAGAAAGGTGTCGCTGCGGACAGACATATTCTAGGCCGAGTATACGTGTAACCGCGCGCCGGGCTCCGTTCCGCCGTTTACACTGACTCTGCAATTGTTTCAATTGTCGATTCCCGGGGAGACACTCCGCATATGTTCAGGAAGGCTATCGCTCTTGCTGCTCTTGTCTATCTGTTGCCGATTTCCGCAGCCACAGCCCAAACGGCCGCCAACATCATTGTCGAGCACGGTGTCGCCATGAATACTCGCGACGGCGTGACGCTCCGCGCCGACATCTACCGGCCTGCCGATGACGGTTCTTATCCCATTCTGCTTACCCGCACTCCTTATGACAAGAGCAACGGCGCAGCCTTCGGTCAAATGGGCGCGCTTCGCGGTTACATGGTGATTGTTCAGGACGTCCGTGGCCGCTACACCTCCGATGGCGAGTGGTACCCTTTCAAACACGAGATCGAGGACGGCTACGACACGGTAGAGTGGGCCGCGGCGTTGCCCCACTCCGACGGGCGCGTTGGCATGTACTCCGGATCCTACGTCGGAGCCACGCAGATGCTGGCCGCGATCGGTCATCCCCCGCACCTGGCCGGCATATGCCCCATTGTCACCGCCTCCAACTACCACGAAAACTGGACCTACCAGGGCGGCGCCTTCGAGCAGTGGTTCAACGAATCCTGGACCTCTGGCCTCGCTCAGGACACTGCCAACCGCTTTGTCCGGGCGCATACAAACGCCCTCGCCGGCATCACCGCATTGCCCCTCACCCAATACCCGCTCTTCAACGTCAAAGGACTCCCGGATGCCGCGGCCCTCACCTCAGCCCTCGCCCCTTATTTTGAGGATTGGCTCGACCACCCCGCGTACGACGACTACTGGAAGCAGTGGTCCATTGAGGAGAACTTCCAGAACATTCGCGTTCCCGCACTCATCATTGCTGCCTGGTACGACATCTTTCAGGGCGGCTCGCTCCGCAACTACATCGGCATACGCTCCCACGGCGGCACACCCGAAGCGCGCGAGAAAACGCAGCTTGTCGTCACCATCGGCGGCCACGCCGGCTGGAGCCGCAACATAGGCCAGCTCGACTTCGGCCCCGAAGCTGCGTTCGACGAAAATGTCATGATCCTCGATTGGTACGACTATCTCTTCAAGGGCAAGCAGAACCAGTTCGCCAGCGGTAAACCCGCCAAGATCTTCGTCATGGGCGAGAACAAGTGGCGCGAGGAGGAAAGCTGGCCGCTCGAGCGTGCCAAGGAAACCCGCTACTACCTCCGCTCTCAAGGCATGGCCAATACCGCAGCTGGCGATGGCGTTCTTTCAACGGCTGCTGCAAAGCAGGAAACTCCGGACTCCTTTGTGTACGATCCTGCTGACTCGGTTCCTACCGTCGGTGGTCCCCTTTGCTGCGACGCTGTCCATGAGCCCGCCGGTCCCCGAAAGCAGAACGAGGTCGAGGCCCGTCCCGATGTGCTCGTCTACTCCACCCCGCCGCTCGCGGCCGATTCCGAGGTCACAGGTCCCATCGTTCTCGATCTCTTCGCTGCTTCCTCGGCAGTCGATACGGACTTCACCGCCAAGCTCGTCGATGTCGCGCCCGACGGTTCGGCTTACAACCTTACCGAGGGAATCATTCGCGCCCGTTATCGCGAATCCACCGTGCAGGCCGTGCCCATCGAGCCCAACAAGGTCTACGAATACAAGATCGATCTGTGGTCCACCTCGAACGTATTCCTCAAGGGACACCGCATCCGTCTTGAGATATCGAGCAGCAACTTCCCGCGCTTCGACCGCAATCTGAACACCGGCAAAACCGCCGCGGAGAGCTCGAATTTCGTGAAGGCCACCAACAGGATTCTGCATGACGCGGAACGTCCCAGCGCCCTCATTCTTCCAGTGGTTCCGCGTTCCGCGCCGGACTAAAACAGGCTGCGCAAAAACTCACTCGGCAAGGGGTTTTGTATCAGTCCCCCCACCGGTAATTCCGACCGCGATGAATGAAACGGGCCTGTTGACGCCAACCTGCCAACTCGCCATCGCTGCGAAAGCGGCGCCAACTTGCCAATTGATCCAATCGTTTGTTTTGTCGAACCTGTGTGCTGTTTCTTTCTAGGGCGCGGGTTTACTCGCGCCGTCAGCAATGCAAGAAGAGTGACGGGCTTTAGCCTCTGCGGGCTGTTCTCTCGCGGTCAAACGCAAATTCGGCCTTTTTCCGCAGCCTGTGAAAGACCATGCGGCTCAAAAACGCCGAACCGGATCCTGCGTGAATCATCCTCATCGGTCTTCGTGGCTCGATTTGTCTGGAAAAGATGTCACCGGCCCCGTGCCACTGGTGTCTCGCTAGGAACTCCAGCCAGCTCTCGCGCCGCTTTGCGTCCCAGCCGAATGCAGTCGGGTACGCCGATGCCGTCGTAGGCGTTTCCCACCAGCCGTAGTCCGGGCAGCGTAGCCACGCGCGCGTTCACCCGCTGCATCCGCGCCTTGTGGCCCACCGCATACTGCGCCATGGCGCGGCGCCAGCGCGTCACCTGCGCGAATTCCGGCTCGACCTCCGCGCCGATCGTCTTCGCGCCCAGAATCTCCCGCATTTCTCGCCGCACCAACGCAACCAGTACCTCGTCGCTCTCGGCCAGAAGATCGGTGCGCTTCATGCCGCCCAGAAATGCGCGAAAAACGGCCTTCCCCGGCGGCGTGCGCCCCAGGAACTTGCGATGCGCAAAGGTACAGGCCAGCATCGCGCGACCCTCGACGGCCGGAACCAGAAATCCGAATCCCTCCGGCAAAGTGCCGATCTTCCGCTCGTCGTAGACCAGGTTCACCGTGATCGACGAAGAGTAAGGAATGCCGCCGAGCTCGGCGCCCAGTGCGGCATCCACCGGCGTCAACAACTCTCCCGCAGTCCACGCAGGTGTGGCCATGATGAGCGCATCAAAATCCTCGCTGACGCCGCCGGACTGCACCTTCCAGCCTTGCGCGGTCTTCTCGATTCCGGTCACCGGCGTCAAGGTGCGCACACTGGCCGCATTGAGGCGCTCCGCGATCGCGTCCACCAGCGCGCCCATGCCGCCACGCAGCGCGGTGAATATAGCCGTTCCGCGGTTCGCTCCATTCGAGGAACGCTTCGCCACCGCCCGCATCTTCCGGTGCGCAGCCAGCATGCCGCGCGTCAGCGAGCCATACTTCGTCTCCATCTCCACCAGCCGCGGCAGCACGGTTTGCGCGCTCAGTTGCGTGGCGTCGCCGCCATAAATGCCGCTCAACAGCGGATCGGCGAGCCGGTCCACGGCCTCCTGGCCAAAGTGCCGCTTCACCAGCGCCGCAACCGACTCATCGCCATCGCTGGATCGCGGCGGATGCAGCAGCTCCAGCGCCATCCTCATCTTGGTGCGCATGCTGAAGAGCGGCGTCAGCGCCGTCGGCACCAGCTTGGTCGGCACCAGGAACATCAGCCCGTCGGGCAGCGCCACCAGGCGATTGCCCGTGACAATATACGTCTTGCGCGCGGCGTCGTTCGACGGGATCAGCTCGCCGCCCAGTCCCAACTCCCGGCAAAGTTCGGCCGCCGCAGGTTTTTCTGTAAGAAAGGAATCCGGCCCGCGCTCCAGCACCGCGCCGTCCACAATTTCCGAAGCCAGCGATCCGCCCAGCCGCGGCCGCTCCTCAAAGAGCGCGTAATACGCCGCGACGCCGGCCGTCCGCGCCTTCTCGAGCTCATAGGCTGCGGCCAATCCTGCAATGCCGCCGCCAATGATCGCAATTCGCATTCCTTGACCTCACTCCATCCTTACAGCATCCTGCGACTTAACCATATGCGGGACGGGAAACGTGCAGCCTCTCGGGAAGACCCCGCACTCTAAGAATAGAATCAGTGCGCGGCCCGGTCGCGGCAAGTGATCAAAGTCACCGGAAGAGCTAGAATCGGGAGCGGGGGTCCCCGCGCTCCTGTCCTGAAAACCGCGGCTAGTATGATGCCATCGAACGGTTGCACTTAACCTCCGGCCGCATTTTGTTCCCTTCCACCGCTTGCGTCCTCAGCAGGAGGCTTTCGATGAGCGCCGAGATCATCCACCGGTTGCATTTTGCCTTCACCATCACCTTCCACTATCTGTTTCCGCAGCTCACCATGGGCCTGGCTCTGCTCATCGTCGTAATCAAAACGGTAGCGCTGCGTACGGGCAGCGAAGTATGGGATCGCGCCGCGCGTTTTTGGGGCCGCATCTTCGGCATCAACTTCATCATGGGCGTGGTCACCGGCATTCCCATGGAATTCCAGTTCGGCACCAACTGGGCACGTTTCGCGCGGCTTTCCGGCGGCGTCATTGGCCAGCCACTGGCCATGGAAGGCGTCTTCAGCTTCTTCCTCGAGTCGGCGTTTCTGGGCCTCTTCCTTTATGGCGAAAAGCGCATCTCGCAACGCATGCACTGGTTCTCCGCGGTCATGGTCTGGCTGGGCTCGTGGATCTCCGGCTTCTTCATCATCGTTACCGACGCGTGGATGCAGCATCCCGTGGGCTACGCCCGCATGCCCGACGGGCATTTCGAGATGCTCAGTTTCTGGCAACTCCTGCTGAACCCCTGGGCAATCTTCCAGTACATGCACAACATGACCGGTACCGTCATCACAGGAGCCTTCGTAATGAGCGCCGTTGGCGCGTTCTATCTGCTGGAGGGAAAAAACCAGGAGTACGGCCGCATCTTCCTCAAGGTGGGCGTCATCGCCGGCGTCATTTCCTCCATCCTCATCATCTTTCCCACCGGCGACCTGGCCGGAAAATACGTGGCGCAAAACCAACCCGCGGCCATTGCCGCCATGGAGGGACTCTTCAAGAGCGAGATCGGTGCGCCCATCGTGCTCATGGGCCAGCCCAATGAGAGCACCGGCGAAATCGATAATCCCATCGTCGTGAACGACGTGTTGAGCTTCCTCATCTACGGCACCACCAGGGCCGAGGTCAAGGGGCTCGATCAATTTCCGCGCGATCAATGGCCCACCGCGCTGCCGCTGCTCTTCTACGCCTACCACATCATGGCCGGGCTCGGAACCTGGTTCGTGCTCCTGATGCTGGTCTCCGCATTCCTGCTCTGGCGTGGGCGGCTCGCCACATCGCGCTGGGTGCTGTGGGCCTTGCTGCTCAGTTTTCCGCTACCCTACATCGCCAATACCGCCGGCTGGACGACCGCCGAGCTGGGCCGTCAACCCTGGCTCATCTATGGATTGATGCGCACCAGCGAAGGCTTTTCCGACACCGTTTCCGCGAGCAACGGGCTGTTTACGCTGCTCGGCTTCATGGGACTCTACACGCTGCTGGGCCTGCTGTTCACCGTCCTCGTCTATCGCGAGATCGCGAACGGCCCCGAGACGGCACACTAATGCGCGCGAGCCACAGAGTCGGCGTTCGCACGAAGTGTCAGGGCACGACTTTAGTCGTGCCGATGAATCGCAAAAAAGGAGGCGGGCTTTAGCCCCTGTCATGGCAAGACCTTCAAGACCATCAGATCCTGAGAATGCCACGGGCCAATCGAGAACCTTCTTTGTAACAACATCGACCGCGGGCGGGAGATCGCTCTTTCAAACCACGCGCATGGCGGAACTCCTCATCGATGTGTTTCGCTCATGCGTAAAAGCTAGAAGATTCACAATTCACGATTTCGTCATTATGCCCAATCACGTACACATTCTTCTCACGATTTCAGGCGCCGTAAGCATTGAGAAGAGCATGCAACTGATCAAAGGCGGCTTTTCCTTTCGTGCAAAACGCGAACTTGGATTTCAGGGCGAGATTTGGCAAAGAGGATTCTCCGATGTGCGCATTGTCGATGAATCGAGTCTTCAACAACATCGTGCATATATCGACAACAACCCGGTACGAGCGGGGTTGGCGAGTGTCCCCGAGGAGTATCCGTACGGCACGGCCTGCTTGAAGCAACGAAAGCTTGCAGGGGCTAAAGCCCTGGATTAATTTGTGGAGTGGTTACGGCACGACTGAAGTCGCGCCCTGACACTTCGCGCCTGACGATGCATTTTCAGCAGGTTTGGCCGTGCCCTGACGCTTCTTGTTTTATCGAATAGAGGTTTTCGTCATGATGGGTTTTCTCTGGTTCTGGCTGGTTGCGGTCATGATCGTCGGCTACGTGGTGCTCGACGGCTTCGACCTGGGCGTGGGCGTGCTGCACATGTTTCTGGTGCACACCGAAGCCGAGCGCAAAGCCGCGCTGGCCTCCATCGGCCCCGTGTGGGACGGCAACGAAGTCTGGCTGCTGGCCGGCGGCGGCACGCTCTACTTTGCCTTCCCGCTCCTCTACGCATCGGCCTTCAGCGGCTTCTATCTCCCGCTCATGATCGTGCTCTGGCTCCTCATCCTACGCGGCGTCAGCCTCGAACTACGCAATCACATCGACGTCGGCGTCTGGCGCTCGCTGCTTGACGGCGTCTTCGGTTTTTCGAGCGCGCTCCTCACCGTCTTTTTTGGCGCGGCCCTGGCCAACGTCCTGCGCGGCGTCCCGCTCAACGTCGATGGGTATTTTTTCCTGCCCTTGTGGACCAACTGGCAACCCGGCATCGCGCCCGGCATTCTCGATTGGTACACGGTCATCGGCGGCCTCGTTGCATTCACCGCTCTCACGCTGCATGGCGCCTTATGGCTCGCGCTCAAAACCTCCGGCGACCTCGAGCAGCGCGCCCGCAACGTAGTTTCGCCATTGTGGCTGATTCTGGTTGCTCTCACTGTCGTCAGCCTCTTCGCCACCATCGCCGTCCGCCCCGCCAGCCTCGACAACTATTTCAATTACCCGTTCACCTTCGTTATTCCCGCGGGCGTGATCGCCTCGCTCGCCGCCGTCTGGCTCTGGAACCGCAAGCGCGAGCCGCTAAAAGCTTTTCTCGCCTCGTGTCTCTATCTCTTCTTCATGCTGGCCGGAGCCTGCTGGGGCTTGTACCCAGTGCTGCTGCCCGCGACGACCGGCGCAGCCAATGACATCACGCTGACCCGCGCCATCTCCGGACCGCACACCCTGGCCGTGGGCCTCGCATGGTGGACTTTTGGCATGATCTTGGCAATCGGCTATGAGGTTTTCGTCTATTCGCGCTTCAGAGGCAAAGCCGATATAGCCGCCGGCGGCCATTGATGCAGCAGGCAAGAAATCGCGCGAAACACGTTAAAGCAGGCGCAAAAAAGCACGCCTTACGCGCTCTTGGCGCGTTGATGGGAAATTATCGGTGAACCAATACGTGAAAAAGGTCAATTTCACGGTTCCACTCACCCTTCAAAGGGCCAATTTTAAGGTATTTGTCTCGAAAAATCGCAACCGCCCCAGCGAACATTCGCGGGTCGCGCGTAACCTCTGAAGCGAACATTTGGCCAGTCCGACGCACCCTCTGAACCAACATCCAGACTGATTCTGCAGTACTTAGCCAACCATCCTGCCCTGAATGCAAGAATGCCGACTCCTGGAGCCGTGAAAACTCGAGCCGTGAAAAACTGACAGTGGTTCTTAGAGCGTCACCAGCGTCCCCTCCGGCAACGGCTGCTTGAAAGCCTCCGCCGTCTGCTCTCGCTCCGGATCCCAGTTCTTCGGCTGGTAAATGCAGCAAGGCTCCGCAGCCAGCGGATCGCCAGTGAGCGCATAAGCCCGCGCCCGCGACCCTCCGCAGATCTCCTTGTACTCGCAGGCTCCGCACTTGCCTTCGAGGCGCTTCGTATCGCGCAGCGCCTTGAAGATCGGCGCGTTGCGATAGATCTCGCTCAGCGGCGTCTCGCGAATGTTGCCCGCGTGGATCGGCAAAAATCCGCTGGGATACACATTGCCCATGTGCGAGATGAAGACGAATCCCTTGCCGTCGTTCACGCGCCGCGTCGCCCAGCTCATGGCGCGCGTCTGGCCATCGGCGGTCGGCGCACCTGCTTCGTACGAACCTGCTTCGTGGACCAAGGCCCGTGAACCGTGGCCGCCGGGATGCCCGTGCGCCATCTTCTTCTCTTCCAGGTTGTGCTGCAGCAGGTAGCGCCGGTAGTGCATCGCCTCCGTGGTCTTGATCTGGAAATTGGCGCGGCGCGAGAGCTCGTAAATCTTCCCAAACACCTGTTCGAACTCCTCGCCACTCAGCAAATCATCCAGCTGGCCGCGTCCCACCGGAACCAGGAAGAACACGTTCCACATCACGATGTCCAGCTTCTCGAACAGGCTGCACAGATTGTCGAGGTCGTTCGCGTTATGGCGGCTGATGGTGGTGTGCACTTGAATCGGAATGCCGGCCTCGCCCGCCCATTCAATGGCCTGGATGGTGCGCGCAAATGCGCCGGGCAGCCCGCGAAACGCATCGTGAATCTCGGGGCACGAGCCGTCGAGCGAGATGCCGAGCCGTACCACGCCGGCTTCTTTCATCTTGAAAACCTGTTCGCGCGTCAGCAGCGGTGTGGCGCTCGGCGTCACGGCCACCTGTACGCCCTTGCCCGCGGCATAGCGGATCAACTCGAAAACATCTTTGCGCTTGAGCGGATCGCCCCCCGTGAACACGAAGATCGGAATGTGCATGTCGGCGATCTGGTCGATCAATGCCCGGCCTTCCTCGTGCGTCAACTCATCGGGGTGTGGAATGGGTTGCGCGGCGGCGCGGCAGTGCTTGCAGGCCAGATCGCAGGACTGCGTGACCTCCCAGATGGCAAGAAACGGCGACTCGTCGTAATCGATCCCGCCGCGGGCGGGAATGTTGTGCATCGGTTGCATGAGACCTCCGAGGAGATCGGTGTCGTCGGGCGCCGCGCTTCTGGCGCCCTGGGGTGGGACGGAGTCGAGCTCGAATCTTTCCTTGGCCTCGGGTCGAACTTTGAGCGCCCCGAGCCGGAAAACCGCTTCCGACGACCACGATTCCACTCCAGAAGAGCAGTTTTCCAGTCCGTCAGGCTGTGATTCAGATCACTTTATGCGTCCGAATCAGTCCCGCTCGCTGCCCCGCTGGACAATTTTGGGAATCGGGAACACAATCATTTTATTCGTGGCCCCGCCCGTCCTCTTCTGGATCTATAGTGACGGATAGTGGTGGAGCAGGGAGTTGTTCGCCGGCCTGCAGTCGTCCGGATCGAGCCGGGGTGAGACGCATCACCCAGTATTGTGCGGTGAAACACCGCTTAACCTGTTGAATTCTGTAACCATTTAAACGCACCGGAAGGAGGTTCCCATGGCAGCCGTATTGAAGCCAGGTTGGAGCAAGCCCTCCACCATCCTCTTCGCCTCCGAGATACCAGCCAACCATAAAGCCTTCGTGTTCGCGCTCGCACAAGCCCAGGAGTTCGGCTCGGATCTCATCCTTTTTCATGCATACGATACCCTGGTCGTGGCCGCGTCTGAGGCCTCCGGCATCCGTTATTACGACTACGCCGCCGCGGCGCGCGCCGAGAAGCAGCATCTGGAGCCTCTCGCACAACGCGCCCGTGAGGCGGGCCTCCGTTGTGAGGTTGTGGTGCGCCCAGGGCTGCCCGCCGACGAAATTCTTGCCTACACGCACGAACGCGAAATCGACCGCATCGTGATGGGCACGCACTCGCCGGGCCCCATCGGCAAGTTGTTAGTGGGTTCTGTGGCTGAGGCGGTGTTGCGCACCGCCAGTTCGCCGGTCTACATCATCGGCCCCGACGTGGTCGATGGAAGCTATCGCAACTTTGCCACGCGCACCATTCTCTGCGCCGTCAGCCTGCACGAAGCCAGCACCGTCGTGGCCGCCTTTGCTGCGGAACTGGCCGCGCAGCATGGCGCTCGTCTCATCCTGCAGCACGTCATCCGCCCCCAGGAACGCGCGGAGTTTCTCGCCGGCCGTTCGCTCGATGAAGTGGAAGCGGGCATGCTTGCGCTGGTTCCAACCAAGCTGCGTGGTCAGGTCGCTGTCCAGACCATCGTAGTTCCCGGCGACCCCACTGAGGAGCTGCTTTATCAGAGTCACACACAGCACGCCGACCTGATCGTTCTCGGCGCGCAGGGTGCATCGGCTTTTGCCGCCATCACTCGCCATGGTGTGGTCTATAAGATCCTGGCCCACACCCAGTGCCCTGTCATCACGCTTTCCCCCGTAGTTCTCGCTCGATGCGGCTCGAAGTCTGAGAAGCTGCAACCTGCCGAAGCCTACCTGGCCGGCGTTTTTTAGCACGCTGCAAGTAGCGCCGGTCTCCTGACCGGCTGTAGCGGGGGTCTCCAGACCCCCGCCAATCTCGCAACGCTCAAATCACCCTCAGCAGAAGCAAAATCAGGAGGATGGTGAGAATGAGGCTGACGCCTCCGCCGCCATAGTACCCCCATCCTGGTCCTACGCGGTAACCGCCATATCCGAATCCGAGGATCAAAAGAATCAGAATGATCAGAAGCATGTCGACCTCCAACGCACAACAAGCCGTGTGCACTTCGATGCCCCACTCCTGCGCTGGGCTGCCTCTCATGCGCGGCTAAGTTCCGCCGTAGAGAAAAACTCCATGCGGCCCCATCTGCTTCAGTGATTGACACAATTTCCCCCCCCGCCGGTTCTGCGCATTTTTATTTCTCGGCTCATTCAAAAGCGAACAACCTGCAACGCTCGCACGGCGTCCAAGCGTGCTGATGGGCAGGAAAGAAAATTCGTGGAGGTGAACGATGCTTTGGACGATTTTTGTCATCCTCTTGGTGTTGTGGCTGTTAGGCGTGGTTTCGTCGTATACCCTGGGGGGATTTATTCACATCCTCCTCGTGATCGCTCTTGTGGTACTGCTCATCCAACTGATCACGGGCAGAAGGGCGGTCTAACTTCAACGGCCGCCGGATGCGAAACATGATGCGAAGCAATTCGCCGCCCGGAGAAGATGCAGGCGGCACAACCGAGGACGCAAGCCAACCCATAGATTCGAGGTGAACTCATGGATAAGGACAGGGTAGAAGGTGCAGTCAACGACGCGGCCGGACGTGTAAAGCGCCAGGTGGGCGAATGGACAGGCGACACGAACACCCAGGTGGAAGGAGCGGCACAGCAGGTGAAAGGCAAAGCGCAAAAGGCCTGGGGAAACGTGAAGGACGCCGCGCGCGATGCCAGCCAAAGCGCGCAGAGCAACCGCGAAACAGGCGTCGAGCATGAGCGCGAACTGGAGCGTGAACGCGAAGCCGGCCGTGAGGAAGAGCGGCAGCACGCGCATAATCGCTGAACCGCAAAACTGTAGGCGCGGCGGGAAATCGCCGATGTAACGTCGGCGCCAAACAGCGCTGACGGTAACTGAAACCTCAAACCAATGGGCAGCGGAAGGCGTAGCACGTCTTTCGCTGCTTTTTCTTGCGTCGGGACTTCGCCAGCAACTCGCTCTGGAGACCCAAATGACGACTGCGCTATACTGGCGGCAACGGGGCAGCAAGCAGTGGGCATGACTCGTTGCGCGAGGTGCGTCTTCCTTAAGGACTCCCTCATGGCCGTGACCGACGTTCCGCCATCGCAGACAACGCGCTGGCGCGCCGTGGTTCGCGTGCTACGAAGTCCTTTGGATAGTTTAAGTTGCACACTTTTCCCCGCCTCCTGCACTCTCTGTGGTTCGCTTCTGCCGCGGCTCTCTCTCGTGCCAATTTGCGATGTTTGTTGGACGGAATTCCCCCTTCAGACCGCGCCTGCGTGCCTGCGCTGCGGCGACGCGCTCTCCGCTGTGCCCCAAACTGGATCCTCCGCACTGTGCCGCACCTGCCGCATGGCGCCGCCGCAGTTTGTCCGCGCCGTTTCCTATGGCGTCTACCAGGGCCGCATGCGCGAGGCCATTCACGCCCTCAAGTATGACCGCTTGCATCCCGTATCCACCGGGCTGGGCCGTATGCTCGCCGCCGCCATGGCGCAACTCGCCGGCGAAGCTCCCGCAGAGATGCTGGTAATTCCCGTGCCGCTTCACCCTTCGAAGCTCGCGCAGCGCGGATTCAATCAGTCGCGTTCGCTCGCCGCCGCCGCGCTGGGATTTCTGCGCAAGAGCCATCCGGAGTGGCGGCTCACGCTCGCGTCGAGCACTCTGCTAAGGCAGCGCGCCACGGACAGCCAGGCCGGGCTCACCCCCCGCCAGCGCCGCCAGAATGTGCGCGGCGCATTCCAGGTCTCCGATCCGGCACGAGTAACGACGCAGCACGTCTTGATCGTCGACGATATTTTGACCACCGGAGCCACGGCGCGCGCCGCGGCCCGCGCGCTGGTTGCGGCCGGCGCTGCATCTGTTTGGGTGGCCACTCTGGCGCGCGCGCAACGCGGCGTCGGAGGATTTGGCAGCACATCTGTTTACGAACACATGGAGGAGGAACCGCTCGCCGGCACATCGGCAGCGGACCCGGACGCGGCAAGCTTCAGCACCAATGGATCGACTTTGCAGAGGCAACCATCTTTTTGACCGGGGGAAAGAGATGTCGTTGGGAAAAGCCATGATTCACGCGCGCAAACAGAAGGCGATTGCCAAGGCCGTAGTGCTGGCCAGCGGCCAGGAGACGGTGCATTACACGCACGCCCACATCCTGCAGATGCCGGTGCTGGTGCTCAATGCTTCCTATGAGCCCATCAACATTTGTGGCGCGCGCCGCGCTCTCGTCCTCGTGCTCAAGGGCATCGCCCGCACTGAGGAGGAGCACGGCCTCTCGCTGCACGCGCAGAGGACTATCATCGCCATGCCCTCGGTGATTCGTCTTCTTGAATACCGCCGCATCCCCCACCAGACTCGCGCGCTCTCGCGCAAAAACATTCTGCTGCGCGACCGCAACACCTGCCAGTACTGCGGCGAAGCCTATCCTCCCGGCGAACTCACCCTCGACCACGTGGTGCCGCGCTCTCGCGGCGGCAACTCCACCTGGGAAAATCTTGTTGCCTGCTGCCACGAATGCAACCGCAAAAAGGGCAACCGTATGCTCAACGAGATCGACGACATGATCCTGCTGCGCGAGCCGCGTCCCTTCTCGCTGCACACCAGCCGCCAAATCATGCGCATGCTCGGCCGCAGCGACGACCGCTGGCGCAAGTATTTGTTCTATTAGCAGCGTCCAGTCTCTAAAGTTGGCGACATAAATAGCGCTGTCATCCTGAGCGCAGTTTGGCGTGCAATCGTGCCGATTGCACGCCAAACAAGTCGAAGGCTCTGCATTTTGCTTTTTGCATATCCGCACTGCCACGAAAATGGGTGGGAGATAACGAACCTCAACCCGCATTCTTCAACTCAGCACAGACGCTCGAGGTCCCCGGGCGTAGAATCTCCGGCAATGAAGAAATCCGTCCTCGTCGCCCTTCTTGTGGCGCTGCCCGTCGAAGTGCTGAATGCCAGGCCGACCTTCCCAATCGACATCGGCCTTCCCGACAACGCAAGCTGGCTCCAGCAGTTCCTGGCCGCTGAGTGGTTCATTCTGCATCTGCCGGGCCTGCGACTCACAGACTTCGATCCGTACTTCCACTACTGGTCCCTCGACATTGCCGCAGTCGTTCTCAGCGGCTATCTCGACACAGCGCTTCTGATTTTCGCCGCCGTCTGGGCGTACCGCGGAATCCGCCGCTTGAGCCGGAAGGGATTGGCGCAGCAAACTTCTTCAGACCCAAAGCCGTGAGACGTCGCGCGCTGCGCTGTGCCGTCGTGCATCACGAGTGATCGAGACCACGGCGTAAAATGGCCGCAATGATCGCCCACCATCGTTCCGTCTTCTTTCTCGCACTCCTGCTTCTTCCCTCCGCGGCATTTTGCGCACCTCCTCAGCCTCCCAACTTAGGCCCGAACGTCTTTCTCTTCACGCCTTCCATGCCCGCGGGCGCAATCCAGCAGCAAATCGACAAGGTCTACGCCGTCCAGCAACACAGCGAATTCGGAACGGCCCGTTTTGCTCTGCTTTTTTCGCCCGGCGACTACAAAGTCGACGTCCCCATCGGTTTTTACACCGAGATCGCGGGCCTCGGCGCATCGCCGGACGCCGTTCACATCACCGGCAACGTCCACGCCGACGCAAGTAGTCCCAACAACAATGCCACCTGCACCTTCTGGCGCGGAGTGGAAGGCTTCGCCGTCACGCCTACCAGCGGCAACATGCAATGGGCCGTCTCCCAAGCCGCGCCTTTCCGCCGCATGCACATCGAAGGTGACCTCGTCCTTCACCAGAATCGCGGCTGGGCCAGCGGCGGCTGGATGTCCGACTCGCTCATCGACGGCAACGTGGACTCGGGCTCCCAGCAGCAGTGGATCGCGCGCAACAGCGAGTGGCGCAGTTGGACCGGCTCCAACTGGAACATGGTTTTTGTCGGCGACGTTGACGCGCCCACCGGCGAGTGGCCGTCGCCAACTTACACAAAAGTTGCCCGCGCCCCCATCGTGCGCGAAAAGCCATTTCTCTTTGTCGACGCCCACGGCAACTACTTCGTCCGCATTCCCGAACTGCGCGCCAACAGCACCGGCATCACCTGGCGCGACGGCGTCACTCCCGGCGGCGCGACTCCCGGAAGCTCCATCCCCCTCGGCCGCTTCTACATCGCGCACCCCGGCGACACCGCCGCTGCACTCAACGCCGAACTCGCGCGCGGCAAGCATCTACTCTTCACACCTGGAATTTACGAGCTCACCGAGCCCATCCGCATCACGCGCCCCGGCACCGTAGTTCTCGGTCTCGGCTTCGCCACGATCAAGCCCGCCAACGGCACAGCCGCTCTCACCACCGCCGACGTCGATGGCGTAATTCTCGCCGGACTTCTCATCGATGCCGGCCCCGCGCAATCTCCCGTCCTCGTTGAGATCGGTCCCAGCGGCAGCCATGCAAATCACTCGCGCAATCCCATCTCGCTCCACGACGTCTTCTTCCGCGTCGGCGGCGCAGGCGTAGGCCGCGCCACCGTCGATCTCCGCATCAACTCGAACGACACCCTCATCGATCACACCTGGATCTGGCGCGCCGATCACGGCATCGCGGGCGTGGGCTGGGATCAAAACCTCAGCGCCAACGGTCTCGTCGTCAACGGCAACCGCGTCACCGCCTACGGCCTCTTCGTCGAGCACCATCAGCAATATCAAGTCTTGTGGAACGGCAACGCCGGCCGCACCTATTTTTATCAATCCGAAATTCCCTACGATCCGCCCAACCAGGCCAGTTACTCGAGCGGCGCAGGCGTCAATGGATGGGCATCCTACAAGGTCGCCGATCGTGTCACCACGCATGAAGCCTGGGGCCTTGGCATCTATTCCGTCTTCCGCCATCCCAACGTCGTGCTCACCCGCGCCATTGAAGTGCCGCAGGTTCCCGGCGTTCGCTTTCACCACATGATCACCGTCGCGCTCGATAACCTGGGCGAGATCTCGAACGTCATCGACAACTCCGGTGGCGCCACTGCAACCCATCCGCGCTTCACGCCCAAGCTTGCAGAGTTCCCTCCTGCTCCCAATCGTTAGGATCGGCAATCACAAAGTGAGTCTGCCGCAAGTCGTTGAATCCGCGACCACGCCGCTGCCTTTGAATTCGTCTCGCCAATCCGTACGTCTAAAGCATTGAAGAACTCGGGAGCTCGAGAGCATCCAATCAAGGAGCACGAGAGGCGCAGAGAACGCAGACCATGCGCACCCTCACTAGGAGCAACAAAATGTTGATGCAGAAACTTCAAGCCGCTGCCTTGTTCGCGGCCGGATCGTTGCTTACGGCCACGTTTGCCCTGGCCGCGGAACAGAAACAGGACGTTCAAGCGAGCACGGTCATCACCATCCTCCCCGAAAATGAATTGCCCGGCGGCATTCCCCAGGACGCCGTACACCTTAAGCTCAACGGCAAGGGATCGACGATCACCGGCTTCACGCCGCTGCGCGATCCGCAGAGCAAAGTGGAGATAGTAGTGCTCATCGATGGCGGCGCGCGCTCCAGCCTGGGACTGCAGATGAACGACATTGCGAAGTTCATCGAAAGCCTGCGCCCCGATACCAAAGTCGCCGTTGCCTACATGATGGATGGCCGCGCGGCCTTCGGTGGCCCGCTCACCACCGATCACGGCTCTGTCCTTGGCGGTTTGCATCTGACCGGGTCCGGCGAGGCGGGCATCAGCGGCAGTCCCTACTTCTGCCTCTCCGATCTCGCGAAGAACTGGCCCTCCAGCGATGTTCACGCCCGCCGCGAAGTAGTCATGATCACCGATGGCGTGGACTACTACGACATGCGCTACGATCCCTCTGATCCCTACGTTCAGACCGCCATGGACGATGCCGTCCGTGCGCGCCTGATCGTCTATGCCATCTATTGGCAAAGCGGAGACCGCTTCGACCGCACGAATTACGGTGCCGGCACCGGCCAGAACCTGCTCGTGCAAATCACCGCAGGCACGGGCGGCGTTAGCTATTGGGAGGGTTCAGGCAACCCGGTAAGTTTCGTTCCTTACTTCACCGACATCGACCGCCGTCTCGACAACCAATACGAGTTGGATTTCATGACGGCAGTCGGCGACAAGCCGCAAATGCAGAGCATTAAGCTCACGGTCAGCGCTCACGCCAAAGTCAATGCGCCGCAAGAAGTGTACGTGCACCCCGGCGCGGAGTAATCCGTCCCGCGCGTCGGATTTCTAGTACGCATTTCTCACACGCGGCGACAATTTGTAGCGCCGGCCTCCCGGCCGGCTGTCGCGTGGAGCTCCCGGTCCACGCCGCACTCTACACGAATAGGAAAAATGCGTTAGTAAGCCAGCGCCACCGCGTCGGCGCGCATCTCGCTACCCGCCGCATACACGCGACGTCCGCTCTGCATGCGCACCTCAATCCCCTCGTAGCGTCCGAAGCCGCCATCGCTCGGCCCCATCTTCCAGCCCAGATCCACCAGCGCCTTCCGCGTCGCCACCGGAACCCCCGCTTCCAGGCGCAGCAATCCGATTGGTCCACTCGCGTCCGCGCGGTCTTCGCCCATCGTCTGCGACGAGCCCTCGTGGTGCCAGCGCGGGCTGTCGGCCGCGGCCTGCACGTCCAGCCCATAATCCACGCGGTTCAAAATAATCTGCGTCTGCCCCTGCGGCTGCATGTCGCCGCCCATCACGCCGAACGACATCCACGGCTTCCCGTCCTTCGCGGCAAAGCCGGGAATGATGGTCTGGAACGGCCGCTTGCCCGGCGCGTAGATGTTGGGATGACCATCCTGCAATGAAAATAGTTGCCCGCGGTCCTGGAACATGAAGCCCAGTCCATCGGCTACCAAACCCGATCCCATGCCGCGGAAGTTCGACTGAATAATCGAAACCATCAAGCCGTCCTTGTCGGCCGTGGTGAAGTACGTGGTGTCGCCGTGGCTCGGCGCTTCGCCGGGATGCACCGGCGTCAGAATCTTATCCAACCGGATGAGCTTGGCGCGCTCCTGCGCGTACTCCTTGGAGTTGAGCCACGCAATGGGAATTTTCGCAAAATGCGGATCGGCGTAATATCGCGCGCGATCCTCGTAAGCCAGTCGCTTGGCCTCAATCTGCACCTGCAACGACTGCGGCG
The DNA here is from genome assembly GCA_050012895.1 of Occallatibacter sp. Classification (GTDB taxonomy): domain Bacteria; phylum Acidobacteriota; class Terriglobia; order Terriglobales; family Acidobacteriaceae; genus Telmatobacter. Next base: position 46,043 of record JBEKGH010000009.1, read on the forward strand.
ACTGGAATCCGTAGCCGCGCATGTCGAAGTTCTCAATGATGTTCAGCATCTGCAGGGTCGCCAGCCCCTGCGTGTTGGCCGGCATGGCGTACACCTCTACGCCGCGATACTTCGTCACCAGCGGCTCTACCCACTCCGCGTGGTGTTCGTGCAGGTCTTCTGCTGACAACCAGCCTCCGATGCGTTTGAAGTACGCGTCGATCGTTCGGGCAATCGGTCCGTTATAGAAAACGTCGCGTCCGCCTTCGGCAATCATGCGATAGGTACGCGCGAGATCCGGATTGCGCCGCACGTCATACTCATTTGGGGCTACGCCCCCCGATGTGTAGGTCTTCACCGCGTTTGCGGTTTCTTCCACGCCCGAGTCCGACTTGAGAAACGCCGCCATGTTGCGCTTGATGTAATAGCCGATAATCTGCGGCGTGGGATCGCCGGATTCACAAGCGTCGATCGCGGGCTCAAACAGTTCGGCCCACTTGAGCTTGCCGTAGCGCTGGTGCAGCGTCCACCAGCCGTCGAGCGCGCCCGGCGTTGAAACCGAGAGCGCGCCGAGTGCGGGAATCGACCCATTCTTGACGCGCGCCCGCACCGTCTCCAGCGTGAGCGCTTTGGGAGAGCGGCCGGAGCTGGCCATTCCCATCAGTTTGCCGACCTTCGGATCCCAGACGAACGCAAAACAGTCGCCGCCCAGGCCGGAGCTTACCGGCTCGACAAATCCCAGCACGGCATTTGCCGCAACCGCCGCGTCCACCGCGGAGCCCCCGCGCTTCAGCATCGCGATGGCGGTCTGCGTGGCCAGCGGATGCGCCGTGCCCGCGGCGCCCGAGAGGCCGAGTGCGGGCGAGCGCGTGGCAAAACTCGCGCCCGATGGCCGATCGCCGGCGTGAACGTCCGGCCGGATGAAGCGCTCCGCGTTGGCGGGCTGAGATTTGGGAAGGTCAGCAGCTGCGGTTGCGGCTGACCCGCTCTGGCCAGTTCCTGCTGCTTCACTTTGCATGCTGATGGCTGACGCTGCGGCAGCCAGAGGAAGGGTCCGGATAAAAGTGCGGCGGCGCATGGTGATGTCCTTCTTTCGAATCCGAGCCAGTTCGATGACGGCTTACTCGGCCTTGTTGTTTTCCCACCCTTTCGCAAAAAGCGCGAAAGGATGGGGCACGGGGCGGTTCTCCTGACTCGCACGTGGAAGCTGGCGGCGTGGACCCTTCGACTTCGCTCAGGGCAGGCTCTGCCAGTACAGCCGGTCAGGAGACCGGCGGTACATCCATTCGGGTCACTTCTAAATCTAAATGGGTGTGCGCTGCCTCGCACTCGCAAGGCAATGCACGCCCGATTTCGCGAAACCCGATCAGAAGGTAAACTTGCCGCCGATCTGGAGCTGCCGCGACGATCCAATATCACTGGTGGCGAAGCGGGTTGCCGTGATCAGGCCAAAGCTCGACGACTGCGTGTTGCCCGACGGCTGACCAAAGTTGGGATGGTTCAGGATGTCGAAGGCATCGGCCCGCGAATTAGATTCGTGCGCCCAAGCTCCCGTCTTTATTCCGTAGCGATCGGTTCGACCCTACATCATTGCCTGCGCACTCACTAAGGACGCTTTAGGCAGATTGGAAGGCATTGGTCCCGACAAACGCCCATTTGTCCCTTTGAGATTTTTTTGATCGACACGGGATCGCCCATGCGCTCGGTCAGGTTGGATCCGTAGTGGGAAGCCGGTGGGGTATGGCGTGGGTTGTGCAGAGACTGCCGATCTCGATGATAGGTTTGATCGTGGCTTCGCCGCGTACTTTGTTTCTCGAAGAATGGGTGGGTGGTTTTTCGTGAGGCTGAAGCCGCACGCTCCCTCCGAGGCGATCGTTGTGTCCCACCCTTCGCCAGAAATAAGCGAAGGATGGGGCAACCGTTGATTGTGGTGGGTGGGGATTTGATCGCGGCTGCGCCGCGTACTTGATTTTTCGTAAAGTGGGTGGGCGGGTTTTCGTGGGGCTGAAGCCGCACGCTCCCTCCGGGGCGATCGTGGTGTCCCACCCTTCGCCAGAAATAAGCGAAGGATGGGGCAACCGTTGATTGTGGTGGGTGGGGATTGAGCGCGGCTGCGCCGCGTACTTGAAGTCTTGAACTGTGAGTAGGCGGGTTGCGGCGCGAGTGAACTCGTGCCGGGATACAGAAAAACAAGGACTAGAGAATAGGGAACAGGGAGTAGAAAGACAGGTCCCCGTTCGACTGCGGTCGCGCGAAAGGCAAAGGCAACCGCAGGTCCTTCGACTCGTCCCGGCACGCCGGGACTCGCTCAGGATGACATTCGATTCTTGTTGCTCAGGATGACAACTGGTGGGTGCAGTTCCAGCCGGCCTCCCGCCCCGGGCTGTCTATTTTTGGCCCATCCGGAAGCGAATCCCTGCACCGAAAAACGCGCTTGCGAATCTATTAATCTGTAAGTACCAGCGGTTTGCCACCGGATTTTCGCGCGCTGCGTGCTTCCGGCGGCAAGGTTGCGCTGTTCTTCCCGGGCTAATCGACATCCAGAACGCTGCAAGATCCAAAACCCACTAAAGCCTCAGGAGACCACTGTTGTCCGCGATCGACTCCACATTGCCTGCACCGGCCTCCGGCTCCTCGGCTACGGGCGCGCGCAAAGCGGCAGGCGCGGATTCCCGACAGGCAACAGTGACCAATCCCGACCTTTCGCCCGACCTTGCGATGCAGGCGCATTGGAAGCCCCGCGTCAATCCCTGGCTGATTGCCATGACGGTGGCGCTGGCGGCCTTCATGGAGGTGCTCGACACCTCTATCGCCAACGTGGCACTGCCCCACATTGGCGGCTCGCTCGGCGCCAGCACGGATGAGGCTACGTGGGTCCTCACCAGTTATCTGGTCTCGAATGCCATCGTGCTTCCGCTCGGCGGATGGGCCAGCTCCCTGATGGGCCGCCGCAACTTCTTCGTGCTTTGCATCAGCGGATTTACGGTGGCAAGTTTCCTTTGCGGCGCGGCTCCGTCGCTGCCCATCCTTCTCTGCTGCCGCGTGCTGCAGGGCGCGTTTGGCGGCGGCATGCAGCCCATGGCGCAGGCCATCATGGCCGATTCCTTCGAGCCCCACAAGCGCGGCCAGGCCTTCGCGCTTTATGGCCTGGTTGCCGTGCTTGCTCCCTCTGTCGGTCCTACGGCCGGCGGCTGGATCACCGACAACTTTTCCTGGCGCTGGATCTTCTTCATCAACATTCCCGTCGGCATCCTGGCCTTCATCCTGGTCACCCGCCTGGTTGACGACCCGCCGTGGATCAAGGCCGATCCCTCGCGCCTGCGCAACATGGATTACATGGGCCTGGCCTTCCTCACCCTCGCCATGGGCGGCATGCAGATCATGCTCGACAAGGGCGAAGAAGACGACTGGTTCTCCTCGCCGTTCATCTGCGTCTTCGCTGTCCTGTTCGTCATCGGCATCGTCGGTCTCTTTGTCTGGGAGTGGCGCCAGAAAGATCCGCTCATCAACTTGCGGCTGTTCCGCTTCAGGAACTTCGCCATCTGCTGCTTTCTGATGATGCTGGTGGGCGGCGTGCTCAACGCCAACACCGTGCTGCAGCCGCAGTTCACGCAGCAGTTGCTGGGCTACACGGCAACCACCGCCGGCCTCGCCCTTACCGCCGGCGGCGTTACGTTGCTCTTCATGATGCCGCTGGCCGGCTTCGCCACGGGAAAAATCTCCGCGCGCTATTTGGCCGCTTTCGGTTTCACCATGCTGGTTATCACTTTCAGATACGCGGCCGAGGTCACCAATCTGCAGATGAGCTTTGCCGAGGCGTCGTGGCTGCGCGTGGTGCAGATGTTTCCGCTGCCATTTTGTTTCATCTCCATCACCACCGCGGCCTACGTGGGCATGCCCAGGGAGCAGAGCAATCAGGTCGCCGGTCTGATCAACTTCGTGCGCAACATCGGCGGCTCCATTCTCATCGCCGTCACCAATGCCCAGGTCACCAGCCGCTCCATGTGGCACGAGCAGCACCTGCAACAATCCATGCTGCCGGGATCGATTGCCTTCGATCAGCATCGCCAGGCGCTGGCGGCGATTTTGGGTAACTCCTTCGGCGCGGCAAATGCGAATCGCATGGCGCTGGCCCAGATCTACCAGCAGTTGACCCAGCAGGCGCAGACGCAGGGCTACCAGGACGTCTACATGGAACTGTCCTGGGCCTCCGTTGTCCTGGTCGCGCTGGCCTTCATGCTCAGCAAGAACCGTCCCGGCAGCGGAGGAGGGGGCGGCGGAGGCATGCATTAAGATCCGTCTGGTTTGCCCCGCTTTCGGCCGGGGTCAGCCGATCTGCTAACTCGCCAATCGCAAATTGCAATGCCTTCCGCGCGCCGGAAACCCCGGTTTTTAGCTGGATTCGTCCATGTGCTGGATCACATAGCCCATTCCGCTAAAACGGCCTATAATTTGTCGCAGAATTCACTCAACGCAAAGATGCCCGTTTTTGCTGACATCTGCTGAGGGAGAGTGTGATGTTGAAGTCGTCTTTGCTATTTTTTGCGGCGGCCCTGTTGGTTATCTTGTGCCTGCCGATCGAAGGCCGCAATCCGCAGGCCGCCTCGCCCGTACCCGCGCTCGCTCCCGCGCAAAATGCTGCGCCCGTGCCTACCCCGTCTGGCAAGAATCCCGTAAGACCAACGGCAGAATCCCAGGCCAAAGGCAAGATGCTCTACGGCCGGGATTGCGCCCTTTGCCATGGCGACACGGGCAACGGCAAGAACACCATGGACCTCATACTCGACGACTGGACCAACCCCAGCACCCTTGCCAACAAGACCGACAGCGATCTGTTCGCGACTATTCGCAACGGCAAAGGGGACAAGATGCCGCCCGAGGACGTGGGCCGCGCCAACGACACCGAAGTCTGGAACCTGATCATTTACATTCGTTCGCTTTCCAAGAACCAGCCGCCGGCTCCTGCTCCGGCCCCAGCTCCAGCCCCAGCTCCGGCTCCTGCTCCGGCTCCACCGCCAACTGATGCTCCGGCTCCTGCGCCCGCGCCTCCGACAAACTAGCCTTCGTGGTGTTTTCTTTCCTCACCAAGCAGAGCTAGATCTCCGCGAGCCCAGTTTCCCTCGGCTCCGCTATCACCGCTAACTCCGCTATCCTATGAAAGCGATGACGGCGAATACGGAATTTCACGGCAAGTGGGCTCTGGTGACCGGAGCCAGCGCGGGCATCGGTGTGGCCCTGGCGCGGGAACTCGCCCGGCGGGGCGCAAAACTCATCCTCACCGCGCGGCGCGCAGAGCGCCTCAAATCCCTGGCCGCCGAGTTTGCCGCACAGGGAATTGAAACCCGCATTGTGGTCGCGGACCTGAACGATCCCGCCGCGCCGCAACAGATCTACGATGCCACGGAGGGCGCAGGGCTCACCGTCGACATCCTCATCAACAACGCCGGCCTCGGCCAATACGGCGCATTCCACTCGAGCCTTCCCGAACAGGAATTCAGCATGGTGCGCGTCAACTGCGAGGCCGTGGTCCGCCTCTCGCGGCTGTTCGTGCCGCGCATGGTCGAGCGCCGCCGCGGCTGGGTGCTTGTCGTCGCCTCCACGGCCAGCTTTCAGCCGTTGCCTTACCTCGCTACGTACGCCGCTACCAAGGTCTTCGACCGCTTCTTCGCGCTGGGACTGGCCGAAGAGGTGGCGCAATACGGCATCAACGTGACCGCACTCTGCCCCGGCACCACGGAGAGCGAGTTTTTCGAAGTGGCGCGCGCCGGCGCCTTCCGCAGCCGCAAGCTGCAGTCTGCGGATGAAGTCGCTCGCCTCGGCCTCGCCGCGCTCGTGCGCGGCCAGCGCACCATCATCCCCAAGTGGAGCGGATGGTTCACAGCTTTTCTGGTCCGCTTCGTTCCCGTCGGCCTCATCACCCACTTTGTCGAAAAAGGCGCGCGGCCCAAACCGTAGCCAACGCGCAGCGGAGTCAAGCTCCATGGGTTTGTGCTATCCCACGTCCCAAAATCGGGACGTGGGGCGCACCTTTTCTTGCAGAATTCAGAGAGGCGGGTTGGGGTTCGTGCTATCCCACCTTAACCGATTCGCAAAAAGCGCGAATCGGCGAAGGTGGGGCACCCGGCACTCCAAGTCTTTTTTATTGTTATACTTGCAACGTGGATCCAGCCAAGTAAGAAACTGCCCGCCAGGCCAGCGATTTATTTTTTTGCACATTTGGACAACCCTTGCAACCTTTTCCCACATTTTGCATCTATCTAGGTAATTAGCAGAGGCTTCCCCAAAATGTCCCGCCAAAGCAAGGCAACTCTTTCTTGAGGGTTCTTCGGAACCTCTTCTCCAATTTCCCCCCTGGCTACCCTCCCTAAACTGCCTCTCGAGCGGGCCTACCGGAAGGTAGGCCCATGTGCTCTGCCGGATTGCGCCGTCTGCGTTTGTGCGCGTGACCCCTCTGGACGGTGAAGAAAGTGAAAGAAGTGAACAAAGTGAAGAAAGAAGGGGTCTTCACTCGCTTCACTCCCTTCACTCCTTTCACTCCTTTCACTCCTTTCACTCCTTTCACTCGTCACCGCGCGAAACGATAGAATCAAAGCTGCGATGCGGCCTTCTTCCCGTACTCAATCTTCTGCTTTTCCGGCCCCGGCTTCTTCGGGGATCGAACCGGTCGACGCCCTCTTTCAGCAGGCAGGCCTCAAAAGCAACCCGCGCCGCCCGCAACCCCGCAGCCCTCGTCCGTCCCGTCCCGCCAGGCAGTCCCGTCTCGACCGCGTCGCTCCCGAAGAACTCTGTCCGCCTCTCCCCATTTCCCGCCGCGCCCCCAACGGAGTCGAATGGCTGCCCATTCCCGGCTGGGATCTTCCCTGGCTACGCGGCGGATTCAGCACCAGGAAAGGCGGTTTGAGCCGTGCCTATTGCGCTGAAGACGCGCCCAGCGAGCTGAATCTCGGCTTCACCGCGGACGACGACCGCGCAGCCGTCCTCGCCAACCGCCGCCTGCTGGCGGAAGCCGTCAGCGGCGACGCCGCTACCCCGATCCTCGCCCTCCGCCAGTTCCATTCGAACCTTGTCGTCGAAGTTACGCGCGCTGACGCGGACGAGGCCATCCCCTGCGATGCCGGCCGATCGACAAGCGCCGACGCGGGCGGCCAGGGCCCCCGCCGCGCCGACGGCCAGATTACCGATGTGCCCGGTCTGCTGCTCGCCGTGCAAACCGCCGATTGCATCCCCGTTCTGGTGGCAGATCGCCGGCAACGCGTGGTCGCGGCATTCCACGCCGGCTGGCGAGGAACCGTCAAGCGCATCGTCGAAATCGGTATCGGCCGCATGCGCCTGGCCTACGGCTCCCGGCCCGCCGATCTCATCGCCGCCATCGGTCCCGGCGCTTCCGCCTGCTGCTACGCCGTGGGCGAAGAGGTGCTTTCTGAGTTCGAATCGCAGTTTTCATACGCGCGCGAACTCTTCCTCGAGGTATTCGCCTCCGACCCCGTCAAATCCAGATACCCGATGCTGTTTTTGACGCAACGCGCGCCGGGCCACTCGGGCTTAGGACCTGGTCTGCACGTGGATCTCGTCGAAGCCAACCGCCGTCAGTTGCTCGCCTGCGGGCTTTCACCGCAATCCATTCAGGTTGTGGGAGGCTGCACGCAATGCCAGGGAGATCTGTTCTTCTCGCACCGCGCCTCGCACGGGCACACGGGTCGCATGATGGCAGTCATCGGCGTTCGTGAAGCAGGGAAAGCCCGCTCCCGCCGGTCGTGAACGTGGCTGGATTTCAATGCGCAGATTGTGGAGCGCCGATTACGACACGACTGAACAGGCTGCGGAAAAAGCCCGAATTTGCGGCTGACCGCGAGAGAACAGCCTGCAGGGGCTAAAGCCCCGCGCTCATTTTGCGCAACCTGCGGCGCGCAACCCACCCACTGGGTGGGTTCCCCGCTCGCGCCCTAGAAAGAAACAGAAACGTGACTCCAACAAAACGAACGATTTGACAAATTGGCGGGTTGGCGTCAAGGGACTCGTTTCATCCTTCGAGGTCGCAATTACCGGTGGGGCACTGATACAGAACTCCTCGCCAAGTGAGTTTTTCCGCAGCCTTCTAGGCCTTGGCGGCTGCCTCGCCGGGATTCACCAGGTCGCGCAATTCCTTCGATGGCTTGAAGTAGGGAACTTTCTTGGCAGGCACTTCGACGCGCGCGCCGGTCTTGGGGTTGCGGCCAATGCGGGGATTGCGTTGGCGGATACGAAACGAGCCGAAACCGCGAATCTCGATCTTGTCGCCACTTTGCAGGGCGCCGATCACGGAGCCGAAAATGGTTTCTACGATCACTTCGCCGTCGCGCCGGGTTAAATCGCCCAGGGCCGTCACCTTCTCCACAAGGTCCGCTTTTGTCATCTCGCATAAACCTCCGCACTCAGCATAAACGGATTTTGCCGGGGTGCGCGGGAAAAAGCAAGCCCCCTGTGAGAATTTATCCTTTGCGCATCAGCAGTTTGGGGGCACAATTCGGGGCCAGCCCTGCCGCCACGGTCCAGGACCGAGTGGTGCGCTATCATGTCCGAGAGGCTATCCCTTGCACAACTGCTCCGGCTACGAACCGTAGGCGGCGACTTGCAGGAGTCCGCGCCATGATGCCCTATCCGACCTACAGCATCGTGATTCCCGCCTATAACGAGGCCACGCGTATTGGGAACGCCCTGCAGTCGGTCTTGGCCTGCGTGCGCCAGCGCGGCTGGCACGCCGAGGTCGTCGTGGTCGACGACGGCTCCCGCGACCAGACCGCCGAAATCGTGCGCGCCTTCGCCAAAGACCACCCCGAGGTCCGGCTCCTCCAGAATCCCGGCAACCGCGGCAAAGGCTACAGTGTGCGCAACGGCATTCTCCACTCCTTCGGCGAAGTGGTCATGTTCACCGACGCCGATCTCTCGTCGCCCATTGAGGAGGCCGACGGCCTTTTTGCCGCCATCGCCGCAGGCGCCGACATCGCCATCGGCTCCCGCTGGCTCGAAAGCTCCCGTCAAACCATCCGCCAGCCTTTCTACCGCCAGTTCTTCGGCCGCTGCTTCAACGGCGTCACCCGCTTCATCATGGCTCTGCCCTATGCCGACACGCAATGCGGCTTCAAGGCCTTCACGCGCGCCGCCGCGCAAACCGTTTTTCAGTTGCAGACTATCGAGCGCTGGGGCTTCGATCCCGAAATTCTCTTCATCGCCCGCAAGCGCGGCTACCGCGTCGAAGAAGTTCCCGTCAGCTGGGCCCACGACGAGCGCACCCGAATCAGCTATCTCAAAGACGGCACACGCATGCTCCAGGACATCGCCATCGCCCGCTGGAACGCCCTCCGCGGCCACTATAACAAGCAGGTGGAACGCATCCCGCGCACCGACCTGGTCAAGTAGCGCCGCCGATTCCCGCCGCCTCGAGTTCGCAACAATAATGGCGAGTATGCTTGCTCAGGATCTGAGCCAGCCGCCTGTGGTTACGGTGAGTCGTGAAGTTTCTCGGTCCGAATTCAGCTTTTTGGGCGCAGGCTCACACCCATCCAATTGCGCGCATCGTGCCTGCCGGAGCGGTATAATCCAAAAAAATGGCGCCGACAAAACGAGATTCCTGTTGCGGACTAGCGAGAGTTCTCCTGGCCGAAGGGGACAAGTGGAAAAGACTTTAAAAAGCCACCTGCCTTCGTTAAATGGTTTGCGGGCATTTTCAATCCTTCTTGTGCTCATCGCTCACGGCTATCGCAACGACTACTGCAGTTACTTCGGCGATTTGGGCGTCTCGATCTTCTTCGTGATCAGCGGCCTTCTGATCACCTGGCTCATGATTCGGGAACGCGATGCCACTGGGACGTTCTCATTACCCAATTTCTATGTCCGTCGCTGTCTTCGCATCCTGCCTGTGTTTTGGCTCTTGATTTTCACCGTCTCCGCGCTCAAGTCCGCACAGTTGATCTCGATTAGCTGGCTCGACATTCTTCGTGCCTTGACATTCACGCACAACTACCCGCTCTCCCTGCGCTACCCCCAGGCAATCGATTATGCGTGGTGGCTTCATCACACCTGGTCTCTCAGCCTGGAGGAACAGTTTTATCTCATTTGGCCGAGTCTATTTGCTTTCCTGCCCCGAAGGGTCGCGCCCCGGTTGGCCGTAACTCTGGCCCTCTCCGGACCCATTTTGCGCACCCTCGACTACTATCTCCTTCCATCCTTTCGTGGCTTTGAACCGGGGGCATTTCAAACCCGCATCGACATTCTGATGGCTGGCTGCGCTGCAGCGTTCCTTCTGGAATCGCCTGTTTGGCGGCAGCGGATCGGGAAGTTGCGCGCTTGGCCCATTCTGGCAGCGACGTCGTTTTTCCTGTTCCTGGCCGAACCCATCCTCGGCATTCACTTCGCCACCGATCCATTTGTGCGAACGGTCACGCATGTCATTTTTCCCACCATCGATGCGGTGGCGATTGCGCTCACCGTGCTGGTCCTCGTGGCAGGGAGGCGCGGTGCGATGTTCAAGGTGGTAAATCTGCGCGCTGTGCAGCATGTGGGCATACTGTCTTATAGTCTCTACATTTGGCAGCAACTCTTTTTGGTGCCGAGCTTTGGCACACCCGCCATTGGCGCACTTTGGCACTGGCCCCTTCTCATTCGTTTGCTCCTTCTCTATATTGTCGCGTTCTGCTCCTTCAACTTTCTTGAACGCCCGCTTCTCAGGCTGCGCAGTCGATTCCGGCACGGAGTGACAGTGTAAGCGCGGTGGACGGGGTGCTGAATTTTCTGAATTGAACTCCCTGCCACTGAGACTTCCCCTGCCTCCCCAACGTCCCTCCTAAACAGGCGCAGGGTCTTCAATCCCGCGCCGCGATCCAATCAATCGTTGGGAGAAACTCATGATCAAGAAACTCGCGCTCGCAGCTCTGGTTTTCGTGCTCGGCTCCGTCACCGCGCTTGCCGCTGACTTTAACGGCAAATGGACAGCCGATATGCCGGGACGCAACGGCAACACGCAGACCACCACATTCACGTTTACTGTCGACCCCGCCACCATGATGGTCACGGGCACGGTTTCAGGCCGGATGGGCGACACGCCTATCACCAATGGCAAGGTGACCGCGGATACCATCAGCTTCGACGTCGTTCGGACCATGAACGGCAATTCGTTCACCATGAGCTACAAGGGAATGGCCGACGGCGACACCATCAAGTTCACCCGCACTTTCAGTGGCGGCGGCATGGGCGGTGGCGGCAACGGCGGGGGCAATGGCGGCGCCCCTGCTCCTCAGGAGTTCACGGCCAGGCGGGCTGCCGCAGGTGCGCCGGCGCCTCCGCCGGCCCAATAATAGGGCGGCAACCGCACAAAATTTTCGTCGCGGAACCAAAGAGCGCAGTGATAGGGTGGAACCAAATCGGCTGGAGGCCGAGTCCACCCTATGCTCTTTCCCACCACCCTGCGCCTTCCCCGGCGTTTGGCCGGGATTTGCCTCTTCGCGTTTCTCGGTGTCTTGCTCGTCCCGCCAGCGCCGCTCTGCGCACAGACCCCCCAGGCTGGAACCTTTGACGCGACCACGCTGCGGCAGCCTACTGACCTGGGCGTGGTCTGGCTCATCAAGGCAGGCGACGAACCGTCCTACGCACGCACCGAAACCGACGACTCCCGGTGGACGCGCATGGACACGACTCAGTCACTGAAGCAAATCTTTCCCACGCAGCATCCGTCGGTCATCTGGTACCGCCTGCACGTCAAAGTGGCTCCCAACCAGACCGGGCTTTCGCTCGAAGAGTTCAATCTCTCGAGCGCGTTCGAGATTTACGTGAACGGCGAGAGAATGTTCTCGAACGGCAGCGTCTCGCCGTACCGCCCGTACGGCTTTCAGGCGCGCATCGTCAAGCGCATTCCCGATGCGATGATTGCCACAGGCTCCGTCGTCATCGCCATGCGCCTGTACGTTTCCAGCAATGAATGGGTCAGCCCTTACCCAGGTTATTTTCCCTACAACCTCGTCATCGGCCAGGAAACCGCGCTCAGCGATCACGTCTGGCTCACCACCATTGGCGACAATCTTCTGGGTTGGTTTTACCAGTTCGCCGGACTGGGGCTGGGAATCATCGCCCTGGCGCTCTTCACGGCGCATCGCCAGCAGCGCGAGTATCTCTGGATCTTCCTGCTGTTTCTCGTCGCCGCCCTGCACGCGCCCTTGCAGTTCTACGAACTCTTCCACAATCTTCCCACCTGGTCGTTCTACATTACCGGCTGCTTCAACATCGCAGGCCTGGTGCTGCAAACTCTCATGTTCCTGGCCTTTCTGCGCATGCCGTTGAGGCGCTGGCTGCAGGCGTGGCTGGTTGTCTCCGCGATGGGGATTCTCTTCGGATCGTGGCAGTCAGCCACCGGGTCTGGCTCGCAGATCGGCACTCTGATCAGTTTTACGCCCGAGCTGACTCTCCTCGCGGGAATCATCCCTATCCTGCTCATCGTGCATTGGCGTCGCGGCAATCACGAAGCGGGCATCCTGCTCGTTCCGGCCGTTGTGTCCAGCTTGTCTATCTACGTGCAGCTCGGCATCTTCCTCGTGAGCATGATCCCTGAATTCGCAGGCCCCGCGTTCCGTTTCCAGAAAGCAATCTTCAATTGGACAGTCGGACCGTTCACCATCAACTCGACCAGCATCGACGGCTGCCTCTTCGTGCTTTCGCTGGCGATCATTCTCGTGCTGCGCTCCACGCGCATTGCCCACCAGCAGGCGCATCTTGAAACCGAGATGGCGGCGGCGCGCGAGGTGCAGCAAATCATTCTGCCGGAGCAGATCGAGCACGTGCCTGGATTCTCCATCGAAAGCGCATATGTTCCGGCGCAGCAGGTGGGCGGCGACTTCTTTCAGATTCTGCCCGCGCCGGAAGGCTCTCTGTTACTGGTGATCGGCGACGTGGCCGGCAAGGGATTGCCCGCGGCCATGCTGGTCTCTGTTCTGGTGGGCGCCATTCGCGGCGTGGCCGAATACACTTCGGAACCCGCGGAGCTGCTGGCCAATCTCAATAAGCGACTGGTAGGGCGCGTAGCGGGCAGCTTTTCCACGGCGCTCGCGGCGCACATTTTCTCCGATGGCGCCGTCGTCCTATCCAACGCCGGGCATCTGCCGCCCTATCTCGATGGTCAGGAAGTGGCGATCTCAGGAGCTCTGCCGCTCGGCGCAAAATCCGGCACGCACTATGAAACCACGCGCTTCCAGATGCCGCGCGGCAGCCGCCTCACGTTTTATTCTGACGGCATTGTCGAGGCGCAGAATCCCAAAGGCGAGTTGTTCGGCTTCGAGCGCAGCCGCCAAATCTCCATGGAACCGGTAACATCGATCGTGGAAGCGGCAAAACAGTTCGGGCAGCAGGACGATATGACGGTCATCGCCATCACGCGCGATGCGGCCGCCGCACGCGACGCCCAGGCGCAGAAGGTGCCGGTCCCCGCTCCGGCGCTGGTGAATTAAGCTGGCGCCAAATTGGTTCGACCCTTGCGGCCTTACCTGTCAGTGCGGACAGATTCCACAAGGATGCGCTCCAGACCTGAATAGTCTTGCCGCGAGTGGCTGAGCCTGGACGCGTCGATCATTTCCCGCTGTGTGTGGCCTCCCCATACGAGCCGGTGGCCTCCGGCGAAGGCGAGTTGGCGGATAAATTCGCGCTGCGCTCGGCCGTTTCCTTCGCGGAACGGATGAATCGCATTGATTTCCCCGAGAAAGTATGCCGCTCGATGAGCCCACACTGGCACGGGCAGATTCTTGAGCTGTTTTTCTTGTGCGAGTTCGGCAAAAAGTTTGTCGAGGTTCGGCCGCAAATACTGGGGCGGTGGAAAGATCGCGCCTGGTTTGGAGATATTCACCGAACGCAGCTCTCCAGCCCATTCGTAAACATCCTGAAACATGTACCGATGAATGGCGCGCAGGTGCTCGGTGTCGAAGTGGCCGCGAACCGGATTCCGTTGGAGATCGAGCAGGCGTCGCAGGGCAAGCGGAGTTTCCATCCGCTGCAAATCCGCGAGATCGGTTATGCCGAACTTGTTGGGTGGAGCAGAGTTTTCGTCAGGACGGTATCGATGCGACATGCGTTCCACGACCGCAGGCAGCGACAGCGATTAAGCTGCGCCCTCAGAAGGTTGTCTCACATCTGTTCCAGCCACATGGCGCTCGATTGCGGAATTTAACTCCTCGGCGGACAGGGCGCCGGCGGCATACTGCTGGAGCAGAGACGCGGTTTCGGCATCCGGTTCCAGACCTTCCATGCGGAACGACGCGAGGACGCTGCCAACCTCCGTGCGGCGATCCACGGGGTCAACTGCCGGCTTGACCAAGGTCGCCATTCAGCATCTTCTCCTAGTTTCATTTTACAACCTGCAGAGCTTCCAGCGTTACTCATTCGTGGATAAGCTCTATGCCGTCGCCGTCTTCACTACCGCTTGCAGACCCCGCGCTTCAACCTTGTGGGCCGGCCTACCGATAAATTTCTTTTCGATCGCCGATTTCAACGACGTATATGAGTAAAACCTTGTCTTCGATCTCGGCAATGATGCGGTAGTCGCCTACACGATACTTCCAAAAGTCGCCGAGTTTGGAACCCCGCAAAGCCGCGCCGATACTGCGGGGATCTTGCAGTTTCGCTACTCGCTGGCCAAGGAATTTAATAATTCGCCGAGCGATTTGCTTGTCGAGCTTCGATAGATCCCGCACTGCACCGGCGTCGTACTCAATCCGCCAGGCCATACCGCTCTTCCATTTCTCTCTGGGTGTATGACTTGCTGCGTCCCGCGCGGTGTTTAATGAGGCGCTGCTCGGCAATATAGAGCGCTTCCAGGTCGCCGATGTGTTCCTTAATGGCCTCGACCATGTAATAGGTCTTGCTCCTGCCTGTGCGCTCAGACAAGCGGGCTAAACGCACTTTCAGGTCTTCAGGCAAGCGGAGAGAAACTGCGGACATAGGCGGCTCCAACATGGTGGGTGCGCTACAAGTATCGCACAAATCGCATGCCACACTTGGGGTCCCGAATCGCGCAGACAGTCTGCTTTCCGCTACGCCGTCGCCGTCTTCGCCACCTCGTCGCAGCTAGCTCCAAGAACGACGAGAATCGGCCGATCACCTCGCCGACGGTTCGACTTGTATATTTGCAAAAATATAACTACACTATTGTAGTGTCCGGAGTCCGGTTCGACTGGGATGAGGCGAAAAACCTCTCCAACCAACGCAAGCACGGCGTCAGTTTCGAAGAAGCCAGCCAAGTATTTCTGGACCCGCTCTTTGTGTCCTTGAAGGAACGGATCGAAGATGACGAGCAGCGCTGGCAGACGTATGGCGAGGTCAGGAGCTGCTTGCTGGTGATGGTGGCGCACACCGTCAGAGAAGTGGATAAGCACGGTGAAATGGTCGAGGTAATGCGCATCATCTCAGCCCGGTATGCATCGCGAAAGGAGAGACAACGTTATGAAGACGAAAATCGTTAGCTATACGCCGGAGACGCTGCCGCCCCTGACTGAGGCGCAGATTGCCAACCTGAAAAGGCTCGCCGGCCGACCGGACATTGAGATCGATTTCAGCGACATTCCGGAGTTGACCGACGAGCAATGGAGGAATGCCGAACGCGGGAATTTCTATCGCCCGGTCAAGCGCCAGATCACGGCGCGCGTAGATGCCGACGTGCTGGAGTGGTTGAAATCGCAGGGCAAAGGGTATCAGTCGCGCATTAATGCGATACTGCGGCGCGAGATGCTGGCGGCACACAAATCGGTGGCGAAGTAGGCCATTAGAGCATTTTCATAATTTATGTAGAGTGGAGTTTGTGCTTTCCCACCTTTGCGCCAGGAAAAAGGCGCAAGGATGGGGCACGGAGCTGCTTTACACAATTTGTGAAAATGCTCTAGTTTTTGCACTTCCTGATCCCCACCTGAGAGGCGGAAGTTGCACTTGCCGCGCAGTCTTTAAGCCGTCGCCGTCTTCGCTACCGCCTGCAACCCGCGCGCTTCAATCTCGAACTCGCGCATCTTGTACTTCTGAATCTTGCCCGAGAGAGTGGCCGGAAACTCCGTCACGAAACGCACGTGCTCGGGAATCTTGTAGTACGCGATCTGCCCCTGGCAGAAGGCCTTGATCTCTTCTTCGCTAGCGTCGATGCCCGGTTTCAGGCCGGGCCGCAGGCGAATCCACGCCACCACGATCTCGCCCAGCCGTGCGTTGGGAATCCCGAACGCCTGTACCTCGCCCACCTTGGGATGCGCGTAAAGGAACTCCTCCACTTCGCGGGGATAAATGTTTTCGCCGCCGCGAATGATCACGTCGCGCGAGCGCCCGGTGATGTGGATGCAACCGTCCTCGCGCATCACGCCCAGATCTCCCGTGCGCAGCCATCCGTCGGCCTGGATCACCTGCGCGGTGCCCTCCGGATCGCCATCGTAGCCCTTCATCAGCGCGTATCCGCGCACGCACACCTCGCCCTGCTGGCCGTAGGGCAGCGTCTCACCAGTGGCGATATTCAATTCGGGCTGCGCGGCAAAGCTCGATCCCGGCTTCGCCTCAAGACTCGATCCCGGCTGCGCTTCAGGACCCGATGTCGGCTGCGCCTCGAGTGAGGCAATTTTGATCTCGGTCTGCGGCATGGCCCGGCCCACCGTGTTCACGCGCACTTCAAGCGAATCGCCCGCATCGCTCATCGTTACTACCGGCGATGTTTCCGTCTGCCCGTAGGCGATCACCAGCTCGCGAATGTGCATTTCCTCAAGCACGCGCTTCATCAGTTCCACCGGGCACGGCGCGCCGCTCATCATGCCTGTGCGTAGGCTGGTGGTGTCGTAGCTCGCAAAGTCGTCGAGCCCAAACTCCGCCACGTACATTGCGGGAACGCCGTAGACGCTTGTCGCGTGCTCCTCGTGCACCGCTTTCAGCGTGGCCCGCGCGTCGAAGGTCCAGTTGGGCAGAATGATGGCCGCGCCCGAGTTCACCGCGCTCATGGTCCCAATCACGCATCCGTAGCAGTGAAACAACGGCACCGGGACCACAATCTTGTCCTGTTCGGTGTAGTGAAATCCTGCGGCGAGAAACTGGCCGTTATTCACTACGTTGTGATGCGTCAGCATCACGCCCTTGGGCAGGCCGGTGGTGCCGCTCGTGTACTGGATATTCGCCACATCGTCCACGGCCACGTGATCTGGCAGCCGACCCTCGGCGTCGAGCAACGCAGGCCACTCCGGCGAGTCGAAATAGATGGTGTGTTCGAGCGCCAGGTCCAGCCCGTGGCGCGCGCGGCCCAGGATCTCCTCGTAATCGGCACGCTTGTCCTTATGCCACAGAAACAGCGCCTTCATCCGCGAGCGCGTCAGCGTAAACTGCAGCTCGTGCGAGCGGTACGCGGGATTCACGTTCACCAGTGCCGCTCCGGCCCGCGCGCAGCCCATGTGCATCACGATCCACTCGGCGCAGTTGGTGGACCACAATCCCACGCGGTCGCCGCGGCGGATGCCCAGCGACCACAATCCGCGCGCCACACGATCCGCCTCGACGCTCAGCTCCGCCCAGGTGAGCCGACGTTCCTGGTGGCGCGAAACCACCGCTGGCCGGCCCGGGTAGCGATCGACCGTCCGCTGCAGCAGGTCGCCAATTGTCAATTCCAGCAGCGGCGTTGCCGGTCCCCGCGCATAGCTCTGGGTCAAATTCTGCTCGTCAATAATGGGCATCTTCTTTCTGCCTCTTTTTTTAGTGATGAACGGCAGTGTACGCCGCAAACCTATCCAATCCGTGTGATCTTAGCCACACCGAAAGGGCCTTTCACTTCTTCGCTCCTTCACCCTCTCACTTCCACACTCATTGCTTCACTGCAAAGGCCGGGGACAAGCCACGCGACCCGGATTCCGGTATCATCAGTGCTATGAGCGTTGAGACCGTGGGGTCTGGCCGGTCGGCCGGATCCTCAAGCCATGCATTTCAGACTTACGATCCGCACCTGGAGCCCATCGCCGCCAAGGTCATGGCCCAGCAACGGCTTAGTGCGGACGACGGCCTGGTTCTGTACGGCTCAAGTGACGTGCTTGCCGTGGGTTGGCTGGCCAACCATGTGCGCGAGCGGCTGCATGGCGACGTGACCTACTTCAACGTCAATCGCCACATCAACCCTACCAACGTGTGCGTGGCGGCCTGCAAGCTCTGCGCCTTCGGCCGCAAAAAAGGCGACCCCGCCGGCTACACCATGGCTCTCGAAGAGGCGTGGGAGACTGCGGCCTCGGGCTACTCTGAAGCCGTCACCGAGTTCCACATCGTCGGCGGCCTGCACCCCGATCTGCCGCTTGAGTTCTTCCTCGACCTGGTTCGCGGCCTCAAAGAGCGTTTTCCCAAGGTGCACATCAAGGCCTTCACCATGGTGGAGATCGCGTTCCTGGCTCGCCGCGCCAAGCTTAGCATCGAAGAAACCCTCCTCAAGCTCCGCGCTGCGGGCGTGGACTCCATGCCCGGCGGCGGCGCGGAAATTTTCGCCGCGCGCGTCCGCTCCATCATCTGCGACCATAAAATTGACGGCGATGAATGGCTCGAAACCGCGCGCACGGCGCACAGGCTGGGCTTCAAGTCGAATGCGACCATGCTCTACGGCCATATCGAAAACAACGCCGACCGCGTCGATCATCTGCTCAAGCTGCGCGCCTTGCAGGATGAAACCGGCGGCTTCCAGACCTTCATTCCTCTCGCGTTCCATCCCGAAAACACGATGCTCGATCACCTGCCCGTCACCACGGGACTCACCGACATTCGCCAGATCGCCGTGAGCCGGTTGCTGCTCGATAACTTTCCGCACGTCAAGGCTTACTGGCAGATGATGACGCCGAAGATTGCGCAGATTGCGCTGCGCTTCGGCGCGGACGATCTGGACGGCACCGTGATTGAGGAGAAGATTTATCACGACGCCGGCGCGACGACGCCGCAGGGCATGACGCGCACGCAACTTTGCCGGCTGATCACCGAGGCTGGGCGCGTGCCCGTGGAGCGCGACACGCTTTATCATGCGGTGACGCGCAGCGAAGACAGTTTTACGGTAAGCGTCTAAGGCCGTTGTGAGGGTATAAAGGGCCATCCCCGAAAATTCGCACTATACTGCTGCTAAAGAAGGTCGGACCTTAAGTCGCTGGATATAATGGGAGCCGCCGCTCTCTCCAGAAAAAGCGAGGTCGGCAAACTGACTACAGGAGACCCGCATGGAGCCGGTATTCACCTTGCAGTGGCCCGAATTCGTAGTCGCCCAGAAACTTCAATCATTGCTTCCACAAAAGGATGGCTACTCCATCCTCATTCCGTTATCCAGACAGGAGAAAGGCATTGACCTCGCAGTCTTGCATAGGCGCGGCAAAAATCTATCGAAAACAATTACCATTCAAGTGAAAGCTTCTCGCACCTATTTTCCTCAGCCAGCTAAACGAACTAAGACCGTCAGATTCCAGTTCGAAACTTGGTTCAACCGCTTCGATGTTCCAGATAGAGCAGACTTTGTGATTCTTTTCTGCATGTATGCACCCGACCTTGGGAGGACGGCGCGGGCATCAGCAAAATGGTACAAAGGCTGCTCCTTGCTCTTCACGAATCAAGAAATGCGGAAACTCATGGCGAGTTGCAAGACGGTTGGAGGGAAACCCGACCGAATGTTCGGATTTGGGTTTAACGATGACCTGTCCAGTGTCATTCAGACTCGTGGCGACATGAAGCGGTCACGCCTCGATTTTGCAAAGCACCTTTTGGAACGCAGAATTACAGAGCTGAAAAAGAGATGAACGGCGACAAATCTAGACTTACCAGAGTCATTCCCAAAGACTTTTGCCCTCTGGGCCGTGACCCTTCGCCCCCAGCGTGTTCCCTGAGTTCTCTTAATGGACAGGATTTGGCACGCTTCGTACCTAATATAGATTGCGTGACTTGGGCGTCTCAGGATTCTGTCTCGGAAAACGCACTTACGGCAGCTCGCGTACCCAGATGTTGCGGAAGCTCATGGGCTCGCTCTTGTCGCCGTGCGCCTGCAGCTTGATGGCTGCGCCATCAAAGGCCTTGTAGAACGGCTTGCCAACATAGAGCGTCTGGCCCTTCAGCTCAAAGTGGTTTTGCACCAGCACGCCGTTATAGAACACCGTCACATACGCGGGCGTCTTGAGCGATCCGTCGGTATTGAACACTGGCGCCGTCCACACTACGTCGTAGCTCTGCCACTCGCCCGGCTTTCGGGCCGCGTTCTCCAGAGGAATCGACTGCTTGTAGATGCTGCCTACCATGCCGTTTACATAGGTCGAGTTGTTGTAGCCGTCCAGCACCTGCAGCTCGTAGCCAGCGTCGCCCGGCCCCGTGGAAGCGAGAAAGACACCGCTATTCCCGCGACCCTGGCCGGTTCCGGTAATGTCCGCGGGAATCCTCCACTCCACGTGCAACTGGTAGTTGTGGAAGTGCCGCCTGGTCTCGATGTTGCCCGTGCTCTTGGCCACTGTAAGCAGGCCGTCGGCCACAATCCACTTGGCTGGCGTGTGATCCTGCGCCGAGACCCACTCGTCTTCGTTCTTTCCGTCGAAGAGCACGATCGCGTCAGACGGCGGCGCGTTCGGGATTTCGGCCGGCGTGACCACGGTTGGGACAGGTTGCCACACCTCGGTCTCTTCGGGTTTGATCTGCTGCGCCTGCTGCTGCGCGTGCGCCACGGGCGCCGCGAACACTCCAATTGCAGCCAATGTGAGAAAAAACGACTTCGTTCGCATCATGCAAGAGAGTGTATATCGGCGGGGTCCGGATACGCGGCCCGATCACGAGCCGGTTTCGGGGGCCACTGCTCAGGGGCTAAAGCCCCGATGAATTGAATGAGGCTTTGTGGCCCGGCTAAAGCCGTGCCCTTGTTACCAAACATGGCTCCGCTATTTTTCATCAGGCTGTAAAATCGCGCCCTGAGACTCCCTGCGGAAGGCCGCCAACATTAGTTCTGTGCCATCGCTGCTGGCGACTTCTCATTGGCCGTAAACGTGGTCCACGGTCCGGCCTTCATGTCGTGCAGAATCGGCTTCTGCCACGCGAACTCAGGATGCGCGGCGAGAAACGGCGCGGCGATGAAATCTTCACCGCAGGGATGACCTGCGCGGCCGATGAAGCTCATCTTCGCTGCCAGGTCCGAGTCCATTACCTTGCCCGTCACTGCGCCCTCGGGATCGAATGGCGGATTGTCCCACACTTTCTCGCCAACAGGAGACGTTTCTTCGTGGCCGCACAGGCTGCGCTTGCCAGCATCGATTTTGTGCTCATACGTGTCGTAGTGGTCCGAGAGGTACGCCTCGGCCAGCGCCGTATCCAGCTCGCCGTAGTGCTCCTTCATGAATTGCTCGGCGCGAATGTGCCGTGCATTCATGGTGCTCTCCGCGTCGCCGGGATCGAACCCCAGCGTGTCGTCGCGAATCAGCGCCGGGTCCGCGGCAAAGTTCGACGACACAAAGTAGCCGTCTTTCTTTCTGGTCAACGGAGTGTTCTTCAGCCCCAGCTCCAGGTACGCAATCTCGCCCGTCTTGCGGTCGCCGATCAGCCACGAATTCGCGTAGCCGCCATTGTTTCCCTTGCGCATGATCGCGGCATATTCGTCGATCGACGTCGCATACTGCATCGCCTTGCGCGAGCGGTCGAACTCGGCAATTCCGTGCACGTCGAATCCCTTGATCATGGGCAGCGTGGTCTCGGTAATCATCAGGCCGCTCGCGTTCACGCCAAAATCGTCCTGGCTCGTGATCACGCCCGGCATCCCGTCCATCAAAATGTGCTGTCCGCTGGCGGGCACAATGTCAAAGACCACGGTCCAGCGTTCGCCTTCCGCATACGAGCTCCAGTTGCTGTGCGCGATCACGATCTTCCCGCCCTTGGTCGCCGACCCCGTGGCAATAAACGCACTGCATTTGCCCGGCGCCTTGGGCTCGTCCGGGCTCGTTGTGCCCTGCTTCTCATCCAGCCACGGCACATAGTAATCAGAAAGCTCGATGTAGCCGTTCAGCGCGACGACATCCCACAAGTCGAGCGCCGATCCTCGCGCCTTCAGGCCCTGCGCGATGCCGGTCAGTTCCTGCTGGTACTCGGCATCGAGGTGCGGCCACAGCACGTTTTTTGATGCGTCTCGAAAGAAGCCCCACTCGCGCTTGGCGTGCTGCGGCGCTTCCACCTTGTAGACGAGAACGTTATCCTCGATCTCCCGCGCCAGCAGATAGCCATGCTGAAAGCCCACCTGCTCCGGCGTGCCACGCAAATGCACATACGTCCATCCACCCTCTTTGAACTTGTAGGCACCGTCGAGACGCGAATCGGCGCGCGCATCGGACGCTGCTGCGGCGGACGCGGCAAACGCGGTTAGGAGCGAGGCGGCAACAAGCAGAGCAGGGAAGCGCATAGGGTGAACTCCTGGGGTGTTTGATTTTTCAAGGACGAAGGGGTGACCGAAATCTCGAATTTCTCACTCTGGATTGAGATGAGTGTACACTTCGCGGCCCGGCTTACTGCCGCACCACCACGCCGTTCTTCATCACGAAACTCACATGCTCTACCACCGAGATATCGTCGAGCGGGTTGCCTGGTACGGCGACGATGTCGGCGTAGTATCCGGGCTTCAACTCGCCGATCTGCCCGTCCCAGCGCAGCAATTTGGCGCCGTTGATCATATCGGCCTGCAGCACCGCGAGCGGCTTCATCCCGTAGCGCACCATTAATGTGAGTTCGCGCGCCTGCGTGCCGTGCGGGAACGGACCCACGTCCGAGCCCACCGCGAACGGCACGCCCGCGGCGATCTGCTTCTTGAACTCCGCAATCTTGTAGTCGAGCATCGCCGACTCAGTCGCCGCTTGATCTTGCGACTCGCGATGCGTCGCAAAAAACTCGAAGATGGTGAAGGTGGGCACCGCGAAGATGCCCTTCTCCTTCATCAGGCGCATGGTCTCGTCGCTGAGCTGCGTCGCATGGTCAATCGAGGCTACGCCGGCCTGCGCCGCGAAGAGCGTTCCCGGTTCGCCCATGGCATGCACGCCCACAAACGTGTCCAGCCGGTTCGCTTCCTCCACCGCCGCGGCCAGTTCGGCTTCAGTGTATTGATACGGCGTGTGCAGCACACCGTCTACCATCCGGTCCGGCCCGGTCTCGTAAATCTTGGCGAAGTCCGATCCTTCCTTGTGCTGCTCGCGCATCACGGCAACGATCTCGTCGGCGCTATTGGCGTAGTCGGCGTTTGAAAGCACGTGCTGCGCGGGATTGAAGTGATTGGCGTCCTCGTGGCCGCCCACAATGTCGATGGCGTTGCCGCTGATGCGCAGCCTTGGGCCCGGAATCAATCCCTGATTGATGGCGTTACGAATCGCGGTGTCAGCCGAGCCCGCGCCCTCGGTGCCCATGTCGCGCTCGGCGGTAAATCCGCCCATGAGGTCGGCCGTCGCTGCTTGCTCGGCGAGAATCGTGCGCCACGGCACGGACTCCACGACCGTCTGCAAATCCTCCGCGCCGGGATGCAGAAACAGGTGCACGTGCGCGTCGATTAGGCCGGGCAGCAGGGTGGTATCGCCGAGGTCGATGATTTGCGCGTTCGGAGGGTGGTCGACAAAAGTGCCGGCGGCCTTGATGCGCTCGCCCTCAACCAGAATTTCGCCGGGCTGGAGCACGTTTCCGGTATCGACTTCAAGCAGCCGCGCGGCGTGCAGCACGATCGGCGGGGCGGGCGGGTTCACGGATTGTTGCGCGGGAGCCGACCCGCGAAGGGCGAAGATGGCGCAAACGGCGAGAAGGATGGGGCGGGTTGGGAGCTCGAACATGGCTACGACTATAGCAACGAAGCGACGAAAAGGCGCGGAAAAGGTGCGGGACCGGATAGAGCAACAAAGTGTGACGGAAGTAAGGGAGGAGCATACAATCAATGCATCAATCAATGCATTGATTGATGCATTGGGAGAAGAGGGACGATGAACCGTAGAGTCGACGCACACGTCGCGCGCACCCAGTTCGGGCAACTGATGGACCGCGCCGTACGTAAAAAGGAGCGGTTCGTTGTGGATCGCCGTGGAGAACCGTCGGTCGTAATCCTGAGTGTGCAGGATTATCTGGACACGGTTAAATCCGCACCGGAGTGGCTGCGGAAGGCTTGGACGGAAGCTGGAAAGAGGGGCGTGGATAGGCTGAAGATGAAGCGGGCCGATGCCGAAATCGACGTGTACAGGCCGGAAAAACTGCCTACCAAAAACTGACACGCGCCTGAGCCGGAAATTGCTTCTCAATCGGAACGCAATCGGTGTGCGGTGGAAGCAAGAACCGTGAGAAGCACGCGCAAGGCTCGGGCGAGTTATGGAGCGGTGAAGACAAAGTCAATGTGGTGATACCATGGCTGGCCATTGATGAGGGATGGCTTAAAGTGGCAGCTCCTTGAATCAAGGTGCGCCTGCTGGACGACAGACCACGGAATCCCCTGTGGAAAGATCTCTCCGGTGCCCTCGCCACGTTCATTCACAGATACACGGATTTTGAAGGTTGTTCCGCTCGGTAGAAGGCCCTTTGGAAGAATTGGTTTGTAGCCGCAGCCAGGTGCGTATTTCTTAATATCGTCTCCTGTCAGGACAGGAATAGGATCGCCAATCTTCGAGGAGAAATGAAGAACCAGCGGAGTTTCCATCTGCACTGCAACGCCGTTCACCAGCAGGGGCTTGAATTTGTATTTCAACGCCTGTTGCGTACCAAAGGCTTCAGTGCCCGCATTGTCTGAATTGTGTTTGGACGCCTCGCGCACCTGGCCCGTGCGGTCGGTAATTACATGGACAATCATGTTTCCTTCGGTTTTCCCCTCATGAACCGGTGGCCATTCAATTGCCGGCACACTTTCAAACAGCGACTGATTAGTGGCCATGGAGACAAAGACAGTCTGGATTTGCTGAGTGATAGGCGTAGGATTTGAAACCTGAAACAGACTGTCGTCAATGCTGTTGAGCGGCTCCAGTTCCTTCAACTGGCCTATAACCTTTTCGTTGCCATCGGTGTAAGTGGTATACGACCTGGCAACCAGCTTTTTGCCAAATGACCTGTAGTCGCCAAACTCCATGAAGTATGTGAAATCCATTGCGTACTTAATCAGCGGTTCTTCGCCTTGAAAGCAGATTTGCGCCCAAGTCATCTGGTCGGTAATTCCATTCGAGCGATCATCGCGATTCGCGCAGCTTTGCGAGATGTTCTGCCCTAACATGACCGGAGTGTTGCGCCCGATGAAGTCATGGGCCATTGGCAATGGGTCCAGGATTGCAAGTTCATAGTTGCGTAGCCATGCGGGGTAAAAGTCCCCTCTGTTGCGTTCTTCGACATCAGTCCCGTTGACAATGCGGGTCTGATTGAATGTCTTCGACGCGACATTGACGCGGTAGCGGGTGGGACCGGCCCAGTAGACTTCGATGGTTGCAACGAAGTTGGAACTCACGTTGCCAGGCTCGTTGATTTCAAGCACAGCATGAAAGGGAGAACCGTCTGTCGTAAGCGAGCCTTGCTTCAATGCGCGGTCGATGGCCTGATCCGATGGAATCTTATCGACAGACTGAATGAATTGCCGCAGTTCTGGAGATTGAGCGGATAAGCTTACCGAAACAATCAGCGCAAAACTTGCCCTGGCGAATGAGCTCGCAAAGACTTTCATGTGAGAACCTCACCAAATGCAGCCTAATACGCCCCGATCCCCGTAAGGTTCTGTCCCAGAATCAGCGTATGAATGTCGTGCGTACCCTCGTAGGTCTTCACGGATTCGAGGTTCATGCTGTGGCGCATGACGGGGAAGTCCTCCGTCACGCCGTTCGCGCCCAGGATGTCGCGCGCGAGGCGCGCCGTCTCCAGAGCCATCCACACGTTGTTCCGCTTTGCCATGGAAATGTGCTGGTGGGCCGCCTTGCCGGCATCCTTCAGGCGCCCCACGTGCAGCGAAAGCAATTGGGCTTTGGATAATTCAGACGCCATCCACACCAGCTTTTCCTGCACCAGTTGATGGCTGGCAATGGGCTGATTGTGGAATTGTTTTCTGGTCTTCGCGTAATTGAGTGCGGTCGAATAACAATCCATGGCCGCGCCGATCGCGCCCCAGCTGATGCCGTAGCGCGCCTGGTTCAGGCACATGAGCGCGCTTTTCAGGCTGGTTGCGCCGGGCATCAGGTTGGCCGCGGGCACATGCACGTCTTCCAGCGTGAGTCCGCTGGTCACTGAGGCGCGCAACGACCATTTGCCATGGATATCGTGCGCCGAAAAGCCCGGCCGATTTGTCTCCACCAGGAAACCGCGGACACTCTCGGCGCCCTCGCCCAACGCGCCGTCTTCGTCCTCGAGCCTGGCCCAGATCACGGCTACATCGGCGATGGAACCTGACGTGATCCACATCTTTTCGCCGTTCAGAATGTACTCGTCGCCCGACTTCCGCGCACGCGTAGTCATGCCCGCGGGATTCGATCCAAAGCCCGGCTCGGTCAATCCAAAACAGCCCAGCTTTTCGCCGCTGGCCAGCGCCGGCAGCCAGGTATTTTTCTGCTCGTCGGAGCCAAAAGTGAAGATCGGATACATGACCAGCGCCGATTGCACGCTCACAAAACTGCGCAGGCCCGAGTCGCCGCGTTCCAGCTCCTGCATCACCAGGCCGTACTCCACATGCGACATCCCGGCGCAGCCGTAGCCCTCGAGGCTGGCGCCGTAAAAGCCCAACTCGCCCATCGGCGCGACGAGTTCGCGTGGAAAACGTCCCTCGCGAAAGCTCTCTTCGATGATGGGCAGCACGTTTGCGTCGACAAACTCGCGCGCCGTGCGGCGGACGAGCAGTTCCTCTTCGGTCAGGCTCGCGTCGAGATGGAGAAAATCGAAACCCTGAAATTTGAAGGCCATGGCGGGATAACCTTAAGGCGAACCGCAACGATAGTCAAGAAACGGAATCAACTGGAGAAGCGGAATCCACAAAACGCGAAGACGAATCAAAACCCAGCGCGGTCCAGTTGGCCGGCAGCCGGGCTGTCAGTAAAAAGTGAGTTGTGGCATCGGATAGTGCTTTCGGTTGCGGGTCCAAAGAGCCGCCTGATGCTGTATTGCTGCGGCGGCAATAAAAGCGTCTGGAGTTTCCAGATCGTGGCTCTTGCGATATTGGCGAAGCAGGTCTCCCGCCACTCGTCCAGTTTCGTAGTCCGCGGGAACGCAAACAAGCGGACGAAAGAAGCGCACGATCAACGAGTGCTCCTGCGCGAACGCTCCGCGCCAAACTTCTGCCGCTGTGATCGGTGAGTAGAAAATACTTTCCCCCGTAAGCGACAGGCTTGACCAGATCGACAAAACCGATTGATTTCTCCCGCGCAGGATCTCAATCGCGATATCGGTGTCGAGCAGAATATTCACTCGATTCCCAGTCGTTTCAGGCGAGTCCCCCGGCGCAGATCACGCACATATTTCTCCGCGTCGGGAAGGTCGGTGCGATCCTTCCAAATGCCAACTGCGGCCATCATGTCAGCCTGGCGATCCTCGCTATGCCGCATGTACCTGTCGCGCGTTGCCTGCCGGACCAGTTCTGAGACAGACGTTCGCTCACGGCGGGCGCGTGCGTGCAGCGCCTTCCACAAGTCTTCTTCGAGATAGAGCTGGGTACGTCTCATGATGTATAGCATACATCATGAGACGTAACGTGGACGACCGTGAACCGTCTCAGCCGCGTGGCGGCATCGGCTTTTCGTGAATCACCATCCAGTTGATGCCGAACTTGTCGCGGAACTGGCCGAAACGGTGCGCGAAGAAGGTCTCTTCCATCTTCATAAAGACCTCGCCGCCCTCGGTGAGAGCCGCGTAGATGCGCTCCGCTTCTTCATTGCTGTCCACAGCAAGTGCAAGATACGCGCTGCGCATGGGCTCCGTGCGTCCCGGCGGTCCGTCGCTCGCCATCACAAACGTGTCGCCGATCTGGAAGCGGGCGTGGAGGATGTGCTCAGGCTTCAGGCCCGGAGGCAAATTCTGCGGGCCGCCGGGGCCGGCCATCTCGCCAAAGGTTCCTTTCATCAGGATCTTCGCGCCGAGGTGCTTGACGTAGAAATCGAGAGCCTCAGCGCAGGTGCCGGGAAAGTTCAAATAAGTGGTCAGTTTCATTTTCTGGATTTTCCTTTCGGGGAATTGGATTTTGTCTTCGCTTTCGCTTTTGTTTCAAACGGTGGAATCAGCGGCGTGGGATCGCGTTGCTCCCAGCGCCGGTAGGTCTCGGCGATCACGGCGGCGCGATTTTGCTCCATGGCTTCGATTGCGGAGCAGGGCGCATCTGTCTCCTCGTGATGCGCGCCCCAAATCAGCAATTCCAGCAACACCGGAGCCAGCGCAACGCCTTTTGCCGACAAGCGGTAATACGTGCTGCGCCCGTCTTCGGCCGCCGCCTCACCCTTGAGAATGCCGCTGTCTTCCAGCTTTTGCAACCGGTCGGTGAGGATATTTGTAGCAATGCCTTCGCCGGCGTGCTGGAACTCGCGGAAGGTGCGGTATCCGCGCACCATCATGTCGCGCACGATCAGCAGCGACCAGCGGTCGCCCAGCAAATCGAGCGACACGCTTACCGGACAGCCGGAGCGGGGCTTCGCTTTGGAGGTCCGGGCCACGCATGCATCCTACGCAAGTCACTTGCATTTTGCAACCTAAGAATGATAGGAATGTTTTCATCCGCCGCTTCCCCATCCGCGCGGCGCAATTTCAATTCTCCCGGAGGCCCCATGGGCGCTCTTGCAAAATCCTCGCGCATCACACCCTTTCTCTGGTTCGACAACAATGCCGAAGAGGCTGTCGCGTTCTATCTCAGCATCTTCCCCAACTCGCGCCGCGTGGGCGAGCTGCGCAATACCGGCGATGCTCCCGGGCCCAAGGGCGGCATCCTTACTCTTTCTTTTGAGTTGGACGGTCTGCGCTTCACTGCCCTCAACGGCGGCCCGGCATTCAAGTTTAATGAGGCAGTTTCTTTTGTTGTCACATGCGACACACAGGAGGAGATTGACTATTACTGGTCGAAGCTCACCGAGGGCGGTAGCGAGGTTCAGTGTGGCTGGCTCAAGGACAAATTCGGCCTGAGCTGGCAGATCGTGCCTGCGCGCATAGGCGAGCTGCTGAAGACATCGAAGGCGATGCAAGCCATGATGAAGATGATGAAGTTCGATATCGCGGAACTGGAACGGGCCGGGAAAGACTGAAGAGGCTGCGGGAAAATGGGGATCAGAGAGCGAATCTCCTGAAAGACTTCCCTCGGGGCCTGAAGGCCGCATTGATTTTGCTCAGCTTGCGGCACGAGTAAACTCGTGCCCTTTCAAAACACCGACTTTTTCCGCGGCCTGTGAAGACGCGGACCCGAAGATCGCTTGAACTCTAAACAAAGTCAATGAGCAATTGCTGGCTTCAGCATGGATTCGTTTTGCATGAAGAGTCTGTTTGAGAGCGGATGTGTGGATGAAGTGCAGCAGCGTTTGTCCCGGCTGCAGCCCGATCAGCCGCGGCAGTGGGGCACAATGAGTGCTGCGCAGATGCTAGCGCATTGTTCCCTGGGATTGGAGATGGCGGCGGGAGAGATTCGTCCTCCTCGCGCGTTGATTGGGCGCATCCTGGGGCCAGTCGTCAAGCCGATAGCTTTTCGCGAGGGAGAACCAATGCGCCGGAATTCCCCCACGGCGAGAGAACTCGTCATTAAAGATGACAGGAATTTCGAAACTGAGCGTAAACGGCTCAGCGGGCTGATCGATCGTTTTGCGGCGGCGGGGCCAGCCGGCTGCACGGCGCATCCGCATGCGTTCTTTGGTTCCCTTACCCCAGACGAATGGGCGGTCCTGATGTACAAGCATCTCGACCATCATCTCCGACAATTCGGCGCGTAACGATGCGCGAGTCTACTCCTGCTCGTTCCTTGGACGGGAATTTGCGGCCAGTTTCCTGAAGTTGCTCCAGCGTGGTTCAATGGCTGCATCACGGGAGGCCGCACCATGAGCAGCCGTCGCGAATTCGTCAAAGGATCGGCACTGGCCGCAACCGCATGTCTTTTGCCTGTAAGTGCAGGCACCAAAGGGTACGCGGAAGGCGACGCAATTGCGGCACCCGCTTCAAGTCAGGCAAGCAGTTGGTATGACCGTCCGATGCGCTGGGCGCAGCTGGCGTTTGTGGAAGACGATCCGGGCAACTACGATCCTCAATTCTGGCTCGATTATTTCCGCGATGTGCACGCCGACGCGGCTTGCCTGAGCGCGGGCGGGGTGGTCGCGTTCTATCCGACAAAAATTGAGCTGCAGCAGCGCAGCGCGTGGCTAGGGAACGGTGATGCGTTCGGCGATTTGCTGGCTGCATGCCGGAAGATGGGCATGAACGTGATTGCGCGGACCGACGCTCACGCGTGCTGGCAGAAAGTCCACGACGCGCATCCTGACTGGATCCGCGTGGATGCAAGCGGCAAGCAGGTGCGGCATCCCTCCGATCCCCGCTATTGGGAGACCTGTGCGCTCGGTCCTTACAACTTCGAGTTTATGACCGCAGTGCATGAAGAGATCATGCGCCTCTACAAGCCGGACGGCATCTTCACCAACCGCTGGGCGGGCAGCGGCATGTGCTACTGCGAGCATTGCCGGCAAAACTTTCGCGAAGCTACGGGGCTTGATCTGCCGCGCACCAGCAATCCGCAAGATCCGGCGCGCAAGCAGTACATCCTCTGGCGGCAGCAGCGCCTGTTCGCTCTTTGGCGTTTGTGGAATGAGAAAATCCGCGACCTCAACCCCGGCGCAAGCTACATTGCCAATGCCGGTGGGGGCGCGTTGAGCGATCTCGACATGAAGACCATCGCCGAACTTGCGCCTACCATGGTTGCCGATCGCCAGAGCCGTCACGGGATCATGGCTCCGTGGGCCAACGGCAAGAACGGCAAGGAATATCGCGCCACCATGGGCAGCAAAGCCATCGCAGGCATGTTTAACGTGGGCATCGACGACGAGCACCGCTGGAAAGACTCGGTGCAGAACGGCGACGAGATTCGCCTTTGGGTTGCCGACGGCATCGCGCAGGGGTTGCGCCCGTGGTTCATCAAATTCAACGCCAAGCCCATCGACCGCCGCTGGCTGCCGGTGGTCAAAGAAATGTTTGCCTGGCACTACGCCAACGAGAATTACCTACGGAACCTCCGTCCGCTGGCGCGCGTGGGCCTTGTCTATTCGCAGCAAAGCGCTTTGTATTACGGCGGAGAACAGGCCCGGGAAAAAATCGAGGAGCCGGGACTGGGGTTCTATCAAGCTCTCATTGAGGCGCGCATTCCCTTTGAAATGGTGCACGACCGTTGCCTCGATGAGGAGCATTTAGCGCCCTTCCGCACGCTCATCCTGCCCAACATTGCTGCATTGTCTGACGCGCAATGTGCGAGCCTGCGCGGCTTTGTGGAGCGCGGAGGCGGGCTGGTGGCTACCTACCAGACCTCGCTCTTCGACGAGTGGGGTGTACCACGCAAGGACTTCGGTCTGGCCTCGCTCTTCGGCGCATCGTATGCGGGAAAGACTCAGGAGAACATGCTCAACTCGTACCTGAGCCTCGAAGAAGATCCCGCGGCCGGCGCCTGGCACCCGTTGCTGCGCGGCTTTGAAGACGCCGGGCGCATTATCAATGGCGTGAATCAGGTGGAGGTGACCTCCGCCGACGCTAACCAGTTCGCGCCGCTTCGAATCGTGCCGTCCTACCCTGACCTGCCCATGGAGTCGGTGTTTACGCGCCCCGGCGGCACGCATTCTCCGGGAGTCTACCTGCGGCGCGTGGGTAGCGGCCGCGTGGTTTATTTTCCTGGCGATCTGGACCGCACCTTCTGGCAGGTGCTGGCTGTGGATCATGGAATGCTGTTGCGCAACGCGGTGGAGTGGGCAACCAGCGAGGCTCCGCCCGTCAAAGTGGAAGGCCCGGGCATTCTGGATGTGGCCGTGTGGGAGCAGAAAGCTTCCATGACGCTCAATCTCGTCAATCTCACCAATCCAATGATGTGGAAGGGTCCGGTGCGCGAGATCGTTCCTGTCGCGGGACAGAAGATCGCGTTGCGGATTCCGTCCGATCGTCGCGTCCGACGCGTTCATCTGCTCGTCGCCGCGCGCGACGTTCCCTATCGCGCTGAAGGTGACTCCATTCACCTGGAAACGCCCTCGATCGGTCTGCATGAAGTGGTCGCCGTAGATTTTTCGGCCTGAGCCGGCATTTCTCAGAGATTTTCCGATGGCGGACGACGTGGTGCATTTTCAATCGCCGCCTTCCCGGCGGGGGTCGGGAGACCCCCGCTACAGCCGGTCAGGAGACCGGCGCTACAAGTTTTTGACGCGTGTGAGAAATGCGAGCGAGCCTGCAATCCACCTCGAATTCGACGGGTTCACAAGCACGAGTCCATCACAAGCACGAATCCGTCAACGGATGTTCCCAGCGGGTAGTGGTGCAGATGGTACTCAGAGGAAAGGATTTGGGATAATATCCCAAATCGATACTCACATAACCCACAGGCTTTTCCACTAGACGGTGAGCAAAACTGACCATTCTTCATTGAATGCTTTGCCGTACGCTTGTCCTAACAGCAGCCCTCCAATTCTCAAGCAACCCTTCTAATCTTCCGCGCAAGCAATCTGCATTTGCATCTTCCCTCCCCAGCTTTTCCTCCCTGGCTGCGCAAGAGCCGAGCGGAATCTCGGCTTTTGCGCTCAATCTCCGTCCAGCCGGGCGACCTGCGCGCAAGTTTCCCCTCTGCTATTCTTAATGGTTTACCTATGCAGGAACCGGGCCCCAGAGGTTGGGCCTTCTGGACAGGGTGGAGGAAGCCATGCCGGAGCATCGAGCGCGAAAGCACCATCAGGACCGCGTGGCGGAAACCCTGCGCGAGGAGATCGGCGTTCTAATCGAGGGCGAACTCTCCGATCCGCGCATCGATTTCTGCTACGTCAGTGAAGTTGCGCTCAATCCCGGCGGAAAGTCGGCGCGCGTGTATGTGGCCGTCGACAGCGCCGTCAAGGACATTGCCAAGGCCGAGGCCAACACCATCGCGGGACTCGAGGCGGCCAAAGGCTACATTCGCCATGAACTCAAGGATCGCATGGGCAAACGCCATGTGCCCGAATTGAGCTTTATTGCCGACCGTTCGGGGCGCTTTCAAGCGCGCATTGACGAGCTTATGAGCCGGTCGCGGTCGCGCAAGACCGCCGCGCTCGCGCGTGAGGGCGGCGCAGCCTCGCCTGCTGCACCGCAACACGCACCGCAAAAAGGCGACTCGCTATCGGGCCCCTTGGACGGGCAACCTTCGCCGGAACAGAAGGCATCGCTCAATTAGCAGCATGGGATTAGCAGCATGAACGCTTTTCCACAAAAACCAGGAATCCACGCGCCGATCATTGCGCCTCAGACGGGCTCTGCGCCGGCTCCCGGCATTCCCACCACCCATCCCCTCGCCGCGATCATCGATGTACTGCATCGCGGCGAACGATTTCTGGTGTGTTCGCATGCGCGTCCGGATGGCGATTCCGTGGGCTCCATGCTGGCGCTGGGCATGGTGATTGAGCAGATGGGCAAAGCCGCCGATTTGGTGACGGCTGATCGCATTCCAATCCACTACTGGCAATTGCCGGGCGCCGATGCCATCCACACCAGGCTTCGCATCCGCGGCCCCTACGATGCGGCGATTTTGCTGGAGTGTGACAGCCTGGAACGTACGCGGCTCCGCGGGCTCGAAGAACTCTTCCTGGTCAATATCGACCACCACATCACTGGCCGCGAATTCGCGCATCTCAACTGGATTGATCGTAGCGCCGCGAGTGTGGGCGAGATGGTGTATCGGTTGGCGCGGGCAGCAGGCGTTGCCGTCACGCCGCAGATGGCGCAATGCCTTTACACGACGATCCTCACCGACACGGGAGGATTCTGTTACGGCAACGTGCGTGCGTCCACCTTTGCTCTGGCGCGCGAGCTGGTGCAGACCGGCGCCGATCCCATCGCCATCGCCCAGCGAGTCTATTTCTCAGCGTCCGCCTCCAAGCTGCTGCTGCTGGGCGCGGCGCTTCGCAGGCTCAAACGCGAAGGCCGCCTGACTTGGCTTTGGGTGACGCACCAGGATATGCTGCGCACCTGCGCAACTGAGGAAGATTGCGAAGGCATCGTCAACGTTGCTTTAGGCATGGAAGGCGTCGACACCGGCGTCTTCCTGCGCGAATTGCCCGAAGGAGGCATCCGCTTGAGCCTGCGCAGCAAGGGCAGATTGAATGTTGCGGCAATTGCGGCTCGGTTGGGTGGTGGTGGCCATCAAAACGCCGCGGGTTGCATGCTCGAGGGACCGCTGCCGCGCGCCCTCAAAGAGATTCTGTCTGAGCTGCGTGGCGCTATGGCAAACCGGGAAGGAAAGCGCTCCCATCAAGAGTGAGTTGACAGGGCAATCGCATGAAGATGGTGAAGCACCGGAAGCAACGGGTTTTGAAAGCGCACGGCTTCAGCCGTGGCGATGGATAGGTCAAAACGGCCTCGGCTTTAGCCGCCGGGGGATGTTCTTGTCGGCTCAACCCCATCCCTCCGGCCTAAAGGCCGGACATTTTTCTCGGCAGGTTTGTACGGCACGGCTGACGCCGTGCCCTTTCAAATCAACTTTCTCCAGATTTCTTCGTTCATGCGATTGCCCTGAGTGAATTGACGGCGAACTTGAGAATCCGGGGAAATCTGTTAGCCTTGTCCCTGTTGAAATTCTGCAACGTGTCCGCGCCTGTTGCGGCGCGGATGGTATGCGGGCCCGGGCTTATCCCCCATCCGTCCTGCGTCCATAGGTAAACCACGTCTGAAAGTAGCGTGCTGTTGCGCGCTCCCGAAGAAATGGTTGTGGAGAAATGGGAGAGATGGGAAATCCCATAGAACCGCCGGCTCCTGATCGATCCGCAGGCCGGCGCTGGCACATGCCGCGCGGGGCCACCCTGGGCGAAGCCGCCATCTTTCTTGCCTTCACCGTATTTTTCCTTCTTTATGGTCTTACCCCCATCCTGGGCGGCGACGGATTAGGCCTGGTAGGAGCCGACGAGCCGCGCTATGCCCAGATCGCGCACGAGATGCTGGTGCGCTTCGATTCGGCGCATACCCTCAAGGGCCGCCTGGATGCCTGCGTCACTCCTTATCTCTACGGCCATCCCTGGCTGGAGAAGCCGGCGCTCTATTATTGGCGCGCCATGTTTCTCTTTCAGGACTTTGGTGTGCACGACTGGAGCGCCCGTCTTCCCTCCACCACCTTTGCCTTCATCATGGTGGCGCTCATTTACCTACATATGCGACGATTCCGGCCCGGCGGGCATCTGGATGCGGCGCTGATTACGGTGGCCTGTGCCGGCATCATGGCCTTCGCGCGCGGCGCTTCCACCGACATGCAGATGGCCGCCCCGCTGGCCATCGGTCTGCTGGGTTGGTATGCCTGGTACGAAACCGGCTCCAAGTTCTGGCTCTACGACATTTACTTCTTCACCGGCCTCGCCACGCTGGCCAAGGGTCCCGTCGCGCCGCTTCTCGCGGCACTCATCATTATCGCGTTTGCCTTTCTGCGCAAGGAGTGGAGCATCCTCCTCCGCTCGTTGTGGTGGCCGGGCGTTCTGCTTTATTTCGCCATGGTGCTGCCCTGGTTCATTGCCGTGCAGCATCAGAATCCGATCTTCTTCCGCGAGTTTTTTCTCGAGCACAATCTGGAGCGCTTCGCCACCGACCGTTATCAGCACAGCCAGCCGTTCTGGTATTACCTGGTGGTCATGCTGCTCGCGTTCATGCCCTGGACCGTGCTCGCGGTGCGCGCGCTCATCGATGGCATCCTCACCTCGGTAGCGGAGTGGAGGTTGCGCTACTCCCGCGCCGGCAAATGTCTGCCCACGCGCCCCGGCGACGCCTTCCCCGAGTTTCTCGTGCTGTGGGCGTTTATCCCCGTCCTCTTCTTTTCCTTCTCTGAATCCAAACTCCCCGGCTACATTCTTCCCGCCATCCCGCCCATCACCATCCTCACCGGCGACTACCTGTTCCGCCGCCGCCAACCGGGGCTGAACCGTTGGCTCCTTCTGGGCCATGCAGCGGTCTGCGGCACCACCACCATGTCTGTCCTGCTCATGCCTTGGTTCGTGGCCCATAGCCTGGCCATGCCCCCCCTGCGCGCGTTGGTTGCTGCTGCGCTGGCGGCCATTGGGGCGGCACTGCTCATTCTGGTCGTGACCAAAGGCTTTGGCGTGGCCTGGCTGCGGCCCGCTACGTGCTGGATTCTGGTTGTCCTGGTACTGTTCATTTACGGCGTGGGACCCTTTTTCGGGATTCCGGGAATTTCCGCCACCAAGCGCGTCATTCATCTCCTCGACCGCACCTACTCCGCGCGGCCGCTGGCCGAACGCCTGGCTGAAGCGGCACCAGCCGGCGAGACCGTGGCCGTGTTTCACGTGCGCCGCGACGATGAATTCGGCCTCGCGTTTTACCGCAATGACGAAATGGTGAACTACGACGAAGATGGCGTCCCCGACGAGCAGCATTTGCTGGTGGCGCGCGTTATGGGCCGTCATGGCGTCGACCTCGATACGCAGATGGCACTCGAGGAGCTTCTGGAGGGCCGTCAGTATCAGCAACTCTTCAGTTGGCCGGAACAGGGGCTGGAGATTTATCTCGTTGGAGCTCGCTGAAAGGCTGGTAGTGGGTCAATCTCGAAAAAACATCCCTCAGGGGCCAAAGCCCACGATTGTTTTGCGGTCTTTTCGGCACGAGTGAACTCGTGCCCTTTCAAAACGGTTTCAAACCGACCCAGTGCTGAAAGGCTTCTTCACTTGCAGTGCTACGCGCACTCGTGGCAAAGTGACCGTGAGGGTGTTTCGCATAGGCAATCGGATCACCTTCCCCTCCACACCACGTTTTTCTTGAGTTGAGGCGAATCGTCGAGGCCCGCTGAAAACTCATTTGAGCGGACGGCAAGCTAATCGGACGCCGCGTGGCGCCATCACGCAGCATTTAACCTTCGCGGGCAATTCGCGGGCAATTCACGCATTTGGACGTGCACCGGATCGGAGAAAGATGCAGGCATTGGACGCAACCCTCGAGATTCTCGATCTGCGGCACTTCGCGGCGCCCGTACTGCGCCCCCTGCTCGATGCCGAGAGCGAGATCTGGGCCAAGCGCCTGCACTGGGACTATCGCGCGTCCGCCCGGCTGCTGATGCAGTATCTCGACAACCGCATGCTGCCCGGCTACGCGGCCGTTCAGGCCGGCAAAGTGACCGGCTACGTGTTCTGTGTCTACGAGGAGACCAAGGCGGTGATCGGCGACGTATTCGCGCTGCCCGACGCCGAGGAAAGCGCAAACGGAGGGTCCAGCCCGGTTCGCGCCCGGGAAGATACGCTGTTGCGGCACCTTTTTGAGTTGCTTCTCAACTCGCCGCACGTTGACCGCATCGAGTCGCAGTTGCTTCTCCATCCCTCGGGCCAGTTTGCTCCGGCCTTTCGCGCGGCTGGATTTGAAGTCTTCCGTCGCCTCTTCCTGGTGCAGTCCCTGGCAGGGCGTTGGAGCCAGCCGCATGCGGATCTGCCCGGCAATCTGGAGCTCCGTCCCTGGCGCGAAGCCGATCTGGCGCCGGCCGCGCGGCTCATCTGCGAGGCGTATCGCGACCATCCCGACAGCCTCATCAACGACCAGTACCGTTCCGTGCACGGCTCCATGCGTTTCCTCAACAACATCGTGCGCTATGCAGGTTGCGGCACCTTTGCCACGCAGGCGTCGTATGTGGTGGTGGATCGCGCCAGCCGCGAACTGGCGGCGCTGGTGCTGGGCTCGCGCGTCAGCGAGCAGAGCGGGCACCTGACCCAGGTCTGCGTCCATCCGGCGTTTCGCCGCCGTGGGCTGGCCCGCTTGATGCTCGCGGAGGCGGCCTTCAGCTTTATGCGCCTGGGCGTCTCCGAAATCTCGCTCACCGTCACTGAAGCCAACGCCGAGGCCATTCAACTCTACAAAGACGAAGGCTACCAGCCTGCCCACAGCTTCGATGCCGCCGTCTGGCGTCGCACGCCCGCGGCCTGACCGCGCTGTAGCGCCGATCTCTGCGGAAAAATGGGGAACAGAGGACGAACCTCCTAAAGAACATCCCTCCGGGCCTAAAGGCCCGATTGATTTTGTGCCTATTACGGCACGACTGAAGTCGTGCCCTTTCAAAACAACGGCTTTTTCCGCAGCTTCTCCAGGCCGGGGTTCCCAAGGAACGGACGTTGTTTCTTGGGGGGAGACCGGCAGTCGTGTGGGCCTCCAGGCCCGCACCTGTCCCAGCAGGATTGATGCAAGCGGCTTGAGCAGCAGCCCCTAAGCCAGCCGCTCGCCGGGCAGCGTAGCCTTGGCCACCGCCGCGATCAGGAAAACCCACGCCAGCCCTGCGAGAACGTCGATTCCGTAGTGCACCTCGAGCGCAATGGTGGAAAGGGTGATACCGCATCCCGCGCTCACGGCCGACGCCATCAGCCAGCCCGGTACCTTGCCCCGGCTCAGCCACACAATCAGCCACGGATTGGCCGTGTGCAGGCTGGGAAAACAGTCGTAAAGGTAGCGGAAGTTCGACTCCAGGAACGAGTAGACGCGCGTTGACTCAAGAAAATTGGAGGCCGTCGCGCCGGCCAGCGACAAAGGACCGGAGACGGGAATCAGCAGATAGCAGACGTAGCCCGAATAGAGCGAAAGAATCAGCGCGCGCCGCACCAGGCGGAACTGGTTCCTGTCGCCTTGCCACAGAAACCACCCCACGGCCAGCAATGGTATGAACGGATACAAGGCATAGAAGCCGGACATGACCCGCGCAAAAAATCCGCCGTCGAGCCCCCAGCGCATGAACCAGAGGTAAGGAGTCTTGCCGAAAATCGCCACGTCGGCAGCCATCATCGCGTGGTCGAAGGAGGGAATGCCCAGCCGCGCTGTGATCGCGGAGGCGTCAAAAAGCCGCAGGCTCACATAACCGATCACCGCTACGACAATCGGCCCGAACTCAAAAACAAAATGCAGAGCTGCGCGGGCGCAAGAGCTGAAGCGTGAGGCGGCCAGAAGCAAGCAAACCAGAATGGCGGCCGACCAGAGCACAACACGCGCCAGCAACAGCCCGCCGTGTGTAGCGAACAGTGGAGGGTGGACGACGGTCAAGACTGCAACCAGAAGCAGAAAGAGTCCCGTCAATAATTCGTCGAGATAGGAACGGACGAAATCGAGCATGATGGTTGCGTAAGGAGGAGAGATCAGTGTACGCGGCGGCCGTGAGCGAGGGCAAGGCGGCTCTACGGATTGCGCTGAGTATGCTCTATAGGGCATACTGTTGATGTGAGCTGGCAAGCGTACTTTCATCCGAAATTCAAGGCCGAGTTCGACAAGCTATCCAAAGCCTTGCAGGATGAACTGCTCGCGTCGCTCACGCCTTTGCGGGAGTACGGCCCTGCTTTGGGCCGGCCTGAAGTGGACACGCTCAAGGGATCGTCCCACGCGAACATGAAGGAGCTTCGGTTCAAGGCCAGCGGAGGCGTTTGGCGCGTCGCTTTCGCCTTCGACCCGAAGAGAGCGGCAATCCTGCTGGTGGCCGGAGACAAGTCAGGGGTAAGCGAAAAGAAGTTCTACAAGCGCCTTATCGACAAGGCGGATAAGCGGTTCAAGGAACATCTCGACAAACTCTAGAGCGGTGGAGGGATAATAATGCGGGGAATGATTGCAGTAGAAGACGTGATTGCCGCGCTGCCCAGGAAGCGGCAAGACGCCATCAAGGCGCGCGGGAATGAATTGCTCGCGCGTGTCACCCGGCGCATGACCCTCGCTGAGGTGCGGAAGGGTCGCAAAATCAGCCAGGCGCAGATCGCCGGGGCGCTCGGAATTGGCCAGATGCAGATTTCGCGGCTGGAACGGCGCAGGGACCCGCGGCTGTCTACGATGCAGCGAACTGTTGCGGCCATGGGAGGGCATCTGACCTTGATTGCGACATTTC
Organism: Occallatibacter sp.; assembly: GCA_050012895.1. GTDB lineage: Bacteria > Acidobacteriota > Terriglobia > Terriglobales > Acidobacteriaceae > Telmatobacter. The sequence continues at coordinate 85,998 of JBEKGH010000009.1, forward strand.
CGAATCAGGAGCCGGTGGTGCTCACGACGGCGGCTGCAGAGAAAGCAAAGACCGCGCAAAAGAAGAAAGAACGGAAAAACGCAGCTTAAGATTTGTGGGTATGCATCCGGCGGAAGGAAGGCCGCCAGCGCGTTCTAAGTGGCTTGAACATAATCGCACGGGAGGGATCTAATCTTCGCCTCGCAGTTCCAAAACTCCGTTTTCCAATACGGAACCTCTACGTCTGCATTTATCTTAAGAGGCCAGACGGGAACCTCCGGGATTGGCCCGGGGAATGTGAATGAGAAGCTTTGGAGTATTTGCCACGAGAGCGGCCTAGTGAGAAGAAACTTCTTCGACAGCTCGTCGCAAAGGCCGGCCGGCTTGCTTTGCTTGACAGGAAACACATAGTTCGCCGCCGGTCTCGGGTCATCAACATACTGAGCAATGCGTGTTGAGAAGTATCGGATGCCGTCAAAGCCAGGCTCTCTTTGGATCCATTGCAGCAATAGTTGAGGTATCACGTACTCGGGGATAAAAGGGTCGCCTGGGTGCTTCACTAGGACAGAACAGGCAGCAATCAATGGCCAGCAAATAGCATGCGCAAGGACGAATTTGGAACTCGGTCTTTCGACAGCGAAATTGAGGGGATGGGTCGCCATGAATGCGGCAATCACCGCAGGGCGAAACCCGAGATCCAAGACCTGAATGTTAGAACCCGTAACAGCCATAAATCGGGAAATCTGCATCTTCTCAAAGCTGGGCCTCCCGAGCTCTTCCCAACAAACCCAAATCGAGCCGCCAAGATAAAGTGAGGGCAATCTGGAAATGCTGTAGCGTTGCGTCCTTACCAGTGTTCGCTTTTCAAATGGTATGTGGAAGAGGTCCTTCCTCGTGAAATCTGTCAAACTGCCAAGCCTGACCCGGTAGAGAAACTGAAGGTCACTTGATACGTCCTCAACAGAAGCCAGGGGAGAAAGCCATGGCTGCACAGCCTTCATTGCGCGCCGAAAGCGCTCGTAGGCTTCGCTCGGGTGGCCATTGAAATAGGAGCTCAGGGCGGCAAGAACGCCCTCGCATAGTGCGCCAACGACGTCCTTGTTCGACTTGAGCTCCTGGCTCACCCAATCCCCGCTCGTCAGGGGATCGATCGGGCCGAGAAACTCATCGAACCAATCCTTCAGAAATTTTTGGTAATCCTCCTCAGAGCGACTCCTTGGCAGTTCGAGCAGATCGCCGTTAAACAAATCAATGAGGTCCATTTGTAGGTATTTGAGCACAGGCCAGAGAGATTTCGAGTAAATTAAGCGGCGAGGTATCGGCAACGACGATCATGCGAGACGTTCAAATCCTGCCGCATCCTTCTCCAGATCCTGAGTTGTGTAGGAGCGCTCCCAGACCTGATGCGCCTTGAGAAAGCCATCCAGCTCGTAGCGGGTCTCGAATCCCAGCAGTTCACGCACCTGCGGCGCAGTGAGCGCGCCGGAGCGATAACCCTCGATTGCGAAGGCCTCCAGTGCCTCGCGCGCGGGGTTGGCGCGTTGGGCAAGATCATCCGGCAATTGCACGGTTACTTGCATACGCTAAGGTTAGCAAATTACGGGCCTGAAGGCCATGAAACAGGAAAGGCAGTAGTGGGTCAGTTTGAACGAAACCGCCCCTCAGGGGCTAAAGCCCACCGAATCTGTTGACGCTATCGGCACGACTAAAGTCGTGTCCTTTCACGATGCAGCTTTCACCAAAGGTTATTACGCTTTTGCCGACGTCAGCGCCCCCAGGTCGGCGGCCAGCCGCTCCGTGCTGAAGGCTTCGATCAAGTCGCCTTCCTTCAGATCGGTGTAGTTGGCGATGCCGATGCCGCACTCCATGCCGTTGGTCACCTCGCGGGCATCGTCCTTGAAGCGCCTGAGCGAGCCGATCTTGCCCTTGAAGATCTGCGCGCCGTCGCGCATCACGCGCACTTCGGAATCGCGCCGGATCACACCGTCCTGCACGCGGCAGCCCGCGATGGTGCCCACCTTGGGAATTCTGAAGATGTTCAGCACCTCGGCGCGGCCCACGTAGTTCTCCTTGAAGGCCGGTTCCAGCAGGCCCATCATGGCCAGGCGAATCTCGTCCTGCAGTTCGTAGATGATCGAGTGCAGGCGGATCTCCACGTTTTCCTGGTTGGCAAGCTCGGCGGCCTTGCGTTCCGGGCGCACGTTGAAGCCGATGATGATGGCATTCGAGGCCGTCGCCAGCAGCACGTCGCTCTCGGTAATGGAGCCCACGCCCGAGTGCAGCACCTTCACGCGCACCTTCTCCGTCGACATGCGGATGAGCGAGTCGGCCAGCACTTCCACCGAGCCCGTCACGTCGCCCTTGATGATCAGCGAAAGGTCCTTCACGCCCGACTGCTTGATCTGCTCCGACAGTCCTTCCAGCGACATGCGCGAGCTCTTGGCCAGCTGCGCCTCGCGCTCCTTCATCTTGCGGTATTGCGCGATGCCCTTGGCCTTGTCGCGGTCGGCCACCACCAGGAACGTGTCGCCGGAGTCGGGAATCGCCTCCAGGCCCAGCACCTCGACAGGTGTCGAGGGACCGGCTTCCTCAAGTGGGCGTCCGCGGTCGTCGAACATGGCGCGCACCTTGCCGAAGGTGTTGCCCACAATGAAGCTGTCGTTCAGGTGCAGCGTTCCATCCTGCACCAGGATCGTACCCACTGCGCCGCGTCCGCGGTCCAGCTTGGCTTCGAGCACAGAGCCCACGGCCTTGCGTCCCGGTGTGGCCTTCGGCGCCTTGATGTCGCTTACCAGGCAGATCATCTCCAGCAGCAGGTCGAGATTGATCCGCTTTTTGGCGGAGACCTCGACAAACACTGTGCCTTCGCTGCCCGCCGCCCACTCTTCGGGAATCAGCCCGCGATCGGCAAGCTGCTTCTTCACGCGATCGGGGTTGGCTTCGGGCTTGTCGATCTTGTTCACGGCCACGATGATGGGAACCTCGGCGGCCCTGGCGTGATCGATGGCTTCCAGCGTCTGCGGCATCACGCCGTCGTCTGCTGCCACCACGACCACCACGATGTCGGTCACCTTGGCGCCGCGCGCGCGCATGCGCGTGAACGCTTCGTGGCCTGGCGTGTCGAGGAACACAATTTCACGCCCTGACGCGGGCGAGCCTTCCTTCGAGAACTTCACCTTGTAGGCGCCGATGTGCTGCGTAATGCCGCCCGCTTCGCCCGCGGCCACATCGGTTTCGCGGATCGCGTCGAGCAGCGACGTCTTACCGTGGTCCACGTGACCCATTACCGTGACCACCGGAGCACGCGGCACCTCGAGCTGGTCGGCGTTATCGGATTCCAGCACCTCTTCGATCGCCTGATTCGCCAGCTCCTCTTCGTAGGTGATCACGGTGGCGGCCGCGCCGAACTTGGCGGACATGTCCTTGATCATTTCGGAGTCGAGGGATTGATTCACCGTGACGAAAATGTTGCCCATCATCAGGGTGGCGATCAGGTCCTTGGCGCGCACGTCGAGCTTCTCGGCCAGGTCCTTCACGCTGATGCCCTCGGTGACGGTGATCTCGCGTGTAATCGGCACCGGCTCGTTGCTGTACTGCATGCCGCTGTAGCGTGGCGGCGGCACAAAGCCCTTCATCGGGCCTTCTTTGGTCTTCGGGTACTGCTGCTGGCCACGGCCGCGGCCGCGCGAAGC
>JBEKGH010000010.1:0-122321 GCA_050012895.1 Occallatibacter sp.
CCTCTCCGTGTACTTGCCGAACCTATCGCCAAGCCGATTTCAAGCCGGTTGATGGCTCTTCCCGCAGGCTTCGCACCGCCGCCCGCCATCAAATCGATCCCCTGTGAGAAATGGCGGTTAGCCCCTGCTAATCCCAGCCTCACTCCCGCAATCGACATTCGATTCAAGCCCCGAATAGGACATTAGAACTGCAGGAATCAATGGCCCCACCGAAGAGGCCAGAGAAGAAACTGTAGGCATTTAGCCCCTGTCCCCTTTTCCCCGGCCATCGAACGGATTAAAACTCCGCATCTCTGGCGCACTACACTACGATGGGGTGACCGGTCTACATGTACTCCGCAGAGCTGCTCGATCATTTTGAACACCCGCGCAACGCGGGGACCATTCCCGATGCGGACGCGCAATCACGCATCGAGAATCCGGCGTGCGGCGACATTCTGGAACTCACGATAAAAATTGTCGCCGGACGCATCGCGCAGATTCAATTCCGCGCCAAGGGTTGCGTGGCCGCAATGGCCTGCGCTTCGGCGCTCACGGAACTGGCGCGCGGCAAGAGCATGGACGAGGCGCGCAAGCTGACGAGAGAAGAACTGCTGCGCGCGGTAGGCGGATTGCCGCCGGCATCATCGCACGCCGGCCACCTGGCCATGGACGCCCTCGATGCAGTGCTCCAGCAAATTCCAAAGAAAGACTAGACCGAATTAGAGAACGTTGCCGGGATCTCTGAAAGGGCACGACTTCAGTCGTGCCGTAAATGGTCCAAATAAGATATGGGCTTTAGCCCAGTCCGCTCTCAGCCCCCCAAAAACTTTCATTCGGCAAAGTTGGCATAATCCCGCGGCGTGTTCAGCCCAGCCTTGGCCAGCGGTTCGGGGACCAGGACGTAGACCACGCGGGACGCGTGGGCGTGAAGAACTTCGCGCGCGTTGCCGGTAACCGGCGCGTTGAGAAAAGCGTCGATGAGATCGCGGCTGGCGAGGAGAGGATGGCCGTGCTTGCCGTCGTGTTCGGGAGCGACAGCCCAGAAGCCGGCAGCGAGCGCGCCAAGAAAAGCGTGACGAAGGCGCTCCAGCGAAGAGGGGCTGAGCGGCGGGCAATCCACAGGCGTAATGATTGCCGCATCGCAGCCGCGGTCGAGGAGTTCGCGCAGACCGATCTGCAGCGAACTGAACTGGCCGTTTTCAGGAGCTGGGTTGCGGACGAGATAAGCACCGCACGCGCCAACCATTGTGGCGATGGCATCGGCGTTCCTGCCCGCGACGACAACATTGAAGCGGGTCAGAGGTTCGAAGGCCACGAGCGCCGCGGAGAGCAGCGTGTGGCCCGGCGAATCGGTCGCGCCCGGCTGTGGCGGAGGCCAGGGGAGCATCGCCTTGTCGATTCCCATACGCGTTGAATCACCCGCCGCAAGAATGAGCCCCGCGAACTGTACGGATTCGTGCATAGACAGAAGATATCGCTACATGGAGCGAGGAGCAAGGGACTAGGGAGCGAAGGACTGCGATCTAAGAACCAGGAACGTGTGACTGAAGCGGCTCCTTCTGTTCGGAGGCGATTTCCGCGGTGTGCCTCCCGCTTTGGAACCAGCTCATGTGCGGCAAAGCGCGTTCCACGCGGCGGCGCACGGCGATGAGCTCCGCGACGATGGAGACGGCGATCTCTTCCGGCGTGACGGCGCCGATGTCGAGCCCGACCGGTGAATGCACGCGATCGAATAGCTCGGGGCTCAAGCCTTCGCGCGTCAGTTCGCGGAACACGGTAATGGCTTTGCGCTTGGAGCCGACCATGCCGATATACCGCGCCGGAGTCCGCACGGCCCAGCGCAGAACGCGCATATCGTCGCGATGGCCGCGGGTGGCGATGACGATGTAAGACGACTCAGCGGGAGCAAGTTCCTTGAAGGCTTCGTCGAATTCGTGGGTGACCACCCGGACAGCGCCGGGAAAACGCTCGGCATTGGCGTAAGCTTCGCGGTCATCGGCCACGATGCATTCGAAACCTGCATTGTGCGCGGCTTTGAACAGCTCGAGAGCCACGTGGCCCGCGCCAAAGATGTAAAGCTGCGATGAGGGTAGCACCGGCTCGATGAAAATTTCCAAAGTACCGCCGCAGACCAGGCCGGTGTCGTATTTAGGATCCTGATTGAGATCGAAGGTGAGGCTGCGCGGCTTTTCCTGGGCCATCACCTCGCGCGCCGCCTGCCACACTTCCGCTTCCACGCAGCCGCCGCCGATGGTACCGGCGATGGAGCCGTCATCGCGGATCAGCATTTTGGCGCTTTGAAACGAGGGGATCGAGCCGCGCGAGTTCACGATGGTGGCCACGGCGCCGCGCCGGCCCTCGCGTTGCAACTTCACGATCTCCTCATAGATGTTCATCTCCTCTTGATTATTGAGTGTGGTGAAGGGCAAGTCAATCACACGGTCGCTTTCCCTCACCCTGCGCCCCTTTTTGGGGTCGGCGCATAAGGCAAGCGCGGCGGCGCCATCAGACCGTTGAATATTTGCGGCAAAGCTCGCGCACTTTGGCCACGAGCTCCGCGCGGCGGCTCTCGCAATGCAACCTGGCGATCCCCTCATATATATTCATTCCTCTCGATGATTGGATGGGCGGCAACCCAAGCCAGGCTGAGGCCAGTCGGATCCGGCGAGGAGGCTGGTGAAAAGGCCGGCCTTCCGCGGCCTGCGCGCCCTATTGCTCAATGGGCGCAATTCAGTTACTTTCTAAGACTCACAGTTCTTTTTGATGGAGATGGCACGAAATGCCCCGCATGGTTCGATGTTCCATTATTCAGGCTTCCAACGCAGTCCCGGCCACCGAACCGCTGCCCAAACAAAAGCAGGCGATGGTGGAGAAGCATGTAGGACTGATCCGCCAGGCGGCGAAGCAGGGCGCACAGATCGTGTGTTTGCAGGAGATTTTTAACGGGCCCTATTTCTGCGCGGAGCAAGAGGTGAAGTGGTACGAGATGACCGAGCCGGTTCCTGACGGGCCCACGGTGACGCTGATGCGCGGGCTGGCGAAGGAACTGCGCACGGCGCTGATTGTGCCAGTGTATGAAGTGGAGCAGGAGGGCGTCTTCTATAACACCGCCGCGGTCATCTCGAGCGACGGTTCCTACCTGGGCAAGTACCGCAAGACGCACATCCCGCACGTGGCGCCGGGCTTCTGGGAAAAGTTTTATTTCCGTCCGGGTAACCTGGGCTATCCCGTTTTCGATCTCGGATTCGCGAAGATCGGCGTCTATATCTGTTACGACCGGCATTTTCCCGAAGGCGCGCGCTGCCTGGGACTGGCCGGCGCGGAGATCGTATTCAATCCTTCAGCGACGACGGCGGGGAAGAGCGAGTACCTGTGGAGGCTGGAGCAGCCGGCGCACGCGGTGGCCAACGGTTATTTCATTGCCGCCATCAATCGCGTGGGCACTGAAGCGCCGTGGAACATCGGCGAATTTTACGGCTCGAGCTACTTCTGCAATCCGCGCGGCAAGATCATCGCCGAGGCCTCGCGCGACAAGGACGAGGTGCTGACCGCAGACTTGAATTTGGACGAGATTGCCGAGGTGCGGCGATCCTGGCAGTTTTATCGCGACCGCCGGCCCGATTTATACGGGCCGCTGGTAGCGTCGTAGAACTGGTTGCATAAATCCGGTCTTGAAAGGGCACGGCTTTAGCCGTGCCGTGTAAGGCCCATAAACAGCGGGGCTTTAGCCCCTGAGGGACGTTTTTCAATCGGCTTCGAGCATTTATGCAACCAACTCTAGGCAGAGGGGACGGCATGAGCACAGCAACCTTACCTGACGATCCACATTTGAAGGCGCGGTTTGGGGAATTGAAACCGGCGCTCACGGCGCAGGCAGCAGTGATTGAAGCCGACCGCTGCCTGAACTGTTTTGATGCGCCGTGCACGGCCGCGTGTCCCACGCATATCGACGTGCCCGGATTCATCAAGCGTATCGCCTCGGGCAATCTGCGCGGGTCCGCGGTGCGGATTCTCGACGCCAACATTCTGGGCGCGAGCTGCGCGCGGGTGTGCCCGGTGGACGTGCTGTGCGAAGGCGCGTGCGTCATGCTGCGTCAGAATCACAAGCCCATCCAGATCGCGCTCCTGCAGCGGCACGCCATGGACGCTTTCTGGGTATCCGGCGAAACGCCTCCGGCGAAAGCGGCGGGAACGAAAAATCTGCGCGCGGCCTGCATCGGCGGCGGCCCGGCATCGCTCGCATGTGCGGCGGAGTTGTGCCGCGCGGGCGCGCGGGCCACGGTCATTGAACGCCGCGAGCTGCCCGGCGGTTTGAATACCTACGGCGTGGCGGAGTACAAGCTGCGCGCCGCCGACAGCGTGCGCGAAGTGGAGATGATCCGGCAGCTCGGCGTGGAGTTCCGTTGCGGCGTGGAAGTGGATTCGCCTGCGGCGCTGGAAGCGCTGGAGGCGGAATTCGATTTTGTCTTTCTGGGGCTGGGGCTGGGCGCCATGCAGCGGCTCAATGTTCCCGGCGAGGATACGAAGGGCGTGATGAACGCTCTGGAACTCATTGCCGCGTACAAAACCGGCCATTTGCGCGTACTGCACGGGACGGTGGTGGTGGTCGGCGCGGGCAATACCGCGATCGACGCTGCCAATGCCGCACGGCGGCTGGGCGCGGCGCCCGTGTATATGCTCTACCGGCGCAGCGAGCACGAGATGTCGGCGTTCGATTTTGAGTTCGAGCACGCAAAGCAGGAAGGCGTGCAATTTATCTGGCGCAGGCTCCCGGTGGCCATCCGGCCAGAGGCGCATGGGCGGTTGCTGCTGGATACGGTGCAGGTGCGGCAGGCGGATCGCAAGCTCGAAGTGGTTCCGGATTCGGAAGCGACCATCGATTGTGACCTGATCGTGCCGGCCATCGGTCAATCGCCGCTGACCGAGCTGTTGCAGAAGCTGCGCGGCGTAGAAGTGCGCGACGGGCGGATTGTCGCCGATCGCGAAACCGGGCGGACGGGTAACCCGCGCTATTTTTCGGGTGGCGACTGCGTCAACGGCGGCCGCGAGGTGGTGGATGCGGTGGCCGGCGGCAAGCGCGCGGCGATGGCAATGTTGAAATCTGCGGAGGTTGCTCATGCCTGACATTGGCGTGCGAAATTTTGCGGGAAAGATCAACTGCCCGAATCCGTTTTGGCTGGCGTCGGCGCCGCCCACCAACACGGGTGAGATGATCATGCGCGCCTTCGACGTGGGTTGGGGCGGCGCGGTGTGGAAGACCATCGGCGAGCCGGTGGTGAATGTCAGCTCGCGCTACTCGGCCACGGACTGGAACGGACAGCGCATCATGGGCTTCAATAATATCGAGCTCATTAGCGACCGGACCGTCGAACAAAATCTAACTGAAATGGCGGAGGTAAAGAAGCGCTACCCGAAGAACGCAGTGATTGCGTCGCTGATGGTCGCGTCAACCCGCGAGGCGTGGCACGAGATTGTGACGCGCGCCGAGGATGCCGGAGCCGACGGGCTGGAGCTGAACTTCGGCTGCCCGCACGGCATGAGCGAGCGCGGCATGGGCTCGGCAGTGGGCCAGGTGCCGGAATACGCCGAGATGATCACCGGCTGGGTGAAGGAGAAAGCGCGCACGCCGGTGCTGGTCAAGCTCACGCCGAATATTTCCGACATTCGCACCGTGGCGCGCGCAGCCAAGCGCGGCGGGGCCGATGGATTGTCGGCCATCAACACTATCAATTCGATTACAGGAATCGACCTGGACACCTTTGTGCCGCGGCCTAACGTGGACGGGAAGAGCTCGCACGGCGGCTACTGCGGGCCGGCGGTGAAACCCATCGCGTTGAACATGGTGCAGCAGATCATGGCCGATCCCGAAGCCGCGCTGCCGCTTTCCGGCATCGGCGGCATCGGATCGTGGCGCGACGCGGCGGAGTTCATTTTGCTGGGCTGTGGGACCGTGCAGGTGTGTACGGCGGTGATGCATTACGGCTACCGCATTGTCGAAGACATGGCCGACGGCCTTGACAACTGGATGCGCGAGAAAGGCTTCAAGACCATCGAGGATTTCCGCGGGCTATCGGTAAATCGCGTGACGGAGTGGAAGCACCTCAATCTGAACTTCAAAATCGTGGCGCGCATCGACGAGCAGAAATGCATTGGCTGCGACCTGTGCCACATTGCATGCTGGGACGGCGCGCATCAGTGCATTCATCTCGACCGCGTTTCCGGTCCCATCGACGGGCACGTGGAGCTGCATCGCACGCCGGCATCGGAGCAGGCCGAGAGCCTGGCATCGATTGCGGAGACGCCCGTGACGCGCAAGGAGCGCGAGGCGGCCTTCGTGCAGGGGCCGTATCCCACGCCGCTCGCGCGCATTCCGCGCGTCGATGAGACCGAGTGCGTAGGCTGCAATTTGTGTTCCTGCGTGTGCCCGGTGGAGAGTTGCATCACCATGGTGCGCGTCGATAAGGATGTGGCCCCCGAGACTTGGGAGCAGCGAACCAAGGGCGCAGCCTGCGCAGCGCCCACCAGCGGAGACTAGGGACAATGGACAATGGACAAGGGACTCGGGACCAGAGACGTGGGAACTAGAACCGGTTGCATAAATCGGGTTTTGAAAAGGCACGACTTTAGTCGTGCCGCAAAAGGCGCATAAACCCCGCGTGGCTTTAGCCCCTGAGGGACGTTTTTCAATCGGCTCCGAGCATTTATGCAACCACCTCTAGTGTCCCAAAAACTCGCGGCACAAACACCGCTGTCATCCTGAGCGACCGAGCGCCCGCCGTGGCGGGCGTGAGGGAGTCGAAGGATCTGCGGTTGCTTTTCGGGGCGCTGATTGCGCCAGGACAGGGCGCCGCAACAAATGAGGAAGATGCCATCATGAAAACGCTTATTCAAAACGGAACCGTAGTAAACGCCGACGCCAGCATAAAAGCCGATCTGCTGATCGACGGCGCGTTAATCAAGGAAATACGCGCGGGGATTCCTGCGAGCTCCGCGGACAAAGTCGTCGACGCCACCGGCCTCCTGCTGCTGCCCGGCGGAATCGACGCGCACACGCATCTCGACATGCCGTTCGGCGGATCGAAGTCGGCCGACGATTTTGAGACCGGGACGCGCGCCGCGGCCATCGGCGGCACCACCACCATCGTCGACTTCGCCATCCAGGCCAAGGGCACCAAGATGCGCACCGCGCTCGACACCTGGTGGAAAAAAGCCGAGGGCAAAGCGTGCATCGACTACGGCCTGCACATGATCGTGACCGACCTTCCCGATGCGGGCCTCGAAGACATGGACGACATGGTGCGCGAAGGCGTGGCCAGCTTCAAGCTGTTCATGGCCTATCCCAACGTGCTCATGGTCGACGACGCCACCATCTTCAAGGCGCTGCGGCAGACGGCGAAGAACGGCGCCCTGATCTGCATGCACGCCGAGAACGGCTCCGTCATTGACGTCATCGTGCAGCAGGCGCTGGCCGAGGGCAAGACCGCGCCCATTTATCACGCGCTGACTCGCCCCACCAAGGCCGAGGCCGAAGCGGTGCACCGCGCAATCGCCATGGCGGAGATTGCCGGGGTCCCAATTTATATCGTGCATCTCTCCAGTGAAGACGCGCTCAATCAAGTCCGCGAGGCCCGCGACCGCGGCCTGCCGGCCTTTGCCGAAACCTGCCCGCAGTATCTGCTGCTCTCGATCGAAGACAACATGGAAGCCAAGGGCTGGGAGGGCGCGAAGTACGTGTTTACGCCGCCGCTGCGCGAGAAAAAGAACCAGCCCAAGCTGTGGGAGGGCCTGAAGAAGGACAACCTGCAGGTCGTCTCCACGGATCACTGCCCATTCTGTTTCGCCGATCAGAAGAGTCTGGGCAAGGACGATTTCACGAAGATCCCCAACGGCGGCCCCGGCATCGAGAACCGGCTGCAACTGCTGCACCACCACGGCGTGGGGCAAGGAAATTTCTCCATCAACCGTTTCGTCGAACTGGTGTCGACGGCGCCGGCGCGCATCTTCGGCATGTACCCCCAAAAGGGTGTCCTCGCCGCAGGCAGCGACGCCGACCTGGTCCTCTGGGATCCCAACGAGGACTACACCATCAGCGCCAAAACGCAAGCCATGAATGTGGACTACTCCATGTTTGAGGGATTCAAGGTGCGCGGCAACGCCCGCGATGTGTATTCGCGCGGCGAACTGGTGGTCAGCGGCGGAAAGTTCATCGGCAAACCCGGCCGCGGAAAGTATTTGCGCAGAGAAGCGCGCGGCGGAGCATGGAAGTAGCAAGATAGGGAATAGCCAGTAGGGAAAAGCCAGTAGCCAATAGCCAGTAGCGCGATTGCGTGATCGTGCAACCAACAGAATGTAGCGCCGGCCTCCCGGCCGGCTGTAGTGCGGGCGTCCACGCCCGCACGCGTCCGGGGTTCGCTGCGAAATCACGAGGTCAGAACATGATCGCCTACAAGCTACCAGCTACTAGCTAAAATCCCTTCCATTACAAGTGCCTTATTGATCTGCGATTATTCTTGAGATAGAGCACCCACCCCACGCAGGAGGTCCCGTGAGCACCGTCGATCCATCCCTATCGAATCGCGATCTGCGGCCGACCGGCCCGGAGCAGCGCACGTGGGGCTTCTATAACTACATGGCGCTGTGGTTTTCCATGTGCATGGAGATCACCACGTACCGCCTCGCGTCGGGGCTCATCGCTAACGGCATGGACTGGAAGCAGGCGCTCGGCACGGTGCTGCTCGGCAACCTGATTGTGCTGGTTCCCTTGCTGCTCAACGCGCACGCGGGCGCGAAATATGGCATTCCCTTTCCGGTGTTTCTGCGCGCCTCGTTTGGCGTGCGCGGCGCCAATCTCGCCGCGCTGCTGCGCGCATTTGTGGCCTGCGGATGGTTCGGCATCCAGGCCTGGATCGGCGGCAGCGCCATCGATGCCATGCTCATCGTAATCTGGCCAGGCGCAGCGGGCAATCGCGGCATCCTGTGGGCGTGCTTCCTGGGTTTCTGGTTGCTCAACATGGTGGTCGTCTGGCGCGGCGTCGAATCCATCCGCCGCCTGCAAGCCTTCGGTGCGCCCTTCATGTTTGTCATGGCCTCGGCTCTGCTGGTCTGGGTGCGTATCAAGGCGGGCAGCTTTGGCGCCATGCTCTCGACCCCCAGCCGGTTCCACTCCACGCATGAATTTCTCGCCGTGTTTTTCCCGTCGCTCACGGCCATGGTCGGCTACTGGGCCACGCTGGCCTTGAACATTCCCGATTTCACGCGCTATTCCAAATCTCAAAGTGCACAGTCGTGGGGCCAGGCGTTCGGATTGCCCGTGGCCATGGTGCTCTACACATTTCTCGGCATCGCGGTTACTTCAGCTTCATCGGTTCTGTTCGGCAAGCCCATCTGGGACCCGGTGCAGTTGATCGGCATGTTTCATCAGCCGCTGGTGGCGTTTGTGGCCATGATCGCCGTGCTGGTTGCCACGCTCAACGTGAACATCGGCGCCAACGTCGTCTCGCCCTCCAATGATTTTTCAAATTTATATCCGCGGCTCATCAGTTTCCGCACCGGCGGCTTGATCACGGGATTTCTCGGCCTCGCCATGTGCCCGTGGAAGCTGCTGGCCACGCCGGACTCGTACATTTTCGGCTGGCTCATTGGCTACTCGGGCTTGCTCGGTCCCGTAGCCGGCATCATGGTGTGCGATTACTTCTTCATCCGCGGCACGGTACTGGACGTGAACTCGCTCTACCACCGCGAGGGCGCGTACCACTACACCAAGGGCGTCAATCCGCGGGCGCTCATCGCGCTGGGGCTGGGCGTGGGGTTGGCGCTGGTGGGGCTGGTCGTCCCCAGCCTCCATTTCCTCTACGACTACGCCTGGTTCGTCGGCTTCTTCACCGCAGGCGCAACGTATGTGGCGATGATGAAGTTCGCGGCGCCGGCGGCGCCCGTGGAGAGCGCAGAGGCGGCAAATGCTTGACAGCGGCGCAGAGCGACCCTGCGCGGGACGGCCAGAGGGAGTGAAGAGGATCGGCGTGGCGAGTCGTTGGTCGGAACGGCGTTTAACAGGACCAATCCGAATCGAGGCCGTTACTGTTCACGGCCTCAATTTCGTAGTTGCTCCGCTAGGTTTTGTGCTCGATTCCCGTATCCAGCGAGGGTTCTTCCGTCATGTCGGGCCGGCCGGAGTGAACTGGAATTCCGCTGATAAGGCCCTGGTATTCTGTCAGGCGTTTGCCCAGAATCACCACGCCCTTGTCCGTGATCTCATACTCGCGAATATCCTTGGCATGATTCCCACCCCGCATCTTGATCACTACCATGATCTTGCGAAGCTGGCCATCGATGGATACGTACCGCAGCCGGATGATGTCATCGGTGAGGAAAGAAATTGAATAGGTACTGAACGGGAATTCCGTGAACGACTCATCCACTTCAACCGTGCTTAGAATCGTCACCCCGATTCCCGTTAAAGCGAAGATCATGCGGTAGAGCGATTCGCGAAAGTCGGCGCGGAAGCCGGGCGACAGAGCCATCTCAAAGCCGGCCAGGGAATCGATCACCAGGCGCTTGGCGCCAATCTTCTGCACTGCGTCGAGAATCGAGTGCATGGTCTCATCCACCGAGAGATCCAGCGGACGCAAATAGAGGATTGAAAGTTTCCCTTCTTTCTGCGGCGTTTCCAGGTCCAGGCCTAAACTGGTGGCCCGCTCCGCATACGCTTGCGGGCGCTCCTCAAACACAGCCACAATTCCCGGCTCTCCCTGGCGGATGCCTTCCGCAATGAACTGGGTTGCCAGCACCGATTTTCCGGTTCCCGAAGACCCCGCCACAAGGACGCTATCACCTTCGCGAACGCCCCCACCCAGCATCTTGTCCAACTCAGGAATACCGAAGGAAAGGCGCCGATGGCCGGGCGGATTTTTCAGGTGTCCGATCAACCCAAAGGTGCGCGAGAAAGCTTGCACTCCGGCATCGGTTATACGAAATGTGTGCAGCCCCGGCACGGAATCCTGGCCGCGCAGTTTTATAATCTGCAACTTCCGTACAACTGAATTTCGCTCCGGTGTTTGGCGCAGCCAGAACAGGCCATCGGCGACGGTAAAGATGGGATTATCGCGCAGCTCGTCCTCCGCGTATTCACCGATCAGGAAAGTCGTCGCTTGCCAACTGGCCAGGAACAGGGCCAGCCGTTGAATGAAGGATTGCAGCTCCATGTCGCTTTGCGGCTTCCGAACCATGGTGCGGAAGGAGTCCACAACCACAACGGCGGGGTTGGCCTTTTCAACTTCCTTGGTAATCTGTTCCAAAACCGCGCCCAGGTCCTTCTCCAGGACAACCTGGCTCAGATTGATAAAGCGAATGGCGCCGGGCAGCTTGGCCGGATCGAAGAATGTGTACTGCTGCTGGTATCGCAGCATTTTTATGGCGGATTCGCCCAGCACGGTGAAATAGAGCGCGGGATGCTCCGGGGTGGCATTGGCAAAGACGAACTGGTGCGCCAGCGTCGTCTTCCCGCTTCCGGGGGCCCCCGCGACGATGTTGAATGAGAATTCGGGTAGACCGCCGCCCATAATCTCGTCAAGGCCCGGAACTCCGGTGAGTAGTTTGTTGATCTTTACTTTGTCTTGGGTGCTCACGCTTTTCTCCCGTGTGCCGAATTGCGATCGTCAAAGGCTTTGCCCGGCCACGTATTTCGTAGCAGGCCTAACGTTAAGGCTTCGCCAAGAAAGGTACGAAGCAGTCCGAGCAAGCGAGCGATCAGAATGATTCCGCCCTCGCCAGCCCGATCATTGTCCATGTCGAATTGATTCTTAATCTCGCCCAGGCCTTGTAAATATCCATCCTCGGTAACCCGCGCCGCGCTAAGACTGGGAGCTTCCGACCTGGCCAGCGCCAATGCACGAGAGGCGAGCGACTGAAAACCGGCAGATCCGGCAAATACACCAACGCTCTGGCGCAGCTTCTCATAGACGCGAAGGATCGCGGCCTCCTTTGACTCGGAGGTCTTGCCCGCAAGGTCTTCGTAAGTAAGAAGACGCCGGGCCAAATCTCGCATTTCTGGGGGAGCCATCGTGTTCAACTTCGCATCGCTCCGGGTAGCAGATTTCGATAACCGTTGCACGCTTCGTTGGGGCCAGTGCGACGATTCCGTCTCTTCTTGAAGCGCCCTCGCGGTTTGGAGTGCCGCTCTGAATGTAGCGCTGGCGAACTCAATTCATGTAGCGGTTCGTTTCGAGGTTAGGAGCCTCTTCTTGCGGGCCGCCAGCCTTGCTTCGGATGAGTGTGAAAACGTCCAGAACCGTGGCGATACTGCGAATGTTTTCCGCAACACTCACAAGTCCATCTTCCATGCCGGGATGTTTGCCCGCCAGGGTCTCAATATGTTCGCTCACACTCCTCAGCCGATCGATTTCCCGCAGAAGACCCTCGAAAGCCGCAGCCATTACCGGTCCATCGGCCGCTGGGGCTCTAGTGTCCTCTTTGACTGTGTCCGACTCTCGACGGACGTCAACCTGAAGGCGTAAATCTTCTATCAAACGCAGAGTTGTTGCCTCGCCAAGGAAGGTAAGAAACAGCCCGAGCAGTTGCGCAATCAGAATGATTCCGGCCTCGCCGTCCTCGTCCCCGTCCGCCTGGGATTCAACTTCGCCGAGGCCGCGCAAGCCTCCATTTGCCGTTAGCTGAACCGCGCCGAGCCGGGGAGATTCCGACTTGGCAAGAGCCAAAGCACGGGAAGCGAGCGCCTGAAAACCGTCAACTCCCACGGATGCGCCGAGTTGCTGGCGCAGCCTCTCATAGACGCGCACAGTTGCCGGTTCGGTATGCAGGGCGGCCGTTGATTCATCGGCCTCGCAAGCAATGAGGCTGCGGGCCAAATCACGCGTCTTTTGTGGCGGAGGCATCGATTCCGTTCTTTCTTTACACGCTACGCATCGCCTTGATTGTGTGGCGTCTATCGCGATAATACTCTGAGGCTGATTGCTCCGGCGGCGAGGTTCCCGGCGCGCTTCATCAGACTCCATTTTGACGTCACGAAAACCAAGATACCTGAAATATTTCCCCAAATGGTGAGCAAAAGTGAACAGCACTTCTCCAACTGGCGTATAGTTGGGGGCGAGAGCCGGGGTTTTATGGCAATTCCACAATGGCTATAACCATCGCCCCCGTGCCCCCTCCTTTCCGCGTTCTGTGCGAAAAGGGTGGGAAAGCAAAAAGGCGGGGTCCATCTATTCTGGAACAGGCTTAGGATGCACCCGATGATTCTTCACCTATCGCGTACCTCCTTGAGTCATCACGTCGCAATGTGCTAGCGCAACCCTCCATTGCTCGTTCTGCAAGGTTCGCGATCGGAAGGAGGCCCTTCAATGGTTGAACTTGAAAAGCCAGGATTCGATACCGCAGCCTTTCTGGCGAGCGCCGGACTGGGGCGAAGAATCATCCAATTGGCGCCGAAGCAAGCGTTCTTTTCGCAGGGAGATCCCGCGGACTCCGTTTTTTATCTCCAGACGGGCCGCGCAAAAGTCACAGTCGTCTCCACAGCCGGGAAGGAAGCTACCATCGCGCTGGTCTCTGCAGGCGAGTTCGTGGGAGAAGGGGCACTGGCGGCCGTCGCGGGACTGCGTTTGTCCACGGCTACCGCCATAACCGCCTGCACCTCGCTGAAAATAGGGCGGGAAGAGATGATCCATGTGATGCACCAGGAGCATGGTCTCTCAGATCTCTTCTTGAAGTTCCTGCTGGAGCGCAGCATGCGCGTTCAAGCCGATCTGGTCGATCAGCTTTTCAACTCCAGTGAAAAACGCCTGGCGAGGATTCTGCTATTGATGGCGGAATTTGGCAAGCCGGGCGATCCGGAACAATACATCCCCAAGATCTCGCAAGAGACCCTGGCGGAAATGGTCGGCACTACTCGCTCCCGCGTCAGTTTCTTTATGAACCGCTTTCGCGAACTCGGGTTTATCGAATACAACGGGCGCATCAAGGTTCACAAGTCGCTTTTGAACGCGGTCCTGCTTGATCAAATGCCCGAGCGGAATCCGTGAGACCTATAAGTTCGGTCAGACTACGAAGTGCCTCAAAGGCGGCCAGCCGTCTGCGGTGAGCCCAGCCGTCTGCGGTGAGCATGGTCCAAGGCACTCAACAAGGATAGATATATACCGGCTTGTCGGAAGTTCCCGCGCGATGTGTAGCCGGCGGTTCTTGCCTCCCGCAAAAGGAGCAACGTGTTTCGGCCGGAAAAGCAACCGCAGCGAAGCATGAACGGCTCACCCACGATCCCATGCTCCCGCAGACTCAAACCGCACGCTCACACTCGCACTCACACTGCAAATTGGCACGTAAAAACACGCGAAAAGCGGCTCAAAAGTGCCCTTTTGGGGCCCCCTGACACCGGTTTAAGTGTCTCTTCGGGAAATTCTCTGTGAACTTTCGCCCTTCATCGCGAAATTCTCTATTCACACTCACTGCTAAAGTGCGCAATTCTCATTAATTTGTCTCAAAAAATCGCGAAACTCCAAGCCAACGCTGGCGCGTCAAACGGTCGCGTTGAAGCGAACATTTGAGGGGTGTCCAGCAGCTCGAAAACCAACATTTCGCCTGATTCCAAGGGACTTAATGAAACACCCCACCGTCTCCGGAAAAATCGCAACCCGGAAAGGGTGGGGCGCACAGTTTCAGGGCCAGTCTCCGTCTCAAGCCCCCATCTCAAACTTCGACCAGCGCGTCGGCGATGGCGAGGTGCTCGTCGAGCGCGGCGATGCCGAGGTCGAGCTCTTCCTTGGTCACGATGAGCGGCGGAGCGATGACAAAGTGGCTGACCCACGCCTGAATCGATACGCCCTGCGCCATCATCTTCGCGGCGATCTGATCGACCACCAGCGGCTTGCCTTCCACCTTGTCGCGCATGGTGTTGAAGAGCTGCTTCGTCTTGCGGTTCTTCACAATCTCGACGGCGAAGAAGAGGCCGAGGCCGCGCACATCGCCCACGGAAACGTGCTTTGCCTTGAGGGCTTCGAGCTTTTCACGCACGTAAGGCTCGAGCTCAGCGGCGCGCTCCACAAGCTTCAGGCGCTGCATCTCTTCAATGGTGGCCACGGCGGGCCCGAGTGTGAGCGGGTGCGCCTCATACGTATGCCCGTGACTAAAGTAGTGATCCTCAAAGTAGTCTGCGATTTTGGTTGTCGTTGCGCACAGGCCGAGCGGCACGTAGGCCGACGTGATGCCCTTGGCGGTGAC
Organism: Occallatibacter sp.; assembly: GCA_050012895.1. GTDB lineage: Bacteria > Acidobacteriota > Terriglobia > Terriglobales > Acidobacteriaceae > Telmatobacter. Next base: position 15,205 of record JBEKGH010000010.1, read on the forward strand.
GAGAATGTCGGGCTTCAGGTTCCAGTGGCTGATGGAGAACCACTTCCCGGTGCGGCCCCATCCGGCCATCACTTCGTCGGCGATCATGAGCACGCCATGACGGTCGCAAATCTCGCGCAGGCGCGGAAAATATTCAGGCGGCGGCACCAGGACGCCGTTGGTGCCGACCACGGGCTCGAAGATAATGGCGGCGACGTCGCTCTCGTTGCGGATCATGTGCTCGATGTAGTCGGCGCAGGCGATGTTGCACGTGGGATAAGTGTGTTTGATGGGGCAGTCGTAGCAGTTGGTTTCGGGCGCGAAGACCACGTTGGCAATCTTGCCGGCCGGTTCCATGGCCCAGCGCCGCGGGTCGCCGGTGGCCGCGATGGAGCCCGCGGTGGATCCATGATAGGAGCGATAGCGGGAGATGATCTTGTTTTTGCCGGTCACCATGCGCGCAATTTTGAATGCCGCTTCGTTGGCCTCGGTGCCGCTGGTGGTGAAGAAAAACTTGTTCAATCCTTCAGGCAGCACTTCAAGCAGCTTGGCGCTCAAGCGCGCGCGGGCGTCGGTCGCGTAACCGGGCGCAACATAGCAAAGCTCGCGCGCCTGTTCGGCAATGGACTCGACGACGCGCGGATTTTTGTGGCCCAGGTTGACGCACATCAACTGCGAACTGAAATCGAGGTAGCGCTTGCCCGCACCATCGGTAAACCAGCAGCCCTCGGCATCGGCGATGGTAAGCGGCTTCCATGTTTTCTGGAAGCGCCAGGTGCCGTAGTTGGTCTGCCGCGTGATGGTGGAAACCTGTTCGGCTGAGAGCTCCGGCGGTGCACCTGTTTCACTCATGGGTACGACTCCTCTAAAAGGATGCATCAAATCGTATCACTTGGCGCTGCGTGCGGGAATAAGGCAGTGAAGAAGTGAAAGGAGTGAAGCCGAGAGAAAGCGACGGACGGCTAATTCACTTCCTTCACTCTTTTCACTTACTTCACTTTGTTCACTGCTTTCGTGCCCTACATGCGGCCGGAACTGGGCGCATGATGCTCGCCGATGAGGCGATCGACGAGGGCGGAAAGGGTTTCACCGGTGCGGGGCAGAATGAACTCCTCGAGCTTGGAATCCCAGTCGAGTTTGAAGCTGGTGGCGAGGGCGGAGATCCAGATCTGGCGTACTGGCGCGTTGGGCGTGATGACGAAGCGGGCGGCGGGGTCCTCGAAGAGGACGTTAAGCACGCCGCTCTGTTCCTCGACTTCGAAACCGGCCTGCTCGCTTTCCTCACGTGCGATGAGGCGCCGCTTGAGGTTGCCGAGGGCTGCTTCAGCCGCGCGCCGGAATTCCTGCTCGTCTGAGATGGATGACATGGAGACAGTGTAGCAAGGGGATTCGGCGGCAATCGCGGCGATCCTGCCCATGCGATGGCAGGGCATGTGTCCTAAGTTTGGACAAAAAACCGGGAAGACTAAAGATTCCTGGCACTCTGCCGATAACTCGCATGAGGCATCGAGTAAGCAATATGGAATTAGTCCCCATTCCCGGAATTCGCGTGCTATCGGCCGTGAATGCGCCGCAGGGGGATTTTCGCCTGCCGGAGGTCTTCGACATTGAAGGCTCGGCGAAACTGGGCGATGGCGATCGGCAGCGTGGCGGCAGAAAAGGCTCAGGCGCGGAAGAGAATGATGCGGACGACCTGATGGAGGACGATCTGATGCTGGACGCGGAGACGGAGCCGGGCGGAACGCCGGGAGAGGGTTCCGCCGGGAGTGTGGATTATTTCGCGTAATGCCCGACAGGGTTGGCTTCGCCTGACGGAGTCTCGTTCCGCTACCGCGCGCCAACTTGTTTTGCAGCCAGCCGGTCAGTAGAAAGAAAACTTCTGGCGTGCGCCAATTCAGGGCGCGAGGATTGTGCGCCGTTGCCGGTGGATTTGAGCAGCGCAGTGAAGTAATCCGCGGCCGCAGATGTGTCGCCGGCCTCTTCAGCGGCGATGCCGGCATTGAAAAGTCCATTGAATCGGTTGGGGCTCAACTTGAGCGCCGCTCTATATTCCCCGAGGGCAAGTTGCGGCTGATGGAGTTCGAGCAGCATGTCGGCGAGCATTTCGCGGGCGGGAATGTCGACTTCGCCCTGACCCACTTTGTCCTGCAGGTCGGCTGCGTCGCGCATGTGCTTCAGCGCATCGTCCTGCTGGCCGGCGGCGAAACTTGCCCACGCCACGACTTCGTTGCGCTCGATCTGCGCTCCGGTGGAATCGGCGTAGTAGGCGTGACGGCCCTTTCTGACCTCGGCCATCCGAGCGTCATACTGCGCGAGATCGGCCTGGGCCTGCTGCGCATGACGCAGGTGCCCGTCGCCGATGGCGCGCGCCCACCAGGTGATCGTGACATCTTCAGGCAATGCGCCGTTAACGGGTTGCAACGCCGCCGCGGACGGCCAGTCGCGCATTTCGAGGGCGTAAAAAACGGGGAATTTGGTGCGGTAGTAGCCGGACATGCCATCGCGGTGGGCGCCTCCCATTGCGGGCATTGCGTCCATGCGGTCGATCACGACAACGCTTTGATGGAGCACTTGCCTGGCGCGATCATCCTGGCCGCTTTGCAGGTACGCGTACATCACGAAGTCGTAGGAGTGCGGCTCGTCCATGAGGCCATTTTCGTGGTGAGCTTCGGCGGCTTCAGAGGCCTGGATGGAAGCGAGCTGGGCGTCGATATCCTGCTGCCACATGCCGAGGCGCGCGAAGATGTGCCCGGGCATGTGGGTGGCGTGCGGGCCGGAAGGCGCGATCTCTCCGTAGTGCTCGGCTGCGGCAAGGCCGTCTTTCGCCATGGCGGGGTTGTCGCAGGAGTGAATGATGTAGTGCACAATGCCGGGATTGTCAGGGAATTTGGCGTCGAGCGGCGCCAGCACGGCCATCGCCTCATGTTCATGCCGGAGACTGGTGTCATCGAGCGCTTCCGACGCGAGCAGAGAGAGAGCGTAAAATGCGCCCGCATCGGCATCGTCAGGGTACTTTCGATAGAGCGCGCCCATGGCCGCCGAATATGCCGATACGCGAGCCATAAAGTCCTGCTGTCCGGGCTTGTAGAAGATGGCGAGCGCCGCAATGTAATCGCGCTCACGAGCGGAGTTCGCGGGCAGCGACTGGGCCTTCTGAATTTCTGCCCATCCCAATTTCATGACGCCGTCGTCGGGCCGGTCCCAAATCTGATGGAAGACGCTCATGGCGATTCCCCAATGGGCCATGGCGCAAGAGGGATCGTCCTTGGCGATGCGCTCAAACTGCGGGCGGGCTTCGGCGTACCAGAAATCGTGAAGCAGAGCGACGCCGCGACTGAACGGCGCCTGCGTCTGCGGAGAGCAGGAAACCGCAAAATTCACCGAGCCCAGGCGCTCACCTGAATCGAGTGGGGCGTCCATGGGCATGGACATGGAAGCAGGAGATTGGGCTGCGGCAACGGCAGCCACAGCCAGCAGGGAAAGTGCGAAGGCTTTCATGGCGGGGAATATCCTTATTGAAGTCAGGGCCTGCGATATTTTACGCCTCTGCCACTGGAGCTTAACAACGGGAAAGGGCCATGGTAGTGGGTTAGATGATTTCCGCAGGAATTGCAAATGGAAAAGAGGAGCCTAATAGGCCAGTGTAAAGAGATTGAGCTGGCCGTTATAGATCAGCACGCAACGAGAGATAACGTCCCGGCCAATCAAAGCGTGAAAGCCCTGCGCATTGAATAGTTCGTGTTCAGTCACGGCTGTTGTAGGGACGCTGAACGGAAGGCCGTTGGGTGCTGGAATCAGAAGACCAATATCGTATTGGTTGCACACCGCAGGTGTCCCTCCGGTAGTGGGCGTGTGAACTTGCACCTGCCCAGTTGGCTGTAGTGCAAGAGCCTGAAGCACCATTGGATCAATGCAGGTATGGCTCGCTCCTGTATCGAGGAGCGCCCTAATATGTTGAGGGGCGGGTACTGTTTGCTGTAGTTGTTGAAGTGCTGCCATTCTTCCGGCGCTTACGCCGACGAAGGCTTCCACAATTGGCCCGGCTGGCGAGACTTGGAGGGTGAAAAAGGGCATCGTTCCCCGGTCAACGGCAAGTAGGAACTGATTCGGGAGCCACGATCCGCGAAATAAAGAGGGCCTGCTCGGTGGTTCGAATCTGCTTGACCAAAAAAGGATCAAGTTTGAATCGGTTGTAGCCTTCCTTTATTGCGTCTTCGTAGCTCGTATAGACATCTACCAATTCATCTCCATGGATGAGCGCAAACTTGCCCTCTTGCTCCGCCAGTTCGGGAAGCTTTTGCTTGTAGGCTGCGAGTTCTTTTTCGAGTGCCATGGGTTCTCCAACAGTATAGCGGGGTTGTTCCGCTGTCAATTGGAACTTTCTGATGCAATTATGTGACCATCCGATGGCTCGAATTTCTAATAATTCGTTAAGACGCCATGCAAAGACAGTTGAGAATCGACTGATCGTCCGGAAGTTTCACCGTTTCTTCGATGGACTACAAATGGCTAGTAATCCCTTCCTCCGCAGCAGGTGTCATTCTGAGCGCCTGATGGACCCGGCCTAGGCGGTGACGGAATGGCGAATGGGCGGCTCAGTGTAGTTGGCCTCGGAGTCGGCTTCGGCGAGGCGCAGCAAGCGATGCAGATAAGCACGTGAAATGGAGAGGCTGCGCGCGGCCACGGTCTTGTTACCGTTGGCTTCGCGCACGGCGGAGACGGCCAGGTGGATCTTGTAGTCGCGGAGCTGGCGCTCGAAGGTGCTTGTCGGCTGGTAGTCGGCGATGTCCACCACTTCGTCGAATGCGCCTGGGTCTTCTTCCTGCTCGGGGTTGTGGAGGTTCAGGTCCTCCGCGCGGACCGCGCTGCCCGGAGCGAGGATGATGGCGCGCTGCAAGACGTTTTCGAGCTCTCGCACGTTGCCGGGCCACGCATAGCTCTGAAGCATTTCGAGCGCATCGGGCTCGATCGAATCCATGGGCTTTTGGAAGACGCCCGCGTAGTGGCGCAGGAAGTGGCGCGCGATGAGCGGAATGTCTTCGGGCCGATCCTGGAGCGGCGGCGACTCGATGCGCATGACGTTGATGCGGTAGTAGAGATCCTGGCGGAATTTGCCTTCGGCCACCAGCTTGGCAAGGTCCTGATGGGTGGCGAAGATGAGGCGCGCGCGCAGGGGAATGAGCTTGTTCGAACCCAGGCGGTTGAATTCCATCTGCTGCAGAACGCGCAGCAGCTTGACCTGGGTGAAGATGCTGAGGTCGCCGATTTCATCGAGGAAAAGCGTGCCATCGCCGGCCTGCTCGAAGTAGCCTTCGCGCGCAGCGACGGTTCCGGTGAAGGCGCCTTTCTCGTGTCCGAAAAGCTCGGCTTCAATCAGAGTTTCAGGAATCGCGCCGCAGGAAACGGCGACGAAGGGCTTGTTGGCGCGGGAGCCGAGGTTGTGAATGGCGCGGGCGATCAGTTCCTTGCCGGTGCCGCTTTCGCCGGTGACAAGAACTGCGGCGTTGAGATTGGTTACACTTTGCACCAACTGATAGACGCGCTGCATGCTGGCGCTGGATCCGATGATGCGATCGCACTTGCCCGGCTCCTCGACGCGGTGTTGCACACTGTATAGTTGCTGCTTGAGCGCGGAGGTCTCGCACGCGCGGCTGAGCATAGTCTTGAGGTCGCGAACGGAGGGCGGACGGCGCGTGTAGCCGAAGGCTCCGGAACGGACCAGCTCGAACGCCGTGGACCGCAGGCTGTCGTCGGCCATAAGGATGGTCGGGACATTGGAGGCGATGAGTCGGCGCGCGCAGTCGATGCGCGTTTGCAGGGAGTCCTCGTGGGAATACAGATCGAGGATCAGCACATCGCAGTTCCCCGCCGCAATCAGGGCTTCCATCGCCTCGCCGTCGGACTCGATCAGAATCTCGAAATCTTTACCAAGGGCAGGAGAAAGAAGCGGTTGCAGCGTGCGGTCTTCGGAATACAGTCCAATTCTTGTCATGTGCGTACGGTCACCCAACTCACAGGACTCACGGTGCCGCTCTGGAGGATTGCCGATGTAACACTATGATCGTCACTTGGTACCACACCGCCCATGCCTCTTTCGTGCTAGGAGGGTACCTTGGTGACGAAAATCACCAAGAGCAGCGAGAGGAAGTTGTGACCGAATCGGGCCGCAGTCAAGAAAAATCAGCAACGCATTCGGTGAATTCCTCATCAATTCTTATCGGCATCGGGGGACACCGGCGATAGTGCTAAAATCTGCGCTCCACTTGAATGGTGATGGCGCAGGAAGGTGTCCTGGAACTGGGCCCGAAGCGCAAAACATCAGGCCGGGCGCAGCCGTCAAGTTCGCCGGCATGGATCAGAAATTCATATCCCACTAGAGGTTACGGTCACTCTCAGTGCGCAAACTTGCAGCCATATTGCGCCGACGCGAGGGTGTATACGGATGACTCCACAAGATGGTCCAGCCGTAAACTACTGTTTACACTCCCCCGGATCAGCCTGAGTCATCTATTTGAAGTCAAAAGAAATATTGGCCAAATTAGTTTGGTTGAGCAATTGCTGTATAGCAGGGTAATTCCGGAACCCCGGAGAGATGAAGGAGCAGAAGGATGCATTCGTTTGCCTGGTGGCCCACCGTCATCGTTCTCGGGGTGGCAACCTACACGGATCTTCGCAGCCGGCGGATTCCGAACTGGCTGGTTCTGCCCTTCTTTGTGATTGGAGTTGCGGTTTCAACATGGCTCCAGGGCTGGCACGGTCTGGGCCACAGCCTGAGTGGAGCGGGATTGGGACTGTTGCTGTACGGAATTCTTTTCTTCATGGGCGGCATGGGTGCCGGCGATGTGAAACTGTGCGCCGCGATCGGGGCCTGGATCGGCCCGGAGCAATTGATTTATGCCCTGGTGTTCACCGGCTTGGTGGGTGGAGTGATGGCGTTGGCCTGGGCAGTGTGCGGGGGATTTGTGGGTGATCTCTTCCAGCACGCCGGCGGCCTGGCATTCGGTTCAAAGCAAGATCGCGGAGAGGCAGTGTTGAGCAACCCGCGGCGCCACAAAATGCCGTACGCACCAGCCATCGCGATCGGAACCTTGATTTCGTTTTTTGCGCATTGAGGGACGTAGAAAGTCAATGTCCAGGTTAAAGCGAACCAATCTCGAGTTTGAGGCGCGCAACAGCGATGCGCCGCAGGGCTACGGCTCTTCAAGGAGCATACGTAAAGTGGCTACAGATATTTCCCCGCGCCTGGTCAATTCGAATGCCGTGACCATCAGCGGCACGCCGCTCTGCATCGCACTGATCAGTCCCAATAGACTCCACCGCGAAGAGGCGGCCCTGGCGCTGGCCGGCTACACCGGATATGAGGTCTCCGAGTTCCCGGGCTATCCGGTGAGATTGGACGATGCTTCGGAGATGATGGACCAGAAGTTTGGCGTTGTGATCATCGATCTCGACAGCGATCCGGAGTACGCGCTCGAGCTGGTGGAGAGCATCAGCGCCGATGGGCAGGCGACGGTGATGGTGTACTCGGAAAGCACCGATCCAGAACTTCTGGTGCGGTGCATGCGAGCCGGAGCACGCGAGTTTTTCACGCTTCCGCTGGAACAGGGAGTGGTGGAAGAAGCCCTGGGGCGGGCCGCAGGCCGCCAGCCGGTAGTGCGGACCACGAAGAAGGCCACGGGAAAGCTGTTTGCGTTCATCGGTTCCAAGGGCGGTGCCGGGTCGACCACGCTGGCCTGCAATTTCGCAGTGGAGCTGGCCAAAGAGTCGCAAGAGAAGACGCTGCTAATCGATCTGGATTTACCACTGGGCGATGCGGCATTGAACCTGGGCATTACCGCGCAGTTTTCAGCGGTGGATGCGCTGGAAGCCACGGACCGTCTGGATGCACAATTCCTTTCCCAGCTCGTGGTAAAGCACAGCTCCGGGCTGTGGATGCTGGCGGCTCCCGGGAAGTTCATTCCATACCAACCCGCCACAGAGGCCATCGACCAACTGCTGAACGTGGCGCGGCATGAGTTCGTGAACGTAGTGGTGGATTTGGGGTCGAAGCTGGAGATGATGGATACCGCGGCGTACCGGGAAGCCAGCACGGTGTACCTGGTGACGCAGTCGGGCATTCCGGAGCTGCGCAACTCAAACCGGCTGATCCAGGAGTTTTTCGGGGCCGCGGTGCCCAGGCTGGAGATCGTGCTGAACCGGTTTGAATCCCGCGGGCAGAGCGTGCCGGAGGAACTCATTACGAAGGCGCTGACCAGGCCGGCGCAGTGGAAGATTCCCAATGACTATGCAGCGGTGCGCAACATGCAGATCAGCGCCACGCCGCTGGTGCTGACGGACTCACCCGTATCACGGCAGATCCGGAAGATGGTGAGTGCGGTGACCGGCAAGAGCGAAACCGTGGTCAAGAAGAAGATTTTCAGCCTGAGCTTCTTCGGATGACCTTGCAAGAAGTGAAATTCCCCAACTGGATGGAAGGTAAATCGTGGAACTGCTGAATTTGGAAGACTACAAAGCGGAGATTCACCGCACCCTGATCTCAAAGCTGGATCTGGAAAAGCTTTCGCGCGTGAATTCAAGTCAGGCGCGCCAGGCGGTGTCGGGGCTGGTGAAGGAGATCATGTCGGACCAGCGGATCCCGCTGAACTTCGACGAGCAGGAAAAAATTCACGCCGACCTTCTGGACGAAGTCTTCGGTTTGGGCCCGCTGGAGCCGCTCCTGCGCGATCCCAAGATCTCCGACATCCTGGTCAACGACAAAGACCATGTGTTCGTGGAAAAAGGCGGTCTGTTGCAGAAAGTGAATACCTCGTTCCGTGACGACCGGCACCTGATGCAGATCATCGACCGCATTGTTTCGCGAGTGGGCCGCAGAGTGGACGAGTCATCTCCCATGGTGGACGCCCGCCTACCCGACGGGTCGCGTGTCAACGCCATTATTCCGCCCCTGGCGCTGGACGGGCCATCGATGTCCATCCGCCGTTTCGGAACCGGTCCGCTGGCGGCCAATCAGCTGGTGCAGTTGAAGAGTATTTCAGCGGAGATGATGGAAGTACTGTCGTCGGCGGTGCGGGCGCGCATCAGCATCCTGGTCTCCGGCGGAACCGGCGCCGGCAAAACCACCTTCATGAACATCCTGTCGCAGTACATTCCCAACAACGAGCGGCTGGTGACCATCGAGGACGCGGCCGAATTGCGGCTGGCGCAGGAGAACATCGTGCGCCTGGAAACGCGGCCGCCGAACATCGAAGGACAGGGCGCCATAAAACAGCGGCAATTGCTCATCAACGCGCTGCGTATGCGTCCCGACCGCATCATCATCGGTGAGGTGCGCGGCGAGGAGGCCTTCGACATGCTGCAGGCCATGAACACCGGCCACGAGGGCTCGATGACGACGGTTCACGCCAACACGCCGCGCGACGCCGTTTCACGTCTCGAGTCGATGGTGGCGATGACGAACATGAACCTGCCGGAAAAGTCGGTGCGTCAGCAGATCGCCTCGGCCATCACCATCGTGGTGCAGGCCACGCGCATGAGCGACGGAACCCGCAAGATCACAAACATTTCCGAGATCACCGGCATGGAAGAGAACGTGATCAGCATGCAGGAGATCTTCACCTTCCACAAGAAGGGCATTGGACCGGACGGCCGGGTGATCGGCGTATTCGCACCCAGTCGCATCCGTCCCCAGTTCCTGGAGAGGCTGCGGGTGTCGGGCATCGTGCTGCCGCCAAGCCTGTTCGACAAGGAAACCCAGGTTAACTAAAGAGAGAGGAGGGGTACTGAGATGGGCGTCATTGCAGTAGCGGTATTCATCGGCGTATTTGTGCTCATTGCGCTGCCCTTGGTAGCGTCAGCATCCTCCAATAACTCCAAGCAGGCGCTGGCGCAGCTCGATATGGCGCTCAAGTCGGAGCCCAGGCAGGTGGTGCGGCAGCAGAATATGGACCTGCGCAAGGATGATCAGCTCAGCAGTATTCCATGGCTGAACAAGAAGCTGGTGAACGTTCAGCTGGCGCCTTATCTGCGCAAGATGCTGAGCCAGGCCGAGCTGGATTGGAGCCCGGGCCGACTGCTGATCATGAGCGCGGCGGGTTTTGCGCTGTCGTCGTATTTCGTGTTCATGTATTTCCAGTCCTTTCTGCCGGCGCTGGCAGCGGGCGTGGTGCTGGGAGCGCTTCCTTTCGGATGGGTGTTCTTCAAGCGCAGCCGGCGTTTTTCGGCATTCGAGAAATACCTGCCGGAGGCGCTGGACCTGATGGTGAGCGGACTGCGCGCGGGGCACAGCCTGCTGGCGGCTATGGCTCTCGTATCCCGGGAGTGCCCGGAGCCGTTGAAGAGCGAGTTCAAGATCTGCTTTGAGGAACAGAACTACGGCCTGGAGATGAAGACGGCGCTGGAAAACCTGCTCGAGCGGATTCCCCTGCAGGATTTGAAGATCACAGCATCCGCGATCCTGATTCAGAAGGAGAGCGGCGGCAACCTGGCCGAGGTGCTGGATAAGACCTCGCATGTGATCCGGGAGCGCTTCCGGCTGAAGCGGCAGATCATGGTGCACACGGCGCAGGGGCGGCTTACGGGGTTGGTCCTTACCTGCCTGCCCATCGTGCTGGGCATCGGCATCTATTTCGTGGATCCGGGAATGATCAGCATTCTGTGGCATCGCCAAATCGGTATCGAGATGATGTGGGGCGCGGCCGGACTGATTCTGCTGGGCGGGATTGTGATCTACAAGATCGTCAACATCGACGTGTAGGGAGAGATATGGAATTCGCAGTTTTCGCATTCTTGGCTGTGTTTCTGCTGTTCGCCAGCGGCGGACTTCTGCTGTTTTACCGCGAAGTCATGCTGAAGCGCATCAGCGAAGTGATCCATCCGCGTCCCAAGGAGAAAAGCATTACCTCGGTGGTGGACAAGGCCAAGTCCTCGATCGGGAACTTGATGGAGTCCGTCGAGAACCTGATGCCGAAGAGCGATAAGGAAGTATCGATCGTCGTGCTGCGGCTGACGCGCGCCGGGTACCGCGGCGAGTCGGCGGTGAAGGTCTTCTACGGCTTCAAATTGGTGACGCCGATTCTGTTGTCAGCCATCGCGCTGGTGACGGGGTTGGCAAGCCTAAGTCCGTTTTTTGTGTACGTGATGACGCTGGGCGTGGGTTTTCTGGCGCCTGACTTCTGGCTTGGGAAGAAGATCAAGAAGCGGCAAAAGAAAATCACCCGCGGATTGCCCGATGTACTCGATCTGCTGGTAATTTGCATGGAAGCCGGCCTGAGCCTGGACCAGGCGACAGCGCGATCGGCGCAGGAGCTGAACAATTCGCTACCGGAGTTGTGCGACGAGCTGAACATCGTGGTGCTCGAACAACATGCCGGCCGAAGCCGTTCCGAGGCATGGAAAAAAATGGCAGAACGCACCGACGTAGAGAGTGTGCGCAACCTGGTTTCGATGCTCGTGCAGACAGAACAATTTGGCACCAGCATTGCCAAAGTGTTGCGCGTCCACTCTGAATCGCTGCGCACGCAACGCGTGCAGATGGTCGAGGAGATGGCAAGCAAGACTTCAGTGAAGCTAGTATTCCCGCTGGTACTGTTCATTTTTCCTGCGCTATTTCTGGTTACACTGGGACCAGCCGCGATTGTCATGGCCGAGTCTTTTTCGAAGTTAACCAACAAATAACAGGCAGGAAGGGAGAAATTGAAATGGGTTTTTTCGCGATTTGCAACATTGTTGCCGCATACCTCGGGGTGTACCTTTTGGACGACGCGCCGGCGGGCAATAACACGAGGATCATCCAGGTGGTGGCCGGGGTTCTGGCTGTAATCGTTCTGGTGATCATCATTCAACGCCGTCGCACCCGGGTAAAGTAAGCAGCGAACTTGAGTCCGTGGGTGTCTTCAAGAGACCAGGAGCCACGGCCTGAGCACGACATTTCGCAGGTCCGGAGAACCTGCCCGGCGCGGTAAGCGCCTGGGTGGGGAAGCTCGGAGTGCGAAGCAGGAGCAGTGTTTTCTTTTGCGCCCGGACGACCGCGAAAGGCGAGGACCTGGTTGTATGGAGCTTCTGGAAAGATTTGACGGAGCGGCTCAGACGCGGAAAGGCAGAGGCGCTGTTGCGCAGCCGTCAAGGGACAAAAAGACCATGGAATCGCGGACTCATTGCGCTTATAACCAAACCCGGGAATGCTTTCTTGGCCTGGAGGTCAAGGCCGCGGATCTTACCTCAACTCGCGTGGGCGAGCTGATGTCGGCGCGGCCGCTCAAATCGGGCGAGGGCGTATGGATGGCGCCCTTCCGCGGGATTCCCGCGGCGGCAATACCGGCGCCGCTGGACCTGATCTACCTGGACGAGGTCGGCCGGGTGATCGAAACCGTGGAATCGTTCCCCACCTTTCAGGTGAGTTCGTCAAGCCCGCGCCCGGATAGCGTGCTGGCACTCCCTGCGCATTCCATTTATTCCTCGCAGACCCAGCCAGGCGATCAGCTGGTGCTGTGCGTGGCCGAGGAGATGGAGGGGCAGCTGCAACGGCTGAGCAATCCGCGCGTCGAGCTGAGCAATCCGCAGAACGAGCTGAGCGATCCGCCCAAGGGGACGGAAGCCGCGTCGCCGACAATCGCAGGCGCGGCGCTGCTGCGCGAAAAGCCGCTATGGAGCGGCGGCCCGGGATTGCTGGAACTGGAGAGCCGGAACGCACGCGGAACCAGGGCCGAGCAAGAGACCTACGAGATGGATCTGACGCAGGGGGGCGCGAAGACGTTTAAGCAGCCGCGCAACTGGTTGCAGCGCTGGTGGTCGCCGGATCCGCGCAAGGCTCCGCGGGTACGGGCGACCGGGTTGGCCGCGTATTACTGGAACGGCGAGGCGCCCGTAGCGCACGGCATTCGCGACATCAGCTCGTCGGGGCTGTACGTGGTGACGGAAGAGCGCTGGTATCCCGGGACGCTGGTATTGATGACCCTGCAGAAGGGCGACCCGGGCGAGGAGATGGCCGAGCGCTCGATTGCCGTGCAATCGCGGGCCGTGCGCTGGGGACCGGACGGCGTGGGCCTGCAGTTTCTTCTGCCCGAAGAGCAGGACCGGCGCCTGAGCAGTGCGCCGATCCTGGATGCGGCGGGCAGGAAGGAATTCGATCGTTTCCTGAGGCAGTTGAAACGGGGCATGTGAAGGTGCCCGAACGGCCAGGGCTGCACGGCCAAGGTGAAGGTCACCTAAAGATTTCCGTTTCTGTCACTTCCCATCCTGTCCTCATCGGCTTTGTGGAGGCCGAGCCGTGCGGACCTGCCGGCGGGGAGATAGGGGCGTCGGACGAAAGTGGACAAGTCATAGCACTAATGAGGGATTTTCATACGCTTGAGATCAACGATGATGGACGTAAGGCTCACTTTTCTCTGAGAAGGCGGGGGTGATGCCGGCGAGGCTCGTGGATGGTGTCGCACAGCAATGAACGCACCCATTTCCCCCAGCGTACAGCGCTTAGGCTGATGTGCTGCGGAATTTGCCGGCCAGGAGTGGACACCTGGGATCCAACGGCAAAACAAGAGAACAGCGCCAACCGCAGCAGGCGGCGTGTGCAGCACGCAGCGGGTGGACGGAGTTCGAGGATTTTCTCGAGTTATTGAAACGGGCCTGGTGAGGGGCGCCGGGCGCCGTAGATTTCTTGGATGGGCCGTGCGGCAAGGACAGCGAAGACCTGAGTTGCCGCGCGGAGGCAGAACCATGGGTATTGGCGCAATGATCGCGAGAGCGGCGCTCTGCGCCGGGCTGAGGCTTGAAGGGCCAAAATTCATGGGGAGCGGACGGGGGTGCGAATGAAACGTGAAATCGGTCTGCATGACGCCAACGCACGGTGCGCTCTATCCCCAGGACACATGGGCGAGAAGACCGCGGAGCACTGTCCTTTTCAGACAATCCGCCATGGGAATGACGGTCTGAGGCATTGGCTGTCTAGATCGCGATCGGAGGAAGGGGAGAGCATTGTCGAATTTGCGATTGTGTCCCTGCTGTTCGTATTTCTGGTCCTTGCAATTATTGATTTCGGACATTTGTGCTTCGTGCAAGTGGAGGTTCAGAACGCCCTTCAGGAGGCTGCTCGATATGGGTCGACGGGAAATCATCTGCCGAATCCGGCCAGTCCGGGTACGACTCTATCGAGAATCATCTCTATCACTGACATCTTTCAGCAAAACGTAATAGGCGTGCAAACTCCAAGCATTCAGGTATCGAGCCTTAGCGGTGGCGCAGCGAGCGCCGGTGGTCCAGGAGATATGTTGACCATTTCCGCGACCGTCACGATGCCTTTGATGACACCGCTGATTGCGCGGATGTTTCCAGGTGGGGAATACACCTTTACAACGAGTACCACGATTATGAATGAGCCTTTTCAACCCAGCGAGACGAATTAGATGGAGAGCCCAGGGATGATCAAGCGACTTACCGAAGGTTTAGCGTGGGCAAAGCGACTTGAGGATGAGCGAGGGTTGGCCCTCGTTGAGCTGGCGATTTGTCTGCCTGTTCTGCTTATTCTGGTCTTTGGACTTATCGATTTTTCGCAGATAATTTACGACAATGAACAGATTGCCGGCTTATCCAGGCAAGGCTCCGACCTCGCTTCCCGCGGAACGTCCCTGACAAGCACGGTGTCGGCACTCGTTACTCAGGGTGCTCCATTGAATATTGGCACCAATGGAAGGATCATCCTGACCGAGGTAGCCTACAATGCCAGCAACGTTCCTCAAATTGTAGACCAGGCGGAATCGCCGGCCGGTATATCGGTAACCAGCGCCGTTGGCTCCGGGGTTGGGAATCCAGCCACCATGCCGGCGAGCTCCAGCACCGTGCTGGCCGCAGGTCAGACGCTCTATGTAACAGAGGTTTTTTACTCCTATAGCCCCATCACACCGGTTGGCGGTTTACTTCATAAATCTCTTGCTTCCACATTGTATGACGTTGCGTATTTTTGAGAGGGGGATCAAATGCACCCCATTCGAGGTCTGAAAGCGGCTGCGAAAGAGAGCGGGCAGGTATTGATCTTGCTTGCCATCTTCCTGCCCATCTTATTGCTCTGTGCGGGCTTCGCAATCGATTTTGGCCTTGGCTTTCTGACAAGAGCCCGACTTGCGAAGGCGTCCGATGCGGCGGCGTTAGCGGTGATGCGAAACCTGGGCCGAGGGCAGGCTGCGGCTGAGGCAATCGGGCAAAGTGTGTTCGCCACAAACTTCAGTTCCAGCTCGAGTATGTATGTTTCGCCCCCCACCGCGGCTTTCACCATTGTGTACGCTGGTGGCGAACCCGTTGTCACTGTTGCCTCCACCGCCACAATCCGAACCTTCTTTATCAGACTTGCGGGTTTTACAACCCTCACCGTGGCTGACTCTTCCCAGGCAACCCGCCCTCCCGTGATCCTTTCGTTAGTGATAGATAAATCCGGTTCGATGAACCTGAACGGTGGGGCAGCGGCCTTGCCTCCCTCGGTGACGGATTTTCTCAGCTACTTCATCGAAGGCACCGATCAACTTGGAGAAATAAGCTTTTCGACGGATGCAACTCAGGATGTGGCAATCTCCACAACTTTCCACACCCCCATTGAGAACTCCCTGAGCGCAATGGCATTTGGCGGAGCCACTTTTGCGCAAGGCGGACTGCTGGATGCCGATACCATGGTCACGGGCGTTCCCAGTCCACCGGCGAATGCGGCAAAGGTAGTTGTATTTTTCACGGATGGTTGGGCCAATATGAATCAGGACCCACTTCCAACTACTGGAAGCCACCCCGCGGTGAACTATGGAGGCTGCGCTCCGGCTGAGTTCACGGTCGGTTGGTGCAATGGAATTGGTTTTTACACCACGGGCGGAGCATATATCGATGGGACAGTCACAGGCTCGAATACACAAGCAGTCTCATGTAATGCAGGCTCATGTAGTGGTGCCAATACTTTTCCCGCGACAGACACAGCCCAGCTTACGAATCCTTCCACGTTTACCATACAGAATATCGCCGACGAGGCCGACTACCGTGCCGTCCAATTGGCCAATACGATGAGAGCCAGCGGGATAACGGTTTACTCCATTGGTTTGGGCGATAAGATCAACACGACCTATCTCCAGGAGCTTGCGAATGACCCTGCAAGTCCCTTGTACAACGCCAGCGAGCCATCCGGGCTCGCGGAGTTTGCTCCCACGGCGAGCGACCTGGATACAGCCTTCCAGACCATCGCCTCGAAGATCCTCCTTCGCTTGACGCAATGAAGCTTCAGGGCCCGTCATCAAACTCGACATATGAGTAGAGGCCCGGTGGCCAGTCTTTCGATTTTGCTCCTGCATTTGCCTTCGCTCAACTGACCGCGATGTGGATGACCTATCCTTGCGATGTTTCTTTAAGCAGGGATGGGATTCGCTACTGTTCGCCAACTCATTTTCGACGCGGCCTTCAGAAACAGGACACTATTCCTGCGACGGAATGATGAGCATCACTTCGACCCTGACAGCTTGACCATTCTGCAAGGCGAGTCGGAATTGCCATTGCTGCAGCGCGGCGAGGACGAACTGCGCGCTCGAGAAGGGCTGCGGGAAAACGATGCTGAGGTCCTCAAAGCGGCCGGACTGATTGACAATGCCACGGACCATCACCAAGGCCCGGCTTGGCAGCAGGAGGGCCGTTGCCGGCTTGGGCAGAGGGGTTCTTGGCGTGGCCCTGGGAGAGCGCGCCCTGTGCAGTCGACGCCTGGGACTCGTTGACCGGAGGCAGTGCGGCGCTTCCATCTTTCATCTTGAGATCGGCGCAGCCTCCGGCTACGGAAGCTGAATCGTAAAGTGTCGCTCTCGGTACCAAGGTCACCTCCGCGCAGCACCAAAGGGGCATATACCCGCTCCAGAGTCGGCCGATGATAAACGTGAAGCGGCTCATTCCCCTCGAGGGCGCAGCAGTGTCGGCGAGGCAGAAGGTTGGAGTCGCACAGAAACCAACGCTCCCATTTGTCCCCGCGCACAGCGCATAAGCGGACGAGTGCCGGAATTTGCCGGCCAGGAGCAGCGCACGGCAAAGCAAGACAACGGCGCCAACCCCAGCAGGAGCGCGGGAATTCGAGCGCTTCCTGGAGAAGCTGAAGACGGGCAAATGTGAGGCCGGCGCAGGACCGAGCGGGACGGGTGAAAAGCATGAAGGAAGCAATCCATCGCGAAGGCGAAAGCGGCCAGATTCTGGTGCTGACAGCCGTGGTGCTGGCGGCCCTCATGGGCTTCGTGGCATTGGGCGTTGACGTGGGCGTGCTGCTTTGGGACCAGCGCGAGCTGCAGACGGCCGCGGATGCTGCCGCGCTTGCGGGAGCCATCGAATATGCGACGTGCGGCTCAACTGCCGCCTGCTCTGCCATGCAAAAGGCCGCGCAGCAGGCCGCGACCGAAAACGGCTTTACGGTCCCCGCAACGAGCATTGGAACGCAATGCCCCACCACACTTCCTACGGGGACCGTGGTCATGATCGTGAACAACGGCCCCTGCAAACTGGGTGCCGGCGACCCCAACAGCGGCAAGGCCACCTATGTGGAAGTGGTGCTGACTGAGAAGCAGAGCACGTTCCTGGCCGCCGTTCTGGGGCCGAAGACGGTAACGCTTTTGGCCCGAGCGGAGGCCGAAGAGAATGGAACCGGCTTGATCACTGGTTCCCCGGGAAACGCATGTTTCTACATGAACGGCCTGACCCTTAACGGCTCCTCCAACTTGAATTTGCAATGCGGCATTCAGGACGACGGGAGCATTGGAGCCGACAACGACGCCAGCGTGGCGACCTCGTCGTTCACATACGCGGGCGGGGTGGCGTTCAACAACTGCGGCACAAGCGGCCAAACCGTCTGGACCGGCGGCAATTGCACCTTTAGCAA
Source organism: Occallatibacter sp. (assembly GCA_050012895.1). Lineage (GTDB taxonomy): Bacteria > Acidobacteriota > Terriglobia > Terriglobales > Acidobacteriaceae > Telmatobacter. Next base: position 33,053 of record JBEKGH010000010.1, read on the forward strand.
TGCCGCGCCGCAGGCCGGTTCGTCGGTAAGCGACCCGCTGAGTTCCTTGACTGCGCCGACCCAGCCGGGGAATTCCTCCACCGCTTCCGACACCACGCCGTCCAACGGCGCAACCATGCAACCGGGCTACTACCCCAACGGCTTTAATCTCAACTCAAATACGTCCGTGACCCTGGCCCCCGGCGTTTACTACATGAACAGCAGCATCGTTGTCGATTCCGGATCGACACTGACCGGAACGGGTGTGACGTTATATTTCGCTTCCGGCACTTTGCAGCTGAATGGCGCCAGTACCCTCGAGCTTTCGGCGCCCACCACCAACACCAATGGTAGTAACGGCGGAATGGTGCTCTGGGAGTCTGCCGGCAACAGCTCGGGTATGACGATCGACGCCACCACGGCTTCCTACTTTCAGGGAGCCATTTATTTTCCCAACAGCAATGCAAACCTCACCCTGAACAGCGCCTCAGGCGTGACGATCAATGGCTCCGCGCAGTACACGATTATCGATATCGGCGGCTCGGTCATTGTGGACTCAAACAATGTCTTCAAGGTCGGCGACAACTATTCGACGCTCCCCAGCGGATTCCCGATCGGAAGCGGTTCCGGCGCCACTAGCAGCACTGCGGTGCTGGCGGAGTAACTTATGAAATTTAAGAACCCAATCGATTTTCTGAAGAGCGAGCATGGAACCAGCCTCGTGGAGCTGGCGTTCACACTGCCACTCCTGATGTTGCTTTTGATGGGAGCGGTGGACTTCGGGCGCGCCTTTTACATGGCCGTCGAAGTGGTGGGCTCGGCTCATGCGGGCGCAGAATACGGAGCGCAGAACCCGACCGATACGGCGGGCATGAAGATCGCGGCTCAGGACGACGCGCCCAACGTGGCGAGCCTGTCGGTGGCGACCCCTACTTACGGCTGCGAGTGTTCCGACGGCACCCAGTATTCCGCCAGTTGCACCAGCCAGCCGACAACCTGCGCCTACAACGTCGTATACCTGGTGAAGGTCACGGCGTCAGCCACTTATACCCCACTCGTCCCGTGGCCCGGTGTGCCGCCTTCGCTCACATTATCGAAAACGGCCCAGATGCGTTCGGGCAAGAGCTGAGAAAACCATGCATGGACGGAACAAAATCCGGAAGCTGTCGGCCCTGGCTGGCGAAGAAAGCGGCGCCGAGTTAGTCGAGTTCGCCGTTTCGGTCACGGTCTTCTTCATGGCGCTCCTGGGCGTGATCGGCTTCGCCAACGCGGTCTACGTCTATCACTTTGTTACCTGGGGGGCGCAGCAGGGAACGCGCTACGCCATCGTGCACGGAGAGGACTTTTCATCAACTGCGTGCTCGTCCGTGGCGCCGCCGGCCTTCACCATGAAATACAATTGCGAGGCCTCTGCGGCCGATGTGCAAAATTATGTGCGTAGCATGACCCCGGGCGGAATCAACTTGAGCAGCGTCGCAGTGAGCACCAACTGGCCCGCAACAACGCCGGACTGCACGTCGGGTTGCACTGCTTGCTCACCGGCTCAGAACGCTGGCTGTCTGGTCAGCGTTCAAGTCACTTATACCTTTGATTTCTCCCTGGGCTTTCTGCCCAAGTCCGCCCTGTCGCTGACCGGCACATCGGAAAGAGTGGTTGAGGAATAGGCATTCCGACGGCAATTTCTAGGTTGTCCCCGGGGCCAGCCTGGATTGCTTCCCGCGCGCCGGCAAAGGCGAGAGCGAGCACGCGCGCCGAGGCGGAATGCGAGCGCTTTCTATTCACTTCTTGAGATCCCCGACAACCTGCGAGGTAGCCTTTACTCACACTCCACCGTCGAAGAACTGTCTGAGGGGACGCCGGATCAGGAAATGCCCCTTAAAAGCACAATTCCTGTTTAGAGCAGAATCGAAAATGCCGTAAGGCTTATTCCAGCGCTTCGGGAATGATGAGCAGTACCTCAACCCGAGCCGCCTGCCCATTTTGCTGGGCAGGGCGGAATTGCCATTGCTGTAACGCGGCGAGGACGAACTGCGCGCTCGAGAACGGCTGCGGGAAGATGATGGTGAGGTCTTCAAAGCGGCCCGTCTGATCGACAAAGCCGCGGATCATCAAGGCGTCGGCGTCGATGGTGCCGGCCGCGAGGTTGGGCCGCACAATGTCATACGGCCATGGCGCTTCAAGGCGGGAGATGGTGCCGCCCGCTGCGGCCTCCGTGTTGCGTGGCAGCGAGTACTGCATAACCCAGCTCTTCGACAGACCGACGTGCAAATACGCAGTGTAGACGAGTCTGCCATTCCATACGCCTGCCATTTCGGGAAATTGCTGCTCGAGGGCGTCATTGACAATCACGGAGCCGAAGTGCCCGTCTTTGGGCAGTGCAATCGGAGTCGAGGTAGCCCGAGCGATTCCGTCATACCCAGTTTCCGGCCCCGACAGGGAAGAGGCGATTTCCGGCTTACCCGAGCCCGAGGCAGAATGATTTGACCCCGCAGCTGGGCTCTGGCCAGCACCGCCCAGGCCCGGCTTGGCAGCAGGAGGGCCGTTGCCGGCCTGCGCAGAGGGGTTCTTGGCCTGGCCCTGAGATAGCGCGCCCTGCGCATTCGATGGCTGGGACTCGTTGACCGGAGGCAGCGCGGCGCTTCCATCTTTCATCTTGAGATCGGAGAGAGAAAGGACGGCAGCGGGCGCGGGCGGCGCCGATTGCTGCGAGGCAGAGGCCGGAGGCAGCTGCGCCTGTGCGGGAACGTGAACGGCGACCGGCGACGTGGTGCTGGGCGCGACGGGCGATTTAAACGAGGGCAACTTACTGGACGCGATGTTGACGTCGGCGAGAGTGAGTTCCTGATTGGGACGGTCCAGAACGGGAATGACATCGGCTGCGGTGGGTTTTGCCGGCACGGGTGGAACGATGTGTTTCACAGTCTCTTTACTCGGCGACCAGATCACGACCTGCGGCACAGGAATCGGCTGGGGCAGCTTGATCGGATTCAGAAGGTCCGCCTGGATGAGTGTTTGCGGACCCGGCTGGACTTGATCTACCGGGCGAGGAAGAGACCGGGATTGCTCGGTGCGGCCCGCGGCAGCCGCCGCGCCATTATGCGACTTCGGGTAGGGAATGCGCGCAGCATGCTCCGGTTGCTCAATCGGCGCGCGCAGATCGAGTTGACGAACCGAGTAGTGCTCTTCAACCACTCGAGTCACAGGAGGTTTGTAGCCAAGGCCGAACCCGAGAACGGCCGCAGCGATGACATGAATGAGGACGGATCCCACGAAAGATGTAGGCCCCTGACTTTGCGGGGGCAGCGTTGCGAAGAGCGTGACGCCGGAGGAAGGCATCATCAACACCGGAGCAATCGGCACGGCGTTCTCTTGAGGCAGCGCGCTTGGCTTCGCTTCGAAGTCAAGTCGACCCTGAAGGATCGTCCATGCTGGCGAGTCTGAATTCAATGGGCTTGATGCTTGACGAGCCAAAAGTAACCTCCGACTGCTCAAATCACGATGCTTGATTTGCAGCCCTGAACGGCCATGGCCGCGCACGAATCTTCAACGCGCCATAAGACCCCGAGGGAATTCTAACCTGCTTCAAGCATCACTCACTCCGGAGATTTGCCCCATAGCTCTCTTGATACCTCACTTAAGTAATATCGACAATTCCCGCGCAAGAAGATAGGTTGTGAGGGACTACACTGTATTCGCAATGCCCGCTGCGGCGCAGCGGCGATGGACCGGCTGCCAGATTTGACGGCATGCTGGTGGCCCGAAAGATGGGGCAGGTAGAGAAACGCGGAGCTGGCAATCTGCAGCTCCAACGGAGTAAGGATGAATCGAAGACTGCTAACGATCCTCCTCATCGCATTCTTCATCGCCGGATTTTGCGCGTGGCTGGTTTATCGCCTCGTGGGTGGGCGTATGGCGGCTTCAAGGCCGATGGCAACGGCTCAGGTGGTTGCAGCGGCAAAGGACATTCCCCTGGGAGCCGTGTTAACGAAGGCCGACCTGACGACCATCACGATTGCCGGCACGGCGCCCAAAGGCACGATTCTGAAGATGGATGAAGCGGTGGGCCGCGGCGTGATTTCAGAGATCTTTCAGGGAGAGCCAATTCTCGAGAGCCGCCTGGCCGGCATCGGGTCCGGCGGCGGACTTGCGCCGACCATCCCCCAAGGCATGAGAGCGTGCGCGGTAAGAGTGGATGAAGTGGTAGGCGTGGCCGGATTCGTGATTCCAGGCTCGCGTGTGGACGTTCTGGTTTCAGGCAATCCTCCGGGCCCGGAGGCCTCGCAAGGCATAGAGACGCAGACGCTTCTGCAGAACATCCAGGTGCTCTCGGCGGGCACCGACATTGCGAAAGACAACGAAGGCAAACCGCAGCAGGTGCAGGTCGTGAATCTTCTGGTGACTCCGGAGCAGGCCGAGACACTGAGCCTGGCCAGCAACTCGCTGAAGATCCAGTTGGTGCTGCGCAATCCGCTGGATACACAGATGGCCAAGGTACCGCCCACGGCGATGAGCAACATCTTTGCGAGCACCGCTCCCGCGCCTGCACCACGGCGGGCGGCGGGCGGCGGGCACAAGCCGGCGCCAAAGACGTATTCGATCACCGTCAGCAACGGCTCAAAGACCACGGAAGAGAAATTCGCAACACCCGAGGGACAGCATTGAGATCGACGACTGGGATCACCATCGCATATTGCAGCGTCCTGTTCGTGGCTCTCTGCGCCGGGCAGGTGGTACAGGCTCAGGCCGCGCCGTCTTCCCCACCATCGGCGGGAACCCGGTTCGAGGACTCCACGAATGAACTGAACGTGGAGGTAGGCAAAGCCGTGCTCGTGGACTGTGTGCAACCGATCGAGCGCGTCGCAGTGGGGGAGGCGGACGTTGCGGAAGCCTCGGCAGTGAGCCCTACCGAGATCATGATCACCGGCAAAGGGCCGGGCGCAACCAGCCTGATTCTCTGGGATATTCACGGGGGACGGCAATTCTTCAACGTGACAGTGCGGCCTAACTCAGGACTGTCGGGCGATAACTTGGACGCCATTCGGCGCGAGCTGAGGACCGAGTTGCCGGGCCAGGAGATCAGAGTCAGCTTCACCAACAGCAACGTTTTTCTGCGCGGCACGGTGAAGGATCTGACCAGCGCGGTGCGCGCAGTCGAGATTGCGGCGACGGCGGGCAAGGTGGTCAACCTGCTCGATGTGAACGTGCCCACTGCGGATCCGCAGATTCTGCTCAAGGTGCGCTTTGCCTCCGTGGATCGCGTCCTGGCGCGTCAGCTTGGCGTCAACCTGTTCGACCTTGGTCTGGGAAATGCGCTTGGCGGGGTTTCGGCCGGCCAGTTTTCTCCACCCACCATCGGCGCCAGCAGTGGTTCGTCGAGTAGCGGATCAGCGGTCAGCGGATCGGCTGGAACGGCCAGCTTTAGCCAGGAGGGAAGCATTTTTGCCTACTTCCCCGGCCTGAACATAGGCGCCGATATTCATGCCCTGATAACCAAAAACGTGGTGCAGGTGCTGGCGGAGCCGAACCTGCTTGCCACCGACGGCAAAGAAGCCAGCTTTCTTGCCGGCGGCGAGTTTCCGTATCCCGTGGTGTCCGGCACGTCAGGCGGGACGGCCGCGGTCAGTATCGAGTTCAAGGAGTACGGCATTCGGCTCAATTTCATTCCCACCATCACGCCTCGGGGAACCATCCGGTTGCAGGTGGCGCCGGAGGTGAGCGCGCTGGACTACACCAACGAAGTGGAGATCTCGGGATTTGAGGTGCCGGGCCTGACCACGCGCAGAGTGAATACCGAAGTGGAACTGAAAGATGGAGAGACCTTCATCATTGGCGGCCTGCTGGACAAGAGCCTCACCGACACATTCTCGAAGATTCCGTTTCTTGGCGACATTCCGATCCTCGGCAAGCTGTTCCAATCCCAGTCCAAGACCAAGAACGATACCGAGTTGATCGTGCTGGTCACGCCGGAGATCGTATCCCCGCTGCAGGCGGGTACGCCCACGCCGGAGCTGAAGTATCCGGATCAGTTCATGCCGCCCAATTCGAACATCCCCATGCACCAGCCGGATGCGAAGACGGCGGATAACACGTTGCCGCCGACTGCGCCGGCAATTCCGGTGGAGACGCTGATCCAAAGCATGAAACCGGAGAAGCCGCTGATCGTTGAATCGGGGACAGGCGGATTCGGTACGTCGAGCCAGTCCATCAATAGCGGCGGCGGCACCTCGTCCACGAGCACTACAACGACCGGTACGCAGTAGCATTGGCTGCTGCGGGACGGTGTTGGCAGTTGAGACTAGCGGATGAATCCGTTGCATAGCATGGCGAAGGCGGTGCGGGAGTGGATTGCTCCGCGCCCAGCCGCGCCGGAAGGGCCGCAGAAAGTTCTCAACGTGACGCGCGGCACGGTGCTGGCGACCCAGCTCACCAAAGCGCACACCGGAGCTACACGAAGAAAAGGTCTGCTGGGCCGGGAAGGCCTTTTGCCCGGTGAGGGGCTGTGGATCGCTCCCTGCGAATCGGTGCACACCTTCTTCATGCGTTTCCCCATCGATCTCGTCTACCTGGACCGCAAGCTGAAAGTGAAAAAGGTGCGCCACAGCGTCGGAGCGTGGCGCATGTCGGCATGTTTCGCGGCGCAAAGCGTGCTGGAGTTGCCGGCCGGGACGGCTGCGGCGGCGCGCACCGTACGCGGGGACAGCGTGGAGATGGTGCCGGTCGCTGCTTCATCGCAAAGCTGAAAGCGGTCGCTAGAACGCAAGCCGATTAACCAAGACAGAGAACGTCCCAGGGCCAAAGGCTGTCAGGCAGCGTTGCCGTGGCCCGCTTCAAGCGCAGGTGTCGCGCTCCATTGTTTACCGAGCGCAAGAGTCAAGGACATCAGCGTCAATCCTGCCAGGGAGCGCGTCAGCACGGGATGTGCGACCAGAATCATATAGGCGAATCGCACCCCAAGCGACCATGTAAGCGTGAGCGCAAGAAACCATCCTGCGCGGCGGAAGTTGCGCATTCCTACGGCTGAGACAAACACGCCAAATGCCAATCCGGGAATCAGGTCGATGACGTAATGCTCTCCCGTGGACAGGATTGCCAGGCATGTAACGGCGAGAAAGAGAAGCGCTATCGCCTTCCAGATTCTGCCCGGCGCAAACATGAGAAATACCAAAGCAGTGCCAACGTGCAGCGAAGGAAACGCGTTGGGCATTCCCGCCAGGCGCACGGCCTCCGGCGCAACGGCTGGCGGGTGTAGCCACTGTTTACCGAATGCATAAATGGGTCCGCATGCCGGGACGATCGTGTAAAGCAAGGGTCCGGCAACAAGTTCCGCAATATAAGCGAGAATGATGGAGCCGGGGCTCCGCCGGTATCGAGTCAGCAGGAACCAGGCGATCATCATGGGAACCATCGATTGGTAGACGATCCAAAGGGGGATGTGCAGAAAGCCTTGCAACGGCCGCGCGATGGAGGCGGCCTGAATGCCGAGAGACGCATCCAGGCGAAACAAGACGTGGTCGAACTTCCAGGGAAAGATGGCGCCTTCGCGGCCCATGAAGATGTTGAGGAGCACCCCGTAGAACAGATTGAGGACAAGCGCGAAGACAAGTTCAATCCGGGCCTTGTCTTTCTCGTCCCTAAGCATCCAGATGACGGAAAGAAAAAGGGCGATGATGATGATGGTGGAGGGATTCAGAAGGATGTCGATTGCGCGCATGGGCCACCTTAGCTGGAGGAGCTAACCGAGGGAGAGGGCGAAGCGGGCATTGGCATCATGCCCGGCTTGTGGCGAGAGGCGCGCGCGAAAAGATACCAGGCGAGCCACGCGGGAGTGGTCCAAAGCCAGGCAGCGGAGTGCAGGTCGAAATGGACTAACTGGAGTTCAACCAGGATATAAATCAGCGCCAGGGCCGAGAGCAAAAGCTGCGACGAGGTGCGGGAAGCACCCCACAACACAGCCGGTAAGGCGAGCGACTGATCGAAGATCCATCCGAAGGGCGCGACGAGCAGCGAAACCAAAACCAGCAGGCTGCCTTGTTCGAGCCAGTCCCAGTCGTAACGTCGCGGCCAAAACCAGACTAGTGCCCAGATGCAACCTGATGCTACCGGCACAAAGGCGAGCCACTCGGCCGTTGGCCTGATGGAATCGCGCAGAAGATCGGCGAGGCAGGGCGTGAACTCGCGCGTGACGACGGAAGTGCGCATGTAATACGCGTATTGACTCCAGGCCGCGGGGTCGATGCACGTCGTAATCAGTGCGCCTGCTGCGAATGCCGTGGCTGCGCCCCACAGGATTCGCCAGGCGCGCGCGACAAAGATCCAAACCAACAGAACCACTGCGAAGGGAAGAAAGAGATGCGGCTTGATGGAGCAGAGCCAAAGCGCCGCGCCGGCTGCGAACGGGCGAGTTTTGTGGAAACGCAGAAAGAGCGTGAACCCGAAGAGCAGAAAGATGGAAGTCTGGCCGAGGAGCACGCACCAGAGAGCCGGAGGAAAGCAGTAGCCGAGCCAAACCAGGCTGTTCCGTGGGCCGCCGAATAGCTTCCAAAGGATGCGCACGGAAAGCGCGAGCAGCCCGAGCATGAGCAGGGACCATGGAAGCGCCGCCGCCATAGGTCCCGCGAAGCCCAAAGGCACAGCCAACGGCAGCGCCCAGGGAGCGTTGCGCATGTAATAGGATGCGCCGCCGGAAAATCCCGCGTCGTGCTCAATCTGATTCAGGGCCGCGGGGTCGTATGGATTGCCGCGATGGACCAGTTGCTGGCCGGTGGCCCAGTAGACGATAAAGTCGCGCCGGGCGACAGTTTGGCGATTAAAAGGCAGGAGGCACAGAAACAGAACGGTATATAAAATCGCGAGGGCGTACGCGAGCGCGGTCAAAGGCACACTCATGTCGTACTGCTGCTTCAACGATCGGCGCCTTTCTATGTGCAATCAACGCGATTATAACCAGCGAAGAGAATCAAGCCCTGCATTCCGCGCAGTGCGCATCCGGCAAGTAAACGCCCAGAGGTTTTCGCGCAGAGAGGTACGGAGCAGAGCTCATGATGTTGCCTGGGTAGGTTCCGCGGCGCGATGGATGGGCATGCGGCGAGCGCATAAATACCAGGCAAGCCATGCCGGGGCGGTCCAGAGATAGAGAGGCGAGATCACGCGGACGGCGCAAATTTCGATGTCCATGACGAAAATGGCCAGCGCGAGGACGGCCAGAAGATTGCGCGAGCGCGTAGCGTAGGCGCACTCGAGCAGAGCGGGAATAGCCAGGCACTGATCGTAGAACCAGCAGTAAGGCGCGGCGACAAGTGAGACCAGCATCAGAAGGCTGCCGTGAGTCTTCCAGTCCCACGCGTTGCGGCGTCGCCAGAAATAGACCAGCGCCCAGAGACAGCAGAGCGCGGCCGGAAGGTACTGGAGCCAGGTTGCGCGTACATTGAATAATCGATCGATCCACAGACGGATGGCGCTGGCAAGGCAAGGGATGAATTCGTTCTCGACGGCGGGTGAGCGCATCAGGCGGATGTAGTCGAGCCAGGCATACGGGTCGATCAAGGACGCGACGGCGCTGGAAAGCGCGAGAGCTGCGGCGGCGCCGGCCAGTAACTTCCAGGCGCGCGAGAAGACGATCCATGCGGCCAGAGCGGCCGCAAAGGGCAGAAAGAGATGCGGCTTCAGCGCACAGAGCCACAGAGAAGCCCCGGCGAGAAACGGCCGGGAGCCATGCCAGCGCAGAAAGAGAACCAATCCCAGCAAGGCAAAGAGCGCGGTCTGGCCCATGGTAAGGCAGATCAGGGCCGGCGTGAAGGCCAGCGCAAGCCAGTGGAGATGATTCGGAGGAGATCCATATAACTGGCGGGCGATGCGCACGGAGAGGAGCAGACAAGCGAGGAGAAGCAGGGACCAGAGGACTGCCGCCACCCGCAAACTGAGGAAACCGAGCGGGTAAGCGAGCGGCAACGCCCAGGGAGGGTTGCGCATGATGAGAACGGCGCGAACGTCCAGGCCCGCGGCGTGTTCCAGCGCCGAGATGGCATCGCGGTCGTAGGGATTGGCGTGCTGGACGAGCTGGCGGCCGGTGGCCCAGTAAGAAACAAAATCACGAGATCCGGCCTGACTGCCCGAACCAGCCGACTTCCCCAAGACCTGAATCGCGAAGAAAAGGATAGCGAGGATGAGAGCGAGCCCCACATCCAGCGCAATCGCAAACTCCGCCAGGTCGCGGCGTTCCTGCGCCAGTGGAGGATCGTGCTTGCCAGCCATGGAGGCTATTCTACGGCACGGCTTCAGGCTTGGAGGCGAATGGCCGCGAGCGTCGGCGGCCGTGAGAGAAAAGCGACAAACGGGCCGTGGAAGAGGAATAAAGAACGAAGACGCCCGAAGCGACAGAACAAAATCAACATGGCAATAGCCGAACGTAATGTATACGGTGCCTGTCTGCGGAGCCAAGGATGTAAACAGGCGTATACACGAAGCGCAGCGAAATTGCGGGTAAGATTCTTCTAGTTCATTGACTTTAAAGTGCGAGCTCACATTTCCGAGAATGGCACGCCAGATGCTGTAGGTAGGGTGCCCGGCTGAGGCTGGGGAAAACCAATCGGAGAGGATAAAAAATGAACAACCTTTTTCTGGCAATGTATGTGAAGCTTCAGGACCTGATGAACCGCGAGGAAGGTCAGGATCTGGTCGAGTATGCCCTTCTCGTTTGCTTGATCGCTTTGGCTGCCATCACCGGCGTTAGCAAGGTCGCCACTGCGGTTACGCTCGTCTTCTCGAACATCAGCGCCTCGCTGGCGTAACTCCTTGCAGCACATCGCACCCATGACCTCAGCTCTTAGCGGGAGGGTACAGGCTGGCATGCTGCCGGGCTGCACCCTTCCTGTTAAGTCAACCGCTTGAAGCATGAGCAACGAAAATGCAAGCAGACAAGAAGAGCCTGCGTTCTCGTCGGAACCAACTCACCCCCTTCTGTGCTTTTGATGACACGAGACTCCGCATAAGCAAGCGCGCCAGTTAGGGCCGGAGTAGCACCGAACGGTAGAAACATATGCGCGACACACTTGTGACGCTGTATGTGACATTCCAGAGCCTGAAGAACGCCGAAGATGGTCAGGATCTGGTGTAGTATGCATTACCGGTTGCCTTGATTGCACTCGTGTGCGTTTCCGGTGTCAGTAATGTCGCGAATGCGGTGAACGGCGTGTTCTCGAACATCAGCAGCTCACTCGCATAAACTCCGGCAAGCAATTTCTCCACGGATGTGCAACCCAGCACCTCAGCCTCTTCGTGGGGAGAATACGGATTCCGCCATGTGCGGAATCTTTGCGTTCTCCCCGTAAAGAGCGAACAATCCCGGTGATTGAATCGAATATCGCAGCACTGCGGAGGGAAAAACTTCCAGGGCATTGTCTTGAAGGTTCTCTTCCCTTGTTACTGAAAGACACGAGAGATCGTGAACACAAGGCACCAGGCGCGCCTTACCCGGCCGAGGCCGGTCATTCATCAATAGGGGGTGCAGGGATGAACAACACACTCGCAAGGCTGTATATACGACTCCACGACCTGCGGAGAGACGAGCGAGGTCAGGACCTGGTCGAGTATGCGTTGCTGCTGAGCCTGATTTGTCTGGCGTTGATTTCCGGCATAAGCGGCATCGCCAGGGCGGCGACCACCGTGTTCAGCAACATCAGCTCGTCGCTCGCGTAACAACACGAATCGTGCAATGCTCACTGGATTCCAGGAGCAGCGCGCGGGACTGAGCGTCGAACCAGAACGATTTGGAACCCATATCCTGCTCCACTCAGGCCAAGTTCCCCAAAGCCTGAAAAACAGCCCTGGCGGTGTCATTGCAAACCAAAAGCCGGGTAGAGAAAGTTGACATGAGCGACATTTTCCTCAGATGTTGGGTAGCGCTACAAAGCCTGCAAAGCAGCGAGCGGGGTCAGGATCTGGTCGAGTACTCCTTGCTCGTCTGTCTTGTTGCGCTTGGAAGCATCGCCGGGATCAGGCACGTGGCTACGGCCGTTACCGCCGTCTTCAGCAACGTGAGCTCGTCGCTTGCATAGATTGAAGCGAGACTTCTCGTAAAGACACGCTGCCAGACATATCGAATGAACTCTGCTCTGGACCGGGCTTCAGAACTTCAAGAGCTCGTCATTTCGAGAGAGGCTGGATGTGGGCGGTTCCCCCGCAAGCATCCAGCCTTTTTTGTGCTCCAGTCTTTTCTGTGTAATTGATTCGGCAACAAAATACTGCATTCGCGCCCCATCCTTTTCGGTGCTTATTTAGGGGTATGGGTGGGCAGGTGTGTCACTGATGAATTGCCGAATCAATCGAAGCATGATTTCAAGGTGACGAGAGGGGTTCGGGCGGCCGAATCCGGAGCCGGCGAGCGCACGTCGATGCCGTAGAATCTCGATGATCCCCCGCATTTTTTACTGAAATCCGCAGGGACGGAACCAGACCGAAATGCTGTTGCCCACCGCCCATAAAACCAACTCGGCGCTGCTGATTCTTGAATGGCGGCATGACCGCGCTGGCAACGGCATCGGACTTCGCGCTTCCGCGGCTGGGTGGCGGATGGTATGCGCGCGTGGAGCGGCGGTTCGCGAAGTTGGCGCAAAGGCAGGGACTTGTGGTTGCGAGCGTGGGGCTGAACGTGATCGCGCTGCGCCTGGCGATTCTGCCCCTCTCGACGAGTGGGTGTACAACCAGTCCGACATCGATCACGCGAAAGTGATTTGGGCAAGGGATATGGGATCTGCCGGGAATCTGGAACTGATCCGGTACTATCGGGACAGAAGCGCGTGGCTGGTCGAGCTAAACGGGACCGAGCCTGACGCGAATCCGGCGCGAGTCTCGCCGTATCCGTTCGGGGAGTCAAAGCAATGATCAACGGGAAGCGGGTCGCAGTGGTGATGCCGGCGTACAACGCCGAGAGAACGCTGGAGCAGACCGTGCGGGAGTTTTCGGACGTGGTGGACATCAAGATCCTGGTGGACGACTCTAGCAAAGACAGAACCGCGGAGCTCTCTCGCAAGCTGGGCGTGCAGACGTTCATCCACGACGCCAATTACGGATATGGGCGCAACCAGCAGACCTGCTATCGCGAGGCGCTGGCAGCGGGCGCGGACATTGTGGTGATGGTGCATCCCGATTACCAGTACACGCCGTTGCTGGTTCCGGCCATGGCGGGCATGGTAGCCAGCGGCGTCTACGACATGGTTCTGGCGTCGAGAATCCTGGGAGGCGGCGCCCGCAAAGGCGGCATGCCGCTCTACAAGTACATTTCGAACCGGCTGCTGACGGCGTTTCAAAATCTCTTTTTGGGCGTGAAGCTGTCGGAATATCACACCGGATTTCGCGCTTTCTCGAGAGAACTACTGGAGAAGCTGCCGCTGCTCGAAAACTCCGACGATTTCGTATTCGACAACCAGATGATTGCGCAGGCCGTGATGTTCGGCTTCAAGATCGGCGAGATTTCGTGCCCGACGAAGTACTTCGAGGAGGCTTCGTCGATCAACTTCAAGCGCAGTGTGGAGTACGGGTTGGGCGTGCTGGCGACAACGATCGGTTTTGCCGCGCACAAGACGGGAATCCGCCGCTCGCCGCGCTTCGAGGCCAAAGGACGAAAAATCGACCAACAGTATTACGGACGCACAGTATAAGACTGATGAGCAGCGGGGAACGAAGCGCGATGGAACGAGAAACGCCTGCCGTGGATTAGCGTTTCTGGCAGCGCGGTGCGATCTTTCTCCTGGCTTGCCTGATCCCGGATCTGCACTTTGCCGAAACTGCGCAAAGCATTGCGGCCGCGCCGCCGCGGGCGGTGATGGTGATTCCGGAAAATCCCCAGGGCTTGACTGTGCAGCTCGTCAAGCACGCTTCCCGCTGAACCAGCAGCGCGAAACGCCCGGCGTATACTGGCGGCGAGGCGGAACGCGAGATGCCGGTTCCGATCAGTCTTCATGCCGCGTCCTGAAAGCGCCTGGCGGGCCGTGCCGGGCCTGCTGCTCTGGCTCTGCACCGCGATGGCAAGCGGGCAGACACAGGCGATGCGTGCGCCGGTGACCGTATCGGTACCGGTGACGGTCACCGTTGTGGACGAGAATGGCGTCGCCGTTGACGACGCGCAAGTGACGGTGACGGAGCCGGGAGAGAAGCCGGCGCACCTGCGGACGGATTTTGCGGGAGATTGCAGCTACACACTGCGGCAGCAGAATCCGTATCAGCTTCACGTGGAGAAACCCGGCTTTTATGCAACCGACGCGAGCGGGATTGAAACGGGCCAGACTGTCGTGAAGGTGGTGCTGGCGTACGAACAGATCGTGCACGAGCAGGTAGACGTGACGTCGTCGCCGCCGGGGATCGACACCCAGGAGATTCCCGACCAGACGACGATGAACGTGCCGGAGATCGTCGACATTCCCTATCAAACCTCGCGCGACATCCGCTACCTGCTGCCGTTCTTTCCCGGCGTGGTACAGGATACGACGGAGCAGGTGCACGTGGCCGGTTCGGAGAGCTGGGAGACGCTCTACACAATCGATGGGTTCGATGTGCGCTCTCCAGCCGAGGGCATGCTGGACATGCGCGTGAGCACGGACGCGGTGCGCTCCATTGACTCGGAGACTACGCGGTATCCGGTGGAGTACGGCCGCGCCACGGGCGGCGTGCTGGCTTTCTCGACCGGCATGGGCGACAACAAATTCCGCTTCAACGCGACCAATTTCATTCCCGCCTTTCGCGACCTGAACGGAATCCGCTTCGACAATTTCGTGCCGCGATTCACGTTTTCCGGGCCGCTCCAGCGCAACCGGGCGTGGTGGTACGACGGCGTGGAGATGGAGTACGACAATATTTACATCTCCGAACTGCCGGCCAACGCCGATACCGACCCGTTGGTGCGCGGCAGCAATTTGGCGAAGGCGCAGGTCAATTTATCGCAGAACGACATTCTCACCGCGGGACTGCTTTTCAACGATTACCACTCGCCTTACGACGGCATCTCGGCACTGACGCCACAACAGAGCACCACTAAGCGCGATATCATCGCCTGGCTGCCGTACCTGCGCAACCAGTGGAGCTTCGGCGGGGCGCTGCTGGACGTGGGCGTGGGCGAGATGCGCTTTCGCGACGGGCACGAGCCGCACGGGAACACGCCCTACGAGATTACGCCGGAGATGACGGAGGGAAGTTACTTCGAGAACCTGACCGGGCGTTCGCAGCGGCTGGAGGGAACTGTGGCGTTGTATCTGCCGCCGCGACATTGGGCAGGGCAGCAAGACGTGAAGGTGGGTCTGGACCTGGACCATGTCGGTTACGACCAGGATCAGTCGTGGACGGCAGTGAGTTATCTGCGCGAGGATGGAACGCTGGACCGGCAGAGCGTGTTTGCGGCGGCGGCGCCCTTCACGATGCACAACGGTGAGATCGGCGCATACATTCAGGATCGCTGGCAGCCCGCGAAGGGATGGGGCAGCGGATGGTTGTTGGAGCCGGGACTGCGCTTCGACTGGGACGAAATTGTGCGGCGGCCGCTGGTGGCGCCGCGGCTGGCAGCGGTGTATGCGCCGCCGGGCGACAAAGACAAGACCAAAATCTCGGCGGGGATCGGGCTCTACTACGAGCACACGCAACTCGAATACTTGGCGCAGACCTTCGCTGGAGTGCGCTCCGACACGTATTACGAGGCGAATGGAACGACCCCGACGGGGCCGGCCGAGATGACAGAATTTGCGGCGAACCAGGGCGCATTGCGCGCACCGCGGGCGCTCAACTGGAGCGTGGGCGTGGAGCGCGCGTTGCCGTGGTCGATCATGGCCGGCGCAAATTTCATCCAGAAGCGCACCACCGGTGTGTTGACGTTTGCGAATCAGAGCGGCGCGGCGGCCCTTGCAGGCGATTATTTGCTGACCAATGGGCGCGAGGATCGCTACAGCTCAGAGGAAATCGATGCACGGAGGCTTTTTGCGAACGGATACACGGTCTATGTGTCGTACACGCATTCTTCTGCGCGGACCAATGCAGCGCTCGACTATTTGCCAACGCCATCGCCGCTGGGAGTGCAACAAAGCGGACCCCTGCCGTGGGACACGCCGAATCGCGCGATTTCCTGGGGTTGGCTGCCGGTCCCGCTGGCGATGCTGAGGAAGCAGTGGGCCCTTGTGTACCTGCTTGACCGGCACAATGGGTATCCGTTCACGGCGGTGAACGCCGCACAACAGGTGGTGGGCGCGGCGGGCGCGCAACGCTTTCCGGACTATGTGATCTTCAGCCCCGGCGTGGAGTGGAAGTTTCATTTTCGCGGCCAGTATTGGGGGCTGCGCGGCGTGATCGAGAATGCAACCGGCCGCCAGAATTCCGCGGTGGTGAACAACGTGGTGGATTCGCCGGAGTATGGAACCTTCAGCGAGTTTCAGGGACGAGCGTTCACGGCGCGCATCCGGCTGATCGGGGCGAAGTGAAAAAGACAGGGAGTAGCCAGTAGGGAATAGGGAGTAGAGTTGCGCGCTCAGCGCCCGACCTTGATGAGCGCCAGCGTGTTCGGCGTGAGGTGAAGCTCGATACTGCCGGCGTCGAGGCGCGTTTCCTCGGGAGCAGGCAGGGCCGTGGCGCGATTGAGCTGCTCCACCTGCGCCGGGGTGGGATCGAGGGGCTGGCCCATGGCGGCGAATTCCTTCAGCACATTGCCGTGGTCCGCGTCGACGCGCTGCACTGTGATGCGCGCATGGGCGGGAAGATTACTGAAGCTCAGCTTCATGGTTTGATCGGAGCCCTGCTGGCCGGGATCGACGAGGTCCCACGCGGCGATGACGAGGCCGCCCTGAGCGGTCCGGGTCACGATGACATTTCTTGAAGCGTTGGCGAGGCGTTGATTGCCGAGCTGGTGGAGGAGTTCGAATGCGTAGAAGGCGGGCTTGTTGATGCCGCCTTTGGCGCGGAGACCGAAGCGTCCGATGAACGGTCTCGCAATCGGACCCTGCTCCTCAAAGACGTCGGAAAAGGTCCAGAACGACATGGAGTCGACGAGGCCGTCGCATTGGCGCACGGTGTTGGCGAGGGCTGGGCCGACGAAAATGGTGTCGCGCGCCTGCATCGTTCCCTGCACGTTCCACTCGGTCATAAAGAAGGGAAGGTTGGGCGATGACGAGGCCTTGATCTCGCCGCGCACCTTGGCCACGGCGCGGCAAACGCGATCGTCCACGGGAACATCTTCGTTGCTGCCGAAGAGATGCAGCACCGTGTCGTCGGCGTATGCGTGGGTGGAAACAAAGTCGACCGGGACGTGGTTGGCGGCGGTGAAGTTGAGAAAGTCCGCGACCCACGCGGCCTGGGCAGTGGAGGGACCGCCAACGCGCAGACGCGGGCTGACGCTTTTGAGGGCGCGCGCGGTGTGCGCATAGAGATCGAAGTAGGTGCTTTGGCGCGGATCGCCGCCCCAGAAATCTAGATTGGGCTCGTTCCACACCTCGAAGTACCACTGCGCGACCTCGTCGATTCCATAGCGGTCGACGAGATGCTGCGCGAAGCGGCGGATCAGATCATCCCAGCGTTCCATGCTCTTGGGCGGCGAGACGATGGGCTTGTACCAGAAGGAATGCACCGCGCCGGGGTCGGCAGCGAGCTTGCGGGGCATGAGGCTGATTTCAACGAAGGGCCGCACGCCGTTGGCCAGCAAACCGTCATAGATCTGATCGACGGTTGAGAAGTTGTAGACGGGATTGCCTTGCGCATCCTCGTTGTAGACGCCGACTTCGTCGTGAAAGATGGCGTGAAAGCGCACGTAGTTGAAATCGGCCACCTGTTTTACGGCGCGGAGATCGTTGCGGTAGCTTTCGCGCAGCGAGAGAATTGCGCGGCCAGAGCCGAAAGTGCCTTCCCAAAAATGAGGGAAGGGCGTGGTCGGCGACTGGGCATCGATGGCGACGGTTTCCTGGGCGAGGATTGCGGGGACGGCGAACAGGCTCAACACGAAGAGAACTGCGAGGCAACGCAAGAGACGCAGATTCTGCATGAGTCAATCCTATAGCGAGTGAGAAAGCGGCGGACAGATGAGGAGATGCAAGGCGACGGGAAATCCCGCCCAAGCGCAACGATGCCGCCCGAAGGCGGCATCGAGTGAAATAAGTTGCACGACGTCGCCTTAGACGCCGACGCCGAATTCTCCCGCCTGCTGCTCGCCGGCGTTCGCGTAGAAGTCGTAGGGGGTGCGCTTCTTGAAGCGGTAGCGGCTGCGCAGCTCGGCGCCCACGAAAATGCCCAGCGCGGCGACGGCCATTCCCACGGAGAACCAGGTGATCACCCGCAGGGCGGTGGATCCTGGCTTTTCCTCGACGGGTGTCTCTTCAACGGGCGTGAGGGAGTCGACTTCCATGGACATCGCGAGCAGCCTCCTGACACACCATAATAGCGCAAATCGTGCTTCACTGGCAGCCGGGAGATATGCGGAAAATGGGGAAGTAACTCACCCAAAAGTGTTAATTCGGGCCAGCCATAAGGTCTTTTCCACTTCAGGAAGAAAGCTGGCTTGAATGGAATTGGCGGCGAGCCGGCGCAGTTCATCGCGGGTGAATCCTTGCTCGGTATGCGCGAGCAGGAACTCGTTGGCGAGATCTGAGCGGAAGAGGGCGGGATCGTCGGAGTTGAGCGTCACCAGCAGGCCGCGATCGAAGTATTCGCGCAGGGGGTGGTCAGCGAAGGAGGCGCAGACGCCGGTGCGGACGTTGGAGGTGGGGTTTAATTCGAGGGGAATGTTGTGCTTTTTCAGCTCTTCAATGAGTTCTGCATCTTGGATGGCGGAAAGGGCGTGGCCGATGCGCTCGGAACCGATGGAAAGCGCCTCCCAGATGGCCTCGGGGCCGGTGGTTTCGCCGGCGTGGTTGGTGAGGCGCAAGCCATGGGCGCGGGCCCGGGCGTAGAGGGCGCGAAACGGTTCAGAGCCGGCGCGGCGCTCGTCGCCGCCAAGGCCGATGCCGACGATGGAGGGGTAGCGTGGGCGCAACTTGGCGGCCTTGCGGAAGACGCGATCGGCCTCTTCGACGGTGAAGTGGCGGACAGCATCGAAAATCCAGTAGAGCGAGAGGTTGAACTCACGGGCGGCGCGCTCACGGGCGCGTTCCAGGCCGGCGAAGATGGGCTCCAGGGCGCGCGGATCGAAGTTGCGCCACATATAAATGACGCCGACAGAAATGTAGACCTCAGCGTGGACCACGCCCTGGTCGTGCAGGTGCTGCATCATGCGCCACGCGGCCAGTTCGTAATCTTCGGGGTCTTTCAGGCGCCGCGTGATGGCCTTGAAGCACTCAATGAACTCCGTGAAGTCGGTGAAACGGTAGAGGGCCTCGGCTTCAGCGAGGTTCAAGTGCGGCGAGTCGTGGCGCGCACTTAGCTCAACCAGTGTGACCGGCAGAATAGTGCCTTCGAGGTGCAGATGCAACTCGGCCTTGGGCAGGCGGCGGATGAAGGGCTCGATGGCGGTCACAGTTTTAGTGTAGTGCGAGAGCCGATTGGAGCGGAATCTTATACCGGGGAACAATTGTGGCCCGGTACACGATTTTGCAGGAAGCACGGGGGTCTGAGCTACACCAATCTACGCCTTCGCGAGAGAAATGATCTTCTTCTCGTCCGCAGCAAGAACAAGGTTCAAATCATTCCCAACACTTCTCTGCACCCGAATCCTGGCCGGATAGGCAGTAGGGTTCAGGAGGTGCAGCGAACGGCTCCTGGCATCGAAGCTTGCCTCAATCTGGTCGAACACTCCACACCGGCCTCGATCCAGATCGACGTATACCGACGGTACTTCGCCATAGCTAAGCACCACGCACGTCTCCGGCCAGCTTGCGCAGACCCAACCCATATCTCCGCGCGACCCCAGTTCGTCAGTCATGTTGAACTGTTCACTCACCATGCCGGGGCCGAGGCTGAATGGCTTCTTACCGGTGCTCACGTATTGCGGAAGGCCGCTGATCACATCCTCCAGCAGGCGCAGAGACAAAGTGTCTCCGGTGTACTGGTACAGGCGCAGCAGGGCGCTGCCGGAATTGGTGCAGAACGACGGTCCGATGTGATGGTTTTGTGAGTTTGCCAGCACCCCGCCGACCGATTGAATTCCGGCCTTCTCGCAGAAGGTTCCTTCAGGGAAGGTTGCGTTGTAGGCAACAATCCAGGTAGATAAATGCCGCGCGGTTTCCCGCGCACATTTCAGATACAGACGATCCCCGGTGACCTCGTACAACGTCAAATAGCTTTCGAGCAACGCAGTCACTGACTCGGAATCGGGTGCGTTGGGAATGTCCAGCGGTCCGCCGCCAATCCAGCCGGTGCGCACAAATCGCTCGTAGAATGCGTCGCTGGACTCCCGCGCAACAGTGAGATATTCTTTGCCACGCGGTAAAGGGGCGCCGAGCGCCAGGCCCCCAATACAAAGCGCGCCTGCTGCTGTGCCAGGGTCCACTATGGCCAGGGTGTTGCGATCGACCTTGTGACCAAAATCCTGGTGTTCCCTCCACAAGCGAGTGAATGCGTCAAGATTGCTTACCGCGGCCTTTTCCCACTCCGGGTGCTCAAAGCCGCGGACCCGTTCAAGCGCAATGGCCTTCAGAAAGTAGAAAGTGGCGTCGGCCGGCATGCGCATGTGCTGCCAACCTCCGCTGTTGTTTCTCGCCGGATCCCACGCGCCATTGGCATAGATTGACCAGAAAAGCCCTGAGGGCGATAAGCCGCCTGCGATGCGATCCATCATCTTCCGAGCGCGAGTACAGCTCAGTCCATCCCCAATTTTTAAAAGCCCATAACCCGTGATCGCCCCGGCACACCACCCCACTTGAAGCTGCCAGCCTGGAGTGAGACCAGCAACACCTGACTTGGTTATTTCGTAATCCGGCTTCATGGCATTGATGTAGAACTGGTTCTCGGGGCCATCGGCCCACATCCGAGAATTGAAGTTATCCTCGACGAGTGTGGCGGCTTCCGAGAGCGGCAGCTTGTTCGTGCGCTTGAACTCCGCACGCACCATTTGGCGCACCGGTTGCAACGCATCGAAAAGGCCGATCACGTCTGCGCACTGCATGGCAAAGTAGGTCACCGCGACATTGAAGCTTGTTCCCTCGGCGACCGCCGCCCCCTTGGGCGCCTCGGGCGTGTAGTGGTTGTGCTGAAAGTGTTTCTCGCGATAACACGGCGCCATCACCGAGATTCGGTGGTCGTCTTTCCGGCTCACACAACTGAAGCCCGAAATATCCAGCGCGGTGGTCGGCTCGGTGAGGATCATAAGCGTCTTTCCAGTACTTCGTTCGAGAAACGCTGCGATTGGGATCGAGAGCGTGAAGATCGGAGTATCGACCTGGAAATCTTGCGCCGCGGCCAATTGCGGGATTTCGAGTGGGGCTCGCGTGAGCCGGTTGCCGTCATAGAGAAGTCCCGGCATCAGGACGTAGGTCTCCTCGCCGCTCGCGGGCATATCAGGTGTCAGCGAGTGTTCGAAGAATATGTCTCCGGCCGTCCCATGTGAAAGGTGATATTCGAAACGGCATTTGAATCCGCCATTCGCTGTGCGCGCCGCGTGAAAGGCAACGTCCCACTGATTCGCTTTCTTGTCGGTAAATTCGGCAGTGGCTTGAATCCCATCAGCGGTCTTTTCGGCGCGACGAAATGAGACATTCACGATGCTCTCGGGGCTTCGGATTCCGTAAAAAGTTCTCACTGGGAATGGAGTATGAGCGACCCGTTCCATTCTGCCTTCAATTGAGGTGTAGAGCGCAATCCCATATCCGTCCGGGCCGGGGAGGAGTTCCAGCCTGTTGCCGCCATTTGTGAGCGACACGACGCCTGCACGGACTGGTATGCCTTGTTGAGTGTTGAGCTTCTTGCCGGACACGCTTTGCACGGCGGCGGCGCCGCCCAGGGCGACGAGGAACTTCCTTCGGTTCATGAGATTCCTTCCGTGGAATCATTCAATCTCGTTTAATGGCTTTTGATCGTGGTGGCGTGGTTGTTGACGAAGGTGATGGTCCACTGTTTGCCGGCCTGATCGTAGGTGACGGTGCGGTTGCCTTCGGAGGAGCCGTCGGACTGAGTCTTCTGCCCGATGGACATACGGGTCTGCAATTCGCTCATGCCGGAAAGCACTTGATGCGCGTCGATAGCGGCCCACACATTCTTGGGCCAGTTGTCATAAATGGTGTGGGGATCGTCGTAGAAGAAGAGAATGTCGCTGAAGTACTCTTCCTGGCTGCCGTCAATGGCGCCGATGGCGGTGGCGTAGAGGCTTGTGCCGCCGGGAAGCGCGAAGACGGCGAAGACCTGGCGCGTGCCGTGCGAGATGCCATCGTCGACCTCAGCGGGCGCCGCGGCCTTGATCACCATTTTGATATCGATCCGCTGCGCGGAGGGGATGACGCCGACGGATTTCGAGAAGACAATGCGGCAGGCTTCGAACGGGAAGTAGTGCATCGTGTAACCGTTCTTCATCCACACGCTGGTGTTCTGGAGCTTGAGGGCGTCGTCGAAGGAAGTGGGGAACATCATGCGCACCACAGCGACGTCGTCGGGCGTGAGGTCCTGCTCGGGGTTGGCTTGGCGGGCGACGCCGGGATTGCGACGCTGTTCGAAGACGACGAGCAGATAGATGCCGCCGATGGCAAGCGTGATCAGCGTCGTGATGGCGGCTTTTTGCCAGTTCTTCATATTCGGTTAGATGACGGCGGGATCAGCGAGGTTGGGCAAACTCAGACCGGTGACGGCTATAGAGGAAATAAATGAACAAGCCAATAACGAGCCAGATGAGGAGCCGGTACCAGGTCTTGATGGGCAATCCAGTCATGAGAAGAAAGCAGAGGATGACGCTGAGTGTGGGGATAACGGGACCGAAGGGAACGACGAAACCGCGTCGGCGGTCAGGCTCGCGATATCGGAGCACGATGACGCCGATGGAGACGAGCATGAAAGCGAAAAGCGTACCGATGTTCGATAGATCGGCGAGAGTGCCGATGTCGAACAGGCCGGACGGAATGGCGACCAGGACGCCAGCCACCCAGGTAGAAAACGCCGGCGTACGGAACACCGGATGCACGTTGGAGAAAACTTTGGGCAGCAGTCCGTCGCGCGACATCGAGAACCACACGCGCGATTGGCCGATCTGGTAGACAAGGATCGACGAGATCATCCCCATCAGCGCGCCCAGCAGCACCACCAGGCGAATCCAATAAAGCGGATGACCGCCGGGCAGCAACGACAGTTTCTTGAGCGCGTTGACCACGGGCGCTGCGTCTCCGACCATGGACTGCCACGGAACCAATCCCGTTAAACAGATGGCCACGGCCACATAGAGCACCGTGCAAACCACCAGCGTGGCGATGATGCCGATGGGAAGATCGCGCTGCGGATTGTTGCACTCCTCGGCCGCAGTCGAGACCGAATCGAATCCAATGTAGGTGAAGAAAATGATGGAGCCGCCGGTCAGCACGCCCGACCATCCGTTGGGCATAAAGGGATGCCAGTTGGATGGACGAATGAAGCCGATAGCCGCAAAGATGAAAATGAGAATCGCAATCAGCTTGAATCCCACCATCATATTGTTGGTCGACGCCGACTCGCGGATGCCGCGCACCAGGATCACCGTGATGATCAGCACGATGAGAAACGCGGGAATATTGAAGCCGAAGTGCCAACCGCTATTGTAGATTGTGTTGCCGGCTAGGTCCTGCAGACCCTCGGGAAGATAGGCGGGCGAAATCCATCGCGCGCTCGGATGCAGCCCGAACCAGTCCAGCAGATCGACCACATGCGCGGCAAACCCCACGCTCACGCTCATGTTCGAACCGGCATACTCCAGAATTAGGTCCCAGCCGATGATCCAGGCAATCAGTTCGCCGAGCGTTGCGTAGGTGTACGTGTAAGCCGAGCCGGCAATCGGAATCATCGATGCGAGCTCGGCGTAACATAGCCCCGTCAGCGCGCACACAAAGGCCACCAGGATCATGGAAATCGCGATGGCCGGACCGGCGCCGGGGCGGCCGGCAAGAATCGAGTGGTAGATGATGTAGTGGATAAGCGGCGTGTCGGCGACGGTGGGGGTGGGGAACTGCTCGCCGGAAATCGCCGTGCCGATGACGGTGAAGATGCCCGAGCCGATGACCGCGCCGATGCCGAGCGCCGTGAGCGACCACGGGCCGAGGGTCTTCTTCAGCCGGTGTTCGGGTTCTTCCGACTCCCGAATCAGCTTATCGATCGATTTGCGCGCGAAGAACTGGCTGGGCAGTGCAGATCTCCTCTGAAGGCAGCTTCTAGCTTCTAGCTACTAGCTCCTAGCTCGTATCGCGTGAGCAAAGTCATTCGCCCCAACACGATGAACTAGCAGCTAGAGGCTAGAAGCTAGGAGCTGTTTTTCTTACCGCTTCGACTGGCCGCGGACCATCTTCTTGACTTTCTTCTTCAGTGAGCCGCGCGGGGTGGTGCGCTTGGCCTTGGGCGCTGCCTTTTTGCGCGCCGTACGCTTGAGCTTCTTGCGTTCCGCCTTGTCGGCGATTTTCTTAGTATCTGCCACGGTTACCTCTTTCGGTTGGGTGTATTCCACGATCCCGCCGGGACGGCGAGTGCAAATTTGATGGTAACAGGGAAGGGGTGCGGGAAAAAATGGCGGCTGGCACGCGCAATTGCGGGAATGTTTCTAATGGCAAAGTGGACTCCATCCATCCCTGAATTGGAGGAGAGACGTCCGTCTTCCCGTAGGGAAGAAACGAAAATAGCCCCGGATGGAGCGAAGCGCAATCCGGGGATAGCATCGTGGGAGGCGTTTTCACGTGCCGTAGGGCCGCGTCGAGGCTCTTTGTCGTGGGCGAATCGCGATCCTGCCATTGCCCTGCGGCGGTTGGCACGGGCAAAAGCCCGGAAGGCGCGGTACACTCCAGGACGATAGCGAGGCGAACGTGGCCCCTGATGCGATCGACAAAACAACCAACGCGGCGGATCGGGCGACGGGCCGTGTACTGGCCATCAATCCCGGAACAACCTCGACGAAGTTCGGCATTTTTACGCGCGCCGGCGAGCAACTCACGCGCAACATTCATCATGGCGACGATGAAATCGAGCGCTTCCGCGGGCGGCCCATGCTGGACCGTTTGGAGTACCGCGCGGAGCTGATCGAAACCGCGCTTGCAGCGGCAGGATTTACTCCCAAGGGTCACGGGGCGGAGCCTTGGGAAGCGGTAGCCGGGCGCGGCGGCATGCTGCCGCCCATGGAGTGCGGGACGTATCTCGTCGACGACGCCATGGTCGCGGAACTGAGTGCGGCGCGGCGCGGCGAGCACGCATCAAATCTCGGCGCGGTGCTGGCATTGCGCTTTGCCAAAGCGGCAGGCGTCAGTGCCTACATCGTCGACCCGGTGACGGCGGACGAATGGCAGCCGTGCGCGCGGCTTTCGGGGTCGCCCTTGGTCGAGCGGACGTATATTGGCCACTCGCTCAATACCAAAGCTGTAGCCAGGCGCTACGCGCGCGGGTTGGGACGAGGCTACGCGGCCCTGCGTTTGATCGTGATCCACATGGGCAGCGGCATCACGGTGTCGGCGCATCGCGAAGGACGCATGATCGACAGCAACTCCATCGAAGAAGGCCCATTCGGGCCGGACCGCACGGGATCCCTGCCGGTGCGGGCGCTTATTAAATTAAGCGGCACGATGACCGCCGAGGAGCTGGACCGGCACGTCTTCGGCGATGGGGGTCTGTTCGCGTACCTGGGCACGCGCGATTTGATTGAGGTCGAAAGGCGCATCGAATCTGGGACTGGCGGCGCCGGAGACCAGGAGGCCGCGGCGGTTTTCGAGGCCATGATCTATCAAATTGCAAAAGAGGCCGGCGCGATGGCCGCAGTGCTGGAAGGCAAAGTCGACGCGGTGCTCGTGACCGGAGGCATGGCGCACTCTGCACGCGCGGTCGAGCGGTTGTGCAACTACGTGGAGTGGATCGCGCCGGTCGCGGTATACCCCGGAGAAGATGAGCTGCGTGCGCTGGCCGATGGCGTGTTTCGTGTGCTGGACGGGGAAGAAGAAGCAAGACGGATGAAAGCAAGGACGTAGGACCTGAGGAACTAAGGAACTGAGGGACTAACGAATAGCGGGGAACCGCTTTTCGACTCCCTGTTCCCTTTTCCCTGCTCCCTGTTTTTTGTATCAGGGCTTGGCTTTAGCCAAGCCGCAAACCGCCCGCCATCTTTCCAGAAATCAAGTCCGCTGCAAAGCCGCGCTCATCCCCTGCAGCTTTCACCCGGGCAAAGATCACCACAAGCTGACTTTTTCAGGAGTAATCCGGCCAGTGATGGACATCCTCATGAAATTCAAGCCTATTCTCCGATAGCGGCACTTTCGCGAAAAAACAGCGTGATATTGCCGCGAGGAAAAGCGAACGACCCGTTTGTCTCACCGCCAGCATGGGTGTTTGCCGGGCACTCAATTTAGAGCCTCCTCAAGCTAGCATTTTCAATTCCGGGTATCGCGAATAAATCCTGTATTGGTCTTCTGCCGTCAATTGCCCCAGGCGAGTTGGTTTGTCTTGCGGCCTCGTGCCTTTTTGGTTCAGCACGTTCATCAGGCTCCATTCCCTTTGCAGTGTCTCTGGCTCGTGCGCCTTCAAATCATAACGGGTAAAGTCGATTACAAAAGAAAGACCGTCCGTGGTCCAGTTGCTTAGCAGGGCAAGCCGAAATTCCCGATTCATGAACCACTTGATTTCCAACTCTTTCTCAGATCCCGGCGCACCTGTTCCTTTCGCATCGAACCGGTAGTTCAGCGACGCATTGTTGGGCGTGTGCTTCCGCCACTCCAGGCCGAATGCTCCTTCGGTCAACACCTGCGTATCCGGCCACCTGGCCTGCACCGCCTGTAGCCACCAGGTCAGATCCTCATCATGGCCAATCGAAACTTCCCAGATCGCCGTGACCCAGCCAAATCCATTCAGAGCGTGACCCTGGTCAAAGTGCATCGCGACTGTGTCCAGCATTTCCTTCCGGCCCCGTTCCACGCCGAGCTTCACTACAGTCTCGATAGGCCCCACGCCCAGCCGGCTGTTGAATCCTCCTTGAAAGCCTTCCCTGCGCGCGGCCAGAAAATCGCAGGTCCAGCCGTCCAGACACACACAGTCAATAAAGTCCGCGGTGCCCTGGGCTGGTTTCAAATAATGCTCACGGCTTGGGTAATACGGATAGCAGATGCCTCCATCGCCGTCACCATGATCGATGCCGTGCTGGCTCCAGATTTGGCCCTGGCATACGTGGATGCCCTCTTCCGTGGCCAGGAATCTTTGGTTCTCCGCATCCATGTAGCCGGCTACCAGACTCTGCGGGCGATATCCGCCACCGACCAATTCCGAGATTAACTGCAGCGCCTGGTGAATTGTCTCGCGATTATGCTCTCGCGTGTCATACATCGGAGCGAAATAGCCGCCGGGAATGAATGTGATTTCGTCGTCATAGCGGTCATGATAGGAAGCCAGCAACTGCCGCGCCTCCTTGTACTCCTGCCGGCTATCGTTCAAGGCCAGCCAACTGATTGCCCAGGTCATTTTGCCTCCTGGACAGCCTTTCGCAAAAGCATCACGTCGCGAGCGAATTCGGTCCGGGCTATTGTCAGAGGCTTCGTCTTCGCCGATCGCTCGATCTGGAGTCGCTTCAGTCTGGTTCACGCGCACAACGGAGACGTGTGTAAGATACCTGCCGCGAAAGGCGGACATATCTTCTCCGGCTTCGAGCGCTCGCAACTCGGCAGGAGCGAACGCAAGAGACGCTGCTGCCCCTGCCGCTCCGCTTAGAAACTGCCGCCTGGTCCGGAAACTGTTTATCGCCATTTTTTGCACCCAACCCTTCTTGCCGCTCTTCCGCCTATTTACTGTAATCCTCAGGGTGGACTTGGATGGATGCGGGCGGAAAACTGGCCGCTGCGGAGCCGAGCGAGGTGTTGGGTGTGTCGCCCATCGTCAACTCAAGCCTGCCGCCATTGACAATGTCCGCGTGGCGAAACCAGACCTGATCGAGCACCTTTCCGTTCAGGCGGATGCTCTCGACATACTTGTTTTCATGCGAAGTTTGATTGGCGACAATCACAAAGGTCTTTCCGTTCGCCAGATGAATGGTTGCCTTGTCAAAAATCGGACTGCCTATGTCATAGATTGGGATTCCCGGCGTGACGGGATAGAAACCCATCATTGAGAACACCACAAAGGCACTCATCGCGCCTCCATCTTCATCACCGGGCATGCCTTGCAGAGTGTCGGTAAAAAACGATTCCAGGATCATGCGGATACGCTTCTGTGTCTTCCAGGGAGTTCCGAGGCGGTTATAGATGTACGGTATAGCGAAGCTGGGTTCGTTTCCCATGGAGAACTGACCCACCATGGATGTGGAATCGGGAAACTTCGCCTCGAACTCATACTTCGGGCGGCCCAGGGATTCGCGAAAAAGCTGATCGAGGTTTGCCGTGGCCTTCCCGGCTCCGCCCATCAGTCCGATCAGGCCGCTGAAGTCGTGCGTCACATCCCAGGTGTAGGTATAGCCGTTGTTCTCGTCGTAATAGTCCCTTCCTCCCATGCCACCGTCGAATTTCGGATCGAGCGGCTCAATCCAATGCCCCTCGGAATCCTTCGGCCACATCATTGCCTTGTCTACGCGGAAAAGATTCTTGTAATTTGCGGCACGCTTAAGAAAGAGCGCCTCATCCTGGGGTCTGTTTAGAATGCGCGCGAGCTGCGCAATCGACCAGTCATCGAAACTGTTCTCCAGGGTGACGGGCACGGGCTGCCGCTTCTCAAACGGACTGACCTCCGGCACGGTTTCCATTTCTTCGGGGTGCAGGGCAGGCATATAGCCATGGACGGCATAAAACTCATCGAGCGGTCCTTTGGGCCCGAGGCGCCACGGAAGCAGAGTGCCCTCGAGAGATCGCTTGCGGACGCCGTCGAAGGCAACCTGCAGATCGAAGTTCCGCACGCCTTTGAACCACGCGTCGGCGAACCAGGGGGCGGCGTGATTGCCGTTCATGCATGCATAGGGCCCTGTAAGGAGGGCAAATGAGGGCATCGTTCCGCTTTGCTGATACATGCGAACATAGGATTGGATCTTGTCGGCTTCCATGTCGGGATTGAGCAGGGTCTGCAGCGGCTCAAGCGCGCGGTAGGTATCCCATAGCCAGTTGTCGACATAGAACGGTCGCTTATCCTCATGGACCTGGTGATCGAAGGCGCTGTAGTAGCGACCGTCTTCTGTGATGTTGACCATCCGTTCAAAGCAACGGTAGAGCGCGGTATAGAAAACCCTGCGCTGCGATTCAGTACCGCCCTCCACCGCTATCTCACCGAGGGCCTGATTCCATCGTGCCTTTGCCGAAGCCTTGACTCTTTCAAAGTCCCATACCGGAATCTCATGCCGCAGATTGTTCTTTGCCTGTTCTATGCTGATGAACGAAATGCCGTACCGGAATTCGAGAGTCCTGGCGCCTGGGCTTGAAGCGATTGCGCGCTTGCCTTCGCCCAGGGCTTCCAGCTTGAACGTGACCGGCGCGCTGAATTCACCGTAGACAAATGCCTTCATGTTGCTGAAACGCTCTTCGCCGCTGACCACGGTTCCACTTTCCGTCTGCAGATCGCCGGGCATGCGGTTGGCCAGCACGACGGAAGCCTTCCCATCAGGGAAAGTGAAGCGGAAGTAGCCGCAGCGCTCGGTTGCGGAGAACTCCGTCTGAATCAGCGAGTCGTCAAAGCGGGTCGAATAGTAATACGGCGTAGTCTTTTCCTGGTCGTAGGCCGCAGCACTTCCGTCCTCTCCGGGCATGATGCTGAACAACTCCTGCATCCGGTAGGAACTGATGGTCAACGGAAAGGATTTGATTTGATCATCCAGCGCGTCGGCGCGGATGGGATAGACACGTACCATGCTGTTGGGCAGAAACACAGTCGGACGGGTCGGTTGGAGGAGAATGCCTACATTGCCGATGGTCGGATCGACATACTGGACCTGTGCGGCCGCGTGCCCCGCCAACACAATCAAGGCAGCAAGAACCGCGAACCTGGGCGCACGAACCGTTTGGCTGGCGGTCATTTCAAAGATCCTGCGCTGCACCCGGTTGGCGAGTTCACAGGATTACCGCGAGCAGCTACGTCTCCTGGAAGCGAAACCACGTAGTGCCCCGGCCAACGCGCGGGCTCATTGGCAGGATAGTCGGTGCTGAGGATCTGAGCCCCGCTGGAGATCATGGCATCACGGCGTGCTGTGTCGTTGTTGCGCGCTTCCTTGGTGTCCGCATCGGTGCGAGTGCGAACGAGGTAACCCTTCTGCACCAGGGCGGTGATGTCCGCGGAGGGACCGTCATTCCGTTCGATAAAAGCAGCGTCGGGTTCACCAGGCTCCGCGTTGGTAAACAGAACTCTGCCACGAAGCGATGGATGGCCGGCCAGATATACCGGTCCGACCGGACGCTGGTCCATGAGAAAAATCACCTTGCCGCGCGCACTTTTCAGGGTAGGCCAGTTGCCGGCAAGCACGGCCTGATTCAGGGTGTCGTAATGGCCGCGCACGTCATCAGGAGTAATGATCTCATTGGGTGGAAAGACGGATCGGATTTCAGTATCCAGCGCGTCGAACGTGCTGGAGGTGAACGTCTCCGGTTCGGTGAGTTGAACGGGGCCGTGCGAACCCGCCTGTTTTGTCTCCACGAGGATGAAGATAGGAATATGTCCTGGGTGGGCATGCGACCACTGGCGGACCTGCTCAAGGCAAGCGGTAAAGGGCTGGCAGACGCTGCGGTAATCGACGTCCTGGATGTGCATGACTTTGAATCCAGGTTTGGCCATGACGCCGTTGGGATCGAAATCCGGATCGGGAGGAAGATGAGCAGCAGCAACCATCTCCGGACCTGGTGGGTGCGCGTAACGGCCGCCTTTGCTGTCGGCGAAGACATCGAGTTCGATTTGCCGGACGCCTGCGTCGAATTGCTGGTCAAGCGGCAGATGCCGGTAATCGAGGCCGTTGAATAGTGCCGGATTCCTGGCCTTCCACAATGTCTCTGCGCTCGGAGCAAAACCGGCGTGATAACTATTGTGGGTTCCGATGACTTGAATCTGATTGATACGCAATTGATCATTCTGCTGGGCGCAGGCCGGCAGAGCGCTCAGCAGGTAACCCGGGATGAAAAGAGAGAGTGCTAACGACCGGAAAGACATCGAGACTCCTGTTTGAAAATGCTTAGGCGTGAGTGTTCGGCTTTCTGTAATGAGGGCGCAACCAGTGGCCGCAATCGCGTCGTGCTGCGATCCGAATGTGGACGCGAGGTGTAACCACTTGTGCCAGTGGCCGGCGGTGACGAGTGGAATCGTCTCATTGCATCTGCGCATCAGCGGATGCAAAACGTAGCTGCAATCGAGGCAACGCCGAAGTGATTACTGTCTGCGGAAGAGACCTCACGCGCCCGTTACGAGCGCGCGAGGGATGAGGCCAGGAGCAGCTGCCAAAATAATTCCGAACTCCCGGCGAGCGATACATCGTTCGCCTTCGGTTCAGAACGTCAGCTTGAGCGCCAGTTGTATCTGGCGAGGCGGGAAGAACGCAGTGATGGCGCCATACCCACCGTCGGAACGGTTGGAGTCTGGATTGTTGTAATTGACCGCGTTGAGAGCATTGAATGCCTCGCAGCGGAAATCCAGGTTAGAGCCCTCATTCCACAGCGGAAATGCCTTATGCAAGCCGGCATTCATCTGATAGAACGAGTTGTCGCGGAGCGAGTTTCTGCCCGCGTTGCCGTAGGGTTGGGCCACATTGGTTGGAATCGAGACCGCGGTCGAGCTGAGATACCCCGTCAGCGAGGTGGAGGTTTTAACCCACGACCCTCTGGGCGATTTCGGGTTGCCGCTCACATTGGGGCGATAGTTGAGCAGATCGCTCACGTCCATCTGCGATGGCTCTGAGTATATAAGGTTGACGGGCGCTCCGCTGGTTGCGGTATTGATCATGGTAAACTGCCAGCCCCCAGCTGCGGTTTGCATTAAGCGATTGGCGCTTCCGCCCCAGTGACGTCCTCGGCCATAGGGCAGATCCCAGATAGCCGTGAGCGTGTCGTTGAGCGGTTGGTTGTAGGCCGACTCTCCGCGCTCGCCCCTGAGGTTGGCCAGGTTCACGCGCGAGTTATCGTTGTTCGGCGTATCCAAGTGACCCGAAGCGTTATCGATGTCCCGGGAGTAAGTGAACGAGTTAAGCAGGTAGAGACCGCTCGAGTAATGGTGCTCTATTCTGGCCTGCACACCGTGATAGATAAGCATGCCGAGATTGGCCGATCCTTCAATGCCGGTGAAGCCAACGATGGGGCGGCGAGACAGCAACGGTACGCAGCCAGTGGTTACGAAACTGCTGGTCGTCGTGTTGTACCCGCATGTTGCGCTTACGGTGTTTGGCGGAGCCTGGTTGATATCGTCAAGCACCCATATCTTCACACCATGTTCGCCAACGTAGGAGAGATCGATGAGGGTTCCCTCACTTAGCTGCCGTTGCACGCCGAAATGCCAGGCCTGCACATAGCCGGTAGCGATATTCCTGGGAAGGTAACGGGTTTCAGCCAGAGCTGTGCTGAATCCCGCAGCGGTGACGAAGTTTGTGCCGTATCCCTGCTCGGTCGGGCTGAAGCAGGAGGCGGTCTGTACATTGGTGGCGCAGATGGGCGTATTTGTGGTGATGCCGCCCGACGTGGTGGCGATCGTTTGCGTGATAGCTGAGTTGACGATGTAGGGTCCGTTATAGGCAAGCAGGTTTTCGCCGCCCTCACGATTGAACTGGATGTAGTTGACCCCGTAGCCTCCGCGGATCACGGTCTTGCTATTCCATCCGTAGGAGAAGCCGAGACGCGGAGCGAAATCGCGCTTCGGAATGTTGACCATCGCCCGGTTGGCTATTCCGCCGTAGGTGGCCTGCTGCAGTGTGCCGGTAGCGATTTGCAGATAAGGAGCCTGCGACGTCGTTCCCGCAGGAGGAATGAAATCGGCCAGATGGTTTCCGGTCACCCACTGTGGCGTGACCAATTCATAGCGCAGTCCAGCGTTCACCGTGAGCTTGCTCGAGACCTTCAGATCGTCCTGAACATAGAAGAAGTTCATCATCTGGTGGTAATTGACGATGACAAAGTTGTTCAACGTATAGCCACTGCGCGCTCCCACCAGAAAATCGGTCAGGTACGCCGCTTCTTTGATACCGGCGTCGCTGCTGCCGGTATAGGCGCCCGCATTGGTATTGGATGCGCCGGCGCTGAAGCCGCCGCCATAGTTGTCGTTGCCATCGGTCGGATTGAAGTCGTCGATCTCAGTATTGATGGCCTGAAACTCGTAGCCAACCTTGATGCTGTTGTGGCCGTGCAGAAAGGTGTAGTTGACCTTGGGATCAATTGCAAATGGGTTCTGAAACTGTGGATTGCTGCTTTGCGCGCCGAACTGCGAGAAAGAAGAGACGTTCTGATCGTTCAGCGAGCGCGAGATCAGAGGAGAGGTTGGCAAGCCGGGAATGCCCGCTTGTGTGATCAGGCTGGGCAGACCGAGACCGTAGGGAGTCTTGCCGCCCAGGGTCCATGTGAAGGCGACGCGCGCGTCAAGAATGGAGTGCTCGTTGAACAGGAAAGTCGTGCCGGCCGCAATCTGCTTGTTGTAGTCATGCAGCGTACCGTTGGCGTTTCCGCCCGCCGGACCGGTAAGGGGTTCAGCGTCCTGAATGTTGAGGTGATGCCAGCTCCAGCGGAAAAAGGCCGTCGAGCGCGGATTAATAAAGAAGTCGAAGCGCGCGTCGGTTTTGTTATCGGTGAAGTTGGCCTTGGGAACATTGACCAGGTTATTGGAGAAGCTTCCTGAACCCGCCGTTGTGACATTCGGCGCCGGCAGGTCCGGAATCACCAGCTTGGCCAGCGCGTTCCAATCCGATTGAGGAACCACACCGTTGGCATACACAGCGCCCGTCAGGGGATTGTGCAGCGAAACGGGATTGCCCAGGGTGTCAGTAAAGATGCCCTGGCGTTGATTCGCATTTGGGACAGTCGACGCGGAATACTGACCCTGCACCTGCCGATTGCCTTCAAAATCGCCAAAGTAGAAGATCTTGCCCTTGAAGAACTTCGGAACCGGGCCGCCGATGGCGCCGCCGAACTGGTTCTTCACCAATACCGGCTTCACCGATTTTCCCGTGAGGATGTTGGTCGGCGGTGTGAAAGGTCCGATGGCGTTGAAGTCCGTATTGCGGTTGTACTCCCAGAGCTTGCCGTGAAGATTGCTGGTGCCGCTAATGATGCTGACGTTAAAGACCGCGCCTGCGGAGCGTCCGTACTCGGCGCTGTAGTTGTCCGTCTCTACGCGGAACTCGCTAATGGCATCGGGCGAGGGCTGGATGGCCTGATTGGAGTAGCTCTGGTTTGAAGTGCCGTAGGCGTTGTTGTCAATGCCGTCGAGCAGGAAGTCGTTCTGCTCGCTGCGGTTGCCATTCACGTTGTAGGAAGCATCGCGGCTGGTCACTGTCTGGTTTTCCAGCACGTTGGCGCGGACACCAGGAGTCAACAACGCCAGATCGGCGTAAGCGCGCCCGTTCAACGGGAGGTTGCCTACATCGCGCGCAGAGATAATCTGCCCGCGTTCGCTGTCATCGGTGTCGAGCAGCGCGGCTGCCCCCGTCACAGTGATCGTTTCAGTTGTTGCGCCGGGTTTCAGACTTACGTCCACGCGCTGGCGCGCATTTACTTCAGCGGTAAAGGGCTCAGTCAAGGTCTCGCTGAATCCGGGCGCGGAAGCTTTCACGCGATACTGCCCGATGCGAACGCTGGTAAATTCGAATTGCCCTTGCGCGTCTGCCGTTAAAGTCGTCTCAACGCTTGTGGCAGTGTTGATGAGCTCAACCTTGGCGCCCGGGATCGCGGCTCCGGAAGCATCGTGGACAAAGCCGAGAACCGATGCGGTTTCATACTGCGCGTGAGCTGATGGGTTGATGAATACGCCGAAGAGAAGAACCGCGGCGACGCCGACAAGCCTCTTGAACAAACTGATTTTAACCATTTTTTTCTTTGACTCCTTCAGGGTTCTGAATTGATCTGGATTCTGGTTGGACATAAGGCACGGCGAGCCTGGAGCTTCTTAAGCCACAGAACGACAGCATGGGCTTCGCCGTGTTTGGTCGATTCGGGGCCTCGGGGGATGGGTGCGCGTGCATCTCTTCATGGAAGAACGAGAGCACCTTACGAGCATTAAAGTACGCTTGACTAGGTGTTTCCTCGGTGTAGAGGAGCTGAGGGCTTCGGGTGGGGAGACTTAAGTCACTGAAACGATTGGAGCCGGTGGCGGTACTTGCCGAGGTTTCTTGAGTAGCCTTTACACCGTGGAAAGGCTATTATTACACGTGTGCATGGCATCCCATCGTCCAGTTTGCCGTGGCTCGGGATAAAGGCCTTGCTTGACGATTGCCCTGGGGCCGGTACGCCCCATGTCCGATACCCTTGCGGCATTGTCGTCAGAGACATTCATGGGCCCGAATTTGAATAGGTGTCCCGGTCGTAGGAGTTTGTCTCGATGCCGCAGACCATACCTTTGAGTGGCAGGCAAGAATCAGCTCAGCATCCCGTGCGCCCCTTGGCCAACGATCCACGCTGGCAGCTTGCGCGCAGAATCGCAGCCAGCAAGAGCTTCGAGAAATCGTCATTCCTTATCAGCTTCTTGCTCTATGTCTGCGAACAGGAACTGTGCGGGAGGGGCAATGAGCTCAATGAACACCAGATCGGCGTCAAGGCGCTAGGACGCCCCGCAGCCTACAATCCCGGCGATGACAATATCGTCCGCAACTACGCCCGCCTCTTACGCAAGCGCCTGGAAGAATACTTCAAAACCGAAGGTAAGGACGAGATTCTTCGTGTCGATATTCCGCGCGGGCATTATGTTCCTGTCTTTTATTCAATCGAGTCAGTACAAAATGTCCAACTGCCTTCCTTATTACTATCCAGTGCATCCGATACTGCGCTGACGGACGAAACGGCCCTCGAAGCACGGCCAACGAATCCTTCCATAGGGTGGCCAGTTCAGAGTTCACGCTCAGGGGACCAAAGCAAGTCGGATTCGGTTGATGCGGGCAATGCGCAGCTTGGGCCGCCGGATAAACCCGCGGAAACGGCAGCGCACCAGAATTCCGGTTTGGTTTCAGTGGTTGCACCTAAACCGGTTTCTGCCGCCGTCTCCCCCGCCGGCCTCGAAACCGCACGCTCCACAGGCCACAACGGGCGCCATTGGCTATCGCTCGTCAGCGTGCTTGCCGTTCTAAATCTGGCGCTGCTTGGCATGTTGCTGTACGGCATCGTATGGATGCGGTCTTCGCACACCCAGACTGCATCGGCTTCGGTCTTTCCTGTTGCGCCAGTCTCGGTCAATCCCTGGTCGGCGATTTTCACCTCACCGAATCCCACACATCTGATAGCCAGCGATCCTGACATCGATGAGATCCAAATCCTGACCTCCAGTTCAATCTCGGTTTCGGACTACGCAAACCACATCTACATTCCCGCACAAAAAACCCTGACGCCCGAAGTGAGAGAGATCTGCTTGAATCTTTTGCATGGGCACAGGGCAGCCTTGGTCGACACGCAGGTGGCAGCGGAAGTTGCTGCACTGGCTCAGAGCAGTTCAAGAAAAATCGAAGTACAAGGCGCTCGCAGTCTTCAATTTTCGAATTTGAAAACCGATGACAACTTCATTTTTCTTGGCAGTCCGCGGTCTGATCCCTGGGTTTCCGTGTTCGACGATCAGTTGGACTTCCGATTCGCTATCGACAATGCGGGATTCGAAAGCATCCGCAATGTTCACCCTCGCCCGCACGAGCAAATTGAGTATGTCCCAAGCGGTGGGGGTGGGGCCACCGGCCAATCGTTTGCAATTATCGCGTTTATTCGAAATCCCGACCAGAACGGACAAATTCTCCTTCTGGCTGGAGCCAACGCCGAAGGTACCCAGTCTGCGGGGAAATTAGTCACCGATCTGTCTCGCCTCTCGATGGAATTGCGGAAATGCGGTATTCCACCTTCCGGTCCACTCGAGCATTTCGAGTTGTTGCTGCATGTGAAAATGATGGCAAGTTCGGCGAGCGAATACGATGTGGTGGCGTGTCACATCCTGCCTGAGGCTTCTGCTCATTAGCATTTCCTGGCTGCAAATTGCTCGGTAGCTGGTCCCTCAGCCGAAGTAAGGCTTACCGAATCGAGAAGAGGCAGGATCTATTTCCCAACCGGCGTCGCAACCTCTTCTTCGGTAACTACAAAAAAGCGGCGCAAGTCTGCTTGCCCAAACGAAGTGGTCATAGCCACATCGGAGGCATCCCGCCCCGTCGCCATGAGTACACGGCCAATCCGGGATTGGTTGTTGCGCGCATCGAATGTCCACCAGCGGCCTTCGAGATAGACCTCGAACCACGCACTGAAGTCCATTGGAAGAACCACAGGGACGCCGATATCGCCCAGATAACCCGTTGCATAGCGTGCCGGAATGTTGAGCGCGCGGCAAAAGGCGATGGCAAGATGTTGAAAGTCGCGACATACGCCGATGCGTTCAGTAAAGACATCGAGGGCAGTCTTTGTAGGCCGGGCGTGCTGATAGCTAAAGGTCACTTTGTTGTGGACCCAATTGCAAATAGCCTGCACGCGGCCCCAGCCGGGTTCGATTTGTCCGAAGAGTTCAAAGGCGACGCTGGAGAAACGATCCACCTCGCAATACCGGCTATTGAGCAGGAAGCTGAGTATTTCGTGCGGCAGATCGCCGACGGCCTGCTCGCGGGCAGACCAATTGATCTCATCCGGAGCTCCGGAGTCTCGAATGAGCGTGGAATTGAACAGCTTCAGTTGCCCTCGAGGAGCGACGAATCGCGCACAACGATTCCCGAAACTGTCGATGTAGTGGGCAATTTCGAGTCTGGGTTCGGTCTGCAGCTCGTCCGGCTCCAATAGATACTGGGCGCGCGAAGGATGGACATTGAGCAGCGCCACCATCGCGACAGGTGCCGGAAGGTCGAATTCAATTTCGTATGCAAGACGAATCAACATTGTGGCGCCTCTAAGCGTAAAGTTGCTGGACTGCGTGGCATCCCGTGAGAGCTGGTGTGCGGCGGTGCGAGAAGGCTTTCCTCCAGTTTGGATGCAAGAGAACGAACACAGGTCGCTGAGCCCATCACGTCGGAATCCGTCCGGAAGCATCCCATTGGGAGTGCACCGGAGACCAGTCCATTTTCCACGTATGCGCTGGGTATTTCAGTACCGGAATGAACATATTTCCGACCAACGGTATGTTACCGTATGTTTAACGCCCCGGCTTCCACAAGACGATTGGCTGGTTCGCGGGCAGTGTCGCCTAATGGCCGGCGGGCCCCGAATTCCAGGTGTGGGCAGCGAGGGGGCGGATGGGAATTCAAGTTGCTCTGAACCACCGGACACTTTACCGATACGAAAAAGCCATATCTCTCGGTCCCCAAGTGATCCAGTTGCGTCCTGCACTGCACTGTCAAACGCCAATCCTGAGCTATTCGCTTGACGTCACCCCTTCCGAACACGTTCTGAACTGGCAGCTTGACCCCCACAACAATCGCCTGGCACGCCTTCTCTTTTCAGGGAAAACGAGCGAATTTCTTGTCGAAGTGAACCTCGTTGCGGATCTATCTCCTTACAACCCGTTCGCATTTTTTCTGGAACCGGGAGTCGAGGAATACCCTTTCGCATACGCGCCGGGACTGGCCAAAGATCTAGAACCCTATCGATCTGTGGATCCGCCCGGACCGCTGCTTCATGCGTTTCTTGAGAGTTTCGTGGGACGGAAGAGCGGAACCATCAGTCTATTGCTTGATTTGAATCGAAAGGTGCGAGACGAACTTAGCTATGTGACGCGGCTGGAGCCCGGCGTCCAGACCTGCGAGGAGACCCTCGAGAAGCGCTCGGCATCGTGCCGCGATTCTGCATGGCTGCTGGTTCAGAGTCTCCGAAATCTTGGCATCGCGGCACGGTTTGTCTCGGGGTATCTGATTCAGTTGCAGTCCCCCGATCCGGCGTCGGAAGGTCCGGAAGCGGATTCTGCAGAACTGCATGCCTGGGCAGAGGCGTTCTTACCTGGCGCGGGCTGGATTGGAATGGATCCGACCTCGGGCCTGCTTGCCGGCGAGGGTCACATCCCGCTGGTCTGCACTCCAACGGCTTCGCAAGCCGCACCAATTGGAGGCACTTCGGAGCCAGTCAAAGTGGAGTTTAGCCACTCAATGTCGATTCGCCGTTTGAATGAACCACGAGGGCCAACCAGGCATTTTACCGAACAGGACTGGCTACGGATAAGAAAGGTCGCGTATAGCGTCGACGAAGAACTGAAGGCGCAGGATGTGCGCCTGACAATGGGTGGCGAACCAACCTACGTCGGCATCGATGACCCTGAGAGCCCTCAATGGAACATCGATGCCGCCGGTGCGATGAAGCGAACGCGCGGCCTGGCGCTCATTAACGGACTCCGTGAGGGCATGGCTCCCGGCGGGCTTCTCCATTACGGGCAAGGCAAATGGTACCCCGGCGAGGCCGTGCCGCGCTGGGCGCTGAGCTGCTACTGGCGTGTCGACGGCATCCCTGTCTGGGAGGATATCGGCCTCATCGCACGCGAAGATCGCGAGTACAGTTTTGGTGCGGCAGACGCTCTCGGATTCATTGAAGCGCTTACGCGGCGCCTCCAGGTGAGTTCCGAAAATCTGCTGCCCGCCTATAACCCGGATAGCGAAACAACGGAGCCGGCTGGCTACATCCTGCCGATTCGCCGACGGCAGCCGGAGGGACAACTACGCTGGTCGAGTCAGTTGTGGTTCCCTCGCCCCGAACGTCTGGTACTGTCGGTTGGCGATTCGCCCATAGGCTTCCGCATTCCCACCGAGTCCATGCCCTGGGTCGCGCCTGACGAGATTGAATACGAGTTTGATTCCGCGCCTTTCGAAAAATGGGTCAAGCTCCCGGCACGCCCGGCGCGCCGCATGGGTCTCTTCGCGATAACCCCCGATCCGGATCATCTGCCCGCTGTCTTGCGTGCATCCGATGCAGTGCCGGAATTGATCCGGCCGTCGCTATGCGTGCAGGCTCGGGAAGGCCGCCTGCACGTCTTCTTGCCCTATGCGCCCAAACTTGCGGACTATCTCGACCTCGTGAGCGCGGTTGAGGACACATGCCA
Organism: Occallatibacter sp.; assembly: GCA_050012895.1. Lineage (GTDB taxonomy): Bacteria > Acidobacteriota > Terriglobia > Terriglobales > Acidobacteriaceae > Telmatobacter. The sequence goes on from JBEKGH010000010.1 coordinate 73,235, forward strand.
GCGCCTGAAAATCCCGGTTTGGGTGGAGGGCTACGCACCGGCTCCCGATCCGCGGATGCGATCGTTCAGCGTCACGCCAGATCCAGGCGTTCTGGAAGTAAACCTGCTACCTGCAAGCAATTGGGACGAGCTGGAGCGGATCAATACCTTGCTCGACGCAGAAGCCCGTCGCAATCGGTTAACCGCTGAAAAATTTGCCTACGACGGCAACCGAATCGCTACCGGAGGCGGCAACCACATTGTGATCGGTGGGGCGACCCTGCTGGACAGTCCCATTTTGCGCCGCCCGGACCTGCTGTGCAGTATGGTGACGTTTTGGCAGAATCATCCGTCGCTGTCGTACCTGTTTTCCGGCATGTATGTCGGTCCCACAAGTCAGTATCCACGTGTGGACGAAGCGCGCATGGATGCCTTGTATGAGCTCGAGATTGCCTTTCGCAATCTCCCTTCCGGCGATTGTCCACCATTCGTTGTCGATGGATTGTTCCGCAATCTACTCGTCGACGCTACGGGAAATTCGCATCGCGCCGAATTCTGCGTCGACAAACTTTATCCGCCTGAGGGCCTCGGGTTGCAACTTGGATTACTCGAGTTGCGCGCATTCGAAATGGCGCCTCATGTGCAAATGAATCTTCTGCAAATGTTGCTGATTCGCGCCTTGGTAAGTATGTTTTGGAAAACGCCTTTCGATGGCAGTCTGATCCGATGGGGTACCACACTTCACGACCGTTTTATGTTGCCGGATTTTATCAGGCGGGACCTTCGCGAGGTACTCGCTCAGTTGCGATTGTCCGGGTACAACTTCGAGGACGAATGGTTTGACGCGCATCTGGAGTTTCGCTTTCCGAAGATCGGTTCGATCGCTGCGGATGGAGTCGAACTCGAACTGCGTCAGGCCCTCGAGCCTTGGAACGTGCTCGCGGAGGAAGCCCATTCCGGCCGCACGGTTCGCACCGTGGACTCATCGATGGAGCGGATGCAGGTGAAGGTGTCTGGGTTCTCAATGGAATCCCGCTATGTTGTTACCTGCAATGGGCGCAGGGTGCCGCTTCAACTTACCGGCGAGCCCGGCGTAGCATTAGGCGGCGTGCGTTTTCGTGCGCGGCGGTTGTCGGCGTCATTGCACCCTACGGTTCCCGTTCATGCGCCCCTTGTATTCCACCTTATCGACTGCCTGAGGGACTGCTCGATTGGCCAATGTACTTACTATGTTGGACCACCTGACGGCCGTTCTTACGCAGCTCGTCCAGCCAACGCTGCGGAAGCTGAAGGCCGGCACATGGAGCGCTTCAAGGTGGCTCCCTCTGCGCTCAGCCCGATGGCGGCGCCCGAGGAAGAGATCAACCCGCTCTTTCCGATGACCCTCGATCTGCGCCTGCCGCCGCGCGGGCAAAAGACCCAAATCGATAAACCGGGGCTCGTGTCATGACAGTGGATCTTTACCAGACTCCGCTCCGGTACGGGCGCGCCTACGACGAGTTATCGGCCGATGGAGTGACTTCTCGGCCTCACTGGGCGCGCATCATGAAGTCCTTCCGGGCCATCGGCCCCGAGGAGCTGGGAAGGCGCTGCGAGCGCGCTGAACGCCGCATTCGCGAGAACGGCATCACTTACAACATCTACGGTGATCCGCTCGGTGCAAACAGGCCCTGGAAAATCGACATCGTTCCATTCCTGATCCCGGCCGAAGAATGGAGGTCCCTCGAAGCCGGCATCGTTCAGCGCGCCCGGTTACTCAATCGAATTCTCGAGGATCTTTACGGATCGCAGGAACTTCTCGCGAATGGATGCTTTCCGGCCGAGCTTCTATTTGCCAACCCTGCATTTCTTCGACCGCTGGTGGGGGTACGGGTTCCCGCGCACAGTTATCTTCATATGCTGGCGATTGATCTTGCACGTTCGCCGGACGGCCAATGGTGGGTGCTCTCCGATCGCACTCAAGCTCCTTCGGGCAGCGGTTATGCACTGGAGAACCGCACCATTGTTTCCGATGTCCTGCCCGATATCTTCCGCAAATCGAATGTCCAGCGCCTCGCGCCTTTCTTTCGCGCGCAGCGCGACGCACTTGCCAGTCTCTCGCAACGCAACAATCCGCGAATTGTTCTCCTCACCCCCGGTCCGCGCAACGAGACCTACTTCGAACACTCGTATATAGCTCGATACCTTGGATTCACTCTGGTCGCGGGAGCGGATCTCACAGTCCGTGCCCGGTCCGTTTATCTCAAGACAGTTGATGGGTTGGAGCGAATCGATGTAATCTTGCGCCGCGTGGATGATAGCTTTTGCGATCCTCTCGAATTGCGGAGCGATTCGCTTCTCGGTGTACCGGGTCTGGTCGACGCCATCGTAGCTGGAAATGTCATCGTCGCCAATGCATTGGGAAGCGGCTTGATTGAGACATCCGCGATTATGCCTTTTCTTCCCGGCCTTTCCAGGCATCTATTTGGCGAGGAGCTTAAGCTTCCCTCCGTTGCGACCTGGTGGTGCGGACAGCCATACGCGCTGGATTGGGTGCTAAATCATCTTGATTCCGTGGTGGTGAAACCAGCGTTTCCGTCGCGCGGTGTAGAGCCGGTATTCGGTGCCGAACTCGATCAAGCCGAAAAGGGGAAGTTTGCTGAGAAACTGCGGACCCATTCTCATGAATATGTGGCACAGGAGCAAGTAGTTTTGTCTAACGCACCCGTTTGGGACAATGGATACCTTCATTCGCGCAGCGTCGTGTTGCGCGCTTACGTGCTCAACACAGGAAATGGATGGACGGCAATTCCGGGGGGATTGGTGCGGGTTGCTGAATCCGAAGGATCGGTTGTCTCGATGCAACGCGGCGGACACAGCAAGGACGCCTGGGTACTCTGGGACAGCCCCGTCGACACATTTAGTTTGCTGCATCCTCGCAACAAGCCGGTTGTGTTGCGCCGCGAGTTGCCAGGTGTGCCGAGCAGCGTGGCCGACAATGTTTTTTGGTTGGGACGATATGTCGAGCGGGCGGAAAATACCGCTCGGATCGTGCGCTGTATGGCCTCTCGAGTGCGGAGGGCAAACGATGCGGAGCTGGCTTGCCTGGTCAGATTGCACAGTTGCCTGGAATCGCGGAAAAGCAAATTGCCAAAGACAAGAAGCAGGCGGCCCACGTCGCTCGATCTTGAACAGGAATTGATCTCGATCGTTACCGATCCCAAGCGGACTGAGAGCCTGGCTTCTACATTGGCAGAGGTAGCTCGTGTCGGTGGCTCGGTTCGAGAGCGGTTATCCGTCGATATGACGTTCCTCATCGGGCAGTTGCGAGGCACAGTCGAGGTTGGGCGAAACACACAGTTTCTCGAGTATCCTGCGATGCTGACCCTGTGGCTGGAACTACTCTCCGCATTTTCCGGGATGGAGCGCGAAAATATTAACCGCGGGGTGGGGTGGCTGTTCCTGAGCACAGGCCGGCGTCTCGAGCGCGCAGCCTATCTCACAAGGCAACTGCGCGAAATCACCAAGCCGCTCGCCGAGCAGGACTGGCCGCTCTTGGAGTGCATGCTTGAAGTCGGCGACAGTTCCATGGCTTACAGGAGCCGGTATTACACCACTCTGCAACCTTTGGCGGTTTTGGATGTTCTGATGGCCGATGAAACCAATCCCCGGTCGTTGGACTTTCAGCTCGCCCATCTCGCAGATCTCTATGAAAGGCTACCTCGGCATTTGCCGAGTGAACTGCAAGCGATGCGAGACGCATTGGCCTTGTTACGCAGCTTTGATCTGCGCAAGCTACGGTACCCATTGCCAGGCGCAGCAAGGGCGGCAAATGGTATAGATAGTCTGTCTCAGCTTGAGCGATTCCTCAGAGGGCTGGAACATCTACTGCGTTCCTGGTCAAATAACTTATCGAGCAGGTACTTTAGCCACGCTCGCACGTTGCCGGTCACGATGGGTTTATGATTTACAAAATTGTTCATCGAACTACTTACAAGTACAAGTATCCGGTCTCGGTCGGGAACCATGTGGCGTGTCTCAAGCCTCGTTCTCTTCTGCGCCACCGGTTGCAACTGCGCGAACTGCACATTCAGCCAACCCCGGCAATGATAACGGAGAGAACGGACTATTTTGGCAACACCCTCTACTTCTTCACCGTGCAGGAACCGCACACGGAATTGGTTGTGGAAGCGCGAAGTGAAGTGGTTATGGAGGACACGGTGACAGCCTGGCCGCACCAGGCGCTTCCCTGGGAAGAAGTGGTTCGATCGCTGCCCGAAGATCGTAGCCCGGAGGGTCTTGAAGCTTACCAATTCAGATTTGAGTCGCCGCGCATTCCGTTGCGGCCGGAGTTTGCAGCATATGCGCTCCAGTCCTTCACTCCTGGGCGGCCGCTGCAGGAGGGCCTTCTGGATCTGACGGAGCGGATCCACAAGGACTTTCGTTTTGATTCGGGGGTGACCACGGTCCGGACACCCACGGAGCAGGTCTTTCGGAAGCGGAGGGGGGTTTGCCAGGATTTTGCGCACGTCCAAATTGCCTGCCTGCGTTCCCTGAATTTGTCGGCACGCTATGTGAGCGGATACCTCCGAACCTATCCACCTCCCGGACAACCCAGGCTTGTGGGCGCGGATGCGTCCCATGCGTGGGTGTCTGCTTATTGTCCCGGGACCGGCTGGCTTGACCTCGATCCCACCAACAACCTTATTCCCTCAAATGGCCACGTGACGCTGGCATGGGGACGAGACTACGGCGACGTAAGCCCGCTTCACGGCTTAATTCTGGGAGGCGGAGTGCACGCCCTTAATGTTTCAGTCGATATGGAGATGTTCGAATCCAGATGATTGAAATCGCCAGAATCTCTCTGCAGCAAAGTCGGAGTTGATGAGCTGCAGCGCGGACACAGTTCAATCGGCGAAGGACTGGCCGACATCCGCTCGAACACATTTCACATCGGGCGCGATTGCACCGGAGGCCTTCTTGATGCGTTTATCGGAAATTCTCTGCAAACCTGTGCTCTTATTCGGTTAATTTCGCGGTTACGCCCACCCTTCAAGTGGCCAATTTCACGGTATTTGTCTCAAAAAATCGCAACCATCCGAGCGAACCTTTGCGCATCGCACGGTCGCTCCCAAGCGAACATTTGGCCCGGTGAGCGCACCAGGAAAACGAACATTACGCCTGATTCTGCGGGACTTGACGGAACACCCCACCCCGCACGCAAAAAATGCGCGGCCTTCGACTTTCCGTCCCTCAGTCCCCGTTTCTTCCGCGGCCAAGAAAATGAGCCCGGAATCTGGTTGGATTCCGGGCCCGCAGTGTGGACAAGAAGCAGGGAGCAGGGGAGCGGCAACATGTAAAACAAGAAACATTTAGAATGCGGGCAGGAACCAGGCGAGACAGAACGAAGGGCGGGAGACTTCAGTGGCGGTTCTGGCGGTACAGCAGATCCGGCGCATGCGGGGCGGCGCGCAGGGCCAGTTGATGCTGGGCGCGGATGGGCATATCTACGTCGTGAAGTTCCAGAACAATCCTCAGCACGTGCGGGTGCTTGCCAATGAGTTGCTGGCCTCGCGGCTGGCGGCGGCCGTGGGGCTGACGGTGCCGGAAACCGAGCTGGTGGAGGTTTCGAGCTGGTTGATTGAGAACACGCCGGAGCTCGAGATCGACCTGGGACGGAGCCACGCGCGTTGCGCGCCGGGACTGCAGTTCGGGTCGAGATTTGCCGGGGGATTGATGCCGGGGCAGGTGGTGGACTATCTGCCCGAAGAGCAGCTAATGGAGCTGAAAAATCTCGGCGAGTTCGGGGGCATTCTGGCGCTGGACAAGTGGACGGGCAATGCCAACGGGCGGCAGGCGGTGTTTACGCGGCGGCAACGAGAGCGGCGCTACAAGGCCGTCTTCATCGACTTCGGCTATTGCTTTCATGCTGGGGAGTGGCGCTTCGAGGATGCGCCGCTGCGTGGAGTGTATTACCGCAATGACGTTTATCGGGCGATCGCGGGATGGGAGTCCTTCGAGCCGTGGCTGACGCGGCTGGAGAAGATGCCGGCGGAAACGGTGTGGGCGGCGGCCAACGAGGTGCCTCCGGAATGGTACGGCGGGGATATGTGCGAAATGGAAGCGCTGGTGGAGAAGCTGCTGGTGCGGCGGAGCCGGATCAGGGAGTGGATTGAGGCATTTTGGAAATCGGATCGCAGGCCATTTCCGAAATGGGGAGCGAAGGGGGGAGAGGGGGTGGAAGAGGCTTGGAAAGGGGGGCGTTGGGGGACTACGATGAGGGTGAATTAAGGGGCGAGGTTTCAGGTTTCAGGTGTCAGGTTTCAGATTCCTTGCCTGCGCGGAGAACTGATAACTGAGCGCTGATAACTGACACTGAAACCTGGAACCTGACACCTGAAACCTGATTGAACGATGAACAGCGAACGTCAGCGACGGGAATGCGAGTTTCAACTGCTCCGGTATGTGCCGGACGCGGTGCGGAACGAGTATGTGCACATTGGGGTGATTTTGCGCGAGGCGGCGACCGAGGACCAGCCGGGCCGGACTGAGGTAAGCTTTACGCACGACTGGCGGCGGGTGAAGTGCCTCGATCCGGACGCCGACACGGCGCTGCTCGAAGGCATGGAGAGCGAGTTGCGGCGGCGGCTCGCCGACCCTCCTCTCGATGCCGAATCCGGCGGCAGGCTGATGCGGATTCTTGAGGAGTCGCTCTCGCTGAACGTGCAGATGACCGAGCCCAAGGCGTATCTGGCGGAGAGCATGCCGGCAGGGATGGAAGAGTTGATGCGACTGTACGTCGAACCTCCGGCGCGGGAGCGCACGGCGCGGCTGAGTGGGCGCGCCGCGATCCAGGCGCACATGCGCAGCGAGTTCGAGCGCGCGGGGGTGTGGGACCTGTTGCGCAAGAGAATCGCCGCAGCGGAGTATACGCGGCCCGGGGATCCGCTGCGCATCGATGTGGGCTATCGGCCCAACGGGCTGGTGCGGATGTTTCACGCCGTGAGCCTGGATACGAGAATCGGCACGAAGGCTGGCACGGGAGCCACTGCGGGCCTGGAGATGGCCAAGGTGCTGGCCTTCTCCTCTGCTGCACTGCGGGCAGGCGTCTCACGCGTGGAGAAGGCTGAACTGGAGCTGACGGCGGTGATTGAGCCGGCGGCGCGACTGGGCGCTACGGATGACGAGCCGGAGCGGCTCACGATGTACCGCTTTGGCGTGGAGACGATGGAGGAACACCAGATCCGAGTGCTGACGACGTCGGATATGGAGCGCGTGGCGGAAACGGCGCGGCGGGAGCTGCGCGTCTAGAAACGGGGACTAAGGGAACAGGAAACAGGAACGGATTGGCTGTCAATTTTTTGCTGACCTCTGACTTCAGGGAGCAGGTGGGCGTCGCAAGCCGGAATGGGCTTGTCTAAAGGGGTTTCAGGGGTCTCAGAAAAAAGTTTGCAGAGTTTGCATATAATTTCCACGGTTCGCGGTAGGATCGATTTTGTTGATGGATATTAGCGGTTCGATGCCGTTGATGGAGCGTTGATCTCGCGGCGGAGAATTGGCAGCAGGAAGTTTGGCGATTCGAGAAGGGCATGGCCTAAGGGCTGTGCTCTTTTGTTTTCGGGGCAAAGTTTCGGGGCAAAGTTCGCAACCAGGCCTCTGACCGCATGAATTCGTGCTTTCGGGTTACATGGTTTCCCACGCTTTCGCCAGAAAAAAGGCGAAAGGATGGGGCACGGAATCGATGCGAAGTCGGGCGGTCAGAGATCCGGGTTCGAAACAAGGAAGGTGCACGTGAGGGTAGGCGAGCAATTGCGGGAGATGTGGCGGCAGGCGCGCGGGGTCGGACAGGACGGCCGCAGCAGAGAGGCTGGGGCTGCGGAGCTGATGGCCGCGGCGGAGGCGGAGCGCAAGACTTTGGCGCTGCCCGCGATCCTTAGCCCGGTGCAGTTTCCGGGGCGGCATCTGCCCAAACCGACGCCGGTGAATCTGCGGCGATTCGCAGAGACGCCGGTGGTGCGGCGGGCGATCAACGTGATCAAGGATCGCATCGCAGCCATGGACTGGCAGGTGCGGGTGCGGCGCGGCTTCGAGTCCGGGGACGTGGGATATGTGGAGCGCAAGCTGCGGGCGCTGCGGCGCACGCTGGAGGAGCCGAATCCGACGGACAGCTTTCGCACATTGATTGAGCAGGCGATCGAGGATGCGCTGACCGGTGGTTTCGGGGCCATTGAGATGGAGGCAACCGGCGATCCTGAGCGGCCGGCGATGTTGTGGCCGGTGGACGGGGCGTCGATCCGCATCAACGCGCGGTGGGACGGGCAGGAGGATGTGCCGCGTTACGCGCAGGCCATGCCGGGACAACTGGAGTCGAGCGCGGTGGAGTTATTCGACAAGCAATTGATGTACATCCGCATGAACCCCAGGAGCTTTACACCCTTCGGGCTGGGGCCGCTGGAAGTGGCATTCGAGACGGTGAATCAGTTTTTGAGCGCGCACCGGTTCGCGGGAAAACTGGCGGCGAACGCGGTGGCGCAGTATGCGCTGTGGCTGAATGAGGCCACACCGGTGCAGCACGACCGGCTGATTCGCTGGTGGCAGGACGAGATCGAGGGCACGGGGCGCGTGCCGCTGATTTCGACCGAGCAGAAGCCGGAGGTGCTGCGCTTCGCGCAGGGCACGGACGCGGACCTGAGGCTGGCCTGGCAGGAGTTTCTGATTCGCATGGTTGCAAATGCTTTTGGCCTGCCGCCGCTGATGCTGGGCCTTGAAGCCGATGTGAACCAGTCGACGGCATCCGAAATGGCGGATGAAGCGTTTCGCGGAGCAATCTCGCCCCTGGCGCTGCTTGTGGCGCAGCACTTTACGCGGGACCTGTTCTCGAAGTGCATTGGCTGGCGGGAGTTCGAGTTTGTGTTCAACGAGTTGAACGCGCGCGACGAGATGACGGAGCTTCAGGTGCAGGTGCAGCTGCTGCAGGCGGGCGTGCTGACGGTGAGCGAGGTGCGGGCTATGCGGGGGCTGGCGCCTTTAGAAGCAGGTGTCAGGGATCAGGTGTCAGGTTCCAGTTGAAAACCGAGGCGTGATCCAGGAAACGTGAAATCTGAAACCCGACACCTGAAACCTGAAACCTGGCGAGTGGAGCGAGCAAATGCGACTGGAAGCGATGGCGGTGGAAATACCTCATGTGGACAAGCATCCTAACCGGGTGCCGTTCGAGGGCGTGTTGACGGTGGTGAATGCGGCCAGCGACAAGGCGCCGCGGAAAATGCGCTGGCTTCGCTCGTCGGCATGGCGGTGGATTACCGGCCCGGCTGGGATGGGCACGATGCGCGGCGCAAGATCGGATTGCTGACCGAGGCCAATGTGGTGGGGCAGCGGTTGATGGTGCGCGGGTATTTGTACGCGCGCGATTTTCCTGAGCTGGCGACGGCCATGGCGGCGCACGCGCCGGAGGCGATGGGCATGAGCTACGAGCTGGCCGACGCGCGCGTGGAGGACATGAGGGCCGAAGTGTGGAAGCTGACGCGGGTGACGTTTACGGGCGCGGCGATCCTGCTGCGCGAGAAGGCGGCGTATCGGTCGACGAGCTTCCGCATGGCGGGAGAGAAGCGGAGTTAGCGGAGTTAGCGGAGCTGGCGGAGTTAGAACGGCAGCCGGCTCATCCGTGCGCGTTTGATAAGTCGTGGAGTTAGTAAGTCGGCGAGTCGGCGACGTTCCCACCCTTTCCGCAAAAGACGCGGAAAGGATGGGGCACGGGGAAGTTAGCCAGTTAGGGAGTTAGCGACACGGTGAGTCAGCCAGTTAGCCAGTTAGCAGGTCAGCGAAGAGGCTCCGCAAAGCGGGGCCTTTTTTTAGGGGTCTGCACAGCCGGTGTTTGCGCGAAAGGCGCGGAAACAGGAAAGGATGCACATGGAAAACGATGAGAAGAACATTGCCGAGCGGCTGGAGGCCGCGACCACACAGCTCGAGAGGACGCTGAACTGGCTGGAAGAACGCCAGGGCGTGCTATCGGGCGAGGTGGAGAGGATCTCGGCCACGGTGGAGCAGAGCCGGCGGGAGACCGAACTGGCTGAGAAGCTGGCCGCCGCCGAGCGGGAGTTGGCCGAGGTAAAGGCCGCGGCTAATCCTGTGAACCCTCTGCGCCGGACCATGCCTGCGGCCACGGCGGAGATGCTGGCCAAGCACGGCATCGGCGACGGGCCGGTGGATGTGCAGGCTCTGGATGCGGCGTTGTCGGGTCTGAGCCTGGAACAGCGCATCGCAGTGAAAGCGCAACTGCTGCGGGCCGGCGCGATTTCGTAAGGTTTCAGGTTTCAGGTGTCAGGTTTCAGACCTGGAGCATTCGTCGCGGTCGAAACGTAACACCTGAAGCAAAGAACCTGACGAATCCGCGGATTTGGGGGTTAGCAATTACCGCCATTCGCTGCGAGTACACCTGATCCCTGACACCTGAAACCTGAAACCTGATAACACGGCCCCATGGAGGGGGTGGAGAGAGCTATGAACGCAACCTTTGCAGATATTCACGCGGCAGCAGATTACATCGGGCCGGGCGCTATCGAAGTTCCGCTGTACCAGACGGAGATCTTCGACATTTGCCGGCGCTCCAGTCCATTTGGACAGCGCATCAAGCAGGTTCCGGCGACGGGTCATCCCTCGCGGTTCTTCGCGGAGACGGCGATCCCCAACCCGGGCGCAGCCGGCTTCGTGAATCCGCGCAGCATCAGCCCCACGGTGGTGAGCCCGACGCGCATCGAGCTGAGTGTGCCGCTGAAGGCGGTTGTGGCGCAGATCAACTACAACCTCTTCGACATCGAATTGGGCGACCAGCAGAAGCAGTTTGCTTATCTGCAGGCCAAGGACCTGGTGGATACGGTGAGCGGCGTGATGGTGGCGCACGACGTGGCTCTGTGGCAGGGCACCGACACCAGCCTTAGCGCGCCCACGACCACGCAGTACATGGGTTGCGCGGCACAGATCGCGGCCGGTGGCAACAGCGTGACCGTGACCACCGCAATGAAGATCGTGGACACGATGAAGACTCAAATTGCGCTGATGGTTGCAAGCAGCGGTTATCGCGTGCGGCCGACGGCCATCTACGCCAACCCGGTGCTTCTGGACCTGATCGACCAGGAGATGAAGACCGAGTACAACGTGGTGCTGAATACCACGCAGATCTCGGCGGGTTTCACGGTGAAGACGCTTTCGACGCAAGCCGGCGATCTGCCTCTGATCCCCGACTGGAGCCTGCCTTATACGGGCACGCCGGGATCGGGCAGCGCGGTGCTTCCGGCCTACATCGTGACCGAGGACCTGATCGAGTATCACTGGCTCGGCGATCCGGCTCCGCGCGTCTTCCAGCTCGGCTTGCCTAACTCGCTGACCTATCAGTACGTCGCGGTCAAGTTCGGCGCGCCGGTGGTGAAGGGCGCGAGCTTCGCGCATATCCAAGTGAATGTCGAACGGTAAGAAAGACAGGTTTCAGGTGTCAGGTTTCAGGTGTCATGGACCGATGAGCAGACCTCTTGCCCGCATGGTTCCCGGCATCTGAAACCTGGCACCTGACGCCTGAAACCTAAGGAGATCTTTCATGGCCTATCTGGAGCCAGCGGATTACGCGAACTATGGATTGCCGGCGGGAACGACGGGGGACTGGATCACGGCCGCCACGGCGTTGATCAACAGTCACTGCAGGCGGCCGGACCTGCATGTGGTGCAGTATATCGAGCGCCTGCGCGTGACCGCTGGGGCGCAGACGGTGCTCTTGAGTTATTTGCCGCTGACGCCGTTGGCTCCGGCCACTTTGCCGATCGTGGGCATTAATGGCCGCTATGCCAGGCCGCGGCGCGGCGAGATTCTGAACGAGGCGATGAGTGAGATTGTGTCGGCGTTCGCACTGCCCGGGCAATGGACGGCGATCGATCCCACGCTGGTGGATTTCGACCCGGCGACCGGCGAGCTGACGCTGCCCTGGAATGTGCTGGGGCTGCCTTACAACGAAGTGCAGGTGACGTACACGGCCGGTCTGGCGGCGATCGGCGACGATGTGAAGTCGGCGTGCGCGCAGATTGTGCGCAACGCACAGGCCACGCCGGCGCTGAACGCGAGCATGAGCAGGATCGATACCATGCAGGTCAAGTATTTTTCAAGTTCGTTGATCGACGAGACGGTGCAGGAGTGGCTGAAGCCGTATGTTGCGAACAGGCTGGGATAAAAAAGCAGGTGTCAGGTGTCAGGTGTCAGGACGAAGTTGCGACCCGATTGTTTATTTCTGAAACCTGACACTTGTGAAACCTGACACCTGCACCGAGCCACTGGAAATGGGAGCAAGTTATGAGTGATACAGAGCCGCGCAACCCGAGGGGAGCGCCGCAGATGCTGGCCGACGCCTTGCTGCGAAGCGCGGCGGGCGCCACGGCCCTTCTGCGCGTTACCGGCAGCAACACCGATACCGGCATGTCGGAAGTAGGCCTGGTGGCGACTACTTTCGCGAAGGTTCCGGTGAGCCCGGTCGTGATGCGAAAGCTGCGGCCCAGCTGGCAGGAAGGCGGAGAGTCGAAGTGGGAGTTGCTGGTGTCGGCGACGAGTGTGGAACAGCAGGTGAACACGCTCGACCTGGCGTCGGCGCAGGGTCTGTTCGCAATGACCCTGGCAGTGACGGTGGCCGGGCAGGACTATCTGATTGAATCCATCGCCTCGAACGAAGCCTTCGGACAGGTGTATCTCTATCGGCTGCTGCTGCGCGAGGCGCGACAGCAGGCAGTGTGAAGGCAGCGAACAGGGATCAGGGAACAGGGAATAGAAAACTGGGGTCACAGTCGGTGGTTGGGGATTCGTCGTGGAGCGTGACGGCCAGCAATCAAAGAGAAGTGATTCGGAAAGGTAATTGGGAAGCAAGGAGCTGTGATCGGGGGCCGTTGTTTTCTGATCCCTGATCCCTGATCCCTGTTCCCTGTCTTCTTATGCAAAATGCGAAAGATTCGTTTTACATGGCGCTGCGCGCGCGCCTGACGGCAATCAATCCGGAAAGGACCATCCTGCTGCGCGGTGCGGTGCGTCCGGGAATTCTGGTGGAGGAAGCGGAAGCACCCTTCAGCCAGCTTCCCAACGACGTGTTTGTGCTGCGCTGGACGGGCCTGGCGGCGGACATGGATCTGGCGTCCGCGATGGCGGCGGAACAGTGCGAGGTCACGTATCAGACCTGCGGAACGCAGAGCTTCGGCGGTTTGGATCGGGGGCGCGCCCTGAGCGCAATGGATGAAGAGCTGATGGCAATGCTGCAGCCTTTCTATACGCCCAAGCTCAACTACGCGGCGACGCCCGCGGCCGCGATGCTGACGCAGGTGTTTTGGGACGAGCCTGCGTTCGGGCCTGTGACGGTCAATCGCGACCTCCTGGGGCGCAGCGCGAGTGTGATGGTGTACAGCTACCAGGAGCAGGGGGAGTAAAGGCTTCGCCAGGTGTCAGGTTTCAGGTGTCAGGGGTCAGTTTCGAGCTTGCAGACATTTGGGATTTCTGAAACCTGAAACCTGAACCCTGAAAGGGATTTCACAATGACAGCAACATGGTTTTCCGCTCCGGCGCCGGTGACGCGGCGGGTGCGCGCATACTTTGCGCCCGTGAACCGGGCAGCACAGACGCCCGTGCTCTTCGATCCGTCGCAACAGGGCGAGTTCAGTCTCGCCGCTCCGCCGGCGCCGTGGATCGACCTGGGCTGGATTCAAGATTTCGCACGCAAGCCGGCGAGCAAATCGACAGCACTGCTGACGGGCATTCCTGCCGCGGCTCTCGAGCAAGTGCGCGAGACCGTGCAGGCGCAGGTGAGCCTGCAGTTTTTGAGTTGGACCAAGCTGACCATGGCGCTGGCGACGGGATCGCAACACATAAATGTGCTTTCTGTGGCGGGCGACCCAGCGCTGGCGGCGGATGGTGCGACGGCCGCGCCGGCAGTGACGCCGCAGAGCGGATCGACAAGTACATCCATTCTGCTGGCGTCGTCGGATGAAGCCAAATTTACGGCGGGGTCGATCGTCGCGGTGGATGTGGATTACACCGGGCAGACAGGTTACGTGGGAAGTCCAGTTGCGGGCGCCTATGTGCGCCAGGCCTTGACCGATGTGGATTACATCCGGCGTGTGACCTTCAACGTGGCGCTGGTGGCGCAGTTGACGAGCACCGGTTTGACACTTGCCGGACCGTTACTGGGAGGAGCGCCGGCCGCGGGCGCAAAGCTGCAGGCGGTGGCGGGCTTTGTGGACCGTGAGGGCGGCAGCTTTTATCAGGAGTGGTCGGCGCTTTTTTTGATGCAGGGCAGCCAGGGAGAAAGAATTTTCTTCCACTATCCGCGATTGCAGGCCATGAGCGGCGCGGAAGAAGCCATCGCCCCGCTCAACGGGAAAGATCAGAACGGGCAGTCGCGGGTGACGCTGAAAGGGCAATTTCTGGCGCTGCCGGTGACGGACCCGCTGGACGGCGAACGCGTGGTTTGCTACCGGAGTTTTCTGCCGGCGGCGCATGCGCTTGTGTAGCGGAGTTAGTGGACGAGCAAACCGCAGCAGCTGCTTCGCTCTCCGCCGGGCACATCAAAGCAAACATCAATTGCCGTCAACGGTTCAAGGTTCACGAACCACGAGACACGAATCACGAGAAATGCGATGAAAATCACAATTCAGGGGTTGGATTACACGAGCGCGCTGGACGCCGTGCGTCCGCTGACCATCGAGCGGAAGATCAACGAGCCCTCCATCTGCCAGTTGTGGCTGAGCCTTCCCGCGAGTGGAAGTCTCGCGCCGATCTCGCGCTTGCAAACGCTGGCGGTGACGGGCGATGATGGCACACCCTACTTCACGGGGTACATTGCCGTGAGCCCGTTGCCGGAGTACGCGGGGATGGGCCTGGAAGGCCCGCGTTACCGCACGGCGATCCAGGCGGTGAGCGACGAGTGGCTGCTCGACCAGGTGCTGATGCCGCCGAGCGCCGGCGCGAGCAACCTGACGGCTGCCCAGGTGCTGGCCTTGCTCATCGCGGAATCCGGCTCGACGGCTCTCTCTACTACTGGTCTCACATTGCTCACGCCGGTCGGCAGCTTCGTTCCCGATCCCGGCGCCAATTGGAGCAAGAGCGCGGGACAGGCGGCCAGCATGGCGCGGGCCGCGTATCGCGCCCTGAACGGCGCCATCACGCTCTCCTCCGTTTCGACCACGGTGCATCCGCTGAACGAAAGCGACGGAAGTTTGAATCTTGCCAACCTGGCGTTTACGGCCAGCGTGAAGCGCGCACTGGCTAACGATGTGACGGTGTGCGGCGAGAACGAGCCGGTGGCCTACGTAACGGAGTATTTTCTGGGCGACGGCGTGACGACGGAATTCGACCTGGCCGAGGATCCTTTCTTTCCGGCGACATCAAAGTCGACGATCGTGAGCGAGCTCTTCAACGAGCCGGAGATCAACCAGACGGTTTGGTCCGCCAGCGGCGGAGGCTACATCACGCTGGGACCCAACGGCCTGGCGATGAACAGCGGCAACGGCATTGACGGCGAAACCACGCTGGCCTGGCTCGATCCCATTGAGATGGGAGGGACGCTGCTGCTGGAACTGGTGGGAGTGACGCTGTCTGCGGGAAGCAAGGGCATCCTGGGCGGATTTTTCAACGGCTACCAGACTGCATCCGGTTGCACTGCGGGGATCCAGGCTACTGCGCAACCAGGCACCGGAGCTGTGACTTTGCAGCCGATGGTGCTGGGCACAGCGGCGGGCACCACCTTTGCCGTGAATCCCGCCAACACGTACACACTGCGCCTGCGCATTCACTGCCCGGAGAGCTACCGCGCGCCGGCTATGTACTACTCCTTCGGCGATAACGGCCCGATCGGCGCAGGCGGAGTATGGGTGATAGCGCCGGGCAACATCCAGATGGAAGTGCAGGAGTTCGTGAACGGCGTAGGCGCAACACCGGTGACGCTCTACGACGGCGCGGTGACGAATCTGCCCGCGCCCTGCAATCTGGTTCCGGTGAGCAGCATTAATTTAATCGGCACCATACGCGCCATCAACCTGACCAATCTAGGTTCGGGCTGGGTGGTGAGCACACCGGCCGGCGGCGGACCCTACACGCGGCGCATCGGGACCACGGCGGAGGCGGCGGAGTGTCACGTGGAACGCACCGGCAAGCTGGCCTTCTACTCCGGGTACACGCCGGTTGCGGGCGAGCAGATTGCGGTGAGTTACCGCACGATAGGCCGCGCCGTTGGCCGCGCGGTGAACACCGCGAATCAGGCGGCGCTGGCCGCAGCCGGATCGCCATCGGTGGCCGCGTGGATTGGCTCAGTGACCAATCCCCCGGCGCGCACTGCAACGGATTGCCGGAGCGCGGCGCAGGTGATGGAGCAGGCCGCGGTCAGCACGAGCGCACTGTGGAGCGGCGCCTACAAGGGCAACCGCGCCAGCTTCTCGAGCGACGTGTGGCCGGGCGATGCGCTGCTTCTGAACGCGCCTTCCACAAACCTGAATGCGGAGGTGGTTGTGCGCACGGTGAAGGTGGCATACAGCCCGAGCTTGCCCGACCTTGTGGAATACGAGATCGCGTTTGCCAACGACTGGGCCGACGACCTGGCCATTAAAACCAGCACCACGGTGCCGGCGAATGCGTGGCTTCCGGCGCCAGTGAATCCCACGGTGCTGGCCAATTTGACTCTTCTCACGGTGACGGTGCTGAACGGCAGCACAGTGACGGTGAATACGGGCGTGACTCCACCCGCGGGCGGCGGCTTCGAGATTCGCCTGCGCGATTTCGCGTTCATGCCCGGGCAGGATCCGACCCTGGCGCTGCGGGGCTCGCAGCCGAACCTGACCTTGTTGCGGGTTTCGGCGAGCGACCGGTTTTACATCCGGATGTACGACGGCTCCACGCCGACCAACTATTCTGAGTTCTCAACGGCGTTGTTTATCAACCTGCCGCTGAGTGGATGACAGTAGAGGTGTCAGGTCTCAGGTGTCAGGGGTCAGAGATCGACGATGGACGTGGCCTGCTAATCCCTGAAACCTGACACCTGTAACCTGCACGGAGTGCTACATGCGCATGATGAATGAATTCGAAGCCCAGGTGATCAGCGATCTGAGCGTGCTGAGGTCGCAGATGGCCGGCCTTATGGGCGACGGCAACGGCGGACGCCTGGCCGATCTGGAGCGCCGCATGGAGCGCCACGAGCAGAACTGGCAACGCGCCAAAGGCTTTCTCGCAGCGGTGAGCGTGTTGTTCGCCGTGGTTGAGGTTGCCGTGGAGGCGTGGCACCGGCACTAGGTCCGCTTCCCACCCTAGCCGCAAGAAACGCGGCTAGGATGGGGCACCCTCAAGTTCGTATAATCAGCCCATGAGCCAACAACCGCTGGTGGGCGTGGTGATGGGCAGCAAGAGCGATTATGAAACGCTCTGGGCCGCCGTGGAAATCCTGCGCGTGCTGGAGATTGCCCACGAAACGCGCATTGTGAGCGCGCACCGCACCCCCGATTGGCTCTTCAAGTACGCAGAAACGGCCCGCGACCGCGGTTTGCGCGTGATTATTGCCGGAGCCGGCGGCGCGGCGCATTTGCCCGGCATGCTGGCGGCGAAAACGTTGGTCCCGGTGTTGGGTGTCCCGGTGGCTGCGACGCAGTTGAACGGCCTCGACTCGCTTCTTTCGATTGTGCAGATGCCCAAGGGGGTTCCCGTGGGGACATTAGCGATTGGGAAGGCGGGCGCGGCCAACGCCGCACTGCTGGCCGCGGAAATTCTGGCCGCGACCGATGCCGCGCTGTACGAGCGGCTTGCGGCGTGGCGCGCCGCACGCACCCAGGAAGTGCTTGACCAGACCTTGGGCGAGGATGCGCCGAAGTGAGTGACGCCTCTCTTCAGAGAACAGGAAAAATTGTGCGGCCGGGCGGGCTGCTGGCCATTCTTGGCGGCGGACAGTTGGGGCGCATGACGGCGTTTGCCGCGCGCACCATGGGCTATCGCGTGCGCGTGATGGACCCCGAACCGCAGTGCCCCGCGAGCTTTGTGGCCGATGAGACCATTGTGGGCCGCTGGGATGACGTGGGCGCCGCGCGGCGGCTTGCGGATGGCGCCGATGTGGTGACGCTCGAGATTGAACAGATTGGAGTCGACGCGCTGCGCGTCGTCGAAAGCGTGGCTCCGTTGCGTCCCGGCGTCGAGCCGATCCGCATCATCCAGGACAAGACGCTGCAAAAGCCGTGGTTGGCTGAGAATGGTTTTCCCGTGGGGCCGTTTCGCGTGGTGCGTAGCGAAGTCGAGTTGCGCGAGGCCGTGGCCGCGCTGGACGGCGACGTGTTTGTGAAGACCGGACGCGGCGGCTACGACGGGCGCGGGCAGGCGCGGATCGGCGCTTTGAGCGGTTCTGGTTTTGGAGAAGTTTGGCGTGAGTTAGGAGAACGCCCCGCAGTCGTGGAAAAAGCCCTCGATCTTGAATGTGAGATCAGCGTGATGGCGGCGCGGAGTCCTGCCGGCGAGGTGCGCGCTTTTCCTGCCGCGCGCAATCATCACGAGAACCAGATTCTGGCGTGGAGCGTGCTGCCGGCCGGCGTTTCGGCGGAGCTTGAAGCACGCGCCGAAGCCATGGCTGCGGATCTCGTGGCCAAACTTGGCATCGTGGGGCTGCTTTGCGCGGAGATTTTCGTGACGCGCGCCGGGGAACTCCTGATCAACGAGCTAGCGCCGCGGCCCCACAACAGCTATCACCAGAGCGAGCGAGGATGCGTGACCAGCCAGTTCGAGCAACTGGTGCGTGCAGTGTCCAATTTGCCGCTGGGCTCGACAGAGCTGATTACGCCGACGGCGATTGCCAATCTTCTTGGCGATTTATGGCTGAACGGTGAGCCGAATTTTCCCGCAGCGCTCACAGTACCCGGCGTGCGTTTGCATTTATATGAGAAGCATGTGCCACGCTCGGGGCGGAAGATGGGGCATTTGTCGAGCGTGGGTGCGACAGCCGAGGAAGCGCTAGAACGAGTGCTCGAGGCAAACGGGCGGCTCGCAATTTGATCGGCCCCCGAAACTAAGACAGCGCCGCTCCGGCTTTTTCCCAGCGCTTGGGGCGGCGGTTCTGCTGCAGAACTTTCTTGCGCAGACGCAAACTCTTCGGCGTGACTTCGACGAACTCATCATCGGCAATAAATTCGATAGCCTGTTCGAGATTCAGCGTCTTGTACGGCACCAGACGAATTGCGTCGTCGGCCGTGGAGGCGCGCATGTTGGTCATCTTCTTTTCGCGCACCACGTTCACGTCCAGATCGTTGTCGCGTGAGTGCTCGCCGACGATCATGCCTTCGTACACCTCGACGCCCGGCCCGACAAAGAGGATGCCGCGTTCTTGCAATCCGTTCAGCGAATAGGTGGTCGTATTTCCCAAACGGTCTGCGATGAGCGCGCCGGTAGGCCTCTGGGGAATTTCGCCCTGGTAGGGCATGTAGCCGTCGAAGAGCGAATTCATGACAATTGTCCCGCGGGTTTCAGTCAGCATTTCCGAGCGCAGGCCGATGAGGCCGCGGCTGGGCACGCGAAATTCGAGGCGCACGCGGCCCGAGCCGTGATTGTGCATCTTGTTCATCTCGCCCTTGCGGGGTCCCAGCTTTTCAATCACCGTACCGGTGAACTGCTCGGGCACATCAATGGTGAGGTGCTCGACCGGCTCCATGCGCACGCCATCGACCATGCGGGTGACGATCTCCGGCCGGCCAGCCATCAGCTCGAAGCCCTCGCGGCGCATCATTTCGATGAGAATGGCAAGTTGCAGCTCACCGCGCCCCAGCACTTTGAATGCATCGGGCGAGCCCGTTTCTTCTACGCGAATCGAAACGTTGGTGAGCAATTCTTTTTCTAGGCGCTCGCGCAGATTGCGGCTGGTGACGTACTGGCCCTCCCGGCCCGCAAACGGCGAAGTGTTCACGTTGAACTGGATGGCGATAGTGGGCTCGTCGATGACGATGAGCGGCAGCGGCGAGGGGTTCTCGACGCTGGTGATGGTTTCGCCGATGGTGATGCCTTCAATGCCGGCCACGGCCACGATGTCGCCCATGGTGGTCTCGGTGGTCTCGATGCGCTTGAGGCCGGAGAAGGTGAACAGCTTGGTGATTTTGGTTTTGTAGAGCGAACCGTCGCGGCGCGAGATGTTGACCTCGTCGCCCACGCGCAACGTGCCCTGAAAGACGCGGCAGATGGCGATGCGTCCGAAGTAATCGGAGTAATCGAGATTGGTGACCAGAATCTGCAGCGTGCCTTCGGGGTCGCCGGTAGCTTCAGGAATGGTTTCCACGATGGCGCGGAAGAGCGGCTGCAAATCCGTGCCGGGTATCGCAGGATCGGTGGTCGCGGTGCCTGCCTTCGCGACCGCGTAAAGCACGGGAAAATCGAGCTGCGATTCTTCGGCGTCGAGGTCGATGAAGAGATCGTAGATTTCATCCAGAACTTCCTGTGGCCGCGCGTCGGGTCGGTCGATTTTGTTGATGACGACGATGGGAAGCAGCTTGGCCTCGAGTGCCTTCGAGAGTACGTAGCGTGTTTGCGGCAGCGGCCCTTCGGCCGCGTCCACCAGCAGCATAACGCCGTCGACCATCTCGAGCGCGCGTTCCACTTCGCCGCCGAAATCGGCATGGCCCGGAGTGTCGACGATGTTGATTTTGCCGCCGCCGAAGTTGATGGCGGTGTTCTTAGCCAAAATCGTGATGCCGCGCTCACGCTCCAACTCGTTTGAATCCATCACGCGCTCGGCTACCTGCTCGTTGGCGCGAAAGGTACCCGCCTGACGGAGCATGGCGTCGACAAGCGTGGTCTTGCCATGGTCCACATGGGCGATGATGGCGATATTGCGTATCGTCTGGCTCAAAACTTCAAGATTTCCTTCTGTCGGGTATGGCCGCGCGGGCCCTCGGGTTGGTGAGGGGAGTAAAAACGCCATGCGCCGCACAGCGCGGCTACTCTTATTCTATCAGCCGCGCGGCGCGCGTTCCGAGCGATGTGAAATAAGCTTCATTTTGATGAGACGCCGGTTCGCGAAGTTCTGCCGTTGTGGCCCACATTGCGATGGGCGCGGCGGCGCACGCGCTTGCCATCCTGCAGATAGAACGCGGCATTCACCAACGCGATGTGCGAAAACGCCTGCGGAAAATTGCCGGCAAAGCGCTTGCCGCTCACGTCATACTCTTCTGAAAGCAGGCCCAGGTCGTTGCGCAGCTTGAGCAGCTTCTCAAAGAGCACCTTGGCGTCACGCGCGCGGCCCACCGCCTTCAGGCTGCCCACCATCCAGAAACTGCATGCCAGAAAGACGCCTTCACCCGGGGGCAATCCGTCACGCGCCTTGGCGGTGTTGTAGCGCATCACTAAGCCGTCACGCATCAATTCACGTTCGATGGCGCGCACGGTCGACTTGACTCGGGCATCGCTGCCCGGCAGGAAGCCGACGACCGGCATCAGCAGCAAAGCGGCGTCGAGATCGTTCGAACCGTAGGCCTGCACAAAACTGTCCTTTTCCCTGTTCCAGGCCTTCTCGCAAATCTCCTCATGAATCGAGTCGCGAATGGAGCGCCATTTCTCGATGGGAGCGTCGTACTTCAATTGCTCGGCGAGCAGCACGCCGCGATCGAAGGCGACCCAGGCCATCATCTTCGAGTAGGTGAAGTGCTGTGGTTCGCCGCGCGTCTCCCAGATTCCGTGATCGGGTTTCTGCCAGATGGCTGCCAGATGCTCCAGCAGCAACGCCAGAACGCGAAAGTCGTTCTCGTTGTGCCGCCTCATGCCGTGCTGGGCGTGGAAGAACGAATCCAGCACCTCGCCGTAGATGTCGAGCTGCATCTGCGACGACGCCGCGTTGCCGACGCGAACCGGGCGTGAACCCTCGTAACCGGGGAGCCAATCCACCTCCCACTCCACAAGCTGGCGATCGCCATTCAGCCCGTACATGATTTGCACCTGGTCCGGGCTGCCGGCCAGCGCGCGCAGCAGCCAGTCCTGCCACGCTTCAGCTTCGTTGAAGTAGCCCGCATTCATCAGCGCGAGTAAGGTGAACGTGGTGTCGCGCAGCCAGCAATAACGGTAGTCCCAGTTTCGGGTTCCGCCAATCTGCTCCGGCAACGAAGTGGTGGGCGAAGCGATGATACCCCCGCTCGGCCGGTAAGTGAGGGCCTTGAGCGTGATGAGAGAACGCTCGACAGCATCGCGATAACTTCCCTCGTACTTGAGCCGCCGGCTCCAACTGCGCCAGATGCGAAGGGAGACGCTGAGCGCACGCTGCGCGTCGATGGGCTTGGGATCGGGCTCGTACGACGCACCGTAGGTGAGCGTGAACCAGGCGCGTTCGCCCTTTCGCAGAATAAACTCCGCTACGGTTTTCAGGTTCTCGCCGCGCACGAGAACCGACGCGTGCAGAATGGCGAGGTTGGGTCCGGCAACCGCTCGCATGCCGTCGTTGGTGCCTGTGACCCAGGGCACGGTACGGCCATAATCGAAGCGCAATACCAGTTCCATGCGCAGAGAAACAGTGCCGCGCACGCATTGCACCATGCGCACGACATCGGAATGCCTGCCCTTCGGAGGCATGAAATCGGTCAGCTTCACGGCGCCCCCGTCTTGTTCGAAAGTGGTTTCGAGAACCAATGTGTGAGCGACGTAGCGGCGCGTTGCAGTGAACTTGCCCTCGGCCGGCGCGATCTGCCAGCGCCCGTTTTCCTCGGTTCCCAGCAGCGCAGCAAAGCAAGCCGCGGATGAGAAGTCGGGCCAGCAAAGCCAGTCGATGGAGCCGCTGCGATCGACAAGCGCAGCCGATTCCATGTCGCCAATGAGCGCGTAATCTTCGATTCTCGCAGCCATGATCTTCATGAAATTGGATGCAGATTGGCCTATGCAGGAACCACCGGGATCGCAAAATTGACGTTTAGTCCACATATTTGCACTGTTCCGGACTCCTGCCGGTGGATTACACTTCGGTTGCCATGACTTATTCGATGTGTCCATCGTTTCGCTCATTTCGTTTGATCGCGCGGCTTGTTTCCAGCTTGGCGGCCTGTGCGTTCCTGCTGCTTTCGGTTTCCTCTCCGCGAGCAGTTCACGCGCAAGCCGACTCCGGTCATCTGCTCATCTATTCCATCGATGTCGAAGGCGGCCAGTCGACGCTGCTGGTGGCGCCCTCCGGCGAGTCGTTGCTGGTCGATACCGGTTGGCCCGGCAACAACGGCCGCGACGCCGAGCGCATTATGGCCGCCATGAAAGATGCCGGCATCAAGCGCATCGACCATGTTCTGATCACGCACTTTCACGACGACCACGTGGGTGGCGTGCCCGCGCTGGTTGCAAAGGTTGAAGTGGGCGAGTTCCTGGACCACGGTGAGAACCGCGAGGATGCCACCGACACGCGCAACAATTATGCAACCTACCTGAAGGCCATCGCGGGCCATCAGCGGCGCATCGTGCATCCCGGCGACACCATCCCCATCGACGGCCTGAGCGTGGTGGTGCTTACTGCGGACGGCGAACACATTGGCGTGGTTCCCGGCATCGCACCGGCGCCCAACCCGTGGTGCGCCAGCGAGCACGCGTGGCCCGACGACCCCACGGAAAACTCGCGGTCTGCCGGTATCCTTGTCGCCTTCGGAAAGTTCAAGTTTCTCGATCTCGGCGACCTGACCGGCAAGAAGGAAGTGGCGCTGGTGTGCCCGAACAACCCTATCGGGACGGTTGATCTTTATCTGGTCACGCATCACGGCATGGATTGGTCGAACTCGCGCGCCATCGTCGACGCCGTGCATCCCCGCGCGGCCATTATGAACAATGGCGCGCACAAGGCCGGCAAGCCGGCGGCGTGGCAAATTGTGCATGACAGCCCCGGGCTAATCGATCTGTGGCAACTGCACACGGCCGAGGACTCCGACGCCGCGCATAACAGCCCTGAGTGGCTGATTGCCAATCCCAAGGGCGACGGAGACGGCCACGCGTTGAAAGTGGTCGCCCTGCCTGACGGGAGTTTCTCGGTGACCAATACGCGGACTGGGCACACCAAAGAATATCCACGGCAGTAATGCGGCGGCCGGGATTCGTGCCAGGGCGCGCTGCCGCGTCTGAAAGCCGTTGTCCTGCCGGTCTATAATCGCATCCGCAACCGGAACGCCGTTCACGAGCGCTCCGAATCTTCGGAGGAATTGTCTTATGTCTTCATCCCGCCGGGAATTTCTTACCGCCCTGGCAGGCGCGGGTGCGCTGGCGACATTGCCGCGCGCGGTGCACGCTTCTGTCGCCGGCCCGCTCTACCCTCCCATGAACCTGTCAGCCTTCCAGACGCCGGTGCATCACGGCGAGACCGAGATTCGGCTCGGCTGTGCTGCCATGACCTGGGGCGACAACGCGGCCAACGCGATCAACGACGTCTCAGCCGACGGCTTTGCCGGGATCCAGCTGCGCGCGCCCACGCTCGATCAATATCCCGATCCCCATGTGCTGCGCGATCTGCTCGCGGACCACAAGCTCACTTTTGTGGCGCTTTCGAGCGGGACCACGCTGCTCGATCCTGCGGTGCGGCAACAGCAGCTTGAGACCCACCTGCAACATGCGCGGTATGTGCATGAGGCCGGCGGGCTCTATATGCAGCTGATCAGCGCCACTTCAAAGCCCGGCCAGACTTTTACCGCGGACCAGTACAAGCTGCAGGGCGAAATCTTCACCGAGATCGGCAAACGCATGGCCGATTACGGCGTTCGTCTCGGCTTCCACAACCACATGAACTCGATCGGCCAGCCGCCCGAGGCCGTCGAGGCCATTCTGCAGGCTTCCGATCCGAATTACGTGTATCTCCTGCTCGATGTCGCGCACTATTTAGAGGGCGGCGGCGACCCTGCTGCGGCCGTTCACAAGTACAGCAAGCGCATCCTCTTTATGCACTTCAAGGATGTGAAGAATGCGGATAACCCGAATGGTTATGAGTGGGTGGAGTTGGGCAGAGGACGCGTCGATTTTCCCGGCGTGATCGCCGCACTGCGCGAAGTTCACTTCCGCGGCTGGGGCGTGGTGGAACTCGATCGCGTGCCGAACGGCGATCCGCTGACCCCCAAAGAGGCCAACGCCGTGAGCCTCCAATATCTGCGTGAGAAGCTGGGGGTGCGCGCATGAGCTGTCCTTTCCGCCTCTCCGTCATTAACGATGAAATTTCCGCGGACTTCGATCATGCCTGCTCGGTTGCGGCTAACGACTTCGGCCTGCAGTGGATCGAGATTCGCAGCATGTGGAATAAGAATGTAACCGACCTGAACGCCGATGAGGTGGATCGCGCCCGTCAGATTCTGGAAAAGTACAAGCTGCGCGTCACCGACATTGCCAGCCCGCTTTTTAAGGTCCACTGGCAAGGTGCGCCAATGTCAAAAGAGGGGCCGCGCCGCGATCAGTTTCATGCCGACTTCGACTTCAAGCAGCAGGACGCGGTGCTCGAGCGCTGCATAGATCTCTGCAAGGCCTTTCAGACCGACCGCATCCGCTGCTTCGATTTCTGGCGGCTCGACGATCCCAAGCCATATCGCGCGGCCATCAACGACAAGCTGCGCGGGGCGGCGAAGACCTGCGCCCAGCACGACCTGATCCTGTTGCTCGAAAACGAGATGGCATGCAACACTGGCAGCGGCAAAGAGGGAGCGGAAACATTGGCCGCCATTCGCGAGCCCAACTTCATGCTCAATTGGGATCCGGGAAACTCCGCGACCTTCCCGAATGACACGCCCTATCCCGACGACTACAAACTGCTGCCCAAACATCGCATCGGCCACTGCCATTGCAAGGACACAATACGGAAACCCGACGGCAAAGCTGAATGGGCGCCCGTGGGCGGCGGCATTATTGACTGGGTGGGGCAGTTCCGCGCCTTCCAGCACGATGGCTATCACTACGCAGTAAGCCTGGAGACGCACTGGCGCGGCGCCGGGACGCCCGAGGCTTCAAGCCGCGTCAGTATGAAGGGATTGAAAGAGGCTCTGGCCAAAGCCGGCATCAACTGCTGAGGGATTTCTAGCCAGCCAGTAGCCGGTAGCTTGTAGCCCCTGGCGTTGTGTTCCCGCCTTTGGCTAAGGGCTCCCGGCACCAGCTTTTTTACTGCGCGCAGCGGCCGCGAGCATTCAACGGGGATTCACAATTGCGGTGCAACCAAACCGCTAGGATAGGCATGAACCATGGCCAAGCGGCGCACACTCGGTGCGCTCCTTTTGGCATCCAATGTTTATGACGCGGATCAAATTACTTGAGACAGGCGCGTTATTTGAGATAGGCGCGCACCAAGTCGATCAGGTCCTCGGCCAGCTCGGGGGCAATCTGCTCCTTAGCTCCATCCACCAGATGGAAACGTATGTGCGTCTCCAGCACTTCGGCCATCAGGCTGTTGACGCCTCCACGAACCGCAGCCAGCAGCATCAACTGATCGCCGCAGTCCTCGTCGCTGGAGAGTGTGCGCTCCACGGCATCGAGTTGACCGCGCAGTTTTTTCACACGTTGCAGCAGCTTTACCTTTTCCCGTTCCTGATGCGACATGGCAGGAATTCCTCGCTTGACAATACCCATCGGGGGTATGGTATTAACCCAGTAGGGGTATAGTTGCCTCCCCACTATTCTATGCCCATCCGACGCTCCAACCCATGGCTCCTCGTGCTGGCCATTGCGGCCTGTGCTTTTCTGTTTACGGGAACTCTGGCGGTTGGGCAGGAGGCTGCCGGCTTGCCCTCCGCGCCGGAGCCGCAGTGTGCGGAGGTGAGCGCCGGAGGGGAGCAGGCTCCGCGTCTGTTCATGGCGCCTATGGCGGGTTCCATCCATATCGAGGTGGCAGCAAGCGGGACCGATTGGGCCGCGGAGGGGAGCGCCGGAGGCGCGGGGCCAGCCGCACCACCTGCAGCTGAAACGCTCACCATGTTTCCGCACTCGGCCACGGCTCCCTACTGGGTCTCCGGCCAGGCCAACAGTATTTTTCAAGTGCACGGGCATTTTCATTCGCCCTACCAGGGCGTGAACAGCTTGATTGATGATGTTGAAACCAAAGCCTCTGAGGTGGCGACGCTTTATCTGGGTTATCAGTTGCGCGCCAACACGCGCTACAACACGGATCTGATTGTCGATTTTGAGAATGCCGGCGGGCGCGGCATTTCCCAGGCGCTGGGATTGGCAGGCGAGACAAACCTCGACGTAGTTCGCGACCCCAACTTGAGCATTGTTCCCTATCTTTCGCACGGCGAAATCCATGAGATCATCGGCCTGACGGACGCAATGACCGACCAGGAGCGCGGGCCGTTCGCGCTGGCGACTAAAGTTCCCGTGCGTCGCTTCGAGATTCGCATCGGCAAAATGAGCCTGCCGGACACCTTCGATGTGAACTCCGTCGGAACGGACAGTCATTTGCAGTTCACCAACTGGACCATCGACAACAACGGTGCATGGGACTACGCGGCGGATACGCGCGGCTACACCGTGGGTGGAATTCTGGAGTACGACGACCGCGTCTGGTCGGCGCGCTACGCCATCGCAGCCATGCCGACGGTTGCCAACGGCATCGACCTTGATTGGGCCTTCAGCCGCGCCAACGGGCAGAACTGGGAGTTCGAATTGCGCAAGGGTCTGTTCGCGCCTTTACTGAACTCCAAGCGCGAAGGCGCGGTGCGCGTGTTGAGCTATGTGAATCATGCGCACATGGGCGATTACCGCGAGTCGGTGCAGCAGTATCTGGCAGGCAAGATTGCCACGCCTGAAATCACGCAGACCGAGCGCTTCGGCGCCGTGAAGTACGGCTTTGGCCTGAATACCGAACAGGAAGTAACCGACAGCCTGCGCCTTTTTGCGCGCTTCGGATGGAATGAGGATCAGCACGAATCCTTTGCTTACACCGAGGTCGGGCAGACGATTCTCTTTGGCGGCGATTACAGCGGCCACAGTTGGCATCGGTCGAACGACAAAGTGGGTGTGGCCTTTGTCTCCAACGCCATCAAACGCGACCATCAGAATTATCTTCACTACGGCGGACGGGGCTTCCTGTTGGGCGACGGAAACCTGACGTATGGGCGAGAGAATATTCTCGAGTGGTATTACAACGCCCATCTTTGGCACGGACTCTACGGAATGGTCGGCGGGTCGCAGATTGAAAATCCCGGGTACAATCGCGATCGCGGTCCAGTGTACGTGTCGACCATACGCGCACACATCGATTTTTGAAAAAAGCAGGGACCAAGGGAACGAGAAAGCTAAAAGCTTACTTTCCCGCTGGCTGTTGCCCATGTGGCGGCGCGGGCAAATTGTAGATCACTTCGCCGGGCTTGGCGTAATGCAGTTTTTCTCGCGCCTCGCGCTCAATCTCTTCTGGATCCGACTGCAGGCGCTGGACCTGCTGGCGCATCTGCTCGTTTTCCTGTTGCAGGCTCCTGATTTCCTGCTGGAGGGCGCGGTCTTCGGCGCGTTTCTGCTGCCACACGGAGACGCCGTGCCGCCCGTAGATGACATGCCACGTGACGAGCAGCGCAAGCGCCACCGCGATCATGGTTCCTGCCGGCCGCCACAGCCGTTGCGCCCAGATGAGAGTGCGCTTGCTGAGCGGCGCCGGCGTTGCGCCGGGTGCGGCCATGCCTATTTTCGGGGTTTCTTGCGGCATCGAACCTCAATCCACTATGAGCCGAGAACAAATTTTTCGGCCGCCGTGCGCAGGGCTTCCATCTCGTGCTGGTTGCGCGCCTCGGTATACGCGCGCACCACCGGTTCGGTGCCGGAAAGCCGGTAGCACACCCACGAGCCATCATCGAGGATCAGCTTCAGCCCGTCAGTCCGAACTACGCTCGTAACCTTGCGCCCGCCCAGCTCCCTGGGATCGGCCTTCAACTTCTCAGTGAACGCGGCCTTCTGCTCCGCGGTCAAGTGGAAGTTCTCTCTAACGGGATAGAAGGAACCAACCTTGGCAAAAAGGGCCTTGAGTTGCGTGCCCAGGCTGGTGCCGCGCGTGGCCACCATCTCGGCAATGAGCAGGCCGGCGATGATGCCATCCTTCTCCGGCACGTGGCCGCGGATGGTGAGCCCGGCTGACTCCTCGCCGCCGATGGCGATTTTGTCGGCGATGATGAGCTCGCCGATATACTTGAAGCCCACCGGCGTCTCATAGAGCGGCACCTTGTAATAATCAGCCAGCGCGTTGACCAGATTGGTGGTGGCAACGCTCTTGGCCACGCCGTTCTTCCAGCCGCGCGTCTCCACCAGGTAATCGAAGAGCAGGGCGATCACGTAGTTGGGCTGGATGAAGGTTCCGTCGCCATCCACGATGCCGAAGCGGTCCGCATCGCCGTCGACGGCGATCACCAGCGATGCGCCGATCTCTTTCATTTTTCGTTTGGCTTCGCCGAGCAGATGGTCGTCGGGCTCCGGCGCGTGCCCGCCGAAGAGCACGTCGCGGTAGTCGTGCACGGTCTCAACCGGCACACCGGCTTCGCGCAGCAGGTCGGACGCATAGCCGCGCCCTGCGCCCCAAAAGGGGTCGTAGACTACCTTGATGCCCGACTTGGCGATGGCCCTGAGATCGACCAGCTCAGCCAGCCGCTTGAGGAACGAAGGCTTCACGTCGACGGTTTCAAATTTCTCTGTCGGGGAGCCGGAAGGGGAGGGGCTGGGAATGCCGCTGCCACCGCCGCTGGCGATCTTCTCTGCCGCCGCTTCGATCTGCTTGGTGGCCTCAGGCAGCGCCGGCGCGCCGTCGGGCGTGGAGTACTTGATGCCGTTGTACTCCGGCGGATTGTGCGATGCGGTGAAGTTGATGGAGCCGCAGGTTTTGAGGGTGCGAACGGCATAGGCGATGGCTGGCGTGGGCGCGGCCTCGGGAATCACAACGGGTGTGACGCCTGCCGCGGCCAACACGCGCGCCGCCTCCGCCACAAAGCTCTCGCCGAGAAAGCGCGAATCGCGACCCACTAACACCCGGTGCGGCGCGGGCATGGTCTTCACGTACTCGGCAATGCCGCCAACCGCCAGGCGGATATTGGCCACTGTAAATTCGTCGGCAACAATCGCTCGCCAGCCGGAAGTGCCAAATTTGATTGCTGTGCTCATGCTTTTCTCCACGCGCGACCGCATCGCTACGGCCGCAAGGACCATACTGCAACACTCGGCCCCGGTCGGCCAAGTTGCAGCGCCACCGTTTCGCCGCAGACATGCAAGTCTTCGGGCCGCACTTCCAGCGTGTTTCCGTATGAGCTATCATGAAATCAAGGTGTTTTCTGTGGCTACTGCTTCCTACAAGTCCGCTCTCAAAATGGCGGTTTCGCTCAGCCCCGCAGAACAGTTGCGCCTGATTCAGGAGCTCGAGGCACGCGTCCCGCGGAATCCGCCCTCTGAGCCCCCTCGCAGCATTCTTGAACTGTGCGGCTTGGGAAAGGAAATCTGGGAAGGGATTGACGCTCAGGAATACGTTAATCGCGAGCGCGCCTCATGGAATGGATAGAGAGGCTGAAAGGGACGATCGTAGGCCTCGACACCGCGCCGCTCATTTACTTCATCGAGAGGCATCCGAAATACCTACCTCTAGTCCGGCCGTTCTTTGAGGCCATGCAAAGGGGTGAAGTTCATGTCGTCACATCGACCCTGACTCTAACCGAGGTTCTTATTTACCCCTACCGGCGTGGGGATCGTGCTTTAGCGGGCGAGTATTCCGACATCCTGCTCAATGCGCCCAATCTGAAAATGCTCCCGGTTTCGCCGGAGATCGCTGATCATGCGGCCCGCCTCCGCGCCGCTCACGGGATGAAAACTCCTGACTCGATCCTACTCGCGGCTGCGCTGGCTGCAGATGCGACCGCATTCCTCACGAACGACAGCGCGATCAAATCGATCCACGGGCTGGAGATCCTCGTTCTCGATAAACTCGTGACGACGCCCATGCCATGACCAAGGGGCGCTACCGCTTGTTCACATCCACCACATGAAGACCCGTTGCCACCTGGAACCGATCCTTCCCGAGCGGCGTCCGCATCCATGGCCTTGCTGTTTCCAACGAGGCTCGTATAATTTTCGCGTACATTCCTACCAATCTGGGGGCTCTCATGTCTCTTCGTGCCGCACTCCGTTCTTTGAGTTTGTTTGCCATTATTGGTTGCGTTGCATGCACGATCGTCCTCCTTGCCGCCGGCCAAACGGCGCAATCTCCGCCGGCTGCGGTTGGGATCGGGCCCGGTCAGTCCCCCGCGCCCACGCCTGCAGAAGCTCCCACGTTTCGGGTTACCGCCCGCGAGGTTCTGCTCGATGTGCTGGTGATCGACAAGAGCGGACAGCCGGTGACCGGGCTCAAACCTTCCGATTTCAGCGTGACGGAGGAAGGAGAGGCTCAGGTCATCCGGCGGGTCGACGAGCATCATGCCATGGACGCGGCCGACCTAGGGAACCTCTGCGCAGGTGCGTGATTTTGTAGCGACGACTCGACCGCAGATGATTTCTTGATTTTTAATCAGTTTTCTGTAGGGAGAGGCGGGTTGCTGCGTGTCTTTTTGATCTCTTGAGGCCATCTTCCGGCCTCCGGAGACACTACGCCTTTTGAGGGGCCAACCGGTTGCGGTGTTGGTACAAGTTCACCAGCGCGAAGGCCGCGCACAGCCACTGGTGGTTCTTCCAGATCCCTCGATAGCGAACCTTGGTAAATCCGAAGACACGCTTGAGGATGCGAAACGGATGTTCCACTCTGGCTCTAACTCGGGCCTTGGTGGTGTTCTTGCGCTTGGCTTCTTCATCCACATAGTTCTTGTATTTCGTCCGGCGGCAAGTCATATCCTGCGCTTTCGGTGCGGCAGCGCGGATGGCTTCGCTCTGGCCCTGATATGCGCCATCGCCCCATACCTTGCGCTCTTCGCCGTGCAATAAGTCGGGCAGCATATGCTTATCTGCCACGTTGGCCGTCGAGGTGGTCACAGAATGCACCACCGTCTCCTTGCTATCCACGCCGATGTGCGCCTTGGCTCCGAAATACCACTGGTTGCCCTTCTTGGTCTGATGCATCTCCGGGTCGCGCTCGCCACTGGAGTTTTTCGTCGAACTGGGCGCATGGATAATCGTCGCGTCCACGATGGTGCCGGTGGTGATGCGGATGCCTTTGCTTTCCAGGTAGAGGTTCACCGTGTCCAGCATCTCGCCGCCCAGATCGTGTTCCTCAAGCAGATGGCGGAAACGAAGGATCGTGGTCTCGTCCGGAGCCGCGGCCACGCCCAGATCGACTCCGGCAAAGCGCCGCAGCACAGGCGACTCATAGAAGGCTTCCTCCATCCCCGGGTCAGACAGGCTGAACCACTGTTGAAGAAAGTAAGTCCGAAGCATAATCGCCAGTCCCACCGGCTGGCGGCCGTTGCCCGCCTTGGGGTAAAAAGGCTCAACCAAAGCCAGCAGCTCAGGCCACGGAACCACCTGATTCATCTGGTCGAGAAACAGCTCCCGCTTGCTCTTGCGGCCATACTTTGCAAAACTCGTTTGCGATGCAAGTGACTGCTGAAAACGCGCCATTCGCTTCATACTTATAGTTTATTCAAATATGACGCGGGTTGCAGACTTGTGCAGAGATTCCCTAAGCAAGCTGACGTCGCTGCCTGATCTGCCGCCGAACACTTTCACCAACTACACGCCGGTGCGCAACAGCAACGCCTCGATTGTGCTGTTACTCGACGCCATGGACTCGCCCATCGAGGCGCAGATGGTGATGCGCGAACAGCTCATTAATTTCTTGAAGCATATGCAGCCCGGCCCGCCCGTAGCCATCTTCCAGCTCGATACCGAGATGCGCCTGATCCAGGGCTTCACAACGGACCCCAAGGCGCTGCTTGCAGCCGCGGAAAGCAAGCGCGATATGCCTTCTCTGGCCAGGCCCACGGCGGCGCCGCGCAACTTTTCGGGCGATGCGCTCTACCGCCGAGTTCTGATGGGGAATTTGCGCGACGGCATGCGTATGATGGGGAGCTACCTGGCTGGATATCCGGGACGAAAAAACCTTATCTGGTTCACCGGCCGGATCCCGATGACGAGACTGGGACAGGGATTCGGCAACCCGTTCGGCGATGGCATGACGGTGTCGGATAGCGAGGGAGAATCGAAAGAGCTGACCGACGTGCTGAGCGTGAGCCGCATCGCGGTGTATCCGGTGGATACGTACGGCCTCGTGGTAGGGCCCGGCTTCAGCGCGGCGTCCGCGCGTGGCGGGATGCCGGCCATGCGCGGCGGGATGGGTGGAATCCCTGGCTTCACGAATCACGCAAATATGGACGAGATCGCCGAGCAAACCGGCGGGAAAGCCTATTACAACACCAACGATTTCACGCGCGTGATCGGCGACGTGGCTCGCACCAGTTCAAACTATTACACGGTGGCTTACGCGACCAGCAATACAAAGTGGAACGGCGAATTCAGGAAAATCAAAATCACGGTGGACCGTCCCGATGTGCAGTTGCTGCACAAGGAGGGTTACTACGCGTACAGCCTCGACAAGCGCGAGCAAAGCGGAATTGCGGCCATCGAAAAACGCGAGGCCGCCGAGGCGGAACAGCAAGAGAACGGCGGGACTGAAAACGGCCAGCCGCCTGCCGGCACTCAAGACACCGGCGCAACGGCGAATAACCCCGCTCTAGGCGCCACGGTTCATCACTCGTCCAAAGGCGGCTTCGATGCGGCCATGGGCCTGGGTGCCATTCCGCCCACGGAAATCGTTTTTGGCGCCAGGCTCCAGGCGGATTCGAACACCGAGAAGCTCAACAAGAATGCGGTAATGCCACCGGACAACTACCTCACGCCGGAGTGGCAGCACAAGCCCTTCCGCGACTACACCATCCTCTACGATGCCGACCTGCACCGGGCCCGATTCACGCGTACACCCGACGGCATGCGCCACGGCTCCTTCGAGTTCGTTGCGATTGTCTACACCGCCGACGGCGAATCGGTGAATTCGATCATTGAGACTGCTTCCCTGAACGTGTCCGCCGACCGGTACCGCGAGCTGCTCGTCTCCGGGCTGCAGATGAAAGAAGAAATCGCCATTCCGGTGAAGGGCAACTTCTTTTTGCGCCTCGGCGTGCACGACAAGGAGGGCGACCAGGTGGGCGCGCTGGAGATTCCGGTCGATCAGATCAGACTGGACGTCGCTGCCGCGAGCACTCCAACGCAGTGATGCGAATTGGCTGAATGATTCCGCGCCTTGCGCTCCGCCCGTTTCGACTCTCTGAACGAAGATTTTCCCGGGCCATCGCTCTCAAAAAAACGGCTGGCTCCGCCAAACCCGATTTGGGCTTACAGTGTTTCTGAGCGATGTTTTTATTGGGAGGTGGCCTTATGCTCGAATCCACGTCATCTGCTCGCATTGTGATGACCACTGTCGTCAGCTCCGAAGAAGCGGCGCGTCTGGGCCGCGCGCTGGTTGAGGAGCGGCTGGCCGCCTGCGCCACCCTGCTGCCCGCCGCGCATTCCATCTACCACTGGAAGGACCAGATCGAGTCCTCCGCCGAATGCCTCCTGCTGCTGAAAACCGCGTCCGATCGGCTGCCTGCCCTGGAAGCTCGCCTGCACGAGCTCCACAGCTACCTAACGCCTGAATTTCTGGTGCTTGCAGTCGAGGCCGGCAGTCATCCTTATCTGGCGTGGCTCGATGCCAGCCTGCGCGAGCCTGAAGGAAAAGTCGCGTAAGCAAAACAGTTTTTTCCAGAGCGCAGAATGTGCGGCGTCCGCGCACGCGCTCTCTGGTATCCTTGGGGAAGTCTGTCCCATGCGCTGGCTTTTAATTGTTCTTCTCGTCTCGCTCGCGGCGCTGCTGTTTGCGGCTGCTGGCTTGGCTCTTCACATTCGGCAACAACGCACCCGGCAGGGCAGCGAATCGTCTGCGGCCATTGAATCGGCTGAGGAGTCAGACCTGGAAGTGAAACCCTGAGCTGCCATCCGCACGATGCCCGGAAAGACAATGCCATGAAAAATGAACCGGAAACCGCCAATCCATGAAGGTCGTAACGCATCCAATCAATGAGTTAGCGAAGTCTTCGT
This sequence comes from Occallatibacter sp., assembly GCA_050012895.1. Lineage (GTDB taxonomy): Bacteria > Acidobacteriota > Terriglobia > Terriglobales > Acidobacteriaceae > Telmatobacter. The sequence goes on from JBEKGH010000010.1 coordinate 108,221, forward strand.
TGCTGAAAGGAACTCTCCCTACTGTGAGTACTCAGACGCCTGATAAAGCCAGCCGAGCCGCCAGTCCCGCGGTCAAGGAAATCTCCATTGCGCACAGTCCCGACTCCGACGACGCCTTCATGTTTTATGGCCTGGCGACAAACAAGATTCGCGTGCCCGGCTATCGCTTCACGCATACGCTTTGCGATATTGAGACCCTGAACCGCCGCGCCCGTGAAGAGGCTTTCTTCGACGTCACCGCCATCAGCTTTCACGCCTACCCCTACATGCAGGAGAATTACACGCTCATGGGTTGCGGCGGCAGCGTGGGCGACGGCTACGGCCCCATGGTGGTCTCCAGCCGCAAGATGAATGCCGCCGACCTCGGCCGCATTCGCATCGCCATTCCCGGCACGCTCACTACGGCTTATCTGGCGCTCAAGATCTTCAACCCGGACATCGAGACTACAGTCGTTCCCTTCGATCAGATCATTCCCGAAATTCAGGCGGGAAAGTACGATGCCGGACTCATCATTCATGAGGGACAGCTCACGTATTCGACGAGTGGCCTTTATAAGGTCCTCGACCTCGGAGTCTGGTGGCGCGAGACCACCGGACTGGTGCTGCCGCTCGGCGGCAACGCCATCCGCCGCTCGCTCGGCGCTGAAGCGCACAAAATCATCTCCAAGGCGCTGCGCGATTCCATCCATCACGCCCTCGACCACCGCGAGCAGGCTCTGGAATACGCGATGCAGTTTGCGCGCGACCTGGACGCGGGCTTGGCCGGCCGCTTCGTGAACATGTATGTGAACGAGCGCACCCTCGATTACGGCCCCGACGGCCGCGAAGCCATTCGCAAGCTGCTGGAACTGGGTCACGAGCGCGGCGTGATCCCGATGGCTCCGCAAGTGGATTTCGTGGATTAGTTCCGGCACCCAATCTCCGTGCCCCATCCTTCCGCGTTTTCTGCGAAAGGGTGGGACAGCACAAACCTTAATAAAGTTCGGTCATCCTGAGCGAGTTCGCGAAGCGAGCGAGTCGAAGGACCTGCATTTGTACTCCGCAGGACACTCTCGCTGTCCCCGCGCGGACACATTACCTTTTCGCGCGCGAATCCGTTCGAAGGTCATTCAAACGGCCCCACAATCTCGGCAACAATTCCTAAATGTTTTCTAATCTATGCCGATATATCGAGTAGGGGATACCTCCGGATGTCTGCTCACGCTCAGCCCACTTTTCTCCTCGCATCGCAGGATACGGACCTGCTGATTGCCGTTGAGCCCACGCTCCTGGCTGCCGGAGCGCGGGTGGAGATCGTGCTTTCCGCGCACGCCGCGCTGGCTTCCATCTCGGGCCCGCGCCCTCTCAGTCTGGTTTTGCTCGACGCGCAATTGCCCGGCATGCCCATGGGCCAACTGCTGGCCGCTGTCCGCGCCGAGGCCGAAAGCGCGCGCCTGCCCATCGTCCTCATCGCCGACACGGTGACGCAGGAGTGGATCGATCGCCTCGCCGAGGGCGCCGTCGACGACCTGGTGCTGCGCTCTGCCGAGTCTGCCTACTGGCAGTTGCGCCTGGACCTGGTGCTGCGCAACCAGCGCATGGCGCACGAGCTTGAAACGTTGCGAAATGTTGCCCTGCGCAACGCTCAACTCGACCGCCTGACCGGCGTCTACAATCGCGAAAGCCTGCTCGCCATGCTGTTTCGCGAGACCGACCGCGTGCAGCGCAGCCAGAGCACAATGTGCCTGGTGCTGTTCGATATCGACGACTTCGGTCACTGGAACTCGCGGCTCGGTGTGGATGCCTGCGACGAACTGCTTTGCCAGGTGGCCAGCCGCACCGCGGCCCTGCTGCGCAGCTACGACGTGCTGGGCCGGCCGGGCATGGATGAATTTCTTGTTGCGTTGCCCTCGTGCGCCCCGGCCAATGCCATGACTCTTTCGGAGCGCTTGCGCGCCGAGGTGTTTGCCACGCCCTTCCACCTGGCTGGCGAAGCCATTCGCCTCTCCGCGTGCTTCGGTATCGCTGTCAGCCACGGCCGCTCGCCGGTGGTGGTGCTGCGCGAAGCCGAAAAAGCTCTCGAGTGGGCCAAGGCCGCCGGCCCCGAGTCGATCCAATGTTTCGGAGGCCCGCCTCAACCTTTGCCGTCGCCCGTCACGTTTCTCTCCGCGACTTCGGGCGATGAGTTGCTTGCCTGGTAAGACACCGTATAATCCCGCCATGCTTCGCAGGAGTTCGTCCAACGCATTAGGCTTCCGGCATGCCGGAGGTACGCCACTCGGATCGACGACATTATGAAGCGCGCTCGTAAATTCTGGCAGCGCATTACCGACGGCGTCGTGCTCGGCCAGCTGTGGAAACAATTCCAGGCCGATGCCCGCACCAGTTACCGGCTTTATTCCATGGAAATCGAAACCTCGCGTCCGCCGGAAAGGGGAAGGGTCAGGCATTTCATCTGGATGGCCAAGCAGTTTCTCTGGGCCATCTTCGATAAGCTCACTCCGGCGCGCCGCCTGCTGCTCCTGATCGGACTGATCTTTCTGATTTCCGACGTAGATGTTCTTTGGGAGAGCGACACGCACTCCCTGGGAGCCAGCGGCGCCTTTTGGGGCGGCATTCTATTGCTGGTACTGCTCTTGTTGGAGATATCAGACCGCGTGGTCATGAAGCGCGACCTGCAGATCGCCAAGGAGATCCAAGCCTGGCTGCTGCCGCCGGAGCCGCCCGCTGTACCCGGCCTGGAGATTGCGTTTGCCACGCGCCCCGCCAACACTGTCGCCGGAGATTACTATGACGTCTTTCCCCGCCACACCGCGCAATCGCCCGGTAGCGACTACCTGATCGCCATTGCCGACGTTGCCGGCAAAAGCGTGCCGGCGGCCATGTTGATGGCCACCTTCCAGGCCAGCCTGAAAACCCTGTCCGCCACCGGGAGCCCGCTGACCGAACTGGTGGGCCGCATGAACAACTACGCATGCAGCAACAGCCAGAATGGCCGCCGGTTCACCACCGCCTTCATCGCAGAGTACGAACCCGCGCCGCGCACCCTGAGCTACGTGAATGCCGGACACAACCCGCCCATCCTGCGCAGGCGGGCGGGAGCCATCGAGCGCTTGCAGGAGGGTGGCATCCCGCTCGGCATCCAGCAGAACGCCGCTTACCAATCGGGAACGGTCACGCTCGAAGCCGGCGATTGGCTCGTTGTCTTCACCGATGGCGTGACGGAGGCGGAGAACACCCGCGCCGAAGAGTACGGCGAACCGCGCCTGTTAGCGGTACTGCACGCCAATTTGGCGGCTGCGCCGCAGACGTTACTGAACACCGTCATGTTGGATCTTGATCGCTTTGTCGGCGACGCGCAGCAGCATGATGACATCACGCTCTTGCTGCTGAAGGTCGTCTAATACTACAGTTGTATTTGGCCGGACGATAGAGGCCCGGGCCTAAAGGCCGTTTCCTTTTGACCTGTTTTCAGGGGCCTGAAGGCCCCTGCTCCCTCCGAAATCCTTAACTCCAACTGTTTGTTGTTTCCGCAGCCACGTCAAGGAATTCCTGAAAGACGTCATTCGAGATCAGCCGTCCCCGCGCAGTGAGCCGCGCACGCTCGCCGTCGAAGACCAGCAGCCCATCTTCGGCGAGACGCCTCACCGTTTCCAGCGCGGGTTCAAGCAACTCTTCGCCAAACTCCACACGCAGCGCAGCCACGTCCACGCCTGCGTTGGTACGCAGACCCAGAAACCACGCCTCTTCGTGCTGTCGCGCAGGCCCGAGTAGTGACGTTTCCATGGTCCCCGATCCCGCCAGGTACGCCTGCAAATCGTCCGTGGTGGTGGCGCGGAGCACGAAATCTTCCGTGCCCCATCCTTTTCGCGTTTCTTGCGAAAAGGGTGGGAAACCCTCGTCCTCGTTGCCCCGTTCTTGCCGTTCGCTGCGCCGGACGGCAACGGTCGAATCACTAAGAAGCATCGATGACGCATCCAGTCCCACGCCCAGATACGGTCGCCGCTGCCAGTAGCGCAGATTGTGCCGCGACTCGAATCCCGGAAGGCTGAAATTGGAAATCTCGTACTGCCGCAGCCCCGCCGCTTCAAGTCGCTCGAGTGCCCGCTCGTACATGCGCGCAATAGCGTCATCATTCGGCACCAGCCCGGCGCGATAGCGCGCTCCGCCCTTCAGCAACTCGCGACCGAGGCGTGAGTCCTCGTCCACCTCCAGCATGTACACGCTGGCGTGAGGGACCCCCGACGCGATGAGAGCCTCGAGCGACTCCTCCCAGGACGCGAAGGTTTGCCCGGCCAAGCCTGCGATCAGATCGACGTTCAGGTTGGTAATGCCGGCCGCGCGCAGCCGCTTGAGATCCGCCTCGACCACCGCACGGCTGTGCAGCCGACCGCTCGAGTGCGCCTCGCTGTCGACGAACGATTGCACGCCCAGGCTTACGCGATTCACACCCGCGGCCACCATCGCCTCCAGGGTTGCGTCCGCCAGCTGCCCCGGCGCGCACTCCATGGTGATCTCGGCATCCGCATCGAGATCGAACTCCGCGCGCAGGCTCAAGAAAAGTTGCGCTACGAGCTCCGGAGCCAGCGACGACGGCGTTCCCCCGCCCAGATAAACCGTATCCACGCGCCGCGGGAGTTCCACACCCATCTTCCCGGCCCAGGCTCTTGCTTCCGCCAGGTCCGCGATCAACCGCTCCACGTAACGCGCGTGATCCGAGGCCGGAAACACGCCCGACGCGAAGTTGCAATAAGTGCACTTCGACCGGCAAAAAGGAATGGAGACGTAGATTCCCAGCGCGTTGCCGCCCCGGCGCTTCACGCAAGAACTGGAGCCCTTCATGAAAAGATTGTTTCACGTGACCGCTGATGCCGCGACCGCTCGATTGTGGCTTTGCCGGAGTAGCGCCGGTCTCCGGACCGGCTGTAGTGCGGGTCTCCAGACCCGCGCTTCACCCAGCGTGGTACGAAATCATTTGGTCTTAGCATCAGTTGCCCGCCGCCCCGCGAGGGCTGCGCTACTCATGCAATCATGTGTAGAAGGAGCTCTGCTTGAAAGCCTGGCCAACTCTGGCAATCTGCGTCATTCAGGTCATTCTCTATCTCGCTCACTGGTTGGTTTTCTCCACCTGGATCGCCTTCTGGCCCGGTCTCACTCCCGCTGCCGTGGCCGACCTGCACGCGGCCATGCTGGTGCTGGCATTCAGCTTCGTGGTTGCGTCGCTGCTCTCGTTTCGCTTTTCCAATTTTGCCGTCCGGTTGGTTTACTGGCTGGCCGCCGTCTGGCTTGGCTTTTTCAACTTCTTTTTCTGGGCGTCATTGCTGGCCTGGATGGTTTGGTTTGCGCTCTGGCTGGCGCATGTTCCGGCCCATCACGCTGCAGGGCGCCCGCTTATCACGGGCATCCTTTACGCGATCGCAGCCCTCATGGGCTTCTACGGCCTCTTCAACGCGCGCGTCATTCGCATTCGCCGCATCGCGGTCGAGCTGCCAAATCTTCCCGCGGCCTGGCGCGGCCGGCGCGCGGTGCTGTTGAGCGATCTGCACCTCGGACCGATCAATGGCGCGCAATTCTGCCGCCGCCTCGTGGCCAAGGTCCAATCCTTCCAGCCTGACGTAGTCTTTCTTCCCGGCGATCTCTTCGATGGCACAAAAGCCAACCTCGATCGGCTGGTAGCGCCGCTCAAGCAGCTCACGCCGCCGCTCGGCATCTACTTTTCCACGGGCAACCACGAGGAATTTGGCGATCCGTCGCATTACATTGAGGCCATCACCCGCGCCGGAATTCGCGTCCTCGGCAACGAACTTGTGACCATTGACGGTGTGCAAGTGGCGGGCGTGTTCTATCACAACTCCTCCTCGCCGCTGCGCATGAAAACCGCGCTCGACGGTATGCGTCTCGACCGCGCGCGGCCTTCGATCCTGCTGAACCACGCACCCACGCGTCTGCCGACTGTGGAGCAAGCAGGCTTCAACCTCCAGCTCTCGGGCCACACGCACGGCGGGCAGTTTCTGCCTTTCACCTGGATCACGAACAGCGTCTACGGCCGTTTCACCAGCGGCCTGCATCGTTTTGGCGCACTCCAGGTCTACACTTCCACCGGCGCCGGAACCTGGGGCCCTCCCCTGCGCGTCGGCACCGGAGCGGAAATGGTTTTCATCACGTTTGCATAAGCGATCTCGTATCTTATTCTCAAGCTGTCAAAGGAGAGGAGTGTCTTGAGTTCCGCAACCCCTTCGCCCGGCCGCGCTGACCGTCCCGTGATTCGCACCACTCTCACCGGACTCGATCTGCTCATGAACCCGCGCCTCAACAAGGGGACGGCGTTCACGGAGGCGGAGCGCGACGCTTTCGCGTTGCACGGCCTGCTGCCGCCGCACATCGGGACGCTGGAAGATCAGGGCGCGCGCCGCAAGCGCTATCTCGACAGCCATCCCACCCCCTTCGACAAATACAGCAATATGCGCGACCTGCAGGACAGCAATGAGACGCTGTTCTATTCGCTGATTGCCCAGCACACCGAGGAGTTGCTGCCGATCGTCTACACGCCGACGGTGGGTGAGGGCTGCCAGCGTTTTTCCGAGATCTGGCGCAAACCGCGCGGTCTTTTTCTCAGCTGTCCCGACCGGGACCGCATCCCACGGATCCTTTCCAACCCCCGCTACGATGCGGTGCGGTGCATTGTGGTCAGCGACGGAGAACGCATCCTGGGCCTGGGCGATCAAGGCGCGGGCGGCATGGGCATCCCCATCGGCAAAATGGCGCTCTACACGGCGCTGGGCGGCATCCCGCCCGAACATTGTTTGCCCATCCTGCTGGATGCAGGCACGGATAATGAAGCGCTGCTGCATAATCCCATCTATGTCGGCTGGCAGCACCAACGAATCCGCGGACAGGACTACGACGATTTTGTCGAGACCTTCGTGAGTGCTGTGGAGCGCCGCTGGCCGCACATCCTTTTGCAATGGGAAGATTTTGCCGGCGCCAACGCAGCGCGGCTGCTGGAGCGCTATCGCGACCGCATGTGCACCTTCAACGACGACATTCAAGGGACCGCGGCGGTGACGACCGCGACCCTGCTTGCGGCCGTCAATGCCACGGGAATTCCGCTCCACGAGCACACCATTGCCATGTTCGGCGCCGGGTCAGCGGGCATTGGCATCGTGGACCTTCTTATCGCCGCCATGAGGGAAGAAGGACTGAGCGAGGAGCAGGCGCGGAGACGCATCTACGCCTTCAACCATTTCGGCCTGATTGTGGAAGGCGGCAAGGGGATTCGCCCCGAGCAGCAAGCGCTGGCGCGCAAGCGCAAGGACATCGCGGCGTGGAAACTTTCGCCGTCAAGCACCGACAGCGGAGAACTATCGCTTCTCGACGTGGTGCGCAACGCAGGGATCACGGTATTGGCCGGCGTCAGCGCTCAGCCGGGCGCGTTTACTGAAGAGATTGTGCGCGAGATGGCGCGGCACACACCGCATCCGGCGATCTTTCCCCTGTCGAACCCCACGTCGCAATCCGAAGCTGCACCCGCCGACTTGCTGCGCTGGACCGACGGCCGCGCGCTGGTCGGCACCGGCAGCCCCTTCGCTCCAGTCGAAGTCAACGGCAAATCCATCCGCATCGCCCAGGTCAACAATTCCTATATTTTTCCCGGTCTTGCCCTCGGCATTCTCGTCTCCCGCGCCAGGCGCGTGACCGACGGCATGATTATGGCCGCCGCCAAAGCGTTAGCCAGACTGTCGCCAGCGCGCACAGACAAGAGTGCGCCGCTTCTGCCGCCCGTCGCCGAAGCGCGCAAAACCAGCCTGGCGGTGGCCGAGGCCGTGGGCATGCAGGCGATTGCCGACGGCGTGGCCGAAGCCGTTGATGAAGCGAGCCTCGCAGACACGCTGCGCGCGTATGTGTGGGAGCCGGAATATGTTCCGTATGAACGCATTCCTTAATTTCTGAATGCAGCAAATCTTTCGCTTCCGTGCTACAATGTAGTAACGTTGCTACCAGGAGGCCGGCGATGGCAATGACAACCATTTCGAGCCGCGAACTCAATCAGGACACCGCTCGCGCAAAAAGGGCTGCCCGAAAGGGTCCGGTCTTTATTACCGATCGCGGACGGCCTGCGCATGTGCTGCTCTCCATCAAGCAATATGAAAAACTGACGGGCAAACAGAAGTCGATTGTCGAAATGCTGGCGATGCCTGGGATTGCGGAGATCGACTTCGAGCCACTGCGGCTCGGCGACGAGTATCCAGTGCCAGCTGATTTCTCCTGATGTACGTGCTCGATACCAATGTACTCTCCGAGCTGCGGCCCAGGAGAAATCGCGAATCCGATCCACAAGTGGTCGCTTGGGCGCGAAGCGTTTCTCCATCGAGCCTTTATCTCTCGGTGATTTGCATCTTCGAGTTGCAGATGGGGATTCTTCAAAAGCAGCGAACCGATCAAGTGCAAGCTTCTGCTCTTCGATCCTGGCTAACAGATTATGTAATGCGCGCCTTCTCGGATCGCATTCTGCCGGTGGACACAGCGGTCGCTCTGCGATGCGCAGCCCTGCACGTACCGGATCCCTGCTCCTACCGCGACTCCCTCATCGCCGCCACTGCGCTCGTGCACAGCATGACCGTCGTCACGCGCAACGTCTCCCATTTTGCGCACACCGGGGTCAAGATTCTCAATCCGTGGGAAACATAACCGGCGCGCGCCGGGATGCGCTCTACTTTTCCGCCGGCACTTCCTCTAGCAATCGCTTCCACGTCTTCTGATTCTTGCGGAAGCTCTTCTTCAGATCCTCGAGGATACGCTCGAAGTCGGCGTTGGTGCGCAGGTTGTTCCACGCGGGATTTTTCTGGAACCAGGGATAGTTCTCGTTGCCGAGATAGATGGCGCGACGCAGCCAGTGCAGCGCTTCGCTGGAGTCGCCCTCCACGGCAAAGTAAGTGGCCAGCCGGTACGCCATCTCGCTGTCGGCCTCGGCCGCGGCCAGGGTGTCGTCCTTGAGCAGCGGCGCGGCGCGGCCCCGCTCGCCGGCCTGCACGTAGCAGATGGCCAGCGTGGGCACGGCGATGCGCAGCGAGGGATCGTCGGCGATCACGCTCTCCAGAATCTCGATGGCCGCGTTCAGATTGCCCAGCCGCATTTGCTGATAGCCGGCGGACGTGCGCAGCAGCGGGTGGCGCGGCTCGAGCGCCAGTCCTTTTTCCAGCTCATCGCCGGCCAGCTCGATCTGATTTTGATAGTGATACACGCGAGCGCGATGGTTGTAGAGGATCGCGGCATTGGCCGGGTTCAGCTTGAGCGCGCGGACGAACTCGTCGAGCGCTTCGTCGTACATGCCGTCACCGCGCAGCGCAATGCCGGCCACCATGTGCACGTTCCAGTCGTTGGCCGCGCTGGCCAGCAAGCCGGCAATGCCGTGTCGCGCCGACTCCTTTTCGCCGCGCGAGAGCAGCATATAAATGCGGTAGAGATTGGCCTCGGTCGACGCCGGATCGAGCTTCAGAGCTTCGTCGAAGGCACGCCGCGCGCGCATCACGTGAATCTGCCCGCCAAAGCCGTGACGCGCGTACTGCAGTTGGGCGATGCCCAGCCCGGTCCATCCCGCGGCAAACGCGGGGTCGGTGGCGGTGACGCTCGAGAAAAGGGCATGCGCGCGGTCCAGGTCGGCGCGCGCACCAGTGCGCACCATGAACGAACTGAGGAGTGCCCGCCCCTGCAGGTACTTTTCGCTTACAGGCCCCGGCAGCGAGCCGTCACGCGAAGTGCCACGCGCCGCCCCAGTTCCCGGTCCGCTCTGCACCGCCTTAATTCCTTCCGCAGCGCCCATGCCCTGCAGTGTTGCGAAGACCTCGTTCGAAATCTCCGTCTGCACCGCGATCAAATCCAGCGAAGAAACGCGAATCGACCCGCCCGAGCGCACACTCTGTGAGGCCACATCGAGCAACTGCCAACTCAGGTCGAAACCGTTTTCCGAGCGCACAAAGCTGCCAGCGAGCACGAACTTGACCAGCAGCTTTTGTCCCACGGCCAGCGGATCCAGTTGCGCGATGGGCAGTTGCATGAGGGCGCTCGAGGGCCGCACCACAAGCGAGGGAATGCGAGCCAACCGCGCCGCAATGGCATCGGCTAGCGCGTAACCGTAGAGCGGAGCTGCTTCTGCAGTGCCAACATTGGCAAAGGGCAGAACGACCAACGAATTCTGCGCCGCGCGCTCGCCCGCTGACTCGCGAAAGCGCTCCGCGAGCATCGAGAGCAATCCCGTGGTGCGCTTCTCCGCCTCCGCGGCCGTGGCCGGCAAATTGGCCGCCGCTTCGCCGGGAATGGTGCCGGTCTCAATGCGCAGCGCCTTCATGATGGTCTTGAGGCCTTCCCGTACTTCCGCGGCCGATGCCGTGCGCGCCCCAGGATTTTTTTCCAGGCAGGCCATGATCACGCTCTTCAGCTCCGCCGAAATTCCCGGGACGATCTCGCTCAAATCCGCCGGATCCAGGAACTGGGCGGCACGAATGGCCTGGAAATCCTCGGCATCGGGGCGCGCAAACGGATGCCTGCCGCTCGCCAGCTCGTAGAGAATGACCCCCAGCGCCCACACGTCGGACTGCACGCTGGAGTGCCCGGTGACAAACTGTTCCGGCGCCATGTAACGGATAGTGCCGCCGCGCGCGGTGTAGGTGGCAGCCACTGACGCATCTTTGGCCAGCGCCGGTTTCGACGGATCGAAGCGCGCGTCTTCAGGAGGAAGGCGTCGCGCCAGCCCGAAGTCGAGAATCTTGACCAGGCCGCCATCGGTCAGCATCACGTTCTGCGGCTTGAGGTCGCGGTGAAAGATGCCCAGCGCATGCGCGGCCTGCAGCCCGTCTGCAATCTGGATGCCCACGGAGAGAACCAGCTGCACGCTCGCCGGCCCGCGCTCGATGAGCTTGTCCAGTGGCTGGCCCGGCACATACTGCATGGCGATGTAGGCTTCGTCGCCGCTCTCACCCACTTCGTAGATGCCGCACACATTGGGATGCTCGATGGCCGACGCGAGACGCGCCTCGCGTAGCACTGTGGTGCGCATCTGTTCGGCCGACAGCGTGCCGGTGTGCAGCATTTTCAGCACCACAGGCCGCTGCAGCAGCGTGTCGTTGGCCTCGTAGACCACGCCACTTCCGCCTGCGCCCAGCCGCCGCGTAATCTCGTAATGTGCGATGGTTTTCCGCTTCATCACTCATCTCAAGTCTACCGGCCATCGCGTAAAGACCGTCTTAAATGAGTGCGAATAGCAATCCACCGCTTTCGCCGGTCAAATCGGTTAGCGTCGAAATGAAAATGATTCCCGTAAGTGGACACGCGCCATCGGCGGCCTCACTATCACCGCTGACGACACGATCCAGGTGAGAACTTAGAACCGATTTCTACTTCCCGGCTTGATCCATTTTCATCTGCCCGCGACGGCCGAAAGCGAGCATCGCGATTCCGAAAACCAGCAGCGCCAATCCCCACCACAGGTTGGCATCGATCCCCAGACTCTTTGAATACAAGTCCATGCGGTGGCGCGTAGAGAGGCCGAACGCGGAGAGGATGGTCCCTGTCAGCGTGAAGAACATGCCGGCAGCAATGCGCGCGTCGACATGGATGATGGGATTTGTGGTTGGCTTGACGGTGGGATGAATGACTGGTTTGATAGTGGGACCGACCGCCGATTTCGTCTTCAGATCTGTTGTCGCCTTCTTAGCCATGATTCCTCTTTTCAACTCAGCACGAAAAATGGGTGCCCCACATCTCGATTTTGAGCAAGGAACCGGCTTTGGCCGGTGTAGATTCTAAACAACTTAAAGGCAAGTTGCTTAGGAGATGTGGGAAAGCACAAATCCCGACCGGCCCCCTCAAATCAGCACGAACATCCCGTGCCCCATCCTTTCGCGTTTTGTGCGAAAGGGTGGGAAATCCCGATTCCCGGTTCTCACAGAAACATCAAATTCACCGCAATGGCCGCCAGCAGAATCACCGCGGCGGCAATGATTTCCGGCCGCTTCCACCACGCGCCCTGCGTTTGCTCCTTCGCAGCGGTCCTGATCGTCAGTCCGGCAAGTTCTGCTTCAGGCCGCGGCCTGGTGCACAAGCTGACGCCCACGGTCACAAGAAGGCTCACGACGAAGGCAAAAGTTGCGGTTCCCAATCCCAGCGCCATGTCACTCGCGGGATGATGCAGCACCTTGATCCATCCACCGTGAATGCCCGGTTGCTCGCCACGGGGCAGCGCGATGCCGTGGTGCAAGATCGCCGCTGCAAGTCCCGCGATGAGTCCCGCAAACGCGCCGTGCCCGGTGGCGCGCTTCCACAGTGCGCCCAGCAGCAGGGTGGCGAACAGCGGCGCATTCACCACCGCGAAGACCAGAACCACTGCGTCCAGCAAGTCGTTCGAACGCATGGCCGCGCAGGCCGCGGCGACGGCCAAAACCATGCCTCCTAAAGCCGCCCAGCGGCCAGCCTTGAGAATCTGTTTGTCGCTCGCGTCTTTCTTGAGAAACGCCTGGTAGATATCGCAGGCAAAGACGGTGTTCGACGCCGTCAGGGTGGCCGCGACGCCGCTCATCAGGCAGGCAAGCAGCGCAGCAAGCCCAAGGCCAAGCAGTCCCGAGGGCAAAGACTGCAGCAGCATATTGGGCATGGCCATCGCATAGTCCAGAACTGGCTGGCCGTCCGCGCCTTTTACCGGCTGGCCGGCGGCGTCAGCTTTAGCGGGAACCATTCCCCGGCCCGCTTCCACCGCCGGCGGCACGACGGTGATTTCGTGATAAATGGCGCCAGTTTCGTTGTGGATCACGATGGTGGTGCGCGGCGTGGGCAGCCCCAGGGCGAGCAAACCCGGCAGGATGAGCAGCAACGGGACAAAAATGCGCAGGGCCGCGGCAACAAGCGGGGCTCTCCGTGCCGCAGCCGCATTTTTTGCCGCCATGGCCATCTGCAACAGCCGGAAATCCGTACACCAGGTGCTACCGCCCAGCACTATGCCGACGCCGAGCACCAATCCCACCGTGCCGAGAGGGTGCATGCCGGTGTGCGCCGCGCCGCGTAACAATCCTTCCGGGACCGCGGCTTTCATGCCACTCCATCCTCCAGCCCGCTTCAATCCCAGCAGCACCACAGGCAACAGCGCGGCCACGAGCAGGCAAAACTGCAGCAGTTGGTTGTACATGGCTGCCGCCAGCCCTCCCAGCAGCACGTAACCGAGCACCAGCACCGCAGGCAACGCCATCGAGAGCAGCAGAGCGCCCGCGGGCGGCAGATTCAACCTGCCGGCCACGGTATCGAAGAGGTGCAGCGCCGCGATGACCCGCGCCATTGCGTAGAGCGAAATCCCCGCGCTGAACAACCCCATAGCCGTGAACAAAACGGCATTCAGCGCCCGCGTTTTCTGGTCGAAGCGCAGCCCCAGATACTCGGGAATCGAGCGCACGGGTGCGCCCGGCGCCGATGCCGCTCCATAAAACACCGGCACGAGGACCAGTGCCGCGAAGAGCATGGCAGGAATGGAACCCAGCGCGAACAAACCCATGCTGGCGAGACCGTATTTGGCTCCCGCTGCGCCCATGCCGAGCACCTCCAACGAGCCCATGCTGGCGCTGAGCAGAGCCAATCCGCACAACCATCCCGGCAACCTGCGCCCGGCCTGCAGATACTCCCGGCTGCTCGTCATGGCCGGGGCGAGCGACAGACCCGCCGACAGCACAAAGAAGCAGTAAATCAACAGGATCAGCCAGTCAGCGGAGGCAAGAATGGGCACAAAAGCTCCTTCCTTCCTGATGTTACAGAACCGGCTGGCAGCAAGGCCGCATGGGCTCACCGGTATTTCTCATCAATGCGCGAGTACCCGGAATTCGAGATCTGGCGAGGTCTCTGAGGGCCGGGAGGCCCTCAGTACAGATGGGATGAGACGGCTGGTCTCGCGGAGCAGCTAAGCTGACGGCACGCACTCGAAGGTGCCAAAAGGAGACCAGCCGATGAAGAAGGTTAGCAAACGTGGCCCGCAAATGGAAGCCAAGCACAACAGCAAGCCAGCGATGACGGTGGGTCTGGACCTGGGCGACCGGTTCAGCCAGTATTGTGTTCTGGACACGGAGGGAGAAGTGGTCGAGGAAGGGCG
>JBEKGH010000011.1:0-84013 GCA_050012895.1 Occallatibacter sp.
TCAAGTTGCGCCCATTCGTATTTGACGATGAAGAATAGGCTGAACGAATGTATCTGCTCGATACGAACGTCATCTCGGAACTGCGAAAGCGAAAGCCCCACGGCGCGGTGTCGGCATGGATTGAGAGCTTACGCGATCAGGACATCCAGGTTCCGGCCGTAGCCATCGCCGAACTCCAGAATGGCGCAGAAATCACGCGCCGGCAAGACCGCGAAAAAGCAGACGAGCTAGAGCAATGGATCGATCGAATTATGGCCACATTCGTAGTTCTCCCGATGGACGGTTCGATGTTTCGGGATTGGGCGCGCCTGATGAGGGGTAAGTCCGATGATCTCGCCGCCGATGCGATGATTGCGGCAACAGCGCGCGCGCATAGACTCATTGTTGCCACCCGCAATCTGAAAGACTACGCAAGTTTCGGTGTCCAGGTCTTCAACCCGTTTTCAGGCAAATAAGGTAAGCAGATACAATTCGTATGTGGGCTTGTGCCGTCCCCGGGTCGACTTCCCTTTTTGCGCGCATGCCACCACGCACGTGTAAGCAACCGAAATCAGAAGACACGATCACGTCCGCTTGCGATGCGATGGCATCTCAACTTTCAAGACGCGAAGCTGCTCTTCCGAATTTGGGTGCGTCCAACCAAAAGGTGAGGTAACCTCATCCTCACGGGGAGTTCTATGCCGTCCATCTTTTCGCCCATTCCGGCTGAAATCGAACGGAAAGCGCCCGGAACCGGGGGCAAGCCACCCGTTGACCGCCGGCCTACGGGCGGCGGGGGCGGCGGAGGCGACGACGACTGGAGAAAACCCCGGCGCGGCCCAAGAGAGGCTCTGCACCGCACGCGCGCGTTTGTCTTCTGTGCCCTGGCTGGCGACATGATGTTCTTCGTGGTGCTGGTGGTGCTGTTTTATGCGCGCCAGGCCGGCACCCACATGGATCCGCGGACCCTGCGCCAGATCGGCGACTGGCATCCGGTTCTGCTCCCGCCCATCCTTTTTCTCAATACGGCGGTCCTGCTGCTCAGCAGCCTCAGCATGGAGTTAGCGCGCCGGCACATCTTCCGCGAGTTTGACGTGTTGGAAGAGTGGCTCGGACTGGGCCGCCCGGCGTTGCGCCGCACTCTGCCCTGGATTGCGGTCACTCTTGTCCTGGGGCTGATGTTTCTTTTGGGCCAGGCCATGGCGTGGAAACAATTAACCGCGCAGGGATTTGCCTTCGATCGCTGGGCCACGCCGGCAAGTTATTTCTTCTACACCATCACCGGGCTTCACGCCGCGCACCTGATCCTGGGCGTTCTGGCTTTGCTCTTCTGCCTCTGCGCTCTCACCCGCCTCAAGCGCGTGGAGTCCCGCCAGATCGCCGTGGACTCGACGGCATGGTTCTGGCACGCTATGGGCTTCGCCTGGCTGGCATTGTTTGGGGTGTTGGTGTTAGGGCAGTAGCCGCAAAGAGCCGACAGCAAACAGTTCCCAGCTTTAGGCCGACTGCTGTGCGCTGTTTGCTATTGGCTCAATTCCGGCTCAGGCTGTGCGCAGATGCAGAAGCGCGCGGAAACGATCGGTGAGGGTCGGCACTTCGGGGCAGCCGAAATAGATCTCGCGATTAAGGCTCATGAGCAACTGCACGGCTTCCACCTGCGCATCTTGTGCGGAAACGGACCCGCCCGCGCAGACATACTCGTCCGTCAGGTACTCGATCGCGTGCCCGAGAATCTCCAGCGCATGGCCTGCCTTTGGCGAGATCCTGCGGCGACGCGCCACGCCGCGGCTCGTTACCGCCGCCGGTGCCGCCGTGCAGACCGGGAACCCACACGCTCTGGAAGTTGCTGCCATGCTTTTTATCCTCGCCTATACCATCGGCTTTATGTAGTCCTTCCAATAGATCTCTAAAGTACTATTTCAGTTCGGTACACATTACTTTATGCACTTTCCAAAATGGGAAGTGTGGTGACCTAGCTCACATTAGGTGGTTCAAGAATCACAACCTATACACCCCTCTCCAAACAAACGCAATACCGCATGCGCATTAAAGCGCTTCAAAGTTGCTTATCGGCTCGAACCTAATCTCAAACTAGAATCCTATGTGTCCGGAGCTTTTACCGGCACAAGGGCGCAATTTTATTTCCTTCGGATTGGGCGGCCATGGTTCCGTATGACTGGCAGTATCTCCCGCTCTTGATGCAGATTCTTGCCGCGTTCCTGCTTGGCGTGGCGATGGTTACAGCCTCATGGTTTGTAGGCCGCCATCGCAACACCGTGGTCAAACTCGAAGCTTACGAATGCGGCATTCAGGCCACCGGCGACGCACGCGGCCGTTTCAGCGTGCGCTTTTATCTGGTCGCGGTTCTCTTCATCCTCTTCGATGTGGAAACTGTCTTCATGATGCCCTGGGCGGTGATCTACAGGCGCCTGCCCGCGCTCACAGGCTGCTCGCGCCTCTTCGGCTTCTGGGAGATGCTCGTCTACCTCGGCTTTGTCGCCGTCGGTCTCTACTACATCGTGCGCAAAGGCATCCTGAACTGGAGCCAGGACAAGGCGGATCTTTAGGATGCCGAGTCAACCACCCACTGTATCGGGCAAGGCAGCCGTCCTCGCGGAGATGCCTGACCACCCTGCGATCAAGGCTCTGCTGGCATGGAAGCCTGACGCCCTGATCGATGCCAAGTTCGATTTCGGCGAGCTCACCCTCACCGTCGCGCCCAACGAGATTCGCGCCGCCTGCGCCACCGTGCAGGCTGCCGGCTACAACTTCTTTGAGGACATGACAGCGGTGGACTGGTATCCCCTCGCGCCGCGCTTCCAGCTGAGCTACCACATCCTTTCGTTCGCGTTGAAGGAGCGGATTCGGCTGCGCGTCCTGCTCGATGAGGCCGAGCCCAGCGTCGACTCCATCACGCCGGTCTGGGCGGGCGCCAACTTTTACGAGCGCGAGGTCTTCGATCTGTTCGGCATCCACTTTGCCGATCATCCCGACCTGCGCCGCATCATGCTCCCGGACGATTGGGAAGGTCATCCCCTGCGCAAGGATTACCCCGTGGAGGGATACCGCTAATGATCGAGAAATCGACGATCGAGAAACCTGGCGCCGCGGTGCTCGAATTGCCCGCCTCCGAAAGCGGCGGCGAACGGCGCATGATCCTCAATATGGGCCCGCAGCACCCCGCGACCCACGGCGTGCTGCGCCTTGTCGTCGAGCTCGACGGTGAAGTGATCGTCAGCATCCGCCCCGAGATCGGCTATCTCCACACCGGCATCGAGAAAACGTGCGAGGCCAAGTTCTATCAGCAGGTGGTCCCCCTCACCGACCGCGTCAATTACCTCGATCCGCTCTCCAACAATCTCTGTTATTGCCTCGCCGTTGAAAAGCTCCTGAACCTTGAAATCCCCGAGCGCGCGCAATGGATGCGTGTGCTGCTTACCGAGTTGAGCCGGCTGAATTCGCACCTTATATGGCTCGGCACGCACGCCATGGATATTGGCGCCCTCACGGTCTTCCTTTATACCTTCCGCGAACGGGAGGAGATCCTCAGGCTCTTTGAAGCGGTGGCCGGCCAGCGCATGATGACCAGCTACTTCCGCATCGGCGGCCTCGCCATGGAGCCACCCCTCGGCTGGCTCGATCGCGTCGCGGCATTCATTCATGGTTTTCCTGAGAAGATCGACGAATATTCGAACCTTCTGACGGGCAATCCAATTTTCATGAACCGCTTGAAGGGTGTGGGCTATCTTTCTGCGGCCGATGCTATTGCGCTCGGCGTGACTGGCCCGCCATTGCGCGCCTCCGGCGTCGATATCGATCTACGCCGCGACATGCCTTACTCGAGCTATGAGAAGTTCCAGTTCCAGGTGCCGATTTCGACGGTGGGCGACACCTGGGCGCGTTATGAAATCCGGCTGATCGAGATGCGCGAGAGCACCAAAATCATCCAGCAGGCGCTCGACGGCATGCCTGGCGGCCCAGTCAAAGCCGACGCGCCGAAGATCGTTTTGCCCGACCGCGAAAAAATGAAAACGCAGATGGAGGCATTGATCCATCACTTCAAGATCGTCACCGAGGGATTCAATGTCCCGGCCGGTGAAGTCTATCAGGGCATCGAATGCGGTCATGGGATCACGGGCTATTATGTGGTTTCCGACGGCACTGCCAAGCCTTACCGCGTGCACATGCGTTATCCGTCGTTTGCCACGCTGCAGGCCGTCGAGACCATGTGCAAGGGCCGCCTGATTGCCGACCTGGTCGCGGTGATTGGCTCCATCGACATCGTGCTGGGCGAGATCGACCGATAGGGGGCCATGTGACGGATTACGGCGAGTTGGCGCAAAAATTGAGCAACCAGCGGTCGCACGCCCAGTCGGATCAGGAGGCGGGAGCCGATCGGGGAATGGATGCGACTCAAATTTACGAAAGCGTGAAGGTTCACGCTAGCAACGAAATCGAAAAGGCAAACGTGGAATTGCGCAAGCGGAAGCTTGCCATCATCGAACGTCTCTTTCTGCCCTCCTTCCGAGGGAGGCTTTGCTTGAGCTTCGGATCGGCGTTCATGTGCACCGCCGATTTGCACGAGGCAAGAGGACAAATCACGGCCGTACTCTTGGGTCCGCCAAATCAGCAGGAGATTTCAAGAAAAGATTTTGCGCTGAACGAGTACCGACCCGAACGGATTGCGGTTGAGATTGTTTCCGGACTTCTAATGGGAGAATTCTCTTGACGATGGGCGCAAGCAGAACTGTGGATGCCGCTCCCGGAACATATCCCGCGGCGACGGATCCGCGCGTCTTTCCAGAGCTTTGGATCTCGCTCGCTTCCCTGCTCCGCAGCTACACCGCTGCGCATGGATTGCATGGCAATCGCCTCGCCATCATCGTGGCGGACGAGGTAGAAATTACAGTTCGCTACGAAGAAAAATGGCTCCGCCTCGAACGCGAGGTCGCAATCGTTACCTGGACACGAGAAAATGGATGCAGTGGAAGTATGGAAATCTCGGAGGCCGGCCGATTGCGGAGCGGGACGAGCGAGGAAGAGATGGATCTGGCAGCCGAAGCCTGGGCACGGGAGTTGATGCAGGAGTGAAAGGGCGATACCAGTGAACGCTGAGACCGAAAACATGGCGCGAAACTTCTTCGGCTTTGG
Organism: Occallatibacter sp.; assembly: GCA_050012895.1. Taxonomy (GTDB): domain Bacteria; phylum Acidobacteriota; class Terriglobia; order Terriglobales; family Acidobacteriaceae; genus Telmatobacter. The sequence goes on from JBEKGH010000011.1 coordinate 5,131, forward strand.
ACGCTGGGATGCGCCTTATTGGTTCATTGGGCCGGAACAAGGGGGCGATGACAATTCGGCGCGTGCTGCGGCATTCAGCGAGCTTCAAAAGAAGAAGTCGATACCGGACGGACTTTGTGACTGTTTGGAGTTTCACAAGGCGATCCAAGAGGAACGATGGCATTTTAAAGAACCGCCTGATCTCCAGTGGACTTGGAAGAGATTGATGCTGTCGTTAATGACCTATCTCGGCACTGACTCCAATGATGTCAGCCTTATTAATTATCAGCGCGCCTGCTGGGGTAGGACGTGTGGGGATACGTGCGTAATCGAGCTGTCAGGCCTTTCTTTTAAGAGTTCCCACGAGTCTGGAGAATTCTATTCAGAAGCGGAGATTGATCTCAAAGCTAAATTGCGAGGTTTCAAACAAGAGCGAATAAACTTGATCCGTGAAAAGGTTATGGGCAACGATAAGAAACCTGAACTCGTCGTCCTTTATGGCTATTCTCAAGAGAGGTACTGGAAGCAGATTGCCAAATGCGACCTACCGCCGCGTGATGCCGCAAAAAGAGCTGGAAATACAGTCTTCGTATATGCATCCCATCCCGCGGCGTACGGAACAGGAATTGATAACTCTGAACTCAAGTGGCGCAATCTTGGCCAATCCGCGGCACGGGAGTTGATGCGATGAGCCCCAAAAACGAAACCATGTCGATCTTCTCGCCCGCGCTGGCCAAGCGCTTCGACGCGCTCGTCGAGAAGTATCCCGTGAAGCGTTCCGCGCTCATCCCCATGCTGCTCTACGCGCAGGACGAGGTGGGCTATCTTTCTGACGCGGTTGTCGCGGAGATCGCGCGACGCATCGGCATTACGGAGCTCGAAGTGCGCAACGTCGCCACGTATTATTCGATGCTCCGCTTTAAGCCCGCGGGCAAATTCAACATTCAGGTCTGCACGAATATCAGTTGCATGCTGCGCGGCGCTTACGAAGTCTACGAGCGATTCCAGGAAGAGCTTGGCGTCGGTCCCAAGGGGGTGACGCCCGACGGTCTCTTCTCGGTCGAAGAGGTGGAATGCATCGGCGCTTGCTGCTGGGCGCCTGCCGTTCAGGTGAATTATGAATTTCACGACGAGCTCAAGCCCGATCTCGTGCCCGGCATCCTCAGCGCTTATGCGCGGCGAGTAGAGGATCGAGCACAGAATCTGATTCCTGACGAGGAAAAGAATGCCTAGGCTCGTCTCGCATCCCGATGAAGTAAAGATTGTGTCCCGCCGTTTCGGCATGGGCGCGACCAACATCGACCGCTATCTCGAGCTCGGCGGTTATGAGGCCGTGAAAAAATGTCTCGCGCAGGGCCCCGAGTGGATCATCGAAGAGATGAAGGCCAGCGGCCTGCGCGGCCGCGGCGGCGCGGGCTTTTCGACGGGCATGAAGTGGTCCTTCGTTCCCAGGCAATCCGCCAAGCCCAAATACATTCTCGTCAACGGCGACGAAAGCGAGCCGGGAACCTGCAAGGATCACCTGATCTTCCTGCACGATCCGCACGCCGTGATCGAGGGCACCATCATCGCCGGACTGGCGGTGGGCGCGCGCATGGGCTTCATCTACCTGCGCGGCGAGTATCGCTATCTTCTCGAAATCGTGGAGCGCGCCGTAGCCGACGCCTACGAACGCGGCTTTCTCGGCAAGAATGTTTTTGGCTCCGATACGGAGTTTCAGATCATTACGCAAACCGGCGCGGGCGCGTACGAAGTGGGCGAAGAGTCCGCGCTCATGGAGTCGCTCGAAGGCAAGCGCGGTGTGCCGCGCATCAAGCCGCCCTTCCCCGCTGTGGTCGGTCTCTACGGCGGTCCCACAGTCATTAATAATGCCGAGACCATCGCCACCGTGCCTCAAGTCATCACGATGGGCGCTGCGGCGTATGCGGGCGTGGGCACTCCGCGCAATGGCGGTACGCGCCTGTTTTGCATCAGCGGCCACGTGGAGCGGCCCGGCGTTTACGAATTGCCCATGGGCTACAACCTCAAGAAGATGATTTACGAAGTGGCTGGCGGCATTCGCGGAGGGCGCAAATTAAAAGCTGTCGTTCCCGGCGGTTCCTCCACGCCCGTCTTGTTGCCGGACGAGATCGATATCGGCATGGACTTCGACCAGGTGGGTAAAGCCGGCTCCATGCTTGGCTCGGGCGGTGTCGTGGTCATCGACGACCAGACCTGCATCGTCGAGTTCGCGCTCCGTACCATTAGCTTCTACGCACACGAAAGCTGTGGCTGGTGCATTCCCTGCCGCGAAGGCACCGACTGGCTGAAGAAATCACTCACGCGCTTCCACGCCGGCTTTGGAACTGAGACCGACATTGGCAATATGCAGTACCTCGCGGAGAACATGCTGGGCCGCACCTTTTGCCCGCTGGGCGACGCCGCGGCCATGCCGACCATTGCATTCCTCAAGAAGTTTCGCAAGGAGTTTGAAGATCATTTGAATGGAAAGCCATGCCCATTCGCGCGGGAGGGCGTGCCGCAACTGACGGTTGTATAAGGCGAGAGAGATCATGATCGCAATGGAAGGAAAGTACGGAGGACGTTCAGAGATCAATCGATTGGTCATGGAAGCCTGCGCCGATGATTTCGAAGAGTTCAGCATGGTCGTGAGTGAAATTGCAAAATGGACGAATGGTGATCCAAATGCGCCGACGATTAGCCAGATCGAGGGGGCCCTCGTCCAATCCGTAGCGAACAAGGATATAGACGCATTCGAAGTACATGATTGTAGGCTTCGCTTGACCACGGTGCAGCCCGGTCACGACACCATTAGCGAACTTTGGTTTTACGTCACCGAACAAGGCAAAAAGTGGGTACAGGAGATGTGCGAAATTGAAAGCAATGTGGTCTCGACATCGGAGAATGCGTGAAGGCCAGAGAGATCATTCGCATCATCGAGAAGGATGGCTGGTATTTCCACTCGCAAAAGGGCAGTCACGCGCAGTACAAGCACCCGGCGAAACCTGGCCGGGTGACGGTTCCGATGCACGGCAGCAAGGATCTGTCAAAGTCCGACATTCAAAGTATCCTGAAACAAGCGAGGCTGAAATGACGAAACGCTATCTGGTTGTTTACGCAAAGTGCAAGGGCAGCAACTTCTCTGGCCACGCTCCCGATGTGCCTGGCTGTGTCTCCGCAGGCGACACAATCGAAGAAATGAACAAGATGATGCGCGAGGCACTCGAGTTCCACTTCGAAGGAATGCGAGAGGATGGCGAGACGATTCCAGAACCCACTGCCATGACCGTCGAACTCAAACCAGAAGATTTTGTAGATGTCGAGTATTTCGTAGTGCAGAAGCTCGAAGTGAAAGTTCCCGCTCGCGCTCAAACCGGCAAATCCGTTCGCGCCGCATAGGAATCGCATGCCCGACGTCACCTTCACAGTCGATGGCAAGAAGCTCACCGCTCCCGCGGGGACGCTGCTCATTGACGCTTGCCGCAAAGCCGGCATCGAAATCCCCGCCTTTTGCTACTATCCCGGCCTTTCATTGCAGGCCGCTTGCCGCATGTGCGTGGTGCGCCAGGAGAAGGTGCCCAAGCTGCAAACCGCCTGCACCACCACCGTGGCGGAGGGCCAGGTCTTCGCCACCGAGTCGCCCGAAATCGCGCAGGCGCGCAAGGCCACGATCGAATTGCTCCTCGGCAACCACCCGCTCGATTGTCCCGTTTGCGACGCGGGCGGCGAGTGCGAGCTGCAGGACATGACCTTCAAGTACGGCGCCGGCGAAAGCCAGTACGTCGAGGTCAAGCATCATCGCGACGAGCAGCAATGGTCGCCCGCCGTCTTCTACGATCGCCCGCGCTGCATCCTCTGTTACCGCTGCATCCGCATGTGCGGCGAAGGCATGGACGTTTGGGCGCTCGGCGTGTGGAATCGCGGAGCCGACTCCGTCATCGTGCCCAACGACGGCCATCAGCTCGATTGCGAACAATGCGGCATGTGCATTGACGTGTGCCCCGTGGGCGCGCTCACCAGCGGCAGCTATCGCTACAAGACGCGGCCCTGGGAGATGAGTCACGTTTCTACTGTTTGCACGCATTGCGCCGACGGCTGCAAGGTGACTCTCGGTGTGCGCTCGACCAACGACGGCGCAGAAATCGTCCGCGCCGACAATCGCGACAAGAGCGGCATCAATAATGATTTCCTGTGCGCCAAGGGCCGTTTTGGTTTCGACTTCGTCGAGAGCCCCGACCGCCTGACGCAACCGCTGGTGCGCAACGCGGCCGGCAGGCTCGAACCCGCCACGTGGGAGCACGCGCTTCGCTTTGCCGGCGGCAAACTGAAGGAGATCCGCGACACGCGCGGCGGCGCGGCAATCGGCGTCATCGGCTCAAACCGCACCACCAACGAAGAGAATTACCTGCTGCAGAAGTTCGCGCGTACGGTGCTTCAGACCAACAACATCGACCACGAGCGCAGCACCGATTATGCGGCTTTTGCCCGCGCTATCTCTGGAAATGCGGGAAAGACTGCGAGCCTGCGCGACATTTCTTCCGCCAGCGCCATTCTGCTTGTAGGCGGAAATCCCACGGAGGAGCATCCGCTGCTCGCGTGGCTCTTGCGCACCAACGTGCGCCTGAACCGCGCGCGCCTTTACATCGCCAACTCCAGGCCCATCAAGCTCGACCGTCAAGCCAAAGCCACGCAGGAACTTCCCTCTGACGACCTTAAGAACCTCGCCACGCTCCTCGACCAGGGCACATCCGACTTCAGCAAAGCGCTCCTTGCCGAGGAATCGCTCGTGGTCCTCTTCGGCGAGGAGTTTCGTGGCAAGGCGGTCGAGAATCTCGTTGCCTGGGGCCTCAAGCGAGGGCCCAATCCCGATTCTGTTCGCTTCGCCTATCTTGGCGACCACGCCAACTCGCGCGGCGCTGCCGATATGGGCCTGTTCCCCGACCTTTTACCCGGCTACGTTCCGGTCACAGAGCCGGGTGCATTCGCGGAATATCCCAACCTTCCCGCCACGCCCGGCAAAACGCTGCCGCAAATGCTCGAAGCAGCCGCGAATGGCGAACTCAGCGCGCTCCTGGTGGTCGGCGCCAACCCGGCTTCCCGCGCCAAGCTCGATCCTGCCGCGCTCAAGAGCACGTTCGTCATCGTGCAGGATCTATTCCTCACGGAAACAGCGGCTCTGGCCGATGTGGTTTTGCCGGCCGCCAGTCTGTATGAGAAGTCCGGCACCGTGACCAATACCTACGGCGACATCCAAATGGTGCGCAAAGCCGCCGACCGCGCGGGAGTCAAGCCAGATTTCGAGATTCTCGTCCGCCTCGCCGGAGCCATAGGAGTCGACGTCCGCACTCTGGTACACTTCGGCAAACGCGGCACCACAGGCGATCTCGGCCAGTCACGCGGAGCACAGGCCGGCGAGGCCGATCGTCACGCCGTCTGGCTCGAAGCCAACGGCCTCGAACCCAAGCTCAGCCCCTTCGATCCGCTCGCGCTTCTCGACGAAATCGAGAGGCTGGTCCCCGGTTATTCGCTCGACCGAATCAACCTTTTCGCAGGCAACGATGTGCATACGGAACTCGAGGCCACGCCCGGATTTGTGCCGGTAGAGGCGCTCACCCATTCTGACCTCATTGTTCCTGCGCACGATACGCTTTTCACTTCGGGAACGCTGGGCCGATACAGCGCAGCGCTCAGGCAACTCACTCAACATCAAACTAAGGAACTGGCGGAAACCGCCGCCGACTGAGAATACACTGGGTGCCCCATCCTAAACGCGTTTTTTGCGTTTAGGGTGGGACAGGATAAATCAAAACCCCGTAGGAACGTTTCACCAACAAAGGCCAAACGCACGTGACCATCCTCGCATTCTTTCTTTGGAGCCTGCTGAAAGTCGCCGTGATGACGGTGGTGATGCTGATGGGCATCGCCTACACCGTGCTCCTCGAGCGCAAGCTGGTGGGCCGCATCCAGAACCGCTGGGGACCCAGCCGCGTCGGCCCTTTCGGACTTTTGCAGCCACTCGTGGATGGCGCCAAGTCGTTCCTCAAAGAGGATCTGATTCCCACCGCTGTCTACCGCCCACTCTATTTACTGGCGCCCATCATTTCTCTTGGCTGTGCGCTCATCTCCATCTCCGTGGTTCCTTTTGGCGCGCCGGGCATGGGCCCGCACGGCTTCGACCTCTTTGAGATTTCAAATATCAACGTCGGTCTGCTCGTCATTCTCGGCATCACCTCCATGGGCGTGTACGGCATTGCCCTGGCCGGATGGTCGTCGAACAACAAATACTCGCTGCTTGGCTCGCTGCGCTCATCGGCACAACTCATTAGCTACGAGCTGGCCCTCGGCCTTTCGCTCGTCGGCGTGGTACTTCGCGCCGGCTCGCTCAATCTTCGCGAAATCGTCAACCAGCAGGCCCGGCTCGGCATCGCGACCTGGAATATCTTCGGCGGATTCCAGTTCATTGCCTTCTTCATCTACCTGATGGCCGCCTTCGCCGAAACCAACCGCTCACCGTTCGATTTGCCTGAAGCGGAAAGCGAACTCACCGGCGGCTATCACACTGAATACAGCTCGATGAAATTCGCCATGTTCTTCATGGCCGAATACGGCAACATGATCAATGTGGGCTGCGTGGCCACGCTGCTGTTTCTCGGCGGCTGGACCAGCCCGCTCGGCGACTTGATGGGGCCATTTCAGAGCGTCTGGATCAACGCGCTGCTCCCGCTCTTCTGGTTTGCGATCAAAGTCTTCGCTTTCCTGTGTCTCTACGTCTGGGTGCGGGGCACATTGCCTCGCTTCCGCTATGACCAACTGATGAGCTATGGCTGGCGGTTTTTGCTGCCGCTGGCCATGCTGAACATTGTGGGAACAAGCCTCTGGCTTGCGTATCGCTGAGGATCGCGAGCGCGCCACACACACTAATTCATGCGCATCGGCAATGCGCGGCAAGCATCAGATTCGCAAAGTTAAGAAGCCGCTCCAAATGCCTTGGGGGCCGAGGCGCCCGCCTTGGATCCAAGAAAATCCTTAACGCCCATAGCTGCAAAATAGAGGCACGCGAGCAGCGATAAATACACCCCAATACCAATCGAGATCGCCTGAGACACCTGTTGAGTCATTTCCTTCACCATGGGATCGTTCGGGTCAACGGCCCCGCCCATCCCCATTGCGGAATTAAGCTTGCTGTGGGCAATCATCCCGACGATCAGCATGAAGAGCAGCGGCAACATTCCGCCGAGCACCGCGCGCTTGTCCTTCCACACGTAGCGAACAAACGGCCCAAGCAGGCACAAAAAAGCCAGAAATCCGTAGATCCCTGCGCTGGACGTACCCGTACCTGCCTGCATTGCAATGTCGAGCGCGTTGCTGGCATTCACGAAACCGAGCAACTGCCAGAAGGTGAAGCTCATCGAAACTGGACTCTGGATGGAAACCGCGCTCAAGAAGAGCATCCAACGAGGAGAAGCAACAGCGCAATCAGGTTGAGCGCGCCAACGCGGGCCACAATGCCCGAGAAGATCTCCGCGCCCTTTCCTTTTGCCGCCATCAATGCAGCCTGCGCTTGCTCCTTGGTCAACTGCGAGTCCTGCACCGCACGCAGCGGCACAATTTGCCCCGCGTCATTGAACTCCACATCAACGGTCATTCCCACGGCTGGTGGAACTTCCGATCTCCACGTCCCTTCCAACATGAAGGGAAACTGTTGCCCATCGACAACGATCAGGCCGTTGCCGGCACTCGTGTCACGAAGAATCTTGCCCCGCTTTGTCATACAAACCTCCAGGGATTTTGGTCCGTTGAACCGACCTGGCATGGTTCAGCCTGGCCGAATTGATTCTGCGGTTGGCCGTTAGGGCTGAGGGGAAGTGCCATCCAGGGGCACACTGACTTGAAGGCAAAGCTAGAATACTTGCAGCGCTTTGTCCAGCAAAAATTGGCCGAACGTCTTGCGCATAAACGCTTGCCGGGCCCTCTGAAGGGTGATCGAACAAAAATGCTCAGAATCGGTTGTTGTCCCGGAAAGCGACCTGCTGTGCGCCTCCGCCCCTTGCAAATTCTGACGGCTGACACGCTCCACAAGGCTGCCCTGCGTACCCCTGAACTCAGGCGGACAGTCGTGCATCACAGAGAAGCGCAACTGTTGGAATCGTGGCCCGAATCCCGGTCCGTGACGGCCTTTCTCGTCCCTCTCACGGCTCTTCGACCGTGATATTCTTGAACTTCCGTGTGCTCTCGACTGAAGACGACGTTGTGGCTTGGATCTCCCAAGCTGGGCCGGCTCGTGGAATTATAAGCGCTTGATTTCGCTGGGTCATTGACGATGCACCTGATTTTGTTTTTCCTCTTTGCCGGATTCTGCCTCGCGGGAGCCATCAATCTCCTGCTGCAGACCCATCCCATCAACAGCGCCCTTTCGCTGATCGTGGTCATGACGTCGCTCGCGGTGCTCTACCTCCTGCTCGGCGCTGAATTCCTTGCCATTGCGCAAATCATTGTTTACGCGGGCGCCGTGATGGTGCTTTTCACCTTCGTCGTCATGCTGCTCAACGCCGGCCGCGAGGAGCGCACCCTCGGCAGCCGCGCCGCGGCACGTGTCGGCTTTCCCGCCGTTGTTGTTCTCCTGGCGGTTCTCGCCACCATCATTCTCCGTGCCCAGGGCCTCGCCTCGGCCCATCTGGGCGTGGGGCTCACCAACGATCCCAACGGTTCGAATCTTGTCATCCTCAGCCAGGTGCTCTTCCACGAACTGCTTCTGCCCTTTGAGCTGACATCGGTGCTCATTCTCATCGCCATCCTCGGCGCAGTGGCCATTGCCCGCCGCGAAGGCTCGGAAGGGACGGCCGAAAAATGAGTTTTCTGCAGCATGACGTGCCCCTCAGCTGGTACCTGCTTCTGAGCGCTGTCCTCTTCTCGCTCGGGGTCGTCGGATTCCTCATCAAACGCAATCTCATCACCGTTTTCTTGTCGATTGAGCTCATGCTCAACGCCGTCAATCTCTCCTTCGTCGCCTTTGCCTATCAATGGCACGAGGTGAAAGGGCAGATCTTTGTCTTTTTCGTCATGATGGTCGCCGCCGCCGAAGCCGCTGTCGGCCTGGCCATCATTATTGCTGTCTTTCGCGTACGCGCCACGCTGGCCGTCGACCGCATCGACCTGATGAAACTATGAACGTACCCCTCCATCTTTGGCTGATTCCGCTGCTGCCCTTCGCCGGCTTCCTTTTGAACGGGCTGCTGGGCCGTCGGCAACCAAGATTCCTTGTTTCATTTGTCGCGTTGGCGGCTCCCCTCGCATCGTTCATCCTCGTTGCTCGCGCCGCCTTGATCACATGGAACGGCGCAACCAGTCTACCGGTCACAAGGGAGCTCGCTTACGGCCACCGAACCATCGAATGGATTAGCCTTGGCACCATCCACATCGACTTCAGTCTCGTCCTCGACCAACTTTCCCTCGTCATGCTGCTGGTCGTTACCGGCGTCGGTTTCCTCATCCACGTCTACTCTGTCGGCTACATGCACGACGACCCCGGCTACGCGCGCTATTTCAGCTACCTCAATCTCTTCCTTTTCTTTATGACCACCCTCGTCCTTGCCGGCAACGTGCTCGTCATGTTTGTCGGCTGGGAGGGCGTTGGTCTCGCGTCCTATCTGCTCATCGGTTTCTGGTTCCAGAAACCATCGGCGTCCGCGGCCGGCAAGAAAGCCTTCATCGTTAACCGCATCGGCGATTTCGGATTTCTGATTGGGATCTTCCTGCTCCTCGCCAACTTCGGCACGCTGACTTTCAGCGAAATTTCCGCGAAGCTCGCCGCCAACCCAACATTGACCGGTGGCGTCCTCACCACCATCTGCCTCTGCCTGCTCCTCGGCGCCGCCGGCAAAAGTGCGCAACTGCCGCTATACGTCTGGCTGCCCGACGCCATGGAAGGCCCCACGCCCGTTTCCGCACTCATTCATGCGGCCACGATGGTCACCGCGGGCGTGTACTTGATCGCGCGTACACATTTTCTCTTCGACCGCGCGCCCATTGCTCTCGCAACAGTCGCAATCGTCGGCGCGGCCACGGCCATTTTCGCGGCCACTATCGGTCTCGCCCAGAACGATATCAAGCGGGTGCTCGCCTACTCCACCATCTCGCAACTGGGCTACATGTTTCTGGCTTGTGGCGTTGCCGCGTATTCGGCGGCGATCTTTCACCTCGTTACGCACGCATTTTTCAAGGCGCTGCTGTTCCTCGCTGCCGGTTCTGTCATTCACGCCATGGGTGGCGAGCAGGACATGCGCAAGATGGGCGGCCTGCGCAAGAAACTTCCCGTCACCTTCTGGACCATGACCGTCGCGGTCTTCACCATCGCCGGATTTCCTCCACTCGCCGCGTTCTTCTCAAAGGACGCCATCCTCTACGCCGCGTTCGTCAGCGGGACCGGTGGCAAGATCCTGTGGTTCGTGGGGCTGCTGACGGCCCTGCTGACCGCGCTCTACATGTTCCGCCTCTGGTACATGACCTTCTTCGGCGAAACGCGAACGGCAGACGTCCATCCGCATGAGAGCCCCTGGTCTATGCGCGCGCCGCTTGTGATCCTGGCGCTGCTTTCCATTTGCGGCGGCTGGATCGGCATCGAGAGTTTCAGCGCGTACCTGGCGCCTTCCGTCGGCCTTCACCCGGCAGTTTCGAGCTCCCCGCATCTCGAGCTCATCCTCACCATCTTTGCGGTTCTCGCGGCGCTCGAAGGATGGCTGATCGCGGACAAGTACTATCGGCGCAAGACAGAACGGCCGGCTCAACTGGCCGCGGCAATGCCCGCCGGCTACAAACTGCTCGCCAACAAGTATTACGTTGACGAGATGTACGACGCCGTCCTGGTCAAGCCGCTGTTTGCAGTTTCGCGATACGTGCTGGGCGGCATTGATTTTCTGCTTACAGGAGCAGTCTGGCTGCTTGCCGGGATCGCCAACATTTCGGGAATGATTCTGCAGCGCTGGCAATCGGGCAACCTGCGCTCGTATGCGGCCTGGCTGACGGCAGCAGCCGCGGTGGTTCTACTCTTTGTGCTCATCGCGCAGGGAGCGCTGCCCATGGCCGAGCCTTTGACACGGATGATGCACACGACTGGAGCGGGGCACTGAGAAGATGACCATGATCGACCAATATATTCTCACCCTCATCCTGCTGGTTCCGCTCGCCGGCGCCGTCCTCATCGCGCTTGCGCCCGATCGCGCCAAACTTCCCAACTGGATCGCGCTCCTCACCTCGCTCGTCACCTTTGTTCTCACGCTTCATCTGCCTGCGCACTTTGTGAGCGGCCAGAGCGGCTTCCAGTTTGAAGTCAACATTCCCTGGATCGCAAGCCCCGCCATTTGCTATCACGTCGGCGTTGACGGTCTCAGCCTCTGGTTGATCGTGCTGGTTGGCCTTCTGGCACCCATCGGCGTTGTCGCGAGTTGGAACGCGATCCACACCCGCCGCAAGATTTTCTACTCGCTCTTTCTTGTCCAGCAGACCGCCATGTTTGGCGTCTTCGTCGCCCTCGATCTTATGCTCTACTACGGCTTCTGGGAGCTCTCGCTGGTGCCCATGGCGATTCTCATTGCCATGTACGGCCGCAAGGAGGGCTCGAAAGCCGCGCTTAAATTTTTCCTCTTTACCTTCATTCCATCCGCGCCGCTGCTGGTCGCCATTTTGTGGCTCTATGCGCGCACGCACACCTTCAATTTCAGCGAGTTGCAGTATCAAACTGCCAGCGGCGTGCTCCCCGCCGGAGCGCTTTTCTGGGTCGCGCTCGCGTTCTTGTTCGCCTTCGCCGTCAAGGTTCCCGTCTTTCCGCTGCATGGCTGGCTCGCCGACACCTACAACGAAGCACCTGTCGCGCTCGCGATGGTGGTCGCCGGCAAGCTCGGCCTCTACTCGATGTTGCGTTTCCACGTCGGGCTCTTCCCTGCCCAGGCGCGCGCCATGGCGCCGCTTCTCATTGTTCTTGCCGTTATCGGCATTCTCTACGGCGCGTGTCTGGCTCTGGTGCAGCGCGATTTCTGGCGCCTGATGGCTTTTGCCGCGCTGAGTCATCTCAGCCTCATCGTGCTCGCCATCTACGGCCTCACATTCACCGGATGGTCCGGCGCGGTCTATCAAATCCTCTCGCACGGCGTCGTCGACGGCGCGCTCTTCCTGCTGCTCGGTGCGCTGGAGATTCGTTACGCAACCAGCACGATTGCCTCTTACGGCGGCCTCGCTGCAAAACTGCCTCGCACGGCCGCAATCTTCGTATTCGCCACGCTGGCCATGATCGGCCTGCCCATGCTGAGCGGCTTCATCGGCGAGTTTATTATTCTCTCGAACACCTTCGGCGCAGTAAACCGCACTGCAGCGGTCCTGGCAGCTCTGGCAGTGATTCTCGGCGCCGCCTACATGCTCTCGCTCGTGCAACGTCTCTTCTACGGCCCCGAAAGCGTACTCACAAGCTCCAGGCCCTCCAACGATCTGCGCATTGGCGAACTCGCCGTGCTTGCGCCGCTCGTTGTCCTCATGCTCGTCATGGGCCTTGCGCCGTCGCTCTGGCTCAACTCCATCCAGTCCGGTGTTCATCCCCCGCCAATCAAAAGCACTGTCATCCTGAGCGGAGGTCGCAGAGCGACCGCAGCCGAAGGACCAGCGGTTGTTCTTTCCGCCGCCCAGCCACAAATCTCCCGTGCCCTATCCTTGCGGTTTCTTTTTACCGCAAGGGTGGGAGATCACGAATCTCGACCAACCGGCACCCCGGAGGCCCAGCGGTGAATCCCGTACCCGACATCTACCGCATCCTCCCCGAGGTGATCCTCACGCTCACCGGCGCAGCCGTCATGGTGCTCGACGCCTCGATGCCGGTCCAGTGGCCGCGCCGCCCCCTGGGCTGGGTTGCCGCCATCGGCACCACCATTGCTCTTTGGGCCAGCCTCTGGCAGCTTTCTTTGCCGGATGGCACTGCCTACTTCGCCGCCTATCCCACGGTCGAAACCAGCGCCTTCACCGTCTTCTTCCACGTCCTCATCTGCGGCATCGTTCTCGTCAGCCTCCTCCTCTCGCTCGATACGCTCCCGGAGCACAGCCACCATCAGGGCGAGTTCTACGCGCTCATCGTATTCGGCGCCGTCGGCATGTGCCTGCTCACCAGCGCCGTCGAACTGCTCGTGGTCTTCATCTCCCTCGAAATCTCTTCGATCTCCACCTACATCCTCGCAGGTTACCGGAAACAGACTGCCCGCGGCCCTGAAGCCGCCATCAAATACTTTCTTCTCGGCTCTTTTGCCACAGCGTTTCTGCTTTACGGCATTGCCCTGATCTTTGGCGCCACCGGCACCACGCAGATCTATCAGATCGCGCGGCTCGCTCCCGTCGCGCAGAACCAGGCGCTCGTTCTCGCCGGCATGGCGCTCATGCTGGTTGGCATTCTCTTCAAGGTTTCCGCAGCGCCTTTCCACGTCTGGACGCCCGACGTCTACGAAGGCGCGCCCTCGCCCGTCGTCGCCCTGCTCTCTACCGCGCCTAAAGCTGCCGCCTTTGCTCTGCTCCTCCGCGTGGTTTATGAGATGTTCCCCAATCTCCGCTCCGTCTGGGCGCCGCTGCTCTGGATCGTCGCCGTCCTCTCCATGACCGTCGGCAATCTCGCCGCGCTCCGCCAGCACAACGTCAAGCGCATGCTGGCCTACTCGGCCATCGCCCATGCCGGCTATCTGCTCGCTGCCTTCGCCGGCACGGGCTCCATCGGCATCGCCGCCGCCAGCTTCTATATCGCGGCCTACGCTGCCATGAACGTCGGAATCTTCGCCGTCCTCACGCTGGTCGCCGGATACGACGAACATCTTTCGCTCATCGATGATTTCCGCGGGCTCATCTACCGCTCGCCCTTCCTCGCGAGTCTGCTCATTTTCTTCCTCATCTCACTCATCGGCATTCCCTTCACCGGCGGCTTCTTCGGCAAGTTTTACTCCTTCTCTGCCGCGGTCGATGGCGGCGCCATCGCTCTGGCCATCATCGGCCTGCTCAACTCGGGATTAGCCGCGGCGTATTACCTGCGTCTAGCCCTCGTATGCGCGCAGCGGCCATCAGCCGATCAAGCCACACCACCCAAGCCCGTCGTCGGCATCGCGGTCGGAGCAGCTTTGCTCCTGGCCGTCGCCGTCACCCTCGTGCTCGGCATCATTCCAGGCGCAACGCTCCATGCCGCCCAATCAGCCGCACACACTCTGCAGGCTCCTCCACAACCGGGCGAAGTCCCCAGCATTCCGCTACAATTTCCTCAATGAAGCTAGGTGAATTAGCAAGCCGTCTGGGCGCCGAACTGCGCGGCGATCCCAACCTCGAAATCGCAGGCGTCAAGGGCATTGAAGACGCCGGTCCCTCCGAGATCACCTTCGTCGCAAATCCGCGCTACACTTCGCTCGCCAGAACCACCCGCGCAGCTGCGATCATTGTCGAGCCGGAGTTCCAGGAGATTTCTGCAGCCACCATTCGCATCAAGAATCCTTATCACGCCTTTTCGCGCGCGCTGGGCCTCTTCTACCAGCCGCCGTCTTACGCTCCCGGTATTCATTCCACCGCCGTCATCGACCCCACAGCAGAGATCGGGCCGGATACCCACATCGGCGCCTACGCCGTCGTCGGCCCCAACGTTCGCATTGGATCTCACGCCACGCTCCTGCCCCACGTCGTGCTTTATCGCGGCGTCCAGGTAGGCGACTACTTTTTCGCTCATGCACACGCCGTGGTCCGCGAAAATTGTGTTCTCGGTGACCACGTCACGCTCGAGAACGGCGTCATCATCGGCGCGGACGGCTTCGGTTTTTCAAAAAACGACGCCGGCCAATGGGAGAAGATCCCGCAATCCGGCCCGGTTCATATTGGAAATCGTGTGGACGTGCAGGCTAACGCCACCATCGACCGCGCTACCGTGGGCGCGACGGAGATCGGCGACGGTACCAAAGTCGATAATCTCGTTCAGGTGGGCCACGGCTCGCGCGTCGGCAACGATTCGCTGATCTGTGCGCAGACCGGCCTGGCCGGCTCCTCAATCATCGGCAACAATGTGATTCTTGCCGGCCAGGTGGGCATTGCCGGCCATTGCACCGTTGGCGACGGCGTCATCCTGACCGCGCAATCGGCGGTCTCGCACGATGTGCCGCCCGGGAAGATAATCTCCGGTTCACCCGGTTTCGACAACCGCATCTGGCTTCGCGCCGTCACCATCTTCCAGCGCTTGCCGGAGCTTCTCAAGCGCCTCGACCGCGTGGAAAAAGCGGTGGCAAAGCAACTCGCCACATCGGAGGCTGCGCCTCCCGACGAGGAGCCCGGCAAGTGAGCCGCCGCGCCGGATTTCGTTCTCCGTTTTACGCGGCCACTCTCCTCTCCGCTTTCTTCTTCTCCGCCTGCCACTCCTACCACGTCGACGCCACCATCGAAAACCGCACCGGCGCGCCCATCCAACTCCTCGAAGTGGACTATCCAACTGCAACCTTTGGCGCGGACTCGTTAGCCGCAGACGCCAACTTCCATTACCGGTTTCAGGTCCGCGGCAGTGGGCAGCTCAAGGTCTCGTACACGGCGGCAAACGGGCAGACAATCCAGATTTCTGGCCCCACATTGGCGGAGCGGCAGCAGGGGACGCTCGAGATTGTCCTTGAGCCCGGCGGCAAAGCTGAATTCCACCCTCAACTGACCCCTCCGGCCTGATCGACTGGCCCAAAAATGCCCGCAACCGTTACCAAGGCCACGAAAATCAACCGCAAATCCTTCCTACCTGCCTTATCTTGTCAAGAATCTCTCCGCAACCGCGCCTGCGCGTACAGGCCCGACACTGCCTGCGAAAGCGCCGACAAGAACAGCCACGACCCGATCACGACGAAATCCGCCTGACGGCCTGGAACTGGTTGCATAGAACCGGTCTTGAAAGGGCACGGCTTTAAATGTGAAGGGTCAGGACGTTGTTTACATTCGGAGGAGGCTTTGAAAGGGCACGGATTTATCCGTGCCACAAGCTCCAGAAAACACGAGGGCTTTAGCTGTGAAGTTCCAGGGCGTTGTTTACATTCGGTGAGGCTTTGAAAGGGCACGGATTTATCCGTGCCATAAGCTCCAGAAAACACGGGGGCTTTAGCCCCTGAGGGACGTTTTCAATCGGCTCCGAGCATTTATGCAGCCCGCTCAGTGCACCATGCTCTTGAAGAGCGGCGATTGCAGCAGGCTGTTGAACTCCGTGTCTGACGTCGCAAAGTGGACGGTCAGGTTTCCTGAACTGGAGCCGATATCGGTATTGTTCAGGGCCTGTTTTTCGGCATCCGATGCGCTCATCTTGCGCACCATCAGCGCCGCTGACAAAAGCGACGAAATGGTGGCAGCTGAGAACGAGTCGCCGGTTTCGATCGTCAAGTCAAACCGTACCCCGTGCTGAAACTCCATCGAGTACCAGGAAGCTTCCAGCCGCTTGCGCACGCTGTCGAAGTCGGTCACCGACCCGGCCGCCTCGCCCAAAAGCTGCTTCATCATGGTCTGGGTGCCCTTGTCGTCGAGGATGCTCCAAAGCGGGTAAGTGTCCACACTCTGCATGGCATTCATCATGGAGCTGTTGGTGAGCAGGCTTGCAGCCATTCCGTCGCGCGCATCCAGCGCCTTGGTTACGGCGTCCTTGTCGCCAAAAATCATGGTCGAGGGATCGACAAAGCAAAGCACCATACCCGTACGCGCCATGGGGTACACACTGTTGGTCCGCACCATGGTCACCTTCACCTTCTGGCGGCGGAAATTGCCCAGTATCGCCTGCGTATCGAACTGGCCCTGGGCGATACCTACGGTTTGCAGCGCATCGCTGCCCGGCGTCGGTCGAAAGAGCGCAAAGGCGAGCTCATCCACGTCGTGATTCTCGTTCAGCCCTGAGTGGCTCAACGCTTCGTCGAACTGCTTTAGCTCCGGCGGCATCACGCGATTCCGTAAATCCATCGCCGCGGGCGAGTTTTGCATCGCGTGATAGTCGATCACCACCAGCTGCTGAACATCGTGCGGAATAGCTCCGCGGGCATCCGTGGTCAACTGCGCCGCAAAGGCCAGGCTACCCGCCGCGACCACCACGGACGCCATTGAACACTTCATCAAAAACTTGAACAAGTTCTTCCTCCAACCACAAAACATGTTTGTTAACAGTTTCTTGCCAGCCTTACTGCCGAGAGACGCGCGCCTCATTCAAACCCTGAAAGTGCCCGGCGCCCTACCACCATTCTACCGGCGAATCGTCATCGGAACCCATCAAATGGCGCGAACTCGTCCTTAGTTTCCCGGCCACGCCAGAGGGCGATTCAGGCGACGCTCCAGGATCTTCGTCTCTTCATCAAACCCTACTAATTGACGCATCCACTCGCTTTCCCGCTCACAAGCCGCTTCGGGAATCAGGCCGATCACCTCTCCCTCGGCAACGCCAACCTTGTACCGGGCAGCCAGGCTCGACACCTTGCGGTGCACCTGCGAGACCGGTGAAGCCTCGAAATCGGTGATATTCATGGAAAGCTGAGCGCGCCCGTGGGCCATGACGCCCATCGCCTTCACGCCCTTCAAGCCTCCGCCGGCAGCCCGGATCTCCCGCGCAATGGCACGCGCAATCGCCACGTTCGCTGAATCGAAGTAAATGTTGTATGCCACCAGGAACTTGCGTGCCCCCACGACGCAGGCGCCCGCCCTGGGGTGCAGACCCGGCCCTCCCAGGTCGGGGCGTCGCGATGGTTCCTTCTCCACGGCGTCTCGGAGCTCTTCGAATTGCCCGCGGCGCACGTCTTCCAGATTTACCCGGTCCGGCCGCATCGCAGCCGCTTCGTAGAAGAACACGGGGACCCCGAAGCGCCGCCAGATCTCGAGGCCGGCCTGCCGCGCCAACAACACGCATTGCTCCAGCTTGATCCCCTTGACGGGCACGAACGGAATCACATCTGCCGCGCCGATGCGCGGGTGGACGCCCTGCTGGCGGGTCAGGTCGATGGTCTCCGCTGCTTTGCCCGCGGCGCGCACCGCCGCTTCCACAACCGCGGCCGGCTCTCCGGCAACCGTCACCACCGACCGGTTATGATCCGCGTCCATCGACCAATCGAGGAGATGCACGCCATCCACCCGCATGGCGGCCACAATCGCCTCCACACAGGCGGCGTCAGTCCCCTCTGAAAAATTGGGAACACACTCGATGAGCGCACTGCTCATTATGGCTTTGCTCCCTTGCTGTTCCCGCCCCCAACTCCACGCCAGAAACACCGGACCCTGACCGCTGATCCCTGTCTTTCTACTCCCTGTTCCCTATTCCCTGTCTCTTTATCTCCAGAAGGTATAGCCAACCTGTATCTGGATGCTGGCGTTCACGCCCGGGTTGCGGTCGCCGAGTGAGGCTGAGGAGATGTGAACTCCGTTCACACCCAGATCAATCGATCTTTTCGGACGGAGGAAATAGTGAATCCCGCCTCCGCCCTGCGGCGCAAAATTCCACACCGACGTCCCGCCGTCGATGGGCGGAGTGCACTCCGGCTCCGGACAGCTCAAATAATTTGGCGGAAACTTGTGCGTGGTGTAAATCAATCCGCCCGCTGCCTGAAACCAGGGTTGAACCCGGTGCGAGCTGGTCGCGAAGTTCCACCGGAAGATCACCGGGGTAAGGCTGACTCCGTAAAACGTCCCACCACCGTACGGATAAGGGCAGGTATAGGCCGGCCCCGAAGTGGGCAGACACGTGATTTCCTCAGTATGCGGAGGCGGCGTGTACGCCTGCCATAAGGGCATAATGTTGCCCGCGAATTCGAATTGTCCGCTGAAGATTCCGGCGTGCACCACGGGCGTCAGCACCTTGCCCAGCTCGAATCCGCCCGACAGAAACTTGTAATCCGAACGGCCCCCCACTCCGGTTCCCCAATTAATAAAGGGGCCGTACTCCCAGCTCCGCTGATTTCGCACCTGGGCCACTGGATTGCTCGCATCGTCATTTCTTGCCGCAGAACCGCCCGGCGTCTGTGCAGCCGCAGTCGTCACTCCCATCCCTGCGAGCAGCAGCGGCAAAACCCCCCAACCGACTCCATTGAAAGTTCTCAAGCCTTCCCCCAAAACAGTCTTCTTGTTCCCTTGCTTACTTGTTCCCTCGGTCCCTTGGTCCCTGCCTCTTAAAAAAAAGACCGCCACAGCCGGGCGGCCTCGTCTTTTGCTGTGGGACGCCCGCTTAACCGGCCGCGTGCTCCATTTGCTCGGCGTCCATATCGAAGTTCGAGTGCACGTTCTGCACATCGTCGAGATCTTCCAGGGTCTCCAGCAGTCGCACCATCTGGTTGGCGGCGGTGCCTTCCAGCTTGCTGTAGGTTGAGGCCACCAATGTCACCTCGCTCATCACGGTGGGAACGCCCGCAGCCTTCACCGCATTGGCAACCGTTTCATACGATCCCGGCTCGGTAATGATCTCCCACGTATCGCCTTCGTCCTTCAGGTCCTCGCCGCCGTGCTCCAGCACAATGTCCATCAGCTGTTCTTCCGTGGCCGCGGACTTCTCGACGGCAATCAGGCCCTTCTTTGAAAACATGAACCGCACCGAGCCCGACTCGCCAAGATTTCCGCCGTTCTTACTAAACGCATGGCGGATCTCGCTCACCGCGCGATTGCGGTTATCGGTCAGTACGTCCACGATGATCGCGACCCCACCCGGACCGTAGCCCTCGAACGAAATCTCGTCGTAGCTGACGCCTTCCAGTTCACCGGTGCCGCGCAGAATCGCCCGCTTGATGTTTTCTTGCGGCATGTTCTCGGCCTTGGCGGCGGCTACAGCGGTGCGCAGCCGGGCGTTCGTGTCAGGATTGCCACCGCCCTTTGCGGCGACAGCAATTTCCTTCAGGAGGCGAGTGAAAATCTTGCCGCGCTTGGCATCCAGCGCGCCCTTCTTGTGCTTGATTGTGGCCCATTTGGAATGGCCGGACATAGGAACCTCAAAAGCAATAAAAATGGCGGTGCTCTTTAGACACCCGACAAGCGAGTATACCATCGGCGGCGACGCGGGAGCGAAGCCGTGCACCTGGTATCCGGGCCGGGAAAGCCAGCTGGGGTGGGTCGTTGAGAGCTCTTCTGGACGACAGCACAAATTAGCGGCTTCCCGGCCGTCGATTCCGCGCTGGTTCTACACATCTGTTTTTGTGCCGGGATGTTCGCCCGCGCGCCGCGGAAAGACCAAAATGCAAACGATCATAAAGGCTGCGATGGCTGCCGACGAGCTGTAGCGGCTCAGCGCCAGTCCGCCATTGGCCTGTGGCTTGGTCAGCAGATCGCCCAGGGTGGCCCCCAGAGGCCGCGTCAAGACAAATGCGGCCCAGAACAGAACCGACCGCGATGCCTTGGTCAGGAAGTAAAGCAGCGCAACCACGGCGATACAGGCCGCAAAAATAAGCGCTCCGCCTTCATAACCTGGCCCCGAATCCGCGACCCAATCGCCCAGCGCGGTTCCTAAAGTGTTCGAGCACAGAATCGCGGTCCAATAGAAGATCTCAACCTTGGGAGATGAGATGTAATTTACAGAAATCGAGCCCATCCGGACCCGCCATGTAACCAACACGGCGATCACGAGGGCAAACAGGATCGACGCTCCACCCGGATATCCCATGCCCAACGAGCGGTCGGCGAAATCCGCCATGGTAGTGCCGGCAAGGGTTGTGGACACAATCACTGCCCAGTAAAGAAACGCATGAAATCTCCGTGCGCGCATTTGTAAGGTCAACACCACCGCAAAGAGACAAAAGAAGATGACCGTGCTTGCCGCGTAACCCAGGTTCAGCGACATGGACACGGAATCGCCGCCCGTCTCCCCCAGGGTGGTGGCGGCAATCTTGATGACCCAGAACCCGATGGCGACCTCGGGGACCTTGTTCATTGCGATCGCCGGTTCCGATGGGTGTGCCGCCTCCGCGGCGGGGGTGCCTCCGATAATTCCGTTGCCCGACCAAACTGTTGGAAGAAATGGGTTCAACATCTTCTGGCTGATCAATGCAGGCGCTTGTGCACAGCTCACGCGGCAACTCCTTTGGGTCTTGAAGCGATGTCTTCTTGCCCTGGAATTTGCGGAAGGTCCGGAGTGAACGGGGAATCGCGGACTCGCCGCTGCAAATGATTCTACAAAAACACCTCGGCAAGCTGCAGCCTTGCTCCCTGTCGATCCTTTTCGGATACGATCGGATCGCCCTCCGCGGCCGGCCAGGGAATGGCAAGATCCGGATCGTTCCACAGAATTGTCCGGTCACCCTTTGCAGCGTAATAATCGGTCACTTTGTAGGCGAATCCGGCTTCCTCGCTCAGCACCAGGAATGCATGGCCGAACCCTTCGGGAATCCAGAGCATGTGGCCGTTTTCCCCGCTCAATTCCACCGACACGTGGCGCCCGAATTGCGGCGAGCTGCGGCGCAGGTCCACAGCCACATCCAGCACCGCCCCGTGCGTCACGCGCACCAGCTTTCCCTGCGGCTGCACAATCTGGTAGTGAATGCCGCGCAACACATTTTTTTTGGAAATCGAAAAATTGTCCTGCACCCAGTTGGTGGGCAGGCCGGCTTCCGTCATCTGCCGCAAATTGAAGGTCTCGGAAAACGCGCCGCGGTCATCCCGATAGATGGCCGGGGTCAGCAGCAACACGCCGGGTAAGGAAGTGGCTTCGATCTTCATGGCTATTCGATTCCCGCCCCAAAATAAGGCTCCCGCAGCAGTTTGATCAGATATTGTCCGTACCCGCTCTTCGCGATCGGTGCGGCGAGGGCCTCAAGCTCGGCGGCGCTGATGAATCCCTGCCGGTAGGCAATTTCCTCCGGGCAGGCGATATTCAGCCCCTGCCGCCGTTCGATGGTGTGCACAAACAATGCGGCTTCGAGCAGCGAATCGTGCGTGCCCGTATCCAGCCACGCCATGCCGCGGCTCATGATTTCTACTTTCAGCTTGCCTGCTTCGAGATACCGCCGGTTCAGGTCCGTGATCTCGAGTTCGCCGCGCGCCGAGGGCTTCAGCCCTTCGGCAATGCGCACCACGTCGCGATCGTAAAAATACAAACCCGTCACGGCATAGCGCGACTTCGGCGCCTTCGGTTTCTCCTCCAGGCTCACCGCGTGGCCCGCTTTGTCGAACTCCACCACACCGTAGCGCTCCGGGTCTTCTACCGGGTACGCAAATACGGTGGCGCCGTCCTTCAATCGCGCCGCCGTCTGCAACTGCTTTGAAAATCCCTGCCCGTAGAAGATGTTGTCGCCCAGCACCAGTGCACTGGCCTCGTTGGCTATAAAATCACGCCCGATCAGAAATGCCTGGGCCAGCCCATCCGGGCTCGGCTGCACGGCGTAGCTGATCTCCAGACCCCATCGCCGCCCGTCGCCGAGCAGTTCCGCGAAGCGCCCCGTGTCCTGCGGCGTAGAGATAATAAGAATCTCCCTCAGCCCCGCAAGCATAAGCGTGCTCAGAGGGTAATAGATCATCGGCTTGTTGTAGACAGGCAGAAGCTGCTTCGACACCACATGCGTCACGGGATAGAGCCGCGTCCCTGATCCGCCGGCAAGAATAATTCCCTTCATCATCGAACCCTCTGAACCGTCGACTCTGTTCCCTGTTCCCTGTTTCCTGCTCCCTGTTCCTTAGTCCCTAGTGTCCTGTCTCCGAAGTTCGCATCATAATGATGCGGTCATCCTGAGCGAGTTTTGGTGGGTTTTTCGCACCAAAACGAGTCGAAGGACCTGCATTTCGGGCCTTGGACTTATGCTGCGAACTCCTGGGACACCACACTAGAACTGGTTGCGCAAATCCGGTCTTGAAAGGGCACGACTTCAGTCGTGCCGCAAAAGCCGCCTGAAATCGCGGGCTTTAGCCCCTGAGGGAAGTTTATTCACCACCTCATGCCCACTAGTCCCTTGGTCCCTAGTCCCTTAGTCCCTTTATTTCGCCCCGCTCCGCGTAATTCTTTGTGAGCCATTCCCGATACGCGCCGGTTCGCACACTTTTCACCCACTCGCTATTCTCCAAATACCAGCCCACCGTTTTGCGCAGGCCGCCTTCAAATTGTTCTGCCGGCTTCCAATTCAGTTCGCGCGTAATCTTGCTGGCGTCAATGGCATACCGCCGATCGTGCCCCGGCCTGTCCTGGACATACGTAATCAGCCCGCGCCGCGGCGCTGCCCCCGCCTGCGGCCGCATCTCGTCCACCAGGTCGCAGATGGCCGTCACCACATCGATATTCGCGCGCTCGCTATTGCCGCCGATGTTATACGTCTCGCCGGGACGGCCGCTTTCGAGAACCCTCTGAATCGCCGCGCAATGGTCTTCGACAAACAACCAATCGCGCACATTCTTCCCGTCGCCGTATACCGGCAGCGGCTTGCCCTCGAGCGCGTTCAGAATCATCAGCGGGATTAATTTCTCCGGAAACTGAAACGGCCCGTAGTTGTTCGAGCAATTCGTGGTCAGCACAGGAAGCCTGAAGGTATGAAAGTAGGCTCTTGCCAGGTGATCCGACCCGGCCTTCGACGCCGCGTAAGGGCTATTCGGCGCATAGGGCGTGGTCTCGCTGAATGCCGGATCGTCGGGCCCGAGCGTTCCATACACCTCATCCGTTGACACGTGCAGGAAGCGAAAAGCCGCGCGGCCGCCTTCGTCCAGATCCGCCCAGTAAGCTCGCGCCTGCTCCAGCAGCGTGAACGTCCCCATCACATTGGTTCGGACAAATGCTTCCGGCGACACAATGGAGCGGTCCACGTGGCTCTCCGCCGCAAAATGCACGATCACCCGCGGTCGATGCGTGCGCAAGAGCGATCCCACCAGTTCCGCATTGCAGATATCTCCGTGCACAAACGTGGTTCGCGGGTCGGCTTCGACGGACGCAAGGTTGGTGGCGTTACCCGCATAAGTCAGCAAGTCGAGATTCACCACCGCCGCGCTGCTCGTCTTCATCCAGGTAAGTACGAAGTTCGAGCCAATGAACCCCGCCCCGCCCGTCACCAGAATTGTGTCGTTCATAGTGCTCATTCGAACCGAGTATACGGTACAAAACACACTACATGCGCCGCAAGAACCATTAAGCCATCCGCGCCTGTCCCCTATGTTGAAAGGAAATTCTGCGTTTTCCGCGGTTTTTCGTTATATTTAAAAGAGCGCAGTTCCCGGATGCGGCTGGAGCTGCTCACGCAAACGTCTTGATCCAGCGCCAGAGCGGTTTTCACGCCTGAAAACTCAGAGTGGTTGTGTATTCGGAATTTGAAGTCGCTCCGCATCGAAAATTCTGCACGCAAAGGCTGCCATGGAACCCTCAGACCGCCGTCTCCGCGCTCCGCAACCTCAAGGCCTCTATCATCCTCGGGATGAACACGATGCCTGCGGCATGGGCCTTGTCGCGAACATCCGCGGCGAAAAGAGCCACGAGATCATCCGCAAGGGCCTTGAGGTTCTCATCAACCTCACCCATCGCGGCGCGGCAGGTTGCGACCCGGAGACAGGCGACGGCGCCGGCATCCTCATTCAAATTCCCCACACCTTCTTTGTGCGCGAGTGCGCGGAGTTGGGGCTAGCCCTGCCCGAACCGGGCGCCTACGGCGTGGCCATGTGCTTTTTGCCAGTGGAAAAACACAACCGCCTGCAATGCGAAGGCGTCTTTGAGCGCATCGCTCAGGAAGAGGGCTGCCAGGTTCTAGGCTGGCGTGACACGCCGGTCAACGGCGACGCCATCGGCCGCGAAGCTCGCAGTTCCCAGCCTTACATCGAGCAGCTCTTCCTCGGCTGCCCACAGGGCCTCGACGAAGACGCTTTCGAGCGCCTGCTCTATCACGTGCGCCGGCGCACGGAAAACGAGATCGGAGCCTCGGAGATTGAGGACAGGGAGACCTTCTACGTTCCCTCCTGTTCCTGTCGCACCATCATCTATAAGGGCCTGATGCTGGCCCCGCAGATCGAAAAGTTTTACTTCGAGCTGGCCAATCCCCTCGTCACCAGCGCCCTGGCCCTCATTCACCAGCGCTTTTCTACCAACACGTTTCCCAGCTGGAAATTGGCCCACCCCTATCGCTACGTCGCGCACAACGGCGAAATCAATACCATCCGCGGCAACGTGAGCTGGATGAGCGCCCGCCAGTCGATTCTCGCGAGTTCTCTCCACGGCGACAAGATCGGCGACCTGTATCCGGTCATCATGCCCGGCGGCAGCGACTCGGCTTCGCTCGACAACGCGGTGGAATTCCTCTACCAGTCCGGCCGTTCCCTGCCCCACGTCATGGCCATGCTTATCCCTGAGGCCTGGTCGGGCAATCCCGACATGGACGAGGACAAGCGCGCATTTTACGAGTACCACGCCTCGCTCATGGAGCCATGGGACGGCCCTGCCGCCATTGCCTTCACCGACGGCAAGATTATCGGCGCCACGCTCGACCGCAATGGCCTCCGGCCCGGCCGCTACATCGTCACCAGGGACGATTTAGTCGTTCTTGCCTCCGAGGCTGGCGTGATTGAAGTTCCCGCCGAGGACATCATTAAGAAGGGCCGTCTGCAGCCCGGACGCATGTTCCTCGTCGATACCGTGCAGCAGCGCATCGTCTCCGACGCCGAAATCAAGAAGGATCTCGCCGGCCGCAAGCCCTACGGGGAGTGGCTGAAGGAGCAGCAGGTCACTATCGAGAAGCTGCCGGAGCCCTCGCGCACCATCGCGTCGAATCCCGAAACGCTCTTGCGCCGCCAGCGCGCCTGCGGTTACAGCGAAGAGGATCTGCGCATCCTTCTGACCCCCATGGCCACCAATGGTGAGGAACCGATTGGCTCCATGGGCACCGACGTGCCGCTGGCCTGCCTCTCCGACCGCCCGCAGCCACTGTTCAACTACTTCAAGCAACTCTTCGCCCAGGTCACAAACCCGCCCATCGACCCGATTCGCGAAGAGCTGGTGATGTCGCTCATCAGCTACATCGGCAAAGAGCGCAACATCCTCGACGAGAAGCCGGAGAACTGCCAGACTCTCAAACTGCCTCATCCCATCCTCACCAATCGCGATCTTGAAAAGCTGCGCCGCGTTGCATCGGGTGACCTGCTCGCGACCACGCTGCCCGCGCTCTTCCGCGCCGAGGATGGCGAAAAGGGCCTGAGGCGCGCGCTCGATGACTTGAGCAACCGCGCTTCGCTCGCCGTCAGCTCCGGTTACACGCTGCTGATCCTCTCCGATCGCGGCGTCGATCCTATCTACGCGCCCATTCCCAGCCTGCTGGCCATGGCCGCCGTACACAACCGTCTGGTCCAGGAAAAAACCCGCACCCAGGTCGCGCTGATCATTGAGAGCGGGGAGCCGCGCGAAGTGATGCACTTTGCGTTGCTCATCGGCTACGGCGCCAGCGCCATCAACCCGTATCTTGCCATCGAGACCATCCACGATCTCAAGCGCCGCGGTCTGCTGCCGGAAAAGGTCACCGCGGAATATGCCGAAAAGAACTTCATCAAGGCCATTAACAAGGGCTTGTTGAAAACCTTCTCGAAAATGGGCATCAGCACTCTGCAAAGCTATCGTGGCGCGCAGGTTTTCGAAGCCGTGGGGCTGAACGAGTGGCTCATTGAGGCCTACTTCCCCGGCACCGCGTCGCGCATCGAGGGCGTCGGCCTCGACGTGCTCGCCCGCGAAGCGCAGATGAAGCATGCGTACGCCTACCAGCCGCTCACGGATTCTGAAACCGAGCTGGTCGTGGGCGGCCAGTATCAATACCGCGAGGGCGGCGAGTACCACCTGCTCAATCCGCTCACCATCAGCAAGGTCCAGCACGCGGTGCGGCAGAACAGCTTCGCCACATTCGAGGAATACACCGAACTCATCGACAATCAGAACCGCAATCTGTGCACGCTGCGCGGACTTCTGAAACTCAAGTACGCCGAGAAACCCATTCCGATAGAAGAGGTCGAGCCGGCCAAGGAGATCGTCAAGCGCTTCACGACCGGCGCCATGAGCTTCGGGTCGATTTCCAAAGAGGCCCACGAAACCCTCGCCATTGCCATGAATCGCCTCGGCGGCATGTCGAACACCGGCGAAGGCGGCGAGGATGAAGCCCGCTTCAAGCCCGACGCCAACGGCGATTCGCGCCGCTCGGCCGTCAAGCAGGTGGCCAGCGGCCGCTTCGGCGTCACCACGAACTATCTCGTTAACGCCACCGAGTTGCAGATCAAGATGGCGCAGGGCGCAAAGCCCGGCGAAGGCGGGCAGCTACCCGGCCACAAAGTCGACAGCGAAATCGCGCGCATCCGCCACTCCATCCCCGGCGTCGGGCTCATCTCGCCTCCACCGCATCACGACATTTATTCCATCGAGGACTTGGCGCAGCTGATCTACGACCTCAAGAACGTCAATCCGCAGGCGCGCATCGCGGTCAAACTGGTTTCTGAAGTCGGTGTCGGCACCGTGGCTGCGGGCGTTTCCAAGGCGCATGCCGATGTCGTGCTCATCTCCGGCGACACCGGCGGTACCGGTGCCTCGCCGCTCAGCTCCATCAAGCACGCCGGCCTGCCGTGGGAACTCGGCCTCGCAGAGACACAACAAGTCCTGTTGCTTAACGACCTGCGCTCGCGCATCCGCGTGCAGACCGACGGCAAGCTGCAGACGGGACGCGACGTGGTGATCGCCGCCCTGCTCGGCGCTGAGGAGTTCGGTTTTGCGACCATGCCGCTCATCTCCATGGGCTGCATCATGATGCGCAAGTGCCATCTGAACACCTGCGCTGTTGGCATCGCCACGCAGGATCCTGTGCTCCGCGCGCGCTTCACCGGCACGCCTGAGCACGTCATCAACTTCTTCTTCTTTATCGCGGAGCAGATGCGCCAGCACATGGCCAAGCTCGGCTTCAAGACTGTCGACGAGATGGTGGGCCGCGTAGAGAAAATCGACGTGCACATCGACGACGCGCACTGGAAGGCCAAGGGCATCGATCTCTCTTCGATTCTCCATGTGCCTACTCTGCCCTCGCGCGTGTCGCGCCGCCGCACCACCTGCCAGGACCACGGCCTGGGGCCGGCGCTGGACCACGCGCTCATCGCCAAAGCCCAGCCTGCGCTCGAGTCGCAGACTCAGGTTACCGCCAGCTTCGCCATTCGCAATGTGCACCGCACCGTGGGCGCAATGCTGGGCGGAGAAATTGCCCGCCGCTTCGGATCGGCAGGCTTGCCCGACGGAACCATCCACTTCAAGTTCCGTGGCTCGGCCGGGCAGAGCTTCGGCGCCTTCGTGCCCAGCGGTGTCACGCTCGAACTCGAAGGCGACGCCAACGACTATCTCGGCAAGGGGCTTTCCGGTGGACGCATCATCTCCTATCCCGCGAAGACCTCCAGTTATCTGCCCGAGGAAAGCATTCTGGTCGGAAACGTCGTTCTCTACGGCGCCACGGGTGGCGAAGTCTTCCTGAACGGCATCGCAGGCGAGCGTTTCGCTGTCCGCAACTCCGGAGCAACTGCCGTCGTTGAGGGTGTGGGCGACCACGGCTGCGAGTACATGACCAACGGCCTTGTCATCGTTCTCGGTTCCACCGGCCGCAACTTCGCCGCCGGCATGAGTGGCGGCATCGCCTACGTCTACGACGACCAGGGCGACTTTTCCATTCGCCGCTGCAACCAGGCCAGCGTCGATCTCGAGCCGCTCGTTGATCCAGCGGACGTGGAGCAGGTCCGCAACCTGCTGGCGCGTCATCGCGACTCGACCGGCAGCCCGCGCGCCGCATGGATCCTCGAACACTGGGCCGACGCGCAGCCGAAGTTCATCAAGGTCTTCCCGCATGAATTCAAGCGCGTGCTTGGCATAGCGCGCGCCGACGCCGCTTATGCACCACCCACCACTTCGTCGCCTCTCATGGCGGCTGCCGCCGAGGTGCAACATGGGTAAGGTCACAGGCTTTCTGGAGATTGGACGCGAGCAGGCCACACGCCGCAAGGCCGACGAGCGCATCAAGGATTGGTTCGAAATCTACGAACCGTTCCCCGAGGAGAAGCAGCGCGAGCAGGGCGCTCGCTGCATGGATTGCGGTGTGCCCTTCTGCCACACCGGCTGCCCGGTCAACAACCTCATTCCCGACTGGAACGATCTGGTCTACGGCAACCGCTGGGAGGCCGCTATTCGCCGCCTCCACTCGACGAACAACTTTCCGGAGTTTACTGGCCGCATCTGCCCCGCTCCCTGTGAGGCCGCATGCGTGCTCGGCATCAACCAGCCGCCGGTTTCGATCAAACTCATCGAGCGTTCCATTGTGGAGCGCGCCTGGGACGAGGGCTGGATTCATCCCGAGCCGCCCGAACAGGCCACGGGCAAGCGCGTAGCTGTAGTCGGCAGTGGCCCCGCGGGCCTGGCTGCCGCGCAGCAACTGCGCCGCGCCGGCCACTCCGTCACGCTTTTTGAAAAGAACGACCGCATCGGTGGCCTGCTCCGCTACGGTATCCCGAACTTCAAACTCGAAAAACTTATCGTCGATCGCCGCATCGAGCAGATGCGCGCCGAAGGCGTGGTCTTCCAAACCAACGCGCACGTCGGCGTAAATGTTTCTGTGGAATCACTGACGGAAGGCTTTGACGCCATCCTTCTGAGTGGCGGCGCCGAACAGCCCCGCGACCTGCCCATTCCCGGCCGCGAGCTCAAGGGCATTCACTTCGCCATGGAGTTTCTGCCCCAGCAGAATCGCCGCAACGAAGGCGACTCGGAAGAAGCCCTTCTCAAATCCATGAATGCTGCCGCGCCGATTCTCGCTACCGGCAAGAACGTCATTATTATCGGCGGCGGAGACACCGGCGCAGACTGCCTCGGCACCAGTCATCGCCAGGGCGCAAAAATCGTTCACCAGTTCGAAATTATGCCCAGGCCGCCCGAGGAGCGCGCCGCCACCACGCCGTGGCCGCTCTGGCCGCTGCAACTGCGCACCGAAAGTTCTCATGAAGAGGGCGGCACGCGTGACTGGAGCATTGGCACGCTGAAATTCACTGGCGACGCCAACGGAAACGTCCAGCAACTTCACGCTATTCGCGTGGGTCCTCCGCCTAAGTTCGAACCCATTGCCGCCAGTGAGTTCACACTCGACGCCGACCTGGTGTTGCTCGCCATGGGCTTCCTCGGTCCCGTCCGCAACGGCATGATCGAGCAGCTTGGCCTGGCGCTTGACGCGCGCGGCAACATCGCAACCACCAATTACATGAGCTCCGTCGACGGCATCTTCGCCGCCGGCGACATGCGCCGCGGCCAGTCGCTCGTGGTCTGGGCCATTGCCGAGGGCCGCAAAGCCGCCGCCGCCGTCAACGAATACCTGGCCCCCAAAGACGAACCGTTAGCCCGCGTTCGCCATTCCGCAGCCGTCAGTTCGCGCTAGCGCCGCGATTGCACGAATCAGTAGCGCCGGCCTCCCGGCCGGCTGTAGTGCGGGCGTCCTCGCCCGCACCCCCTGCGTGCTTCCGCCACTCTAGTTGCCCGATCCTAAACGCGCTTTTTGCGTTTAGGGTGGGACTGCACGAATCAGTAGCGCCGGCCTCCCGGCCGGCTGTCGTGCGGGCGTCCTCGCCCGCACCTTCTGCGTGCCTCCGCCACCCTGGGTTGCCCCATCCTAAACGCATTTTGTTGCGTTTAGAAACTGGCTCCCAACCAGTAGCGCCGGCCTCCCGGCCGGCTGTCGTGCGGGCGTCCTCGCCCGCACCCCCTGCGTGCTCCGCCACCCTGGGTTGCCCCATCCTAAACGCGTTTTTTGCGTTTAGGGTGGGAGAACACGAACTCGAACGATCCCGCTTCCGGAACGTGCAATACCACCGACGCCAACCGCCGCAAGCCCGCGTCGGCGGGCGAACGCCCGCGAATCCGGCTTCTTATCAAGTGACTTCCGAACCGGCGGTTCCGAACCGGCGGTGATTCGCTCGGAACGGTTCACTGACCATAAGCCGACTTGCACTAGGACTTCCCGTTACAAATCTTGCCTCGAAGTGCGCGTCGGCGATTTGGCGCGAATCGAGAGACGCTCCAGGCAACATCGGCGCTTGCCGGAACCGAAAGCGGTGCAAACGCCTCACTCCCAGCGAAAGACCTTTGCCGAAAGCGCCGTGCAAACAAGAAACACCAGGGCCAGTGCCGCTACATCGCTCCTGTGGTTCCACCATCCATCGCCATTCCAAATCCCCTGAAGCAGGCGAACGGCGTAAGTGAGCGGCAATGCCTTGGCCACGGCCTGAAATCCGGGCGGTAGAGACTCAATCGGCACAAACAGACCCGAGAGGACGATCATGGGGTACAAGATGACGGCGCCGATCGGCTGCGCAAACCGCGCCGTTGGCACGATGCTGGCGATGAGAAAGCCGATCGACGAAATGCTCCAGGTGGTGATGAGCAGGGCAATGGTGAAGGAGAACAACGGCGCATGATTGCCGGGCGGGAGGTAGCGTTTGCCGGCCAGGAACATCAAGACCAGCGTTGCCGCAGTGAGTATAAGCTTGACGACGACGTGGGCGGTAAGGATGGTTTGCGGGCGCAGAGGCGTGGCGCGAAGCCGCTTGAGAATGCCACCCTCGCGATAGATGGAGATGATCGTGACCAGCGAAAGTACCGCGCTGACGGCAATCAGAATCGACACGAGAACCGGTACACCCGCGCGGGAAAAACTGTTTACGACCGGCGAGAGCGGCGTGTGCCTGTTGTTGGCGAACCGGCCCAGGACCACGAAGAGCAACACTGGAACCACGATGGAACCGAAAGCGCCCATCGGCTCGCGCATGAAGACCTTGATCTCGATCCACGTCAATTTCCAAAGCCCGCGCAGCATCGTTCTTCGCTCCTACTCGCGAATAGAGTGACCCGTAAGTTTGAGAAACACATCTTCAAGGTTAGGGAGAATCGCGCGGAAATCAGTGACCCGGATCCGATTCTCCGAGAGGCAATGAATCGCGTCGGTCACCAGGTCCTCTCCCCGGCCGCGAATAGTGAACCGCAGGCCAGCACGGACCACGGACTCAACCCTCGGAATCGTGTTGAAGCGTTCTTCGGCGGTTGGGTTGTCGGTGTCGAGAATGACCGTTCGTTCCGGGCAGTGACGTGCAACGAGCCGTTCCGGTGTGTCGATGTCGATGATCCGTCCATGCTCGATAATGGCTACGCGGTCGCACAACCGCTCGGCCTCCTCCATGAGATGAGTCGTCAAGAAGACGGTCTTGCCATTTACGCGGATGCCGCGTACCAGGTCCCAGATCGCCCGCCGCGCCTGCGGGTCAAGGCCGGTGGTCAGCTCATCGAGAAAGACGACCTCGGGGTCGTTGATCAACGCGAGAGCAATGAATAGCCTTTGTTTCTGGCCTCCGGAGAGATTCATGAACCAGGCGCCGCGCTTGTCGGAGAGGCCGAGTTGTTCGAGCAGCCGCTCGGCATTGACTTTCTTCTTCCGGTAAAGCGATGCCCACAGGTCTACCGCCTCCCAGACCTTGATGCGCTTCTGCAACTGAGCCTGTTGCAGCTGAACGCCAATTCGATCCTGCAGCCTGTAGACCTGGCGGAAGGGATCGAGGCCGAGAACTGAGATGGCGCCGCAGTCGGGCTTGCGAAGGCCTTCGACGCACTCCATTGTGGTGGTCTTTCCCGCGCCGTTCGGGCCGATGAGCCCAAAGATCTCCCCTTCATTTACCGTGAACGACGCTTCATCCACAGCCACTGTACGGCCATAGGTCTTGCGGATTGCGGAGACTTCGATGACCGGGCGCATGAGGGGTGCTTTTGGATGCGGCAGATTCGCAGAGCCTGAACCGGAGTGTAAATCACTGGCCGGGATTGCAACGTCGAGGCAACCGCCGAGGATCTTGCGACAGCAAGCGAGGTAAGGAAGAATCATTTACAAGCTACCAGGGTCGGCCCATACCGCGAGGTCCGCCAGTATTCGCGAATCTGCCTGCGCATGATCCTCGGTTGGCGGTAGCAGCTCAATGCACGTTTCGAGGCCGCTGCTGTTGATCGGTCCCGAAAAACGCCGCAGCGTCCGGGAATTGGGTTATGCCCGGATCCTCGCCAACCCGGAAACTACCCTTCGCCCATCCGCTCCCCGCTCTTGCCCGCGCGACCCTCTCACTCACCGCTTGGTTTTTCTTGATGTCAAGCCCACAAGGCTCAGAAATCTCCCGCACTCCCCTCATTCCACTGCAAATAAATCTCCCCCCAACAGCGCGGATAATTTCGCCGATTCGCCAACACTTATCTCAGTAGCGGGAATCACGATGCGGAACATTCGGACGGCCTGGAGCGAACAGCCCCGGGCCTTCTGCTTTTCGGGGCTTCTCCTCGAAACCGCACGTAACCCTTTTACTCCCGCATATTTGCTAGGAACTCCCTTTTCTTGCAGGTATCTGCAGCGAGGCTCGCTGCCTAACTTATTGAAAACGCCGTATTTGTTTACAGAGATAGGGGGCGGTGGGCATAACCACGTCCCTGAGATTGAAAGGAGAAACCGGCATGGGCTACATGGAGTGCCGTCACATCAAATCCAACGGCTGCAAGTGCAAGTCCCCCGCCCTGCGCGACAAACCATATTGCTACTTCCACATGCGCCTTCATCGCATGATTCACGCCGCAAAGGCCGAGTCTGCCGCCGCTCCCGGCGCTGCATTGGACGCCACAATCGAGATTCCGGTGATGGAAGACCGCACCGCCGTCCAGTTCGCGCTCACCCAGGTTCTCCAGGGCCTGGGCGCCAAACGCCTCGAACCTCGTCGCGCCGGCCAGCTCCTCTACGGACTCCAGATCGCGTCCCTCTCCTCGATCGCAACTACGGCATCCTCCCACGCGACTATGTGCAAAGCCTGACTGCCAACGAAGAGGGCGATGAACTTGCCCCCGAAGAATACGACTGCGAGGAGGATGAAGACTGCAACGAATGTCCCTACGTCGACAAATGCACCAACTGGGTCGCCAACGACGGGGAGGACAGTGACGACGATGCCCCTGGCGAAGACGACGAAGAAAGCGAGGCCAGCGACGACAAGGCCGACGGCGAAAACGACGACGATAAATTAGTCCGCAAGGCCCTCGCCCTCCTGAGTCGTTGACTCCGCGACCCGCTGACTCGCCGCCTCACTTCACAAGGCTGCACACACACTCTCTGTACACATCGGTCGTGGTGTTGGTGAGCGAGCACACGTACGGCTGCCAGATCAGCGCCAGCATCCGCATATCCTCCCCCGTCATGTAATACCGCAGATAACTCTTGCTCGCGCTCGTCTGCGCCGCCGGATCGGTCTTGAAGCCGGCGATCAAACTCTCCACTGTGGCTGCCGCAAATGCCGGCTCATGATAGGTCTTCGCAAAATCGTATTCCTCGGTCCATTCCGTTGCGATTCCCGTTTGATTTGAAGCCGCAATCACGCGATAGTCCTCGAGGATGGCATGCGCCGGATCGACCGTCGCCACCGTGAACGACGGATTGTTCCCGTTAATCGGCGAAATCGATGCCACCATCTTCACCGCGACAGGTTTCTGCACCGCGTCGGTCTTCGCTGGGATCAGCAATCGCACCTCATCCATGTGTGTGTGCGCAAAGATCGCCAATTGCACCACGTCGCCGTAGTCTGCAAGCACTTCGGGCAGGGCCTCCGAGGAAAGAAACATCTTTGGGTTGCCGCCTGCACAAAGAGACATCCATTTTCTCGCCGTCGAATAGGAGTCCACGCCGGGCGGAATGTGTGCCATCACCCATACCTTCTCTTTTTTGTCGCGTGCCTCGTTCAACTGTTGTTTCAGCCAGGCAATTTGCGCAGCCGCAGGCGCCGCATCCGCCTTGCCGCCGCACGTTTGATACCGGTCCGACATAAACAGGTCGTCCAGCACAAGCAGCCGCGTTGTCTCAACCGGAGCAGGAAGGCTCACGCTGTAGTAGCCGCCGGCCGCAAAGTCTCGCAGCGCTTGCGCCTTTTCCGCGCCCTCTAGATCGGCTGCAAAAACCTCGCCGCTCTCTTTCAGGAATGCACTATTGGCGTCGAGTTGATAGTCGCCGCAGTCGGAATCGTTATTGCCCAGCGCCGCATAGACCGGAACTCCGGGAAGAGCGGCACGCAAGTTTGCCATGACGTAGACGATGGACTTCTCCACAAAGGCCTTGTAGTCAGCCGGCGCCGCTTTGGGAAACACCGCGGCGAATTTGCAGGAGAAGCTGTGCGCAATCAGGTCGCCGCTCAGGATGACAAACTTCGCCTCCCCAGCCAGCGCGTGGATGGCATGCAAACTCGATTGATAGAGAGCGTAGGAAGTGTCTGCACCGCGTGTGGGGCAGGCCTGGTCGAGTTTCGTCCACTGCGCCGCGGCATCGGCTGACGCTGGAGCAGCCAGAATTGTGTTCCAGTCCGCTGCCGGCGCCGCTGCCAGTTGCGCGGCCTTCCCCGGATCACGAAACGGCTCAAAATGGATGTCGCTGACGAAGAGGGCCTGAATCGAATTCGCGCCGCCATTCGCCGCCGCTTGAGCCGGAATCCGCACGGCCAAAGCCGATAGGCCTAGAACCAAGGCCGAGGCATACGCGCAAACTTTTCCTGCCTTCAACACGCTTTCCATAGCGCTCCTCTACTTGAGCAATCCTTCATCATTCGGATTTTCGTAGGATAACCCGGACACCCGGCATTCATGTTTCTCTTCCGTGTATCTCTCCCCTCGCCCGAAATGTGCTATACGTTTCCTCATGAACAAGCTTGGCTTTTTACCTGCCGTGATTCTTGCTGCCACATGCCTCATTCCGCGCCCCGGCTCTGCGCAAACACTCGCACCCACTCCTCCACTTGGCTGGAACAGTTGGGACGCTTACGGACTCACCATCGACGAGGAGCAATTCAGAGACAACGCGACGGTACTAGTTTCTCTCGAGCAGTTCGGGTGGAAATATGCCGTCATCGACGAGGGCTGGTACATGGCCAACCCCTCGGGCAAGACCCTCGAGCAGAAACAGTATCTTTGGAACAGCAACGGGCTGTTGATTCCAGTGCCGGACCGCTTCCCGTCTGCCGCCAATGGCGCCGGATTCAGGCCTCTCGCCGATTGGTTGCACGCGCAGGGACTCAAGTTTGGCATTCACATCGTGCGCGGCATTCCCCGGCAGGGGGTCGCAGCCAATCTGCCCATCTCGGGCACGCAATTCCATGCCGCCGACGCCGCTGACACCACATCTCCCTGTCCCTGGGACGAGGGCAACTGGGGCGTGAAGGACAATGCCGCGGGCCAGGCCTATTACGACTCCATGCTGAAGCTTTATGCGTATTGGGGCGTGGATTTTCTCAAGGTCGACTGCATCGCGACCAATCCCTATCGGCCCACGGAAATTCGCCAGATCGCTGAAGCCATCCGCAAGACGGGCCGGCCCATCGTTTTGAGCCTTTCGCCGGGTCCCACCGCGCTTGAGCACGCGGCCGAGGTCGCAAAGTATGCGCAAATGTGGCGCATCACCGACGATCATTGGGACGGATGGACCTTCCCCAACAAGCCGAACGATGAGTTTCCCTTCGGGGTGCAAGGCGCCTTCGACCGCCTGGCGAAATGGTTCGCGTACACCGGCCCCGGTAGTTGGCCCGACGCCGACATGCTCCCTGAAGGCTGGCTTGGCCCACATCCCGGATGGGGCGAAGCGCGACAATCGCGCGAAACACAGGACGAGCAGCGCACTGAATTCACTCTTTGGGCTGTGTCGCGCTCGCCTCTCATTCTCGGCGGCAACCTGACTCGGCTCGACGATTTCACGCGTTCGCTCATCACCAACCAGGCCGTTCTCTTCGTGAATCAGAACGCCGCCTACAGCCGTCCCGTCGATGCCTCCACGCTGGGCGCGGGCTTTGAGAATATCCGCGTCTGGCGCGCCACTATCAACGAACCGGGCGCGCGAGGTTACGCCGAGTTTTTTGCCTTCTTCAATCTCGGCGCCACCCCCGCCGCGGTGCGCACCACCTGGAAGGACCTCGGTCTCGATAACCAAAAACAT
The DNA here is from genome assembly GCA_050012895.1 of Occallatibacter sp. Lineage (GTDB taxonomy): Bacteria > Acidobacteriota > Terriglobia > Terriglobales > Acidobacteriaceae > Telmatobacter. Next base: position 42,066 of record JBEKGH010000011.1, read on the forward strand.
TCCGCCCAGAATGCCTGGGACGATTCGACCACCAAAGAGTCCAAAGACATAAGCCTTACCTTGCCGCCGCACGGCAGCGCCTTGTTCCAGGTGCGCTGACTGCGAAACGCGCGCTGCGAAAGGCGTTTTAACCGGGGAGTTGTCCGAATCGCACTGTACCTGAAGTGTCTTTCGTACCCATTGCTCCCCCAGCCTGGTGTGCGAAACTATTCTGTTTGCGGAGTGTGCTTCTACCGGCGCACTCTGTGGCAGGGACAAGTCATGCCATTTCTTCGTTCCGCTTTTATCGCACTCTCTCATAATCGTCCATTGCGTCGTTTCTGCGAGCACTCCCGGCTGGGAGCCCGCCTCAACTCGCGCTTTATCGCGGGCATGACGCCCGACGACGCGTTGCGTGTAGCCGAAGAGGTCAACCGTCAGGGCATCGCCGTCACGCTCGACTCGCTGGGTGAGAGTGTCACCTCGGAGAGCGAAGCGCATCTGGCCGCTGATGTTTACCACAACCTGCTCGATTCCATCGCCGCCCGCGGCATCAAAGCCAACATCAGCGTCAAGCTCACGCAGATGGGTCTTGAGCAATCTGCAGATCTGGCCGAGTCCATCGCCGGAAACCTCGTCGAACACGCCAGCACTACGGAAAACTTCGTCCGCATCGACATGGAGGACTCGCGGCTGACGCAAGTCACGCTCGACATCGTGCGCCGCATCCATGCACGCCCTGCAATGCGCGGCGCTGTCGGCGTCGTCATTCAGTCCTACCTCTACCGTTCCCAGGCCGACGTGGAGCAGTTGCTAGCCGAAGGCATCCGTATCCGGCTTTGCAAAGGCGCGTACAAAGAGCCGCCCGAAGTCGCTTTTCCGCGCAAGGCGGACGTGGATGCGAACTTTCTTACGCTGAGCCACATGCTTCTTGACAGTCCGATTTACCACGGGCTGGCAACACACGACGAGGCGATCGTGGAAGCGGCAGAAGCCTACACCGCGACGCGCGGGATCAGCCGCGAACATTTCGAGTTTCAGATGTTGTATGGGGTGCGCCGCGATCTGCAGCGCAATTTGGTGCGCGATGGGTACAAGGTGCGCGTCTATGTTCCTTTTGGAACGGAGTGGTATCCATACTTTATGCGTCGCTTGGCAGAACGCCCCGCCAACGTGCTCTTCCTGGCTCGCAACTTCTTCCGCTCCTGAGTTTCCGGCAGTTTGAATTCATTCCATCTAATCCTCCTTGCTCGCCAAATCGCGCTTGCGCAGCATCAGACGCACGCGGCACCGCTTGCACCGCCAGGGATAGAAGCCGAACAACGGATAAATCTTCTCCTCAAAAAAGCCCCTGCGGATGAGGCGATAGACCTCATCGCTGCCGCATTCCTCGCAACGCACGCGCTTATTCGCACGGTTCATCATTACTGCCAAGTTTACAGCCAGGGCTCGCTGTGCCATTGCTTGTGCCACGCGTCATCTCCTGGAAAACGTCTCGACTTGCCATTAACACAATCTGCAACCTTCCCACTACCGCTCACGTTGCAGCGACGGCTTCTTGCTTACCCATACAATGCGGATCACTGGAAGCTTGCACCCGCAAAGACTTAGTTTTAATGTTATACCCCAAAGTGATTGTGCAAAACGCAAATGGGCCCAGGTGTGGTGCCGGGAAAACTCAAATAACCCAGTAACTAAGAACTCGCGCCCAGTGCGTCCTCAAATCGGCTTTACGGCAGGGCACCCAGCCGCTCCAGCCCACCGCGCGCCAAGTCGGCAATCGCCTTTGCCAGTGTGACCGAAGCATTGAGCGATTCCGGGCGCTCTAATTGAACTCCCAGTTTGATGGCGTACTGGCGGAAAAGGATGTCCACATCGAACAGTATTTCCACATGGTCGCAGAGAAACCCGATGGGCTGCAGGATCAGGGCCTTCACACCCTCAGCCGTAACTTGGTCAAGCGTTTCCTCCACGCTCGGCCCTAGCCATGCTCCACCGCTTGCGCCCTGGCTCTGAAAGGCAAACCACCAGCGGGGAATCTCCGGCACTCGCGCGGCCACCAGCTCAGCCGTATGGCGCGCCTCTTCGGCGTACGGATCGGCGCCCTGCCCCGGCCACAGGCGCTTGCCGGCATCGGCGTCAACCGCAGCCGATTCCACCGTGCGCGTAGGGACGCTATGCGCTGTAAACAACACCGGCACCGGGCCGCGGACTTCCGCGGTCAGCTTGGCCAAAGCCGGCCGCAGCCGCTCAGCAAACGCATCGGCCAGCTGTGGATGCCCGGCCCATCCGGGCGTAAAGTCAATCCGCAAGTCCCCCGCTTCGGCCTCAACCGCCCGCCGGTACAGCCCCACGCTGGTGCGCGAGTTCTGCGGCGCCATGCAGATCACCACAGCCTCCTCGATGCCGTCCACGCGCATCTGCCGCACCACTTCCGGAATATAGGGCCGCCAATTCCTCATGCCCACATACACGGGGACCGCGTGGCCCGCCGCGGCAAGTCCCGCCTCGACCAATCGCGCCTGGGCAAACGTGATCTCGGTCAGTGGGCTATGACCGATCTGTGCATAGCGATGCTGAATCTCCTCCACGACCGCCTGCGGCAACGGCCGCCCGCTCACCACGTTGCGCAGGTATTCAGGAATCTGTTCCACCGTCTCCGGGGTGCCGTGCGCCAGCAGCAAAACCGCCTGTTTAGCCACGAGCGCCCTCCAGGCGAAACTCGCGCACCATCCGCACCACGGCCTGCACATTCTCCACCGGCGTTGCCGGCACAATCCCATGGCCCAGATTGAAGATGTGTCCCGGCCGGCCATTGGCCGCGCGCAGAATCTCCTTCACGCGCTGCTCCAGCACATCTGGCGGCGCAAACAGCGTAATCGGGTCCAGGTTGCCTTGCACCGCGTGCCCGTGACCAACAGCGCGCCAACCCTCGTCGAGCGGCTGCCGCCAGTCCAGACCAATCACGTCGGCTCCCGTCTGCGCCATCTGCTCGAGCAATCCTGCGGTTTCCACGCCAAAATAAATCACCGGCACGCCCATCGCCTGCACCGCACGCACCAACTGCTTTGAGGCCTCGAAGGCATACGCGCGATAATCGCTGAGCGATAGTGACCCCACCCAGCTATCGAAAATCTGAATGACATCGGCGCCCGCCTGCACCTGCTGGTGGCAGTACTCAGTGAGTACGACAACCAACTTATCCAAAAGGCTGCTCCACGCAGCGGTGGAGTTGCCGTACATCATCTTCTTCGTCTCAATGTAGTTCCGCGAGCCGCCGCCTTCAATCATGTAACTGGCCAGCGTGTAGGGCGCGCCGCAAAAGCCAATGATGCCCAACCGGTCGCGAAAGTGCGCCGCGACCTTCTCAATGGCCCTCGCCACGTAGCCAAGATCGCTCGCGCGATCCGTCCGTAAAGCGCGCACGTCTTCGGCCGTTCGCACCGGACGATGCACCACGGGGCCCTCGCCTGCCTGAAACTCGAAATCCAGTCCCATCGGTTCCAGAGGCAGCAGCAGGTCGGCAAAGATAATCGCCGCGTCCACGCCCAGCTTCTCCGCGGCAGTGATAGTCACCTCGGCGGCCAGCTCGGGCATTTTGCAGATTTCTACAAGCGTATGGTGCTTGCGCACGTCGCGGTATTCCTGCATGTAGCGGCCGGCCTGGCGCAAAAACCAAACCGGCGTTCGGTCCACCGGCTTGCGCAAGCATGCGCGGACGAATCGATTGCCGTCGAGAATCGGACTACCCACGTTCGAGCCCATTTCGATCGTATCCATATGAATTCCTATTCTACCGGGCAACTGCGGACACAAAACAGAGCTTCTTTCTGCTGAGTTTCTCGTTCCGTGGCTTCCCCGGCGTGCATAATGGTAGCCACAGATCAAGCCACCGTTCCGGCTACGGCAAAGCGTGCGCAGCGCATTCTCCTGAGCCGATCGTCACGGAACAGGGAGGGTTTTCATGGAATTTGCCTGGCGATCTTTGCTCACCTTCGGGACTTGTCTCGCGGTAGTCAGCCTCACGCCGGCTCAAGAAGCCCAGAGCGCTCCACCTTCCCAGCAGAGTATCCATCTGATCGTCACGGTCACAGCAAAATCAGGCGCTGCCGTCTCCGATCTCACTCAGCAGGACTTCACCATTCTCGACAACAAAGCCGCGCAGCCCATCACCTCATTCAAAATGGTCACCCCAGCACAGGAGCGTGTCGGGGTGATTCTCTGCCTCGACGAAGTGAATGCGGACTACAGCACCGCGGTGATGCAGCGCGATGGAGTAACAAGGTTTCTGCGCTCCAACGGCGGCACGTTGCCTTATCCCACCGCCGTTGAGATCCTCACGGATCGCGGAGCGCAAGTAGTACAGGACTTCTCCACCGACGGCACTCTTGCGGCCAATGCACTGGCGCATTCCACCGTCGACCGGCGTGAGATCGACCGTGGAACTTCATTTGGCGACTTCGACCGAGTGCGAATTTCGTTGGTAGCTTTGCACCGTATCACGCAGCTGGCGCCCACACTGCCGGGCCGGAAAATCGTATTGTGGATCTCGCCGGGTTGGCCTCTGCTTTCTGGCCGCAACTTCCCAATCGATACAAAAATGCAGCAGGAACTGTTCCAGGAAATCCTCTACTTCTCCACACAATTGCGACTAGCCAATGTGACGCTGTACAACATCAACGCTGTTGCGGTTCAGCAAATGCACGAGTCCGCCTACTACGAGGGCTTTGTCAAAGGTGTGAGCAAGCCCAGCGAAATACTGGTCGGCAATATCGGGCTTCAGGTGCTCGCCGTTCAGAGTGGCGGCCAAGTCGTCGAATCCAGCACTGATGCTGCTGTGATGATCCAGAAATGCCTCGCCGATCTGGGCACCTGGTACGAGGTCACGATTCAATCAGCGCCCCCAGACCGGCCGAACGAATACCACCACATCGAGGTGAAGGTCGAAAAGAAAGGACTCATCGTGCGTACACGAGAGGGGTACTATTCCAATCCCATCTTCGACCCGCAACGTTAAGAACCGGATTTTGGGCCGAACTATTTCTCATTTTCGTGACAACCATTTCTTCCCACCATCATCAAAGGTGCAGGGTTAAGCCGCCTTGCCTGGAAGACCATTCGGTCTCTATTCCCGCTCGCAGCAAGACGCACTTCGAGGTGATGCATGACACTCGCTCGGTTCCTCTACGCGTTCCTTACTGTGTCCCTCTGCGGCCTCACCGCGGCATCCGCCCAGCAGACGCTCCCACCCTCCACACTGCCCGCTGTCCCACCAGCCCAGCGTGCCATCCGGCTCGATGTCGTCGTCGACACCAAATCCGGCCAGCCCGTGCCCAACCTGCGCCAGCAGGACTTTACGGTCCTCGACAACAAGACCCCTCGCCCCATCACGTACTTCAAGATCAAAAGTGCGGCGGACGAGCCGGTGAGCGTCATCATCCTCGTTGACGCCGTCAATATTCCATTCCAGATGGTCGCCTGGTCGCGCCAGGAGGTCGAGAAGTTCTTGAAGACGAACGAAGGTCAATTGCCTTATCCGACTTCAATCGCCGTACTTACCGACCAGGGAGTGCAAATCGACAATGGCTTCTCTACCGATGGCAATGCCTTGAGCGACGGCCTCGAGCACCATGAGATCGGTCTGCGGCAAATCACGCGCGACTCCGAGTGGGGTGACCCTGAGCGCCTGCAGATCTGCATCAAGGCATTCCAGCAGTTTCTGGGGTACGCTTCTTCTCTTCCGGGCCACAAGATTATTCTTTGGGTTTCGCCAGGCTGGCCCCTCGTCTCGGGTCCTCACATCGACCTAAGTTCCAATCAGGAGCAGCAGATCTTCAATGAAATCGTCGACATCTCAACACGGCTCAGGCTGATCGATCTCACGGTCTACGACGTCAATCCCATCGGAATAGCAGAATCGCTCGAGCGAGCCGATTATTACGAGTCCTTTCTCAAGGGCATTGCTAAGCCAAACCAGGTACAGTTCGGCAATCTTGGCCTTCAGGTTATCGCCGTCCAAAGTGGCGGACTCGCGATCGAGGGAAACAGCGATGTTGCTGGCATGATCCAAAGATGCCTTGCCGACGCGAAATCATGGTACGAGATCGGGTTCACTCCCCTTCCCGCCGACAAACCCAATGAGTACCACCACATCGAGATCAAGCTCGATCAGCGTGACCTGAGCGCACGCACCCGCGACGGATACTACTCCAATCCGACCACTGTCCCGCAGCAGTAAAGATCGGACGCGTCTCCCGCTTTTTCGCTTGTCTTGCTGCATCCAAGGACTTGCTCGCCGCTGCGCAAATGGCCGCGCCGGCTCGCTATTCGCTTTATTTCATCGCCAGCGGAAGATCCTGAGCGACACCAAAAACGGCAGTGCGAACCACACCAGCAGAATCGCCAAGGGCGCCATCATATGGCTGAGCTGCGTTCCCTGCAGCATATTGCCGCGCATGGCATCAATCGCCGCCGTTAGCGGCAGCGCCTTCACCAGCGGCTGGATCATCGCAGGAAACCGCGAAGCCGAGAAAAACACCCCGGACAGAATCCACATGGGCAGCATCACCAGGTTCATCAGTCCGCTCACAGCCTCCATGGTCCGGGCGCGCGATGCCACCAGCAGCCCCAAGGCCGAAAAGACCAACGAAGTAAGCACGCATACGAGAGCCAACTGCCAGAGCGGTCCGCGAAACGGCACGCCAAATACCACTCGCGCGAACCCTAGAAACACCACCACCTCAATCGCCAGCAGGACCAATCGCGAAAGCAGAAATGCCGAAAGGTATTGCCAGCGCGGCATGGGCGAGGCCACCATCCGCTTCAGCAGCTTCTTGGCGCGCGCGTCGACAATCGCGAACCCCAACCCCCACATCGCCGAGCCCATCAGGTTCATCCCCAGCAGCCCGGGCACAACAAAGTCGATGTAGCGCGAGGCGGTCTCGTGCATCAGTTGATTCCGGACCTCGAACGCATCGCGACGCCCCGCCGCAACCTGGAGGTCGCGGTCGGCGATCAAACGCGCGATCCGCGCATCGGGATTCGTGTCGTCGTACCGGTACACGATGCTACTTCCATTCGCAACGGCCAACAACAAAATGTTTCCCGTCGCCAGGGCACGTGTCCCCGCAGCTTCATCCATCTCGGTCGCGCGCAACCCCTTGTCGGCGGCCAGCGCCTGCACCAATTGTGGCGTGGTTGCGCCCACGGGCAGCACATCCGCCGGACGATTGCGGAACGCGATCCCCAGCCCCAGTGCGAGCAAAATAGGAAAAACGAAGATCCAGAAGATCGCCTCCGGCTCGCGCAGCGTGAGCTTGAACCGCGTCACGGTGAGTTGATACAAGCTGCTCAGATACAAACTGGATGGGTGGAGCCTATTCATCGCGCAGGTTCCTCCCCGTCAGGCGCACAAACACGTCCTCGAGCGTGGCCGAATGCGTGCGGAATTCGCTCAGATGCACACCCTGCTCTTCGAGCGCAGCAAAGATGCGCGGCACTGCCGTGTGCAGTTCGCTCACCGAGAGCTGGTGCAATGCCCCATCCACACGATGCGATTGCACGCCCGGAATTGCCTTCAGCGCCTCAATATCTACGCCGCCCTGCCCACCCCCTGAATTGTCATCCTGAGCGAAGGCCGCGTGAGCGGCCGCAGTCGAATGACCCGCATTTGCACTTTCGCTCACCGCAAACTCCACAATGTCCTCGCCGCCTACCGTCGCGATCAGTTCCTTGGGCGTGTCCAGCGCAATCACGCGTCCATGATCCATAATCGCCACGCGATCGCACAGCCGTTCCGCCTCTTCCATGTAGTGCGTGGTCAGAATGATGGTGCGACCCGCCTGCTTCAGACGCTCCACCAGATCCCACACATGACGCCGCGCCTGCGGATCGAGTCCCGTCGTCGGCTCGTCGAGAAACAGCAACTCCGGATCGCCGACCAGCGCCGTCGCCATGGCCAGCCGCTGCTTTTGCCCGCCACTCAAACCGCCCACGCGCGCCCGCCGCTCTTCCTCAAGTTGCGCCAGCGCAATGGCCTCATCCAACGTCATGCCGCGCCGGTAAAAACTCCGAAACAAGCGCAGCACTTCTTCCACAGTCAGCTTCTCGGGAAATTGCGTCTCCTGCAGTTGAATCCCGATCAACTGCCGCAACTCGTTGGCATCCTGTTGCCAGTTCCGCCCCAGCAGCTCGACAGTGCCCGCATCCGGCGTCGTCAACCCTTCGCAAATTTCGATGGTCGTGGTCTTCCCTGCACCGTTCGGCCCCAGCAGCCCAAAGCACTCGCCCGGACCAACCTCCAGGTCGATGCCGTCGACGGCGTGCACATCGCCAAAGGCCTTATGCAGGCCGCAAATGCGCAGGCCACGGCTGTCGGCGGCTCGACCGCGCGAAGTGTCAACCGCTAGCTGGCTTCCTTTTTCTCGCACGGAGCTAGAGTAACTTACCTGCCGCGCATCCCAAATCCTACTGCGCAAATCTGGGCGGGGAAGGTGTCGTCGCTCGAACGAAGTGCAAATCCGTCGACGCGCAGTTACTTGATCCCCACCACCATCGAATTCGGGCCTACCAGTTGCTCCACGCGCGCCTCCTTGAATCCGGCCTCGCGCATCCAGCCCTGGCAATCCGCTCCGGTATAGTCGAATCCGCCATAGGTTTCAATCATCATGTGCAGGCTCATCATCAGGCCAAAAGCATTTTTTGAGCGGTCGTCATCGATGATGGTGTCGTACACCAGCAGTGCGCCGCCCTTGGGAAGAGCGTCGTATGCCTTTGCGATCAGCATCCGCTTTTGCTCAAGATCCCAGTCGTGCAGAATGTGTCCCATCATGATCACATCTGCCTGCGGCAGGGCATCGGTGAAGAAGCTGCCCGCCTGGAACCGCAGCCGCGAGGCCAATCCGTGATCTTCAACATACTCCTCGAATATCGGGCCCACCTCCGGCAAATCGAAACCGACCCCGAGAAGGTGCTGGTTCTTCAGAAGTACTTGCGTCAGCAGATCGCCCTGCGCCGGGCCCGCATCGGCGACGGTCTTGTACTGCGCCCAGGGAAACTTCGCCGCGATGGCAAGGTTCGCGCCACGGCTAACACCGGTCATCGCCTTCAGAAACTCTTTGAGCCGCGCTGGATCGGCGTAGAGGGTCTCGAACACCGGCGCGCCTCCGCCTTTCAATTCGTTTTGCGGCAACCCGGTGCGCAGTCCCTCCGTCAGGTGGTTCCAATGCCCGTAGGACCGGTGGTTACACATCTCCAGAATTCCGCCGATATACGATGGCTTGCGCTTGTCCAGGAACAGGTCCGTGTCTCGCGTGTTGGAGTACTTTCCGTCACGCCGCTCCAGAAATCCCAGCGCCACCAGCGTGTCGAGAAAATCACGTGACGACCGTGGATGCAGTCCCAACCGCCCCGTCAACTCCTCTAAGCCCTCAGGACGCTTTGCCAACTCGGTAAACACGCCCATTTCCACTGCGCTCAACAGCGTCTTTGAGGCCCAGAATCCAAAGCCAATTTGCATGATGTGTTCCGGTGTCGGCTGATCGCCCACAGATGTCCTCCTCTTTCACTTCAATTTGCAATTCAGATTTCGGGGAAACTGGTGAATCCGGAATTGGGGACCCGCTCTGCATTCCGGATGCGGGGAATGTGAACAATATACCGAACGGCTCCATCCGATGTCGTTAACAAATCTTGCGTTGGAATACTTTCGGACCCCAACCGTCACGTCGTCGCGTGCAACACTCTCCGAACGCTATGATGAAATCCGGCAATCTCCGGGACCGGACCCAACGATGAAGATCACCAGCCTCGAGCCCTTCATCCTTCACGCGCCCGTCACGCGCGGCGGCATCGCCGACAGCATGGATGGAACACCCGGCAAGTATCCAAGATGGATACTACGTGGCTCCCGACGCCCCGGGCGCAGGAACCACCCCTAATTCACGCGCCTTCAAAGAGATCAACAAGGCTTAACCGCAGCGTTCTGGAGCTTTTGCACCAACCGCCTGCATCCTAAGAGTTATGGCATGCCCCTTTCGATTGGGCTATGATCCGAAACCAAGGTAACTCTCGTCCACGATCCGGAAGAGGCTAACGAATGCCGAATAAATCACGGGTTGGCATCGCACTGTTCAGCGCACTCGTAGCCTTTCTTGCGCCCGTTTTAGCCTCTGCCTATCTCGCCTGGTGTGAGAGCTACGCAACGGAAAAGGCGTTTAGCCTGAAGAACGCTCAGGAAATCCTGCGCCGCATTGAGGAGACCTCAAGCCAGTTCAAGGAAGGCGCGCAGAAACTGGCGCAAGCCAACCTCCCGCCCTGCTCGCCGCAGGACATTAAGCTCATGCGGCAGGTCGATCTTGTATCCAGCTATATGAAGGCTGTCGGCCGCGTGGCGCACGACACTCTGCTTTGCACCTCGCAGGGAGTAACAAATCCGATTTTTCTGGGCAAGCCGGATCTGGTCACCGACCGCGGCGTCTCGGAATACTTCAACAAGAGTCTGGCGGGTCAACCTTCGTATCCGCTGAACGTGGTCGCGGTGGGCGGATTCGCGATGATCGCTGATCCTAACCTGGCGTTCGACGTTTCCACCGAGGGTCCGGACGTCGAGCTTGGCGTATTCGTTCCATCTGCAGCCAATCACGATCTTGTGGCCGCCCACGGCCAGAACTTTCTTTCCGACTGGTTCGTACCGATTGATCAAGGATCCCAGTCCACCATTCTGAACAATGGCTACCTGGTCTCCCGGGTCCGCTCTGCGCAGTGGGACCTCGCCGTTGTGGTGGCCACGCCACAGAGCTACATCTACCAGCGCATTGGCCACTTCGGCGTTTTCTTCATCCCCATCGGCGTCCTCTGCGGCGCCATCTTCTCGCTTATGGTGAGCATGCTTACGCGCAGGCACTCCTCCTTCCCCGCTATGCTCCGCCGCGCCCTCAAGGACGAAAGTTTGTATGTCCTGTATCAACCGGTTGTGGAGCTGGCGACACGGCGCATCATCGGCGCCGAAGCGCTGGTCCGCTGGAAAAGCCGCTTTGCTGACATGCGGCCTGATTATTTCATTCCCCAGGCTGAAGAGTGCGGCATGATCCAACTCATTACCAAGCAGGTTCTCGGCATGGTCGCGCGCGATCTGCCGCAGTTCCTGGAGATTGATCCCAAGTTCTGCGTCGCCGTGAACGTTTCCGCGGCCGACCTTTGCGACAAGCTCACCATCGATGCCATGAACCAGTTCCTCCTCGACTCCGGAGCGCGCCCCGAAAACGTCGAGATCGAAGCCACGGAGCGCGCCTTTCTGCAGGGCCCCGAGACGGCGGAGCTCATCGATGCCCTGCGCGCCAAGGGATTCAGCGTGGCTATCGACGACTTCGGCACCGGGTACTCAAGCCTTTCGTGCCTGCAATCTCTCTCACTCGACACGCTCAAAATCGATCGCGCCTTCGTTGAGACCATCAATACCGACGGCGCCACCAGCCAGGTGGTGCTGCACATTATCGAAATGGCCCACTCGCTGCACCTGGAGATGGTTGCTGAGGGCGTGGAGACGGAGCCGCAGGCGCAGTATCTCGTCAAGCGCGGGGTTCGCTACGCCCAGGGATGGCATTTTGGCAGGCCCATGGCCATCGGCCCTCTCTGCGAGACGATCCGTGAACACGCGGTCTACGAAGAAGTCGCCCGCGCCTGATTTTTGCGCCCGCCGACAGAGCAAACTCCGCGGCCCATGCTCTTTATTTTCAAATTCTTGCGCGGTTCAAAGCGGTCGCGATTCAAGCCTTCACAAAACTCCCCGTGCCCATCCTTCGCGCGTCCCCTTGCGCGAAGGATGGGAGACCACAAAGGCCCGTTCGGCTCGGTTGCGGGTACACTAGAACCATGGCGGAGATTCAACGCAGAAAAACCCCCACAGTAAAAATTGGACACGTGCGCGTGGGCTGGGAGGTCCCGGTAGTCGTGCAGTCGATGACCAACACCGACACGGCCGACGCCCAGGCCACCATTGAACAGGTTGCAGCGCTCGCCCTTGCCGGCTCTGAGATCGTGCGTGTCACGGTCAACAACGAAGGCGCAGCCGCCGCCGTGCCGCACATCGTGGAAGGTCTCGAGAAACGCGGCCTGCGCGTGCCCATCGTCGGCGATTTTCACTACAACGGCCACATCCTGCTTAAGAAATACCCCGCCACGGCCCGCGCGCTCGCCAAGTACCGCATCAACCCCGGCAATGTCTCCATCGGACGCAAGGACGACGACAATTTCCGCACCATGGTGGAGTGCGCCGTCGAGAATCACAAGCCCGTGCGCATCGGCGTGAACTGGGGCTCGCTTGATCAGTCACTGCTGACGCGCATGATGGACGAAAACAGCAAGAAGGCCGAGCCGTTGCCCGCGCGCGACGTGATGATCGAAGCCATGATCGCCAGCGCCCTCGAATCCGCCGCCGCTGCAGAGCGTCACGGCCTGGGCCACGACATGATCATTCTCTCCGCCAAGGTGAGCGGCGTACGCGATCTGCTCGACGTCTACACCAACCTGGCCGCGCGCTGCGATTATCCACTGCACCTCGGCCTGACAGAAGCCGGCATGGGAGCAAAGGGACTGATCGCCTCAACCGCCGGCCTGGCGCCGCTGCTCCTCTCTGGCATCGGCGACACCATTCGCGTGAGCCTGACTCCCAAGCCCAACGGCGATCGCACGGAAGAAGTGCTGGCCGCGCAGCAGATCCTGCAATCGCTCTCCATCCGCAGCTTCATGCCGCAAGTGACGAGCTGCCCCGGCTGCGGCCGTACGACGAGCACGTATTTTCAGGAGCTCGCCGAGCAGATTCAGACTTATCTGCGCACCTCAATGCCCGAGTGGCGCAAGAAGTATCCCGGCGTCGAGGAGCTGAAGCTCGCCGTGATGGGCTGCGTCGTCAACGGCCCCGGCGAGTCAAAACACGCTAACCTGGGGATCAGCCTGCCCGGCACGTTCGAAGATCCCGTCGCTCCCGTCTACATCGACGGCAAGCTCTCGACCACGCTGCGCGGCGACAAAATCGTTGCCGAGTTCAAGCAGATTCTGGACAACTACGTGGAGAGCCACTACGGACAAGGCGCAAAGAGCGGCGAGCTGGTGGGGGCGCGGTAAAGACAAGGATCAGGGAGCGATCAGGGAACCCCTGGATGCAGAAACGGATTCTCGATCCGTATTTCATCGATCACCTGTCCGTTCTGCATGTCCTCGGAGTAGAGGACAGCGCACTTTGCAGCAACGGCAGCGGCAATGATCGTCGAATCATAGATTCTGAACCGATTTTTGGCAGAGATAGCCACGGCAGCATTGTGCAGCTCAGCAGTGAGCGGGATCGCCCTGCCGCAAAGAGTTTCGATGCTCTCGATCAGTCGTGAAAGATCGCTCCAGCTCTTGCCAAACTTGCGAGAGGCCACGTCGCAAAACTCACTCAACACCTGAACACTCACTACCCCGCCGCTTGCCAGCAGTTTCTCTGCAATCTCGGCGCGTGGATCGTGTGGAAGGGTCCTGTCGGGAACGAGCGCATAGAGTAGGACATTGGTGTCGAGGAATGCTTCAGCGCCCATAGATCTCATCCCGGTCGAAGACGAACTTTCCGTCGTATTCCACGCGGTGCCTGCGAAATTCTTCAAGGGCTTGCTGCCGGCTGCGATCCCTCACAATACGAATCTCGTCATCCTCGCCCGCGATGATACGGAAATCGTCGCCCAGATTCCATTTCATCTTCTCGATAATCTCCGCTGGGAGTCGGAGAGCTGCACTATTACCCCATTTGGCGAGCTTCAATGTAGATCCCTCCTCTTTGGGATATACAACTCTACCATATATCCATTCGGTGGCGCGGCGATCATCTCTTTTCTTTGTCGCGAAATCGCGCTACGCTGATTGCAATTCTCAGCGGAGTTCTGCGATGCGGTTCCAACTCGCCCGCTTTCTGGCGGTGATTGCCGTTTGCGCGCCGGCGCTTGCGTTTGCCGCCAAACCCAAGCCGTGCGTTCCTGCCGGCCAAGCCGCGCAAATGCTCAACAAAGACGTGTGCGTTTCAGCGCATATCTATGATGTGGTGCAGCTTCCAGACGGCACACGCTTTCTCGATGTGTGCTCGCCGCAGACCACGGACGAACAATGCCGCTTCACCGTTGTCAGCTATCGGGAAGATCGTGATGAGGTCGGAGAACTGAAAAAGTATCGCGACATGGACGTGCAGATTCGCGGCATCGTGCAGCCGATGCACGGCCGGGCGGGCATGGTCCTGAGCCATGCCAGGCAGTTCTACGGGGGCCCGCCGAAGTTCAGGCCGAACCCGGCGCTTGCGCGTGGCTTCACCGCGGAGCAGGAGCGGCCGCCGGTGAACGATCCCAACCTGCGCGGCCAGGGCGGGCGTCGCGCGTTCATGAATACCAGGGACCAGGAGACGCTACCGGGGAAATGACACGGCTAGCGGCGCCAGCAGAGCCAGGGATTTGCACCGGTTCTGGTACAATTAGCCGCCTCGGCCCGCCAAAATGCCGCAGGTTTCAGAGGCGAGTATACAGGTATTATTTTGATTCAAATAGAGTTATCGCTGCTCTCGCCAAAAGATACCCTACCGGGGTATAGGCGAAAGATTTTTTATTTATTTATTTTTCGTCTGCAGCGCCTCGGCCCGATAGCCGGAGCCAGTCCTGGAATCGATTGTCTAACAAAGCGACAACATTATCTGCAAATGGGGGCGAAGAAATTTGCGCTCGCCGCGCCGTATCACGGCACCTACGCCTCGTAGTACGGCGGGGCGAATCGCGCACCGTACCAGAGGATCCCGCAGGCGATGACCAGCGAAACCAGGGTCGCGCCGAGACCGATGCTCAAGGTCGAGTGGTCGCTGATGGCGCCGATGATCTGCGGTGAGAAGGTGTCGCCGAAGGCGTGGATGCAAAAGAGATTGATGGAGATAGCCGTGGCGCGCACGGCTCCTGGGACAGAGTTCACGATGGCGGCGTTGAGCGGACCGGTATTGACAAAGATGAAGAACTCGGCAAAAAAGAGCGCGGGAATAGTGGTCGAGTGCGGTCCAAAGAAAACCAGAACACCGAAGGGAATAGTGAGAACGACGCTCCAGAACGAAACCAGGTAGAGCGCGCGATGGTCGGTGCGCTGCCATCGGTGCGCAATCCAACCGCCGGTGATGGTGCCGCCGATGCCGTCAATAACAGTAATGGCGCCGACCACGAGGCTGGCATTGGCCACCGAAAGGCCGTTGACGCGGTGCAGAAACGTGGGCACCCAGGCTGAGATGCCGCCCAGCGCGAAGGTGATGGCGGCAAGGCCAAAGGTGGAGGTGAGGAACGCCGGATTCTTGAAGATGCGCAGGCGCGGCCGCAGGAATCGGATGCTGCCGAATGTGAAGGTAATGCCTCCCACGCCAAACGCCGTCAGGAATCCACCCATCTGGGAGAGGCGCAACCGCCGCTTGACGATACGCTCGAGCGCAGCCCAGGAGTCGATGCGCGGTGGCACGGCCCGGTAGCGGTCCTTCCCGCCGCGTTCCGGCTCGCGGCCCCACACGCCATAGAGCACGGCGATGATCAGGCCGGGGATGGCGCAGAGGAGAAAGGGCCTGCGCCATCCCCACAGGCTGCCCAGTTCCCCACCGGCCAGATAGCCGAGCGCGGCGCCTACTGGAATTGCCAGATAGAAGATGGAAAGAATGCGGTTGCGGTCGCGCTCGGGATAGAAATCTGCGAGCACAGCCGGGGCGTAGATGCCGAAGGTGGCCTCGCCTACGCCTACCAGGGCGCGGCGGGTGTAGAGGCTCCAGTAGCTGTGGACAAAGGCGGTGCCGAGCGTGGCCAGGCTCCAGAGAATTGCGCCGGTGATGATGAGCGGCTTGCGGCGAAACCAGTCGCCCAGCCAACCGCTGGCCGGCGCAGCAAACATATAGAAGAGAAACAGGGCCGTCGTGAGCGCGCCCATCTGCTGGTCGGTGGAGTGGAACTCTTTCTGGACCAGAGGCTGCGCGCCAGGCAGGATGTATCGGTCGAGGTAATTGAGCAGGTTGAGTGCGAGCAGCAGCAGGACCGTACCCAGTGCGGGGCTCTTGTGGGGACGCATCTTTCTTAAGAAAGTTGGCAAGCGGCTCCGGTTTCAATGGAAAGCGTCGCGAAGAACAAGAGATATCACAACGACAGGGACCAAGGGAACAAGGGACCGAGGGAACGAGGGAACGAGAAAACGGCGAGCATGGAAGCGAGAGATTTCTGAGGGCCGGGAGGCCCTCAGTACAGCCGGCCGGGAGGCCGGCGCTACAAATGCGTTTACGGCCGCGGCCAGCGCGCCTCGACGGTGGTGCCGATGCCGCCGCGCGGGCGGAATTCGCCTTTCACCACAGCCCACATCGGATCGCAGGCCTTCACGATGTCTTCAAGAACCTGGTTGACGATATTCTCCTGAAAAATGCCCAGATTGCGGTAGCAGAACAGGTACTCCTTGAGCGATTTCAGCTCGAGACAACGCTCCTTGGGCATGTAGCGAATGGTGAGCACGCCAAAGTCGGGCAAACCGGTTTTGGGGCAGACGGAAGTGAGCTCGGGATCGTCGATTTGAATCTCGTAACCTGGAAACTGGTTCTGCCAGGTCTCGATGGGCGGAAAGTTGAAGTCGAGGCCGGCTTTTGCATGCTCGTCGGTGTAGCGGGGAGCGGTGGTCATGGATCCATTTTAGCGGGGTTAGCGGAGCTAGCGAAGCTAGCGGAGCCAGCAAAGACAGCGCGATTTGTCTGAATCGTAACCTCAACGATTCGAGTCTTATATACTGACTTTGGTTAAAGGCATGGCTGAAGCAAGAACGCAAATGAACCGCAAATGGCTTTGGATCGGTGCGGCAGTCGTCCTGATTGTCGTGTTTCTCGCGGCGCGGTTCTTTCTGCGGGACCGGTTGCCGGTGCGTGTGGCGCGGGTGGAGCACGAGATGCTGCAGAACACCGTGAGCACCAACGCTAAAGTCGAGCCGATTACACCCTACTCGTTTTACAGTCCACTTGCCACCACGGTGAAGGGCGTGTATGCGCAGGAGGGCGACCTCGTGCACAGCGGCAAGCTGATTCTGACATTGGATGACGTGGCGGCGCGCGCCCAGATGGCGAGCGCCGAGAGCGGAGTGAAGACGGCGCAGGCCGCGCTGGACGCCGCGACCCACAACGGCACCCAAGCCGAGCAGCAGACGGCCTCCGCGGAGGTGGAACAGGATCGGCTGGCACGCGACCAGGCGCAACACGATCTGGACGCGCTGACCAAGCTGGCCGCAGCGGGAGCAGCGGCGTCCGGTGAAGTAACGGCCGCGCGAGAGCGCTTGGAGACCGCGCAGGCCAGCCTGAATGCCGCTCAACAGGGCGCGCAGCATCGCTACTCGCCCGGAGAGATTGCCCGCGCACAGGCGGCATTGAACGACGCCGAGGCAGCACTCGCGGCGGCGCGGCATATCGAAGCGCAAACCGCGATCTACGCCCCGGTGACGGGAACCATCTACACCCTGGACGCCGCAACCTCGGAATTCACCGAAGCCGGGAAGCTGCTGGTGGAGATGGCCGACCTGAACCAGGAGCGCGTGCGCGCCTACTTTGACGAGCCCGACCTGGGCCGCCTGGCAACGGGACAGCAGGTGTCGATCCGCTGGGATGCAAAGCCCAATCGCGAATGGCATGGCCACATCGCACGGCTTCCGGTGACTGTGGTGACTTACACTACGCGCAACGTGGGCGAGGTGCTGGTGGATTTGGACGGCACGGAAGACGACCTGCTGCCCGACACCAATGTGACCGCGACCGTGACGATTTCGAGCCAGCCGGATGCACTGAGCATGCCGCGCGAAGCACTCCACGAACAGAACGGAAGCTATTTTGTTTACAAGGTCGCCGGCGACCAGTTGCAGCGCGTCGCGGTCACTATCGGATCTCCGAACCTGACCCAGGTGCCGATTCTCTCAGGCCTGCAGGACGGCGACATGGTCGCCACTGGAACCGCTAACGGGCAGCCCCTGCAGGAGGGCGTACCAATCAAGGAAGTCCGGTGAGGCGGATTTCGAGAGCGGTTGCGCTGCTTTTGGCGTGCCTGGCGATTGCCGCGGGGGCTATCGCTTCCGCGCAAATCCCCGCAGCCACACTGAAGCAAGCGGACGACGCTCTGCAAGCGGGCGAGGCAGACCGCGCACTGAGCCTGCTGATGCCGCTGCCTGCTCAAGGACAGGGCGCGGCCGAGGCGCAGAATCTGCTTTGCCGCGTGCATTTCATGTTGCAGCAGTGGGACGCGGCGGTGACAGCGTGCGAACTGTCTGTGCGCCTGGACCCAGGCAGCTCGATCGATCACATGTGGCTAGGACGCGCCCTTGGCGAAAAGGCCAGTCGCGCATCGTTCTTGACGGCATATTCGCTGGGCAAGCGCGTGCGCAGCGAATTCGAGCAAGCCGTGCAGCTCGATCCGCGCAACGCCGGCGCGCTCTCCAATTTGGGCGAGTTTTACAAAGACGCGCCCGGTATTGTGGGCGGCGGAACGGACAAGGCTGAGGCGATTGCCGCGCAACTGGACAAGGTGAATCCCGCGAAGGCGTATGAGCTGCGGGGAAACATTGACGTCTCGCGCAAAGATTATGTGTCGGCTGAGCGCGACTTCAAACAGGCGATTGCGGTCAGTCCGCATCCCGCGGAGCAGTGGACGATCCTGGCAAATTTCTATCGCAATCAGAAACGATGGACCGATGTGGATGCGGCGATTCAAAACTGCGTGAGCGCGGCCGCGCGAGACAAGCATTCCGGCGTAGGTCTTTATGATGGCGCTGGAATTTTGATCGAAACCAAGCGCAACCCAGCACTGGCCGCAAAAATGCTGGAAGATTATCTTGCGGGCTCATCGAAAAGCGAGGAGGCTCCCGCATTCATCGCACATGCGCGGCTGGGGCAGCTGAAGCAGCAACTCGGCGACGCCGCCGGAGCACAGCAGGAGTTTGCTGCGGCAACGGCGATGGCGCGCGAATATAATCCGGCACAGGATTCCAGACATTGATGCAGCGATCGACAGTGAAAACCGCACACAAATCGCGACCCGCATGGCTGCCAGTAGTGGCCAGCGCGGTTCTCGCTGCCGCTGCGGCCGTGGCGCCGGCGCAGGTGTCGCTGACGACCGTGGTGGATCTGGCCCAGAAGAACAGCGTGACGGTGAGGCTGGCGCAGGCCGACGTGCAGAAGGCAACCGCGCAGCTGGCGCAAAGCCACGACGCCTTCATCCCGGCGCTTGCGTTTGGTTCGGGTCTGCCGGCTTTTCCTGAGGTCGGTTTCACGGGCTCCCTGCCCACCATCTGGGACAGCTCTGTGCAGTCGCTGGTTTTCAGCATGCCGCAGATCCAGTACATTCACGCGGCAAAATTCGGCGTGCACTCGGCGCAACTGGCATTGAAGGATGCGCAGGAACAGGCGGCTCTGGATGCTTCGTCGGCTTACATCGAACTGGATGCGGTGAATCACGAGCTCGAAGCCGCGCGCCAACAGGAGCAGGATGCAGCGCGGCTGGTAGAGATCGAACAGCAGCGCGCGGAGGCCGGCGTCGATCCTCTAAGCACTCTCTTGCAGGCGCAACTGACGGCCGCGCAACTCAAGCTGAGCCGGCTGCACCTGGAAACCCGCGCAGCGACTCTCGCGAAACAACTGGCTACGCTGACCGGATTGCCGGTAGGTTCGATTACTCCCGACCACACGAGCATTCCCGAGATTCCGGCGGTGACAGGCGATCTGAAGCCGGCGCTGACGCCCGGGGTTGAGTCGGCGCAGGAACTGGCACTCTCAAGGCAACACCAGACGCAAGGCGATAAGGAACACCTTTGGCTGCTGCCCGAAATCGGCTTCGGCCTTCTTTACAACCGCAATACGACGCTGCTGAACAATGTCTCGAGTTACTTCAGGGGCCAACTTCCTGCTAACAACTTCAGCACCGGCTTCTCCATCAAGGTTCCGATCTTCGATCCTGGACTTCACGCCAAATTGCGCGAATCCAATGCCGAAGCGCTGCGCGCGCGAGTCGAGGCCGAGCAGGCGCAACAGCAGAACGATGTGCAGATCGTGCAGTTAAGCGCCAGTCTCCGCGAACTGGATGCGCAGGCCGAGATTGCCAGCCTGAAGCAGCAGATTGCCAGCGAACAGCTGAAGAGCGTTGAGGCCCAGCTCGAGTTGGGCAACGGCGCGGGCAACGGGCCGGGCGCGACGCCGCAACTTTCGCCCACTGCCGAGCAGCAGGTGCGCATCGACGAGCGCCAGAATTACGTGGACTCGCTCGATGCCGGGCTGAACCTGAGCAAGGCGCGCTTGAACCTGTTGCGGGCCCTCGGCCACATGCAGGACTGGCTCGACGAACTGCATCCCAAGCCCTAACAGGCGTCAGGTTTTAGGGATCAGGGTGCCACAAGTGCAAACCTGGCGAAAAGCCCATTGATTCTGTGAGGGTTATGGACTGCAATAGCCCTTATCTTGCTTGCGAAGATTAACGCTGAACCGGCCCAGAATCCGTCTAACAATTGATCATGAATGGTAGAATTGAACTGATGCCCATGCCACTGAAAACAATCTTCCTCAACCCTCCCTCCTTTAAGAACTTCGACGGCGGCGCCAGCTCACGTTGGCCGGCGACGCGCGAGATTGAGTCCTACTGGTACCCGGTCTGGCTTACCTATCCGGCCGGCTTGCTCGAGGGTTCGCGGGTGCTCGACGCGCCGCCCCACCACGTCTCCGCCGAGGAGACCATCAACATTTGCAAGGACTACGAATTCCTTGTGCTCTTCACTTCCACCGTGGGATGGGAGGGCGACCAGCGGCTTGCGGAAACCATCAAGGCGGCGAATCCGTCGATCCGCATCGCGTTCGTGGGACCGCCGGTGACCACCGATCCTGACCGCGCGCTGAACGAGTGCTCTGCGCTCGACTTCATCTGCCGGCGCGAATTCGATTATTCCGTCGTCGAGTTCGCCAACGGCAAACCGCTCAGCGAGATTCTTGGCATCAGCTACAAGAAAGACGGCAAGGTGCTGCACAATCCCGACCGTCCGCAGATTGAAGACCTGGATGCCATGCCGTGGGCGACCAAGATCTACAAGCGCGACATGGATGTGACGCGTTACAACGTGCCGTTCCTGCTGCATCCCTACATCGCGCTCTATTCCACGCGCGGCTGCCCGGCGCAGTGCACCTTCTGCCTGTGGCCGCAAACGCTCTCGGGCCACGCCTGGCGCAAGCGCTCGACGGATGATGTTGCCGCGGAGATGAAGTGGGCCAAGGAGAACTTCCCCGAAGTGAAGGAATTCTTCTTCGACGACGACACGTTCAATATTCAGAAGGTGCGCACCATCGAGCTTTGCGAGAAGCTGAAGCCGCTCGGCATCACCTGGAGCTGCACGTCGCGCGTGACCACCGATTACGACACGCTGAAGGCCATGCGCGAGGCCGGTTGCCGGCTGCTGATCGTGGGCTTCGAGTCGGGTGATCCGCAGATTCTCAAGAACGTGAAGAAGGGCGCGACCGTGGAGCGGGCGAGAGACTTCGCGCGCGATTGCCATTCTCTCGGTTTGACGATTCACGCCGATTTCATTCTCGGCCTGCCCGGCGAAACGAAGCAATCGATCCGCAACACCATCAATTTTGCCAAGACGCTAGACTGCGAGACCATCCAGGTGTCGGTCGCGCACGCGTACCCTGGAACCGAGTTCTATGAGTACGCAGCGAAGAACGGCTTCATCACCAATGAGAAGATGCAGGACGGCGGCGGCCACCAGATGGCGCACATCGAGTATCCAGGCCTGCCCACCGACTACGTGATGGAGATGGTGCACCGCTTCTACGACGAGTACTACTTCCGTCCCAAGGCGGCGTTCCGCGTGGTGTGGAAGGCCCTCGTCAATCGCGACCTGCCGCGGCTCTACGTTGAGGCCAAGTCGTTCATGAAGCTGCGCGCGCAACGCAACCGGCAGGTGAAGGAAACGCGCAAACAGCAGGCGCAGCCTCCCGCAGCCGCCGGAGCCGGCGCGTAACGGGCTCTGCAATCGGGAGTTCGTTTAACCATGAATTGTCATCCTTAGCGGCCAAAAATCGCGTGTCATCCTGAGCGAGCTTTGGCGCAAGAAATGCGCCAAAGCGAGTCGAAGGATCTGTGGTTGCTTTTCGTTGCGCCTGAAGTTTTAGCCGCCTCCGATTTTTCCCGCTTGAGCTGACGACTTCATCCGACTCCAAGATAGATGCCCAACCACTCACTGTCGCCGCGCCAATACCTGATTCTGGGCCTGGTTGCCATCTCCGCCCCGTTGGGCGACAGTTGCCTGTCGCGCGGCATGGCTGCCATGCCCGCGATTACGCTGGCGCATCCGGCATCGCTCATCGCCGCAGTCTTCACGCCGTGGGTCGCCCTGGGCATTGCGCTGCTGATTGGCTTCTTCGCCAGCTATCTCACGGCGCTCTCCTGGGCCGATCTCACCTTCGTGCTGCCGGCAACGGCCTTCGGCTACGTGATCATTGCGCTGCTGGCGCGTTTCTGGCTGCACGAGTCTATTTCACTCGAGCGCTGGGCGGGCATTGCGCTCATCACGCTCGGCGTGGGTTTCGTCGCGCAAGGGCCTTCCCTCACCCAGCATCCTGCACGCGACGCCCGGGCATCCGCAGACCGGGAACCTCTGGAACCGAAGCCTGTGGAGCCGGAGCCCATAAAAACGAAAGTCGAGACGCGATGACGATCTCACTCGCCGCCGTGCCTCCTTCGGCAACCATGTATCCCTGGGTTGCAGCGGCCATGATTGCCGCCGTCGTGCTGACCTCAACGACTGGTGAGGTGCTGACCGCTGCGGCCATGAAATCAGTCGGTGACCTGGACGTGATTCGCGCGCATTCGGGCCTGAAAGGCGCGATCCGCGCCGTGCTCACCTGCCCGTTGTTTTTCGCAGGAGTTTTCTTTCTGGCTTTGGCATTTTTCTCGTTGCTCTTTGCGCTGAATCACCTGAACCTGAGCCTCGTCGGTCCTGCCTCCGCCTCGCTCACGCTCGTCACCAATGCCGTCGCCGGCAAAATCTTCCTGAAGGAAAATGTCGATCGGCGCAGATGGGCGGCCGCGGTGCTGGTGTGCATTGGTGTTTACCTGTTGGCGCACTAGGATTGGTTCCCATGATCGTGGAATCGCTCCCGTCCCGCGGGTGACCTTTCAGGGCTTCTGCCATACGACGGAATACCGGAAAAGCAGATGCCGCCGAAATTCGTTCCCAGGCAGCAGTTCGTTGCAAGCCGCGCAGATCTCTTCTAAAGTCTCTCGCGGTTCCTGCAACGGCGCCTGGACTTCGGCGTAAGAATGAAGCCGTCGCAAAAGCCAGCTTGCAGGCAACCCGGCAGCGGCATAGACGTAGTCCCGGATGGTGTGCCTTCGATAGAGCCCGATGATTACGAGCACACCGCGAGGCTTCAACAGGGCGCGTAATCGCTCGATCCCTGGACGAAGCGGAAGATGGTGCAGCGTTGCCGTTGCTGCGATCAGATCAAAGCTGCTGTCGCTGAATGGGTAAGTCATCACGTCGCCCTCCAGGAACGTGATCCGGGCATCCGAGGGCTGAGATGCTCTGATTCGAAGCAGGACTTGGTGGTCGAGGTCGATGGCTGTCACGCGCTGACAGCGCGTCGCAAGTTGCCGCGCAAGCAGCCCTTCACCACAACCCACATCGAGTGCATCGAGGCAAGTTGGCGGCGCCGACCGCAATACGACGTCATGATATTGAATATTGTGGTTCCAACCGGATCGCATGGATTACGAGAGCCACCTTTCAGCCAAGCCAGCGCATGAGCCCGCGCGGCTTCAGGTCGGCGTTCAGGATTTTGCGGCGTTCGCCGAGCGCCGCGCAAACCGCCTCCGCGGCCAGGTGCCCGCTGCGCGCCGCGCTTTCCATGGTGGACGGCCAGCCGGTCGCGATCCAGTCGCCTGCCAGCTCACAATTTGGCCACGGCGATATGGAACCGGGACGTGCCGCATCGATCCCCGGCGGCACGGTGAATGTGGCACGGACTTCTTTGACCAGCGCGGCTTTTTCAAGCTTGGCTTCGGCAACCGCGGGAAAGAATTCCTTCAGCTCAGCTACCGCCAGATCGATTGCCTCTTCACGGCTGAGCGCGGCGAATTTGTGCGAGGCGCTCACGACCAGCTCGATATAACTGCCCTTTCCGTTGCGGCCCGGCTGCAAGCGGCTCTTGTTGTACATCCAGTGAATCTCGCGGTCGAGCAGCACGGCGTGTTCGAGTTCCGTAATGTCGCGGTCAAACCAGAGATGCACACTGCAAATCGGTCCGTGCTCCTGACGATCGATCTGCTTGGCGAGGGCTTCGACGCCGTCGGCAGCGGGCATCTGCGGCAGTAATTTCGCCATGGCCTCGAAGGGAAGGGCCAGCACCAGGTAATCTGCGACCAGCACGCCCGCGCGCGTGAGCAGCGTCCACAGCGAGGTCTCCTCGTCCCATTCCGCGCTCTCCACGCCGGCGTTGAAGACGACTTCCCCGCCGCGTTCGCGCAGGAATTGCTCCGCACCGGCGTAGAGCTCGCTCAACGGAACTGAGCTCATGCCCATCGCGCCCGCCTCGGCTGAGTTCAAAAACAATTCGCGGATCACCTTGGCCGCATAGGACAGCGCAATTTCATCCACATCGGCATTGAGGGCGCTCGCAATCACCAGCCGCCAGAAACGATCGATAGCGCCCTGCGTCTGCCCGTTCAGCCGCAGCCACGTTCCGAGAGTCTCGGCCGACTCCGGTGCGACAGGCCGCATCAACGCGCGAAAGGCGCGCATCAGAGCTTTCTTATCTTCGCGCGCGAGAGCTTTGGCCGTGAGCAAACTCGGCAAACCATGCAGCGGAGCCGGCAACCGGCTGGGCCCGAGCACGGAGCGCTGCCCGCCCGGCTCGATCATGGTCATGGTGCACGTCCAATGGATCTTTTTCTCGACTCCGATGCGCCGGTAGAAACCGATCAGATTCGTGCAACAGCCGAAGAGCACGTGCTGGCAGTTATCGATGACCTCGTCCACGCCGGGATGGCGATAGGAGCTGGCCCGGCCGCCGAGATATCCGCGCCGCTCGACAAGCTGGACACGGAGCCCGGCCTCGGCCAGCGCACAGGCAGCGCTCATGCCGGCCACGCCTCCGCCGACCACGATGACCGATTTTTCCGTACCTGGCGGCAAGTCGTTCCCTTTCTTCTTCGCTCCTCGCGCGCACCTTTCCTATCATCGCCGATAGCCGCGAGTTGCCGCAGCTGGAGCAGCTTGGCAAGAGAAAGAAAAACTCAATTGTCCGCTTGGGAATTGCGTGCAAAAAGCAAGCGGCTGCTGCATGCCAGTGAGGGACTCACATCGCCACGCAAGTTGCTAATTTTAATGTAGATAAGTTTCCAGTCGACGAGAGTATCCCCAAATATACCCCCAAAGAACAGGGGTTGGCGCTCTTCGCTCCAGATTTTGACCGCCAGATCACCGATGGGTTCCGGGGGCATTCCCCAGCGCTAGTGAAACGCGAAGCTGGGCACGGCGCTTGGGGAGATTGCTTGATACAGAGGTTGCGCCGGCCTCTGGCGGCTGCCGGTGTGGCTCGTCTGATCATATTACGTTTTCGGGTAGGACTCGAATCAACACTCAAACGTATTTTCAACAACATGCAGGTCAGCGGATGACACCTTAGACCATGCAAAGCAGCCTAAATCCGATAAACGGAGCGCGGATGGAGCGCGTTCTTACGGCGTCTGTGCAGTAGGTTTCGCGCCCAATTCTTTTGCGGTTAAGCACAACTCAGGGATTGACTGCTGTGCTCGCCTGTTTCCGTTTGTGCCTCAGGCGAGTTATGCCGACCGCAGCTTGGCACCGAGATGAACACTAGAGTTGCCTCAGAAGCTTCCGCGCGAAGTCCTTCTGGCATTTCTGACAGATGGCCCAACCTCCAGCGTTCCCAGTACTCCACATTGCCAGCGCATAAAGAGCCGTCACGAAGTCTGGGCAATATAGGCCCGGGACGAATTTCCTTGCTGCATTGTGCCACCAAACTACGAATCGCGTTTTGCTCAATTCCGCAGTGAATGCCTCCGACAAAGCGAAGGTTGCTGACTTGACGGCTCCGGTACTCGAATCTTCACCTAAGGCCGCTTATCTGGCGCTCGTCGCGCCCGCTTGCTCCACAATCATCAAATCCCATGGATTGAGCGTCACCGGCGCATTGGGAGTCACGCTGTTGCCGGTCAACAGGTCTGTTCCTGCGGGGCCGGAATACTCAAATGAAACTGCATTTGCGGAATAGTTGAAGTAATAGCGCAGCCGATTGCCGAATTGATTGATGCCCTCCACGGTGCGGATAGGAGCCGGGAGCTGCTGATCGGGTCCGGTCAAGCCAGTACGGCGCAGAACGTCGAGCAGGACATTTTGTTGCAGCGAGTCGGATAAGTACGTTCCCTCATAGAGAAGAGTTCCCGTACCGTATTGATTCTCGGTAACAGCCGGCCAGTTTCCGAAGAAAGGATGGTCGTAATAAGCCAGTGGCTTTGCGTGCTCAGGCATGAGGAATTCGGCCCAGTACTGGACTTTATTGTCCGCTCCGGCATGGAATGGGTCGCCTTTGAGTGCGAGCGGTTGCTCAAGGTTAGAGAATTCCTGGTAGCTGAATCCCGCGGCTTCGCGTAGCGGGCCGGGAGCGAGCACCGGGCGTACGGCGGAATCCTGGTTGGCGAATCCGCTCTTGAAGGTCATCACCACATGACCGCCGTTTTTTACGTAATTGGAAATGCGCTCCAGCAGAGCGTCATCTGAGATATAGAGTGCAGGGACAATAAGAAGCTTGTATTGCGAGAAATCCTTGGTTTGCGGAAAGACAAAGTCTACGCCGACGTTCAGACGATAAAGGGCGCTGTGAAACTGGCGAACCAGTGAGGCATAGTCCGCGACAGGATGGCCCGGC
Source organism: Occallatibacter sp. (assembly GCA_050012895.1). Taxonomy (GTDB): domain Bacteria; phylum Acidobacteriota; class Terriglobia; order Terriglobales; family Acidobacteriaceae; genus Telmatobacter. The sequence goes on from JBEKGH010000011.1 coordinate 69,022, forward strand.
GACCACTGCGGAGCATTCCAGGTAAACGGCATAAAGTCGATCGCATTTCGAGAATCCCGGCTCCACAGAATCGCCACCTGATTCCGTTGCTGCAACCCGGCCAGTTGGCTGCCGATCCGTTTCAGCTCGTTCCCGGTTCTCGAAACCTCGGCGTAAGCGCGATTAGGCGCAAAATCGTGGGAGAGAACTCCCTTCCAATAGGTTTCCTGGTTGGCAGGGATCGAAGCCCAGTGCCAGTACTCGATCATATCTGCGCCGTTCGAGAGGTGCGTGTAGACATCTTCGCGGAGTTGCCCATCGTAGGGCGGAAATTGAAAGGCAGAGGTCCAGTCCGTGGTCTGTGCATTCGTCTCGGTTACAAGGAAGTTACCGTGCTTCAGTGAGCGGGTGAAGTCCTCGTCCAAAGACTGCTGCGCCCCGTCGAAGTGATCTTGCGAGCCGTGATAGACGTTCACTGCGGAAATGTCCAGCGATGCTGCGATCGCTTCTTCATTCACGTCCGGATGCATCACGCCGGCGAAATCTGTAGTGACAAACTGATGGGGCCCGCGGAATTCGCGAACCAGCGCTGCCTGCCAGGCAAGATAGCCGGTAACGCGCATCTGTTGCCAGCGTGACCACTCCAGCTTGTAGCCGGTACTCTGCGCGCTGTCGGGAGTGGGCATGTCTTCCCAGTTATTTACGTCTTCACCCCAGTAATTAAGGAACCACGCTTTGTTGAGATTCTCCGGAGTGCCGAATTTCTGTTTCAAGTGATTGACGAATCCAACGAACACGTCTTGATTCGAAGCTCCGTAAGCGGCCGTTTCATTGTCAATCTGCCATCCAATCACGTCCGGATTGTTTTTGTAATGCGAGACAAGATTCCGAATCAGGCGCTGAGCATAGAAGCGGAAAGTTGTGTTGTCAAAATCCATGTTCTGGCGCATGCCGTAGAACACCTTTGCCCCACCCAGCGGGCGAGCCAGAATCTCCGGATGCTCGTGATAAAGCCAAGTCGGGATCGAATAAGTGGGTGTGCCCATGATGACCTTGATTCCCGCCTTCGACATAGCTTCTACTACGCGATCCATCCACGCGTATTCAAAGTGCCCGTCCTCGGGTTCCCATAGGCTCCACGTGGATTCACCCATGCGCACAACATTGAGCCCGGCGGCTTTCATCATTGCTACGTCCTGATCGAGCCGCTCGTACGGCTCGTATTCGTGGTAGTAGGCCGCGCCATAAAGAACCTCGCTAAATTCGGGGGCGTCGCCGGCGGTCGCCCGAGCGGGCACACTTGCGCGCCGGAGGTTCTGGTGAACGGTTTGCGCGGCACAGACGGAGCAGGCGCAGGTAGCGAAAAGAGCCGCAGATACCCAAAAAACGAAACATCGCAATGCTACTTTCATATCTCATGCCTCATTCGCGACTCGAACATTGGGGTCAGAACTCAAGCAGATAGGCCGTATTGGCCGAGAGGCCGAGGGTCACCAGTCCACTGGCAAGTGTGGGGCTTCCTACCACCACATCGTTGTGGGCTGAATCGAACTGCCACATCGTTCCCTGGCCGCTGGAGATGAGGGCGCTGAGATTGAGCGTGGCAGAAGTTGCACTGCTGGAAGTATCAGCGATGAGGACCCAATAGTGACCGGATGTATCCTTAGTTGTGATTGCCAGCAGGCCGGACACGCTGCAAGTAGTTTGAAATGTTGTGCGGCCGCTCTGCAAACCTCGGATGACCATACGCATCGCGTAATAGTCGGTTCGCGGCGTATCTCCGGGACCGATGAGACCGTAGGCTCCGGCCCCCCAGTCATAGAGACTGTAGATGTGACTCCCATAGACATAATTGCTTCCCGGCTGTGAACTGAGAATAAGATTTGAAATTACATCGCTGACGCCGAAGGAAGCATTCTCATATTGGCTTGCCGTATAAGTGGACCACTCCGTTACCCACAAAGGGGCATTGGCGAAGCCGTTCGCGCTCATCCAACCATGCACCGTCGAGACATAGGTGCTGATGTTGGCGTCGTAGTCGTGAATATCCACGGAGTCGAACGAGCCGGGAGCCTGCTGCATGAGACTTTGAGGCCAAGTGCTACCTCCCGTCGAGACGGGCGCATAGATGTGCGGCGTTCTCCCGGGCAGATAGGTCGAGTACACATAACTGATCGCATTCGCTGAGAGCGCCGCAAAGGAAACATAATCGCTGAGCGTTCCACTCCAACCTTGGGGCGGATTATCCGGCTCGTTCTCGATCTCCCAATCGTCGACGCCGTAGTTATTGCGCACGTTTAACCAATAGACAAGCGCAAACACGTGCTCCCACCACGCGTTCTGACCGGTCGTTGTATTGAGCGGGTTCATCCATTGGTTGGCCCATGCGGGCGCGCCGCCAGGACTTACCGGACGCAACACCACCACCGGGCGAATCCCGTTTTGCTGAAGTGTCTGGAAGATGGTACGTGCATTCCCCTGCCAGGCTGTTGTGTCCCCATCCCAGCTATAGTCGCTGCCACCGGGCGGCGTCGTCATCACCGTGTCCCACCAACTCCAGTTGATGACGTTTGGATTGGCCTGGATTTGAGCTTCCGTCGGCGAGCCGATGGTGCCGGAATCCGGTTGGTACTCCCAGCGGGCAACGGACCCATAGATCCTATAGGTATTGATTCCAAGGTCTTTTAAGTCCGCCGCATTGAAGTACTGGTCTCCTTCATTGGCGCCGATGTATTTTGTGCTCGTTCCCCACGCAGTGCCCGAAACGGTAATCGTGGCCGGGGTGCTCGTTGGAGGTTGGGGAGAGCTACCGCCGCTTTGGCCGCCACCGCAGCCGAGAGCCATCATAAGCGCCGTGCTGGCCAGAAGTGGAAACGCTCCCCTCAGATCCTTGCCGCCTCGCATAATTGTTCGCCTCTTTTCGAAGCCCGATTGCTCTTGAAGGCCATTTGCCACCTTGCTCACGGCAGTGTGATCAGAACTACTTGCGGGTATTGCAATTCAATCCACAAGCTACGATCGGCTTGACCGATACCGTAGAAAGGATCGCCATCAACGACCCAGCCGGCAGTCGACCAATGGACACGTTGCACATGCAGGCCTTGCATGGCCGGCCACACCAGCTCCGGTTTCTCCAGCGAAACTTCAACTCCGTAGCCGACTATAAGAAGCTGCTTTTCAGAGGGGTGAATCACGATGGCCTGGCCATCGCCAGAGCCGGTAACGTGCAGCGGTAGTCCGTTGACCGTGCCGGTCACTGAAAAACCTTGCCCCTCCGCAGGCGCCTGAAACACTTTAAGCTTGTCCGTTCCCGCGTAGATGAGAATCTGCGGCAGCGCCATCTCCATGGACAGGTATGCCTCCTGCAACGCCAGAGCGCCATTGGCGAGCCGGCCATCGTGGAGAATATACGGCTCGTTCGACTCGGGGTAGGACATCGTGAGTGCCCATGGAGCGAAGATGGGCGCGCCAAACTCGCCCAGCGCAATATATGCGAATCGGGGCGCTACTGCCGAGACACCGCTGTTGGTTTCAGTCACCGCAGGCACATTCCGCGAAGTCGCATATTGTTGCAATGCTGTTCGGAGCTCTCCAGTTGCACCTTGCGACGGGGATTCGCAGCGATCTCCGTTCCACTTCGCACAAAAATATGCGTTGACCGCAATGAATGAAAGGTTGGGACAGTCCTCAAGATATGTCTGAACATCTTCGCCCGGGGAACCGCCGACCAAGCCGGGCTCTAGCGAACCGTTCACGTAATTATTAAAGATCGGGATGGGATAAGCGGCATGGCCTGCCTCGGTTAACGGTTTGATCCACGCCGTGCTCATGTCCCAGGCACTATACTTCAGATCGTCAGTAAACCCATGTGCCGCAAACTTGTGGTTTGACGCGGGCGAATGGTCACGGAACAGCTTGGGGTTATGGCGATCTGCTCCAAAAACAGATATTTCGTTCTCCAACTGGATACCAACAACCACATGCTCGACATCGGTGCTCTTCAGGTGCTCCATAAACCCGCGGAAAGCCTTGACCTCTCGATCGATCACGGCTGGAGAGTCGTACGAAACCGCATTGTGGTGGAGAACCCCGTCTCCATCGATCGCGCGCGGATAGGTTTTCTCGTCCTTTACCACATAAATGGGTGCATATAGTTCGCCGCTCAGGTTCTCGTAGATGTTGCCGTCGCCGCTGGCATAGTGTCCAAACCAGTCCAGGACCAGATGAAGATGGTTTTCTCGGGCTATCTTGATGACATGATCGACATACGAGAAATCGCACCGATCCTTTTCCGGCTCAATCATGGACCATTTGACGGGAACCTTGAGTGTGTTAGCACCGAGTTCCTTTGCCTTGGAGTAAAGCCCGTCATAGACAGCTTCATCCTCGTGGTAATGCCCCGCCCGGAGGTCCCACCATGGAATCTCCACCGCCAGCATGGAGAAGGGCTGGCCGTCCACATAAAGCACCTGGTGATGGTTAAGGATCTCGAAGTGAGGCGTCCGGTTGGAGCTTTCAGCCACGTTCCAGACAGCGGAAGACGTTTGCGCCATGATCCTCTGAGAAATCGGAAGGAGCAGGGAAACCGCAAATATAAAAAACCGTTCGAAATGGAAATGTGATTTCATCGAGTTTCCAGCGATCGAGGCATTGAAAATCGAATCTTCGCAGTCGGAGTTCCAGCCATTGCGTGGCAATGGGAACCGGATCGAAGGGGTTGAGAGAAGAAAGGCCACGCGCGGGACCACCCGGCTGGTGATCCCACGCTTAGGCTGGGAAAGACATCAAAAAGTCAGGTGAGCTCCCAGTTGCACCACTCTTCCACCGTTGCGCGTACTGAGAACCTGACCGAACTGAGCACTCGCGGTGCCCACGGGCGGTGAGAACTCGGGGTGGTTTAGCGCATTGAATGCGTCCAGCTGAATTCGCAAGCGGCCCTGCTCGCCAAAGTGTGGCAGGCTGAGTTCCTTCTGCAGCGACGCATCCAGATTGTCGACGTCGGGAGCCCGAATCACACTCGAATACCGCGGAGTGTTTCCGAAAGAATAGGCTGGATTTCCTGAGTAAGGATTTCCGGAGTCATACAGGTTGCTGTAATAGGCGCAGGTTCCTTTCCAGTCAAAGGCATTGGTGTTAAACCACGTACCACTGGAGCCAACTCCGCGCTTGAATCCCGCTTCTGGATTGCCGATCTGCACGGGCCGGGTCGCAACCGTCATTGCGGGATTGCAATAGAGGTATCCGCCGTCGTTGATGCCGACCGGATCGCCTTTGGTGAGCGAGTAGATGCCACTTGCACGCCAGCCACCCAGCGTCTGGCCGGCGACCCCGTGGTTCAACAACTTGTGACCAGGACCGAAGGGCAGAGTGTAAATCGGCGTGATAAGGAAGCGCAACGGAATGTCGCCGGCGCTCACCGAACGCTCCGCCGCCCGATGATAGAAGTCCTGTCCGTACACATCGAGTGAGCCGAAGCCGCTCCAGTCAGAGGACGCATCGTCCAGCAGCTTGCTCCAGGTGAAGGTGGTCAGAAGAGCGAAACCGTTAGAGTAGCGCCTGTCAAATGTGGTCTGCAACCCGTGGTAGACCGAGCTGGAAAGACCCCACCAGCCGGGATAAACATAGTCGTCATAGAACCCATAGGGTCCCCCGAGCGCGTTGATATTTCCGGGCGCGCAATAGGGGCTGTCTATGGTTCCACCCTCAATCGCAGTGCCATACTGAGCAATGTTGGCGGCAGATTGCTGGCAGAGATTGTAAGCGTAGTTAACGGGCAGATGCACACCATGGCTTCCGCTGTACGCGACGGTCAATGCGGACTTCGGCCCAAACTGCTTTTCGATCGCGAAATTCCACATCTCGGAGTATGAAGCCGCCTGATGGTTAGGCGTGTAATAAAAATACTCGCCCTGGTAGTCCGCCAGCGGGGCGGCGCCGGTAGCCGCAGGCAGGCCAATCGTCGGCAGGGCCGAGATGTAGGTGCCGGGGTTGATCTGAGTTTGGGCCAACAGATTCGGCGAAACGTTGCCGTCTCCACCGCGCCCATGACCGAGGACGCCGGGGTAGGTCATGCCATAGCCGCCACGCACCACCAGGTCCTTGCGCGGGGTCCATGCGAAGCCAAGGCGCGGAGCGAACTCCTTCCAGTGGGTTTCGATCGAACCTGCCGGAGCTCCATTCACTCCGTTTTGTATCCAGGTGAGGTTGTATGGATCGAAGCTTGCCAACTCCTTGTTAGGAGACGTCCAGGACGGGTCGAACTGCCAGCGAACTCCCAGGTTGAAGGTCAGGTTCTTGCTTATCTTCCAGTCGTCCTGCGCATAGAGAGCATCGGCCCAGCTATGGACTTGAAGATAGTTGGTTTGTACCTGCACGGTGCTCTTATAGAGATACCCGATCAGGAAATCCCCAAACGCGTTTCCCGTGCCGTTGCCATTGAAGTCGAAGCTTCCGTCCAGTTGGTTGGGTTGAATGTTGTTGATAGCGGCGTGGCGAATTTCTCCGCCGAACTTAAAACTATGGGCGCGCCGAACCAGCGTCACGGAGTCAAGAAACTCATTGTAGCCGGCAGGCTCGATTAACATGTTGCCCCCCGCTCCGAGTCCACTGAAGCCGGTAATGCCTACTGACGGCGGGCCGCATTTTCCATTTGCGCCAGGATAGTTGCAGGAAGGAATGGCCGAGATGCCAAAATCGCTGTCACCCGCCTCCCCATATCCATTGGTGGTCCGAAGCGGATGACGGTGATCGTAGCCATAGTGGAAGTCATTCAGCAGGGAGGACGTGAAGGTGTGCGTCCAGCCGGCCGTGACGGTGGTGACGGGAAGATTCTGATAACTTGCGTCGTCGAGCCAGCCAACTGTATTGCCGGGAGCATACGAGCTCTCAAAGTGATAGACGCCAAAGATGTGATCGTGCTGTCCCAGGAACCAATCCACGCGGGGATTGACGCGATTTGCCCTTTCTCCATATTGATAGATACCGTTCCACAAAGTGCCGCCCGTCACGCTCGCGTTTCCGGCGTTTCCTGCTGGCCATAAGGCCTCTAGATTCTGTGCAATTGCACTGACGGGAACCTGATTGTTAAGGAAAGGCGCATATCCGGCTGCCGGATTGTAGAGCTGAGAGCCAAATGTTGCATTGGTGCAGATCCCTGACACAAACGTCCCCGTAGTGCACAGCGCGGAGAGATTGCCTTTCAGGAAATTGGCGTTTGGCACAATCTGGCCGGTTTCCGTCGTGGACCCAGCCGAGCGTACGCCCTGATAGTCGGTAAAGAAGAACAGTTTGGACTTGAGGACCGGCCCCCCGACGGTGCCGCCAAACTCATCGAAATGCGAGGGCTGGATGGGAATCCCGTCCAGGTTGCTGAAGTAGCTGTTCGCATCCAATTTGGAGGTCTGGTAGTACTCATACGCCGAGCCATGAAACTTGTTGGTGCCGCTCTTGGTGGTGAGTTCGATGACGCCGCCGCTCACTTTGCCGTATTCGGCGGCAAAGTTATTGGTCTGAACGCGAAGCTCCTGCACAGAATCGACCGAGGGGTTGGCGTCAGGACCACCGAAGGTCGGCTGTTCCGTGCTGGTTCCATCAATCAGATAATCGTCCATGCGAGGCCGGCCGCCATTCAGGCGCGCGTTGTCCAGGGCGTAACCGCCTTCGCCGGTCTGCTGAGTCACTCCCGCAGAAAGCTGAAGCAGGCTGTATGCGCTGTGGCCCGTGCCCGCCGATCCGGAAAGCGGCAAATCGCTCAACTGTTCCTCATCGACTGTTTGGCCAAGTGACGATGTCTGGGTCTGCATCACCGTGCTTTCGCCCGTGACGGTCACCGTTTCAGAGGCTGCGCCAATCTGCAGCTTGAAACTTGCCTTCGGATTGCCGTCGACTTCGAGAACAATGCCGTTCTGAACTTCATTCTTGAATCCCTTGGCGCTGACTTCCACGCGATAGATTCCAGGGTTCAGGCCCGAAGCGCTATAGTCGCCGGTGGCGTTTGTGGTGATTGTCGTTTCCACATTTGTGCTCACGTTGATGATTTTGACAGTTGCGCCCGGAATGACAGCTCCTGATGCGTCTGTGACCGCTCCGCCGATGGTGCCGAAAAGCCCCTGTGCGGCCGCATTCCCTGACCAGAAACTTCCCATCGTCAGAACGAGTGCGATTGCCGTTAGAATCGATCGCGTTTTTGTCATGCTGATCTCCAAAATGTCCTGGTTAAAGCGCGCATCTGACGCCCCCGTCTTCTTACACGCGCGCTTTGCTGATCTCACCTCATACCGTCAACCTCGAGAGAACGTTTACTCGATCGTGAAAAACCATCCCTCGTCTCTCGATCGCTCTGGAGCCCGCCGCCGGTTCCGATGAGGATTCGAAGGCTTTTCCTTAGCCGGGAGAAACGTACCAAACGGCATCCACGACGCGCATCTATCGAAAGATAGATGGAGACGAGAATCTGTAAAGAGACCACTTAAGTGCTTAGAACTGAGGCCCTGCCGGCCCATAAGGACTCCTGCGGCGCTGCTTCTTGAGCGGGAAAAGGCTAAGGATTGGAAAATCTGGGGCTGGAAAAGTGTCAAAGAGAGAAGAAACAAGGAGAACGCATGACTCAATGCGGCGCGGAGTTGAACGGGTTCCAGGTGGTTTCCGGAAGCATGTGCTTCCGCAAGGTTTCGGCCCCTGCCGCTCTTTTCAGCCCGAGCCAAGCGCCAGTTCATCAACCTGGAGCTCTTTCGGTGGCCAATGCCGATCAAGTTGCATCACGAACTCATGATCGCCTATGATTCGCCCGTGTCGGAATGGATCATGAGCAACTCGCAGGCGACATCATTGCGCACCGGGTCCAGATTGGTGCTGGCAAGTGGCTTGTTGTTCTTGGCTCTCTCCGCAGTAGCACAGGACGTTGGTTCCCGCATCTGGCAGATGCAAAATGGACTATCCCAGAACACCGTACAGGCGCTTGCGCAAACCCCGGAGGGATATCTATGGATTGGAACCAACGGTGGTCTGGTGCGTTTCGACGGTTTCGAGTTTCGTGCCTTCGGGCACACCAACACTCCGGCGCTGACTGAAGACAGTATTCTTCAACTCTATGTCACGCGCGATGGCGCTCTGTGGATCGGCACCGAGGGTGGGGGTCTGGTTCGATATAGCGATGGCCTCTTTCAGCGATACGGCGAGCGCGAGGGCCTTTCCAATGGATTTGTGCGAGCGATCTTTGAAGATAGCCGTTCCCGACTTTGGATCGGCACCGATCGCGGTCTGTTCATTTTGCATCTCGGCAGGTTCGAGCGAGTGGACGATCGCAACGGCGTGCCCTCAATCAATGTCTATTCCATCGCAGAGAGTCCTCAAGACAGGATACTGATTGGCTGCACCGACGCAGCGAATACGGTGGGATTGCTCGCGCTCGATGCTTCCCGTCGCGGTACGTGGCACCTGCCTTTGCATGTAAGTGGAGATCGCAGGGCGTGGTTATTGCATCGCTCCCGTGATGGCAGTCTCTGGATTGGGGCGGGAAGAAACCTATGGCACTGGCCTGCTGGGTATTCCGGCAATCTCCAGGCGCGCGAAGGGATCGTGCAGCCTTTGGGCTCCGGAGCGGTGTCGAATAAATATCCGGACGGACCTCTAACTGTAACGACGCTCCAGGAAGATTCCGAAGGTGGGCTCTGGCTGGGAACTTCGAATGACGGCGTCTTTTTTGTGAAAGCTCGCAGCATTAATCATTTCGACGCACCAAACGTACTGCCCGACAATAACGTGCTGAGCCTACTGCTGGATACGCGCGGAGGTTTGTGGGTAGGCACTGCGAATGGACTCGGCCGCCTCTCAAAGAGCGCGGGCAGCGTCATCATGGCTGCACATAACACACCCGTCAACGTAAGAACGATTTATCAAGATAGCGACGGCACGGTATGGGCCACGACCACGAGCGATCAATTAATGCGGATGTCGCGCAATGTGCTGGTGCCCGCCGCATTGCCAGGAATTCCACGCAGATTGGGAGTGCGCACGATTTTCGAGGACCGGGAACATAGGAAATGGGTGGGTACCGTGGGGCAGGGAGTCTTTGTTCTCTCGGCAGGTCGCGTGCACAGGTATCCCGAGTTGGATCTGGTGCGGGCATTCTGTGAAGCTCCAGACGGAAGCATGTGGGTCGGCATGGACAGTGGGCTGTCTCAAATTGGCAGGTCAAACCACCTTAATGCAGGATCGGGACTTCTGAGCGACAGCGTGCGGGCACTCTTGTTCGACCGAACGGGTGACCTGTGGGTGGGCACAGACGGCGGAGTGGTGCGCATCCACGATGGACGTATCATGCCTCTTGGCGTCTTCGAGGCGCTGCGGGGACAGAAGGTTTACGCGATCATTCAAGATCGCGAAGGCGTGATGTGGTTCGGTTCGCGTGGGTCAGGACTTTGGTCACTTCATCGCAGCGAATTGCGGCATTATGGCTCCGCTCAAGGCTTGCTCAGTGACAATATTCTGGGAATTGTCGAGGGCAAAGAAGACAGGCTCTGGATCAGCAGTTCGGAGGGAATCTTCTCTGTCAGGCGCAGAGACCTGTTACAGAATGAAGGTGGTGTTTCTCGCATTCCAATTCGGGTCTTCGGAGTCTCTGAAGGAATCAATGCCTCGCAAATGAATGCCTCTGTGCAGCCTTCGATATGGCGGGCGGCATCGGGGGATATCTGGTTCGCCAGCGGCAACGGGGCAGTGCGTCTTCAGCCCCGCGATGTGACAGAGCCCGCTCCCTTTCCTGTTGTCATTGACCACCTGGAATCGGAAGGCAAGGAACTTCAAATCCACCCTCGCGCGATACTTTCGCGCGATCAGCAGAACTTTGAGATACATTATGCGGCCATCAATCTCAGCAGCCCGGAACGCGTACGCTTTCGCTACCGGCTGGAGGGCTTTGATCATGCCTGGATCGATCCGGGCGACCGGCGTACCGCATTTTATACGAACGTTCCTCCAGGCGAGTATCGGTTCCGAGTCATTGCCTACGATTCAGACCAGCCGATGCTTGCGGCCACCACAGAAATGGCGATTACCAGAGCACCCGCGTGGTACCAAACCCGCTGGTTCACTCTCGCGTGCGTCCTGTTTCTCATCGTTATAGTGTTGCTCTTGTACCGACAACGTGTACAACGCATCCGCAAGCAGTTCGCGGCAGTACTGGAAGAACGCGGAAGACTGGCGCGCGAATTACACGACACCGTAATCCAAGGCTGCGTTGGAGTCTCCACACTTCTGGAGGCCGCTGCGAGCACACAGGAAAGTTCGCCGGAGGTAAGTGGGCAGGTGCTGGCGCGCGCCCGCTACCAGATTCATGAAACTGTAGAGGAGGCCCGCCGCTCGGTCTGGAATCTCCGCCACCAGGACCTCGCACTATGCGATCTCGCTGTGTCTATGCGTGAGCTTACGGAACAAATGTCTCATAATCCTTCGGTACAACTCACATGTGAATGTGACTCCAAGAGCGTGGTGGTCGATGAGCGCAGACATCATGAGATCTTACATATCGCACGAGAGGCGTCTTCCAACGCGCTGCAGCATGCGCATGCGTCGATCGTGACGCTCCATCTTTCCGCGACCGATCGCAGCTTAGCACTCTCAGTCGCAGACGACGGATGCGGATTTGTGCGCGATTCCGGCAGCAATATGCATTACGGTCTGATTGGAATGGAGGAACGCGCGCACAGGATAGGTGGAACGCTTACCATTACAAGCACACCCGGTGAGGGCACTTGTGTCTCGATACTCGTGCCGCTCCCCGGAAAGCTGCCTGCAATGCCGGTGAAATCGAATGGCGCACGAGAAGAGTAATCCGATTCGTTTGCTGATTGCCGACGATCATCCGGTTGTTCGGCTCGGGCTGGTGACCATGATCAATGCACAGCCGGATATGCGAGTAGAAGTTGAAGCTGCAGGAGGCGCGGCTGCTGTAAAGGCATTCGATCCGGAACGAATCGACATCGGCTTGGTCGATCTCAGGATGCCCGAGATGAACGGAGTTGAAGTAATCGCGGCAATCAGACGCAATCACCCAAAAGCCAGACTCATCGTGCTGACGACGTATGACTCCGATGAAGACATTCATCGCGCACTAGAGGCTGGAGCAATGGGCTACATCATCAAGGCCATGCCGTATCAGGTTCTAATTGAAGCGATTCGTCGCGTGTCGGCGGGCAAACGGTACATACCGGATTCGGTGAGCCGGCAGCTTGCAGACCGGTTACCCGATTCGGAACTTACGCCGCGCGAGCACGAGGTATTAACGTTGATCGTGAAAGGCAAAAGCAATAGGGAAATTGCGACCGACCTGGGTATCACTGAGGGCACCGTGAAATGCCACGTCAATGTCATTCTGGGCCGTCTTGGTGTTTCCGCGCGAACGCAGGCTGCCGTGGCTGCCTTGCAGCGCGGTATCGTGCATCTTTAGCGAACCATAGTGGAACAGGTTGGACTGTGGTGATGCATGTCAACTGAATTGGCCAGCCCGGAGCGTGTTCTCATCGCGGATGACCATCCTGCCGGCAAAACAAAATCTCGTACCTAACTTTCGATAGATGTCAGATGTAACTCTGCGCCTGTAAAGTTTGCTGCGGCTGGAAACAACGATTGCAGAGAACCTCGATGTCTCCAGCGAGACTGCCGGACGCAAGCGTCGCTTGTTCGCCATAACGATCAGGTTGGATCGCAATGCCACTCCGGAGGAGACGATCCCATGACCTCATCACAAGCGCTCAAGACGTTCGCCTTTTCGCTCGTAATCGGAAGCTGCAGCGGTGTGGTATTACCGCAGATTGCGTACGCAGCCAGCTACTACATCAATTGCAGCGCGTCATCGAATGGGAACGGCACATCGTCGTCGCCGTGGAACTCCCTCACGAGTCCGGATGCAAAGACATTTTCACCGGGCGATACGATCTACCTCGACCGGGGCACTACATGCTATGGCGCGTTTGCACCGCAGGGATCGGGGTCCTCCAGTGCCCCGATCACAGTGACTTGCTATGGCTCGGGAGCCGTACCGATTATCGATGGCCAGACCAATAACGCCGTGATAGCCCTAAGCAATCAGTCCTACTGGACGATTGAGGATCTCAAGCTGTTACATGGCGAGTACTACGGACTCTACGTCTATGCTTCGTCGTCTATCACCGGCCTCAACATCACCAATGTGGAAGCAACCGGCGCGTACTATACCTCTACAGCGGAGGGCGACTCCGGCGAGATGGTGTTGACCACTGAGGGCACCAACACAGCCACCATCAACAACACCACGATCAATGGCGCTTATGCGCATGACTCTACCGTTTCGCGCGGCATCTTCGTACAGGCAGGTAATTACCAGACCGCCGGCGGACCCAAAGGCAGCAATATCACCATCGAAAACTCAGAGGTTTCGAACGTTTACGGAGACGGCATTCTGTTGGAAGATGCAAGCAACAGCCTCATAACGAAAAACACGGCAACCGAGTCCGGAGAATGCGCATCGTGCTCGGGACCCACACCGGATGGCATTTGGAACTGGAACAGTTCCAATGTGGCGATCTCCTGGAATGAGTCCTACGCCAACAACAGTTGGGGAGCGGACGGCGGCGGGTTTGACATCGACACGTGGAATACCAATATCACCGTCGAATACAATTATGGGCACGACAACAAGGGCTACTGTATCTCCGATTTTGGCCAGGGATCTACGCCCACGGTGAACAGCATCATCCGCTATAACCTCTGCGTGAACAACGATGCTAAATCCAGCAGCCAGGCGCTCGGCGACATTTATCTCTATACGTGGAACGGCGGCGCCCTTGATGGAACGCAGATCTACAACAACACCTCCTATTTCGATTCGAGCGTGAAGGGAGCGTCGGCCTTCATGGATGCAGCGGCCTTTAGTGGCTCAGCGGTGGACTTCTTTAAGAACAACCTTATCTACGCGTCCGAAGGTTACATCGTCGTAACTGCAGAGGCTCCTATTGCCCTTTCGAACAATCTCTATTACACGCCGAGCGGCGAATCGTTGTGGTGGGGGTGGGGAGGAACCTGGTACAGCAATTTTGCGTTGTGGCAGAGCGGTAGCGGGCAGGATAGCGAATCGATCGATGCGAATCCGCTCTTGACGGCTCCCGGATATGACGGCTCAACGTGGCCTACCAATCAGTACACGCCGGGCTCCTCGTCTCCCGCCGTGGCCTCCGGTGCGAATGTCTGCTCCGGAATCAGCGGCTGTTCGATGGGCTCGTATGACTTCGAGGGGAATCCGAATGAGGTCGGCGGGCACTATGGCATCGGTGCTGTCGAGTATCAGTGAGAGTCGGAACTCGCAGGAAATCTGCCCGCACGCTTTTTTCGCAGCACATCCTGAAGCATCGTCTTGTCCAGGCTCAACTCCGCCACCAGTTGCTTCAACCGGCCGTTCTCGTCCTGCAGTTGCTTCATCTCACGGACCTGGTCCGACTCCAGGCCCACGTAATGCTTCTTCCAGCGATAGAAGGTCTGTTCACTGATCCCCACCTTCCGGATCAGCTCCGTCACAGGTACACCCACCTCAGCCTGCTTGAGCACCCCGACGATCTGCTCCACTGAAAACCGTCTCTTCTTCATGGCCAAATCCTTCCGCCCTAGAGGGCGCGGTTATGGCCGAAGACTAACATTTACCGTGGTTCAAAATACCCGGGGCCGATCAGTCACAAATGAGAGAGTTCTGCTGTCTTTGATAGCCGCTGTCAGCCGAACAATTCCGGCGACATTCAGCTTGGGAAGATGGACGTAAATTGCAAACAAAGAACATAGCGGATTCTCGCACTCCATTCTGGCGATTGGAAATACGGGATTTTCAATAATCTGCTTGGCAGAATCCTTAATGGAGTTCAAACGGAGTTCACTCGCACTACTCACCTTCCCAATTGCAGTCCCAGGGCTCGCCGACATCCGGAGGAGCGGGAACCAACCCAAGTTTTTTAAGTTGTGAAAAAATGGTCCGGGAAGAGAGGATTTGAAC
>JBEKGH010000012.1:0-78980 GCA_050012895.1 Occallatibacter sp.
CGCCTGTGTTGTAATTCCAGCGCCAGTTCTGGTAAACGCGCACATCGATGTAGGGTTCCATCTTTGCAGGACCAATCCAACGCTCGTAATCGAGGGAAGCGGGAGGATCGGTGACGGCAAGTCTCCATGCGGGCGAGCCGGGAAGAACGGTGGCAGGGTCGATCGGCTTGTCGGAAATGGATGCCAATCGCTCTTGAAAAGCAGGAATCGTGTGCGGGAAATCGTGATGACCTCCAGGCAGACCGACCTCAACGTGCGTGACATTGCCGATGAGGCCGCTATGGACGATCTCCGCGGCTTTGCGGAAGTTCGGAAGGGAACGCTGCCAAGAGCCAGTCTGCCAGATAATATTGTTCGCCTGGACTATACGAACAATCGCCTGTTGCTCGGCGATGGTGTGCGCGAGGGGCTTTTCGCCGTAGATGTCTTTCTTATGCGCTGCGGCCTCAACCGCGATGATGGCGTGCCAGTGGTCGGGAACCGCAATCATCACCGCGTCGATATCGGAACGCACGAGAAGCTCGCGGAAATCGTGATACGATGCGCAATCTTTATTGCCGTAGTGGCCGTTGATGGTGTCGAGTGCGGCCTCGAGGTGATTGGCTTCGATGTCGCATGCGGCGACGACCTGACAGTTGGGCAGCTTGAGAAATGCTTTGGTGTTGTTGGGGCCCTGCATGCCCCAGCCGACGACACCAATCGTGACGCGATTGGAAGCAGCAGCGCGCGCGGCGCGAAGGTGCGGACTGGACGCGACGGCGATGGAAGCTCCAGCCGAAGCGAGAAAATGGCGGCGCGTGAAGGATATGGCGCGGGACGAACCAAATGCCCTGTCGATCATGATTTTCTCCAGAAGAAGCCCACCAGCGGCCGAGGCGCGCAATCACAATCCGCGTGGCGCGAGCCGAAGGGAAATGCGCAAACAAGTCTAGCACTGCATTTTGGCAAGGGTAAAGGCTTCGCGGCAAAGCGTTTGCTCTTTGGTCCCCGGCGCCGCACGTGTTTCCGCAAGGGCGGCGTTCATGTTAATCTTTCAGTAGACACTGAAGAGTGGACCTGAGAGAAAAAGAGGGGTAACTCACGCCGTGCTGGCGACTCAACAAAAGACCGACCTAATCAAGCGCTTCCGCACCCACGAGACGGATACCGGATCGCCGGAAGTTCAAATTGCGATTCTGAGCGAGCGGATCGGCGACCTGACCGAGCACTTCAAAGCCCACAAGAAGGATCACGCTTCCCGGCGTGGGTTATTGATGCTGGTCAGCAAGCGCCGCCGCCTGCTGGACTACCTGAAAACGCACGATTCCGATCGCTATCGCGACGTAATCGGCAAACTCGGCATCCGCAAGTAGTCAGAAAGCTCACGTTGAACCGGAAGCACCCAGACCGGACAATGGTCCCGGTCCCCATCCGATACGGAACACCGGACCAAGTCGCGGCCGACAGCCTGCATGGGCCGCCCGGCCTTGCGCACCCGTGTTCCATGCGCGCATCGCGCAATCTCCACACAAGTTTCCCAAGCGAAAAAATGAAACGAGGACTCTATGTCTACGAAGCATGAAGTTGCCGTCGAGCTTGCCGGCGGCAAGCGGTTGGTCTTTGAGACCGGCCGCATGGCCAAGCAAGCCTCTGGCGCCGCACTGGTGACCACGGGCGAAACGGTGGTTTTGGCCACCGCTGTGGCCTCTCCCGATCCCCGGGAGGGTATCGACTTCTTTCCGCTCACGGTGGATTACCGCGAGTACACCTACGCCGGCGGGCGAATTCCCGGCGGCTTTATCAAGCGCGAAGGCCGGCCCAGTGAAAAAGAGATTTTGACCTGTCGCCAGATCGATCGGCCCCTGCGCCCACTCTTCCCGGATGGGTTTCGCAATGAAACGCAGCTGATCGCGCTGGTGCTCTCCGCGGATAAGGAGAACGATCCCGACGTGATTGGTATCAACGCGGCGGCCGCGGCTGTGGCTCTCTCTGACATTCCCTTTAGCGCCACGGTTGGCGCGGTGCGCGTAGGCCGCGTGAATGGCGAGTTCGTGATCAACCCCACGTACTCCGAGCGTGCCGGGACCACCGTGAACATCATGGTAGTCGGCCACAAAGACGGCATCGTGATGATCGAGTCGGGCGCGAAAGAGGAGACCGAAGAGGTGATCCTCGCGGCGATCGAGTTTGCGCACGAGGAAATCAAGAAGATCGTTGCCGCAATCGATGAACTGGTGGCCAAGGCGGGCAAGGCGAAGCGAAAGTTTACGGCGCCTGAGTGCGACGAAGCGTATTACGCGGAGCTGAAGGCGAAGATCGGCGACCGGTTGAAGGACGCGCTCGACACCAAGACGCACGCCAAGACCGAGAGCTACGCGCTGGTCAAGCAGATCAAGGAAGAGCTGGCAGCTGAATTGCCGGCAGACGATCCCGCGGCCAAGAAGAAGCTGGCGCATTACTACGAGCTTCTGCGCGAGCGCATCTTCCGCGAGCAGGTAACGAAGGAGCGCATCCGTCCCGACCGCCGCGCCTTCGACGAGATTCGCCCCATCAGCATCGAGACGAGCGTTCTGCCTCGCACGCACGGATCTGCGCTGTTCACGCGCGGCGAGACGCAGGCCCTGGTGACAGTGACGCTGGGCACGATGGACGACAGCCAGCGCCTGGAGTCGTACGAGGGCGAGAAGAAGAAGAGCTTCATGCTCCACTACAACTTCCCTCCGTTCAGTGTCGGCGAAACCGGCCGTATGACCGGCGTGGGCCGTCGCGAGGTAGGTCACGGAGCGTTGGCAGAGCGCGCCATCACCGCGGTGCTGCCCGGCGCCGATGAATCGCCCTACTCGATCCGCATTGTCTCTGACATTCTGGAGTCGAACGGATCGTCGTCGATGGCTTCGGTGTGCGGAGCCAGCCTGGCGCTCTTTGACGCGGGCATCAAGTTGAAAGGCGCTGTGGCCGGCGTGGCCATGGGCCTGGTGAAGGAGGGCGACGATTACGCCATTCTCACCGACATTGCCGGCGCGGAAGACCACTACGGCGATATGGACTTCAAGGTGGCGGGAACGCGCAAGGGGATCACCGCGCTGCAGATGGACATCAAGATTGGCGGCCTGACCCGCGAGATTCTGCAGCAGGCGATGGAGCAGGCGCGTCGTGGGCGGTTGTTCCTTTTAGACAAGATGGACGCCGAACTCGACGGCCCGCGCGTGGAGCGTTCGAAGTATGCGCCACGCATCGAGACCGTGATGATTCCGACCGACAAGATCCGCGACCTCATCGGCAAGGGCGGCGCAACCATTCGCGGCATTGTCGAACAGACGGGCGCCAAGATCGATGTGGACGACACCGGCAAGGTGAGTGTGGCGTCGAGCGATGCTGAGGGTCTCAAGAAAGCTCTCGAGATTATCAGTAACCTCACCGCCGTTCCCGAGATCGGCAAAACGTACCTCGGCAAGGTCGTGCGCCTCGCGGAGTTCGGTGCGTTTGTCGAACTCTTCCCGGGCACCGACGGCCTGCTGCACATCTCCGAGATCGCGGAACACCGCGTGAAGGAAGTCAAGGACGAGCTGCGCGAAGGCGATCAGGTGATGGTGAAGGTTCTCGCCATCGAAGGCAACCGCATCAAGCTCAGCCGCAAGGCGCTGATCAAAGAGCAGAAGGCAAAGCTGGTCCAGTCGGCTCCGGCTGAAACCGATGAGACTGCGGGTCCGGCTTATGCGGCTCCGGCCCCGGTGTTCGCACCTGTGGCATCGCCTGCGCCTCCGGCCCGCCCGCGGCACGAGTTCGACGAACGCCAGCCGAGCTCGAATCAGAGCACCATTCTGATCGAGGGTGGCGACGATTTCGACGGAGATGGTGCGGTGGAGTTTGACGAGGAGAACGAGCCGAACTTCAACCGCGTCGATGGTGCGCCAGCGCCTGTCGGCCAGCCACCCGCTGCTGGAGGACGGCCAGTAGGTACGGCCCGTCGTCGCCGTCGTCGCGGCGGGCGACCGGGCGGCGGAAGGCAGGCATAAGCGAGCACGGTTGTAGATTGAGAAGGCCCGGACCATTGGTTCGGGCCTTCTTGTATTTACCAGCAATGTCTTGCAGCTATTTCGCGAGCTGCAGGCCGGAATCCGGGGCGGTTGACTGAAAAGGGTCAGGCAGGGCCGGGACAGTGCGATCTTCTCGGCTCCTTGCTGCGCGTTTGCCGGCGTACATGCGCAGGTCGGCGGCTATGCACAAGGATTCGGCATCGCCTGCATCGTCAGGAAAGATCGCAATGCCGACGCTGGCGCCAATATGCACCGTATTTCCTTCGAGGAGGATGGGGGGGGCGAGAAGTTGGGTTAGATCCAGCGCCATCCGCATCGCATCGGTGCGACTCATGGGCTCTTCCAGCACCACCGAAAATTCATCGCCACCAGTGCGGGCCACCGTGTCGGTGCGCCGAACCCTGCCTACGAAAAGCCGGCCTACATGCTTGAGCAATTCGTCGCCGATATGATGCCCCACGGTGTCGTTGACTAGCTTGAAGCGGTCCAGATCGATCAACAGAAGGGCGGCTTGCGAACCGGTGCGCCGCGCGCGCTCGAGGGTAGTCGCCAGGCGATCCTGGAAGAGCCTGCGGTTAGGCAAGCCTGTGAGTTCGTCATGCAGCGCGAGATACTTGTTGTGCTCGATCTGGTCCTCGAGCAGGATCAGGATCATGCCCACGGCAACCAGGTATTTAGGCAGGTTCCAAACCTCACTCTCGAGATGGAAACCGGGGAAGAACGTGCCCATGGCTGGCGCGATGGTAAAAACGTTCGCCCAAGCCAAGAATCCCAGAACGGTGATGAAGGCCCCCGCAGTGGCGCGCCGGTAGGCATACCAGAATTGCAGGCAGCATCCCAAGTAAACGGTGAAGAAGACCCCATTCAAAGCCAAATCAAGGCCGTTGCCCGGCCTGTTCTGCACCGACAGAAGATAGACAGAAAGCGCAGCGTAAAGCAGCACCAATCCCCACCGAGCCGGATGGTTAAGCTTGCGTATGCTCAAAAGCGAAATGAGGAGCGGCAGAGCGCCCATCAGAACCGCAGCCGACGTCAAGAGCCAATGGCCCGCCGGAGCGATGGAGGCGGCGAAAATGTAGATCGTACTCGTCGTCAAGATGGCAGCGAGCATCAAGCGGCTCGATACCCGGCTGCGATAGGGAACGGATGCCCACATGAAGAGGATGCCCGCCCACGCGAGCGCTGCCGAGCCCAGAATCGACGCCGCGATGCCAAAGTTGTCCGGCGCCGGCAGAAACAGAAAAGCGGCAAAGTGAAGAACGATCATCAACCAGCCAATGAGCCATACGCTGGAAAACGATGTTCGTCCATGCCTCGCCACCGAGAAGAAGGCCATCGTGAGCAGAGCAATAGCTGCAACATCAGGGATTTTGCTCAAGTCCACGAGGCCCACCTCAGGAATCATTCTGGAAGTAAAAACATCGCCAGCTTATACCATCGGTAATTCTTTAAAAATCACGATAGCGCTTTTGTTGGCCTTTGAATTGATTTTGGTGCACACTTTCGTAATCTATGGTCGCCTTTCTCTGGAAAGAACGCGCAAGTCCCCGCATTGACAGCAAGATGGGGGCGAGCACATCAGGAAATCGAATCGCGGCATGCCTTCGCTTTCTTGATTCAAATCGTTGCACCTTCCTCAATTGCGTAGAGATTTCAAAAGGCTGAATGGGTGGATTCGCTTCTCTGATGAACCGCTCGCGCTCCGCCGATAAAACAGAAGGCCCGTGTTGCGTGAGAGCGCCCCGCAATATGGATCTCGCGAGGAACCTATGATTTCAATCAAGAGGTATCTCGATTCCGATTCGCCGGATTCGGGCCAGGATGCTGAGGCCGTTCAACAGGATCCATTCGCCGCGGCCCTCGACGCCTACGGCGCTTCCTTGCTTGAGATGGGCAACTGCAGTCTGGATGCGTGTCCGGGCCTCGGCGACGATCTGAAGCAATCTCTCGGACGACTGAAAGCGGAACTTTCTCCGCAGATGAGGACCGAGAAACTTGCCGCCCATGGCGAGCAGACGCGAGAACAATTGCGCGCATGGGGCCGCGGCGCGGCGCGTCACTACCAGGGCAAGGCGCGCGAAGTAAAAGAGATGCTTCTCACCATGGCGCGCACCGCGGAATCGGTGAGCGCGCGCGATCAGCGCAGCGCGGGCCAGATGAGCGCCGTCACCGAGCGGCTCAGGGAAATCGCCACGCTGGAAGACCTGACAGAGATCCGGGCGTCGATCGACAGAAGTGCGGCGGAGCTGAAGACGTCGATTGACCGAATGACCGAAGAAGGCAAAGAGGTCCTCGACCATCTGAAGAAACAGGTAGAAGCCTATCAGACCAAGCTGGAGGAGGCTGAGAAGATTGCTTCGCGCGATGCGCTGACCGGTGTGAGCAGCCGCGTGTACGTCGAGGGGCAGATCGAGAAGCGCGTTGAATCACGCGCGGCTTTTTGCGTTGTCATCGTCGATATCGACGGCTTCAAGAAGGTGAACGACGCGTACGGCCATCTGACCGGCGATGAGCTGCTCAAGCAGTTTGCAGGCGAGCTCAAGTCTGCGTGCCGCTCCACAGATATGATCGGGCGCTGGGGCGGAGACGAGTTCATCCTGCTCTTCGATTCCGGCCTTGAGGAGGCAGAGGCACAGACCGAGCGCCTGCGCAAATGGGTTTGCGGCAACTACTCCGTACCGGGAAAAACCGGGACTCTCAAATTGCGCGTCGATGCCTCGATCGGGCTGGCCGCACATGCCGCTGGCGAGGAGATGAACGAGCTTGTGGGGCGAGCTGACGCGGCGATGTACGAGCAAAAAGCAAGGGCCCGAACGAAAGGCGCCTGATCGCATCGGCGGTGGCGCGGGCAACTGGGGCTAAGAAACAGGCCCGCTCCGCGAGCGACATCTGCTGCCCGTTTTGGGACACTTCCTCTTTCGGTACCTTTCCTACATTGATTCCTTCGTTTTTTCTCATGCACTCCTTGAGTTCCCCTTCCGCTCGGCAGAAGGTGGAAGACAGCTACCCGCGCAATTTGACTGGACCCTCGATCGACGCTGCGCTGGAAGTGTATGAAGGAAAGGCCCGCATGCGATTACTCATTGCCGAAGATGACCGAGCGTTGGGACTGTTCTTGAGCCGTGGGCTTGAGGCCGACGGTCACCGCGTCCGCGTGGCCTACGATGGCGCCGCCGCCGTGGAGGCGTTTCGCGCCGACATGCCCGATCTGACCATTCTGGACCTGAACATGCCCGTGATGGATGGTGAGCAGGTGCTGCAGGAAGTACGCGCGCTCGATGCCGATCTGCCGGTGCTGGTGCTGACCGGACGGCAGGAGGTCGACACGCGGGTGCGCTGCCTCGATCGTGGAGCGGACGACCTGATGACCAAGCCGTTCAGCCTGCATGAGCTGCGCGCGCGTTGCCGTGCTTTGCTGCGCCGCAAACGCGAAACCCGGCTGCAACTACGCGCCGGAGATCTTGAGCTGGATAGGCTGGACCACACGGCGCGGCGCGGCAGCCGTTCGATCGTCCTCACCAACAAGGAATTTGCTTTGCTCGAGCACCTGATGCTGAACCGGGGCCAGTGTGTCTCGCGCGTCGAGATGCTGGATTCGGTGTGGAATCTGGAGCCGGCGCAAACCACCAACATTGTCGATGTCTATGTCAACTATTTACGCCGTAAGCTCGAGGATCCTCCGCCGGGGCGTTTGATCCGCACCGTGCGCGGGCAAGGCTACATGGTGCCGTCTGAGGCTGAGCTGACGCTTGCCGTGCCTGTGGTCGCGCCCGTCGCCGCCGAGATTTCCTCTCCACCAACGGCTATCGCCGCTTCGTAGCGCACCCATCCGGCCGCACCGCACCTTTGCCCTGTCGAGGAGACTGCTCATGCAACTTTTTCCGGTTCCTGTTGTCAACCCTCGCATGCGGCCGCGGACGGCTCTGGTGGCCAGTGCCGATCGCAGTTTTCGCCAGCGCCTCGCGCACGTGCTTGCCGGTTTGCGCTGGCAGGTGCGCGAAGCCGAAGGCGGCGCACAAGCCTGGACGGAGGCCGAAGCTGCGCTGCCCGACGCCGTCATCGTCGATTCCTGGCTGCCGGACCTGGACGTGGGCGAGTTCCTGGGCGAGTTCAGGAGCCGATTCCCTGAGGTTGACTTGGTCACGGCAGGGGACAATGTTGGTGCCGAAAGCCCTCGCGGGCCCTATCGGCAGGAGCTGCTTTACGCGCTGCGTCACTGCCAGGAGACGGATACGGCAGCGTGGAACGCAGCCGCGGCGATCGGGAAATCGGATCGCGAGACCGCGCGGCCGGAGTTTACGAAGCCGATCGATGGGTCGAGGCCTCCGTCCTCCCCTGCACTTTTGGGCCCTGCACTTTTGAGCCCTGCACTTTTGAGCGCCGCCCCGATCCTCCCGTCTTTGCCCGGGGCAACCGGCAAGACGATCTCCATCCAGTCTGGACGGACGGCGCAGGCAGTTGAACCGAATCCCGGCGATCGGCTGCCGGACCTGGTGGGCAATGCGGCGTGCATGCTCGAGGTCAGCCGCCGCGTGCGTCTTGTGGCCGCGCGCATGACCCCGGTGTTGATTGAGGGGCCGACGGGATCGGGCAAGGAATTGGTGGCCGAGGCCTTGCACCGCTTGTCGACGCGCAGCCGCAAGTCCTTCGTCGCCATTAACTGCGCGGCGATCCCTGAAGCATTGCTCGAAGCTGAGCTCTTCGGCCACACGCGCGGCGCGTTTACCGGAGCGGTGCGAGGCCGTACCGGGCGCATCGAAGCCGCCGATGGCGGCACGTTATTTCTGGACGAAATCGGCGAAATGCCGCTGGGCCTGCAGGCTAAACTCCTGCGCTTTGTCGAATGCGGAGAGCTGCAGCGGGTCGGGGATAACGAGATTGTCAAGGTGGATGTGCGCCTTCTTGCCGCCACTCACCGGCCGCTGGCGCCGCAGACGCAGAACGGAGGCTTCCGCTCCGACCTGTACTACCGGCTGGCGGTCTTTCTCATCCGCACCCCGGCACTGGCCGAGCACGCCCAGGACCTGCTCCTGCTCATCGAGCACTTTTTGCAGAAGCTGGGCCGGGATACGCCGGTAAAGCGGCTGGACGAGAGCCCTCTCGCCAAACTGGGCGCGCACGATTGGCCGGGAAATGTTCGCGAACTCGAGCACGTGCTGGAGCGCGGCATCATTCTGGCCGGGGAGAATCCAGTGCTGACCGCGCGTGAGATCGATTTTGGCCTCGCATTGAATTAACGCTGAATTAACGCTGCCGGATTTTTCGCAAGGCGCACATGGCGGGAGGGCGGGCAGCGAAAGATGCGTTTCGGGAGGCAGAACGAGCATGGAAATTGCAACCGAATTGAGCTCTCAGATCGCACGCTATCTTGACCTGGCCACGGCGGAGGCCAAGCTGACGGCCGCCAACATGGCCAATGTGGACACGCCGGGCTACCGCGCGGTGGGGATGGACTTCGAGGCCGAGATGCGCGGGGCCATCAACGCTGTCGAACAGGGGCTGGCGCCGCGCAAGGTGCGGGTTGCGGAGGTTGATGGTCTGGTCGCGCGCCCCGACGGAAACGACGTCTCGATCGACCGCGAAAGCCTCAACCTGGCCGAGGCGCAACTCAAGTTCCGCACCGGCGTGGCGCTGCTCAGGCAGGAGTACCAGCGCGTCATGGACGCGATCCACGCCGACAAATAAACCGTGCATCGTGGTTCGTGATTCGTGGTTCGTGGTTCGTGATTGCAGTTTACGAGGCACGGCCCACGAATCACGATCGACGAAACACAATCCGGGGCGCAACATGGGAGCATAGACGATGAATTTATTCGGCATGATGGAAACCTCGGGCGGCGCCATGGAGGCGGAGCGGATGCGCGCCGAAGTAGTAGCCGCCAACATGGCCAATGCGGAGACTACGCGCACCGCAGAGGGCGGGCCCTACCACCGACAGGAGGTGGTCTTCGCCGCCAACCAGGGCGACCCCAACTTTCTCGATTCCATGGCGGCGGCATCGAGGGGCGGCACGGCGCCGGGCTCTCGAGCTCTTGCCCTGCCCGCCATGCCCGGCGGTTCGGCCCTCGCGCCGGGCGTGCATATCTCCGCGGTCGTTCAAGATCCTTCACCGCCGCTCAAGCGCTACGATCCGGGACATCCCGACGCCGGGCCGGACGGTTACGTCTCCTATCCCGACATTAATCCCCTCACAGAGATGGTGGACCTGATGGGGGCGACGCGTGCATATGGTCTGAACGGTTCTGCCGTGCAGGCCGAGAAGGGCATGATCACGTCGGCGCTGGAGATTGCCAAGTCCTGACCCGGGCGATGGGGAACAGGTAGGCAGTGGGGAATTTGGGCATCGCGAGCAGGTGGGGATCGATGTCGAGGGGGCGTACAACATGATAGCGGCAGTGAATCTGATAACGGCTGCGTCGGGCGCAGCAAGCGCGGGCGCCACGAATTCGCTTGCGGCGCAGGCAGATCAGAACCCCGCATCCTCTCCCTTCGCTGATCTGATCAGAGACGCCGTGGGACAGGTGACGCAGCTGGAAGGGCAGGCGCAAACGGCGGTGACCGGCCTGATGACTGGCTCCGGGGTGGACGTGCACCAGGCGCTGATTGCCACCCAGAAGGCGGACATGGCCTTTGAACTGGTGCTGGCAGTGCGCAACAAAGCCGTCCAGGCCTACCAGAGCGTAATGGGCATGCAGTTCTAATCTCCTGGCGGGGCCGCGGTGGCAGCGCAAGGGCGGCGATGCGCGCAGAAGGCGATGCGCGCAGAAGGCGATACGCGCAGAAATTGACCCGGTGAGTTCGTCCTGCCGGCATAACAGACGGCATGCTGCGAATAGAGAGCAGTGGCCGAGCAGCGAGACTCGACAACCATGGCTACTGGAACACAATTGGAGAAGACTCCGCCGGCGCTGGGGCAAGTGCGAAAGGGCGGAAGGTGGTCCGGGCTGTGGAGCCTGGCGTGGGTACGCTGGGCGCAGATGGCCCCCGCGCAGCGCGGCTGGGTGATGGTTGCGGCCCTGTTGCTGGTGGCGTTGCTGGGTGGGCTGGCATGGTACGGTCTCGGTCCCGACTGGCGCACGCTCTACGCGGGCCTCGAGCCGGACGATGCGCGGCAGATGGAGCAGGTCCTTGCAGAGGCTCAGATCCCTTTTGAACCCAGCGCCGATGGCTCAGGCATCCTGGTTCCGGCAGCCCTGCTGGACAAGGCGCGGCTGGCCGCCGCGGCCAAGGGCGGCGTCAAGAGCGGCCGGCTGGGATTTGAGATCTTCGACAAGCCAAACTGGGTAGGCTCGGAGTTCGACGAGCAGGTGAACTTTCAGCGCGCTCTTGAGGGCGAGCTGGAGCGCACCATCGGCACGCTCTCCGATATTGCCTCGGCGCGCGTGCACCTGGTGATGCCGCACGACTCGCTGTTTCGCGACCAGGAGCGCCCGGCCAAGGCCGCCGTGGTGATCCGGCTGCGCCACCGTTCGCTGGCCGAGGGCGAGCCCGACGCCATCCGCAACCTGGTCGCTTCCGCCGTCGATGGACTTCTGCCGGAGCACGTGGTGCTGGTGGATGCCGCGGGCAATTCTCCCCTGGGACCCAGGAACGCCGAGGCCATGCAGCTGAGCGCCGAGCAGGCTCTTGAGGACAAACTGGTCGCGACGCTCGAGCCGGTGACCGGCATGGGCAACGTGCGCGCCTCGGTTACGCTCGATTACGATGCCCAGACTGCCGAAGAGACCGACGAGAGTTACGATCCCGCGAAAACCGTGACTCTTGCGCTCGAGCGCACGGAGCAGACTACCGGCGCGCAGCCCGTCCCTACCGGGGTTCCGGGCACCGCCTCGAATGCCCCCAACACCCAGGCGGTTCCCGTTTATCCGCACGAGACCTCTCTGCCCCAGTCGGCTAAAACCGAGTCAGGAACCTACGCAGTCTCGAAGACCGTGCGGCATGTGGTGGATAACCCCGGGCGCGTACGCAGGCTCACCGCGGCCATTGTCGTCAATGACCGGCTGATGCAGCCGGCGACGAAAAATCATGCCGCGGTTTGGCAACCGCGTTCAAGCGATGAGCTGCGCAACCTGACGGCACTGGCCCAGGCGGCAGTGGGATTCGACACGGCGCGCGGCGACGTGATTACAGTGCAGGACCTGGCCTTCGACGAAAACCGCCCGCAGCCGCCAGCCACTCTCGCCGAACAGTCGTTGCGCACCGCGGAAGATTCGCCGAATCTGCTGAAGTATGCCGCGCTGCTGATGGGCTTGCTGGTCGTAGTGGCCTTTGGGCTGCGGCCGGCGATCCGCCACGCCGGCGCGGCGCTGGCGACACTCGGCACCGTGAAGAGTGTGCGCCGCGAACTGCCTGCGGGCGCGGGAGTTGCCCAGGCGCAGGCCCCGCTCGGGGCGCCTGAGCCGGCAGAGATCGATCCCGAGCGGCTGCGGTCGCAGGAGATCTTCGAGCAGGTGACCACGCATTTGAAACGCGAGCCCACGCAAAGCTCGCGACTGTTGCAAAGTTGGATTCACTCGGATTGATGACCCAGATTTGATGCCCGAGATTTGATACCGGGGATCGGACTCACGGCGTGAGGCACGTGAAGGTGCCTGAGCGCGAAGGAAGTGGCACGGGTCGGAAACACAGGGAAAGGAACGGGTCTTGGCGGAGCAGGGAACCGAGAACGGGGCAACGCGGCGGCGCCAGCCGGCCAATGTTTCCGGGGTGCGCAAGGCGGCGATCCTGCTGGTTGCCGTGGGTGAGGAGCTGGCCAAGGAGGTGCTGCGCGCGCTCCCGGAACCGGACGTGCAACGCATCACCGAAGAGCTGGCCGACTTGCGCGGCGTCACGCCGGAAATCTCCGCAGACGTGCTCGAGGAGTTCTGGCAGCTTCTCGACACCAATCATTTCATCGTGCATGGCGGCCTGGACTACGCGCGGCGGCTGCTGGTGGACACCTTCGGCAAGGACCGCGCCGACGATATGATGACGCTGATGCGCCAATCGCAGGAGGCGGCGCAAGGCAACCTGGCCAAGCTGCAGCGCACCGATCCCCAGCAGCTGGGCAAGCTGCTCGACACCGAGCACCCGCAGACCATCGCCCTGGTGCTGGCTCACCTTGACCCGCGCCGCGCCTCGACCGTGCTCGACAACTTGAGCGAGGACCACAAGGTGATCGCCGTGCAGCGGCTGGCGGAGATGCGGCAGTTTTCGCCGGAGATGGCGCAGAAGGTGGCACTGATTCTGCACCGGCGCCTGGAGAGCGTGGGCGACACGGCGCGCCGCAGCTACTCCGGGTTCAAGGCCGTCGCGGATCTGATGAACCGGCTCAATGCCGAGGAAGCAAAGAAGATTCTGGAGTCGATCGAAGAAGACCAGCCGGAGCTCGCCCTGAGCATACGCAATCTGATGTTCACGTTCGAGGACCTCATCACCGTGCCCCCGGCCACCATTCGCGAGATCGTTTCCGGCGTGGACAAACGGCAACTGGCGCTGGCCCTCCGCGGGGCCAATGAGGACCTGCGCGCCCAGATCTTCAAGGCCATGAGTTCGCGTGCCGTCGAGATGCTCAAGGAAGACATGGAAGTGCTGGGCCCGGTGCGCTCGCGCGAGGTGGCGCAGGCGCAGCAGGAAATTCTGAATCTGGCGCGCCGCCTCGAGGCCGAAGGCAAAGTGATTTTGAAGCTGGAAACGGGCGACGAAATGATGGCGTAGTGAGCCGGCGGGGAAGAATGTCGGTGGAATGAATGGCGTATCGCAGGAAGAGAGAAGCGTGCAGCAAGGGATCTTATCGCAGGGCACGGACGGCGGCGCCAGAGCGGTGGAGAGCTTTGAATACGCGGCCTGCCCCAACGCTCCTCCCGTGCTGGCCTGGGATGGCTGGGCCGAAGCTGGCGAGGACCCCGGGTTGGGACCGCTGCAAGAGGGTGCAGGGCGACCGGGTGGGCGCGTTGCCAGCGCGAATTTCGAAGAGCGGCTCGCCGAGGAAACGCGCCAGGCGTTCGAATCCGGCCGGGAGCGCGGCCGCGAAGAGGGCCGTCGCGCCGAACGCGATGCACTGGCTCCAAGCGCAGCAGCGGAGGCCGAGCGCCACCGCCGGCAGACTGCCGATTGCGTCGAAAATCTTGCCCGCGAGCGCGATTGTTATCTCCAAGCCGTCGAGCAGGAGGTGGTACACCTGGCGCTGGCCGTGGCGGCGCGCATCCTGCGCCGCGAAGCGCAGATGGATCCGCTTCTGCTTACGGGCGCGGTACGCGTGGCGCTGGGGCAGGTGGCGGCCACGTCGGAGTTCCGGCTGCGTGTGCCCGCCAAAGAAGCAGACTTTTGGAAGGAAACCATCGCTCTCTTGCCCAAGCTGACCGTGAAGCCGCTGGTGGTGGCAGACGAGGGCATGCTGCTCGGCGAATGCGTGATCGAAAGCAAAGTCGGAACCGTCGATCTGGGAATTCGCTCGCAGTTGGGCGAGATCGAGCGCGGCTTCTTCGACCGTGCCGGCACCGCAGATGCGCCGGCGCGCCAAGCTCAAAAGAGCGCGGCGCCGGATACGTCGTCCGTCGAGGCGCGGGCATGACAGCGCTGCTCGAACGCTATTTTTCCCGGTTGCAGTGCCACCAGCCCTGGCGCTGGCGCGGGCATGTCCTCGAATCGGTAGGCCAGACCATCGAGTCGGCGGGCCCTCCCGTCTCGGTGGGCGAGTGCTGTGAGATCGAGGACCATATGGGGCGTGCGCACCAGGCCGAGGTGATCGGCTTTCGCGGGTCGAATGTGTTGTCCATGCCGGTCGAGACCACCGAGGGAATCCGCTTCGGTGATGCGGTGTGGGCAGAGGGTACGAAGCCCGAAATCGAAGTAGGCCCGGCGCTGATGGGGGGTCTTGAATGCTATGGGAGCGCCGATCGATGAAGGCCGCCCTCCAGCCGTCGCGACCATGTTGCCTCTGGACAGCGCCGTACGTCCGGCGCTCGACCGCGCGACCATCGGCGAGCCGCTTGGCACGGGTATTCGCGCCATTGACGCCCTGCTGACGGTGGGTCGCGGCCAGCGCGTGGGCATCTTCGGCGGATCGGGCGTGGGCAAAAGCACGCTGATCGGTATGATGACGCGGAATACCGAGGCCGAAGTGACGATCGTGGGCCTGGTGGGCGAGCGTGGCCGCGAGGTGGGCGAGTTTCTCCGCGATTCTCTAGGGCAGGAGGGGCTGGCGCGCGCGGTGGTTGTGGTGTCCACCTCCGACCAGTCCCCGCTGCTGCGCATGCGCGCGGCGCTCACGGCTGCCACATTGGCCGAGTACTTTGCCGCCCAGGGCAAACATGTGCTGCTAGTACTTGATTCGCTCACGCGCTTTGCGATGGCAGCGCGCGAGATCGGCCTCGCTGCCGGCGAGCCGCCCACAGCCAAGGGATACACGCCCTCAGTCTTTGCGCGTCTGGCGCGTTATGTCGAACGCGCCGGCTGTTTTCAGACTGGCTCGATCACGGCGTTCTATACCGTGCTGATGGAGGGCGACGACCAGCAGGATCCTATTGTGGATGCGGTGCGTTCCTTGCTCGACGGGCACATTGTGCTTTCGCGCGCGCGGGCGGCCGAGGGTTGGTACCCGCCGATCGAGGTGCTGGAATCGATCAGCCGGCTCATGCCCGCGGTGGCTGGAGAGGCCCATCGCGAGCAGGCCGCGCTGGTGCGCAAATTGCTGGCGATTTATGCACGCTCGGAGGATCTGGTGCGGATCGGCGCTTACAAGGCGGGCGCGGATGCCGATCTCGATCGCGCCTTGCGAGCGCACGACGCGATTCGCACCTTTCTGGCGCAGACGGCCGGCGAACGGGTTCGCTTCCCCGACTGTCTGCGCCGTCTTGCTGCCCTGGCCGCGGAGGTTTGAGCCATGACGGTTTCGCGCGCCATGCGGCGCCTGAAGCAGGTTCTCGAGATTCAGGAAGAGGAGTGCCGTGCGGCCATGGAGTCGGCGCGCGCGGAGCTGACGCGGCTCGAACAGGCACTCACCCGGAGCGTGGAACGCGAGCGCGGCGGCCGGCGTCTGGTTGCGGCCAGTGCCGCGAGCGGCGAGATCACGGACCGGATCGCCGGAATCGAGGAATCCCGCGTTGCCAAACGTATCGCCAAAGCTTTGGCCCTGCGCATTGCGGAATGGGAGTTGGTTGTGAACGCGCGGCAGAGCGAGTTCCTCGGCAAGCGCATCGAACGGCGGCAGACCGAGACGCTGATCGAGAAAGCGGAAGCTTTGGAAAATATTGAAGCAGGGCGGCGGGGGCAAAGGAATCTCGATGACTGGTTTCTGAGCCGCCGATCGCCATCGGGAGAGGCGCGAGGCGATGAAATGCTGGACAATGCTCATCGGCCAACGGGCTACACGTCGCAGGGAACAGGAAAACCTTGAGAGAAGATGTGTAACACTTCAGGAGCGCATTCCGAATCGGGAAAACCAGTTCCATCCCTGACATTCTTCTAACCCCTCTCAACCTCTCTTTGGCACGCCATCTGCACCTGCCTCCCGCATGACCGCAGTTGTTGGAATGGACGTTGGTGCAGAGATGGCAGCAGGAGAGCGGACTGGGCTGGGGCAAAGCCCGGTGGCAGCGGCCGGGCCCGGCAAGGAACTGAGCACGAATTGGCTCAGACCTGCGAGCGGTAATCTTGCGACTGGTTTGGCATCCGAAGCGCCGAGTTTTCGCTCCAGTTGGCAATCTCAAGTGAATGCCTGGCGGGGCGTTCCGCGCGGAACCAACGGAGTCGAGAGCCAGGATGCAGGAGAGGCTGGAACGGCCGACACGATGAGTGGGGCTCTGATGAGCCACGCCGCAAACCCTGGACAAACTTTGCTATCCGCTCGGATGGCAAGCCCAAGCCCTCAATCGAATGGCGCCGTAACAAAACAAAAGGTGTCCGTTCCTGACGTAGCCGGTCAAAAGCAGACCTGGACCGACCCCGGCCGTTCCGCAGGTAACGCCATGCAAAACGCGGGCACCCAGATCACGTCAACCGGGAACACATATTCCACTGCAACAGAGCGCCCCGGTACAGCGAATCGGAGTCGCGCAGGCTCCGCAGCTCCACCGGCTAACCGGGAAAATACTGCACAGACAGCGACTGTGGGCGCACAACCAATCGCGCCCACCATCGAAGCGCCGATCCTGCTTCCGGCCGCTCCAGCCCGATCGCAGATTCCCACGCTGGCGCAAACGGCCGAGACAACTTCTGCATCCGGGCCGAACTTCGCGCCTTCGAATTGGCGCACTACGCAGTTTTCAGGATCGGCGCAGTTGTCAGGATCAGGGCAGTTTTCGGGACCGGGGCAGTTGTCAGGACCGGCACAGTTGTCAGGTGCAGAGGAGATCGCAAGCGCCGCAACAGGCAGTCTCGCGCCCGGCGCCCTCGGCAGCGGCGCGGCGGCAGGCGGCCGGACGCGCACAACGCATACGGGCGCGGCATTCATTTCGCGCAACGCTACCGAGAGCGAAGCGATGCATGAGACCGCGGCGTCTTCTT
Organism: Occallatibacter sp.; assembly: GCA_050012895.1. Lineage (GTDB taxonomy): Bacteria > Acidobacteriota > Terriglobia > Terriglobales > Acidobacteriaceae > Telmatobacter. Next base: position 17,502 of record JBEKGH010000012.1, read on the forward strand.
TGGACGATGCCGAGGCGCCCGCTACGAGCCAGCCGATGACTTCGCTTTTTTTTCCGGAAGCACGCTCCGCAGAATCAAGGCACGAACCGTCGATCGCTCAGACCGCCGTAGCGTACGAAAGTTTTTCCGGACAGTCCGTTCCATCTTCGAGCACAGGCAACCTTGATCATCCCGCAACCGTTGAGAGCGTGGCGCCTTCGGCAGCTGCCCTCGCGCCAGTCCCCGGCGCGGTCCGGTCCAGCGCCGATACGGTCGAGGAACCTTCGAAGCAATTCACCGATCGTGCCACACCACGCGCAGCAAATCGCGATGCAACTGGAGGAAGCGTCGCCAGCGCAGCACAGGTTTCTGCTGCGCAGCCGACCGGCCTGGACACGGCTGCATCTGCGGGGCTGCGCATTCCGGGAGCGCCCCAGATTTCCACGGCGTCGGCAGCACACGACCAGCCGGTTACAACAGCAACTTCGGCGGCGGCAACTACGCAGGACAGGTTCTCCGCGCTTGATGCGGGAACTTCGCCGGGCACACCCGCATGGACCTACGCGGGAAGCCAGCATGCGGAGGCGGGCTTTCGCGATCCTGCACTGGGATGGGTGAGTGTTCGCGCGGACCTCAACGGCGGCGGCATTCATGCCACCCTTGTGCCCAGTTCCGCCGAAGCCGCTCAGGCACTGAATGGACACCTGGCTGGTCTCAGCACGCACCTGGTGGAGCAGCAATCACCTGTGGCCTCGCTGACGATGGCCTCGCCGAGCGAGAGCGGCGTCGAAAACGGCATGGGCCAGCGCATGCAACAGGGCGCGGAGGGAAATCCCCAGAGAAACGCACCCGAAGAAGCGCAAGCAGGTTCACAGGAAAATGCGCCGCCGGCTTCGAGCACTTCTGTTCTGGATGCGCCGGCACAGGCCGGCATTCGCGACTCGCGCACACACACAGGAGACTTACGCGGTACTCACATTTCCGTAATGGCATGAGTCCTGTGGGTACGCTAAAGCGGCAAGGCAGGGAGGAAAGATGGCAACAGCAGCGGGAATCTTCAATCACCAAATGACAGCCGGGCAGGCGCTGACGCGCTACGCGGCGACGCCCATGGCCAGCGCCCCATCCGGCACAAGCGGCGCCAGCGGAAGTGGCGACTCGAGCGACAGCTCCGCCACCATTTCGGCCAACGACTTTCTTACGCTGCTGGTGACCGAGATGCAGAACCAGGATCCCACCTCTGATACGGATCCCAACGAGTACATCAACCAGCTTGTCAATGTGAACAGCCTGGAGCAACTCATCGACATCAACCAGACGCTGAGCACGGATCTCGGAAGCACCTCGACCACTTCCGGCACCGGCTCAACCCCGCAGGTGTCGGGGGCAGCTTCGAGCGCGACGAACGCGGCCACGCCGGCATCAGCCGCAGCTTCGCCGCGCACAGCTGCACACCTGGCCGGATCGCCGCTCTCCAGCTCGCCGGTCGCCTCCAACGCATCCGCGCCGCAGGTGGCCTCCGCGCAGCGCATTTCGGGCAATTTGAGCGCTCCCAACCCAAGCCCCGCGGCGCGACGCGTTGGGCATGCATTGGCTGGCCGGACGCATGCGGCCTCGGTGGGAGGAACTTCGCCTGCCACGCAATAAGCTTGATCACCTGCCTGGCACATCACCGGGCGCAACCCCATCGCAATCTACGAGGAGATGAATCATGGCAAGTTTTTCGATTCCGCTGACCGGTCTTGAAGCCGACTCCACGGCTTTGAACACCATTGCGAACGATCTTTCGAATATGAACACGACGGCCTTCAAGGCGCAGTCGACAAATTTTTCCGACCTCTTCTATCAGCAGATCGGCTCAACTGGCGCTGGCGACCCCATCCAGGTGGGAGCGGGTGTGCGCGTGGCCTCGAACGAAGCCGACTTTACACAGGGCTCCATCAATTCCACCGGCAACGCGACGGACGTCGCTTTGAACGGCAGTGGGTTCTTCGTGCTCGGCAACGGCGGCGGTTACGAGTATTCTCGCGCCGGGGATTTCACGCTGAATTCGAACGGCGCTTTGGTCAGCTCGAACGGCATGAGTGTGATGGGATATCCGGCAGTCGAGGGCGTGGTGAACACCAGCGCTCCTGTAACAGCGATCGACATCCCGGTCGGCCAGGTGCAGCAGCCACAGGCCACCACGACCATGAATATGACCGCCAATCTTGATTCCGCCACCGCGACGGGAACGCAATTCCCCGCACAGGTCACCGTCTACGACTCCCTCGGCCAGGCACACGTGGCCACGGTGACCTACGAGCAGACGGCAACCAACACGTGGAGCTATTCGGTGCAACTGCCGAACGCGGACTACTCCGTGGCAGGCGCTAATGTCGTCCCGGCCGCCATCACCGGAACCCTGACATTCAATGCCGATGGTGACCTCGCTACCGTGGCTCAGGGAGCTGGAGCCGCCAAGACTGTGGGAACGGCCGCCGGCGATGTGTCCTCGATTGCCCTCAACTTCAATCCCGCCGCGACCAATGTGCTGGCCGATGGAGCGAACGGCCTGAGTATAAACTGGAACCTGTTGAGTGCCAGTGGAACGCCCAACATCAGCCAGGTCGACACGACCTCCGCAGTTTCCGCGACCTCGCAGAATGGCTACGCCAGCGGTCAGTACCAAAGCTTTTCCATCGGCTCGGATGGCACAGTAACGGTCACTTTCTCGAATGGACAAACGCAGAACGTGGGGCAGCTTGCGCTGGCGAACATGACCAATCTGCAGGGGCTCTCGCTGCTCGGGAACGGAGGATACTCGACCACCTTGGCCAGCGGGGCGGCGGTAGTTGGGGCCTCAGGCACATCAGGCCTGGGAACTCTGCAGGATGAGGCGCTGGAAGCATCGAACGTAAATATTTCCACCGAATTCTCCGACTTGATCGTCGCGCAGCGAGCCTTTGAGGCCAACGCCAAGTCAGTAACCACCTTCGACACCGTTGAGCAGGACACCATCAACATGGTTCATTGAGATGCCTTCACCGGTTTCAAAAATCCTCGAGGGCGGCCTTCTTCGGTCGCCCTATTTTTTCGCATTCGGCTGGATCTCGATGAACAGTCCCTTGCCGCGCGCCAACACAATTTCTTCCGCGTTGACGACGACGGCTTCGGCCCAGTGCTTTCGTCCCTCGTTGCGCAGCACGCGCCCTTCGACGCGCAGAGGCGCGCCACTCGGCACCGGGCGAAGGTATTCCACTTCCATCTTTCGTGTCATCGATGGCCGGCCCAGGACGCGCACCGCCTTGCTCATGGCCTCATCGAGGAGCGTCGCAATGATTCCGCCGTGCAGATAGCCCGGGTGGCCCTCAAAGCCTTCGGGCACAATGGGAAGGCTGACGACGACGCCATCCGGCGCCAGCAGGAACTCCAGGCGCAGCCCGTTTACATTGGCCGGTCCGCAGCCAAAGCAACGGTTATTGGCCGAGTGAGCGAAGGGCGTGAGAGGTTCGTGGGAGTGAAGCTGCATGAATTCAGCATACTTGCTTGGCATCGCATGGAAAGCGACGGCGCCACGCCGATGCGGCAATCTGCATTCACTGCTTGACCTGCCCCGCATCGCCCGCGCAGACTGAAGTGGCGGAGTTCGCTGGAACGTCTGCGAATCCCCGGAGGACATTCCCATGTCGAACGTCAATCGCAGAACTATACTCGTGCAAATCAGCGTGTTGGCAGGTGCCGCGCTCCTGGCTTTAGCCACCGGTCCCGCTCCCGCCGCGGCTCAAGCAGCACACGCTGACCTCGTCAATGCCCAGGGAGCCACCGTGGGCCACGCCAAATTCTCTACCGTCTCCAACGGGGTCATGGTCTCCGTAACGGTCTCCCAACTTTCTCCCGGCGAGCATGGGATCCACATTCACAACGTTGGCAAATGCGAGGGCCCCGCTTTCACCACGGCCGGAGGCCATTTCAATCCGACGGGCGCCCACCACGGAGTACACAACGCGCAGGAACCGCATCCGCACCTCGGCGACTTGCCGAACCTTGTTGTATCAGAGAAGGGAACCGGCGAACTCACCTTCACCGCGGTAGGCGCCACGATAAGCGAAGGCCCGAATTCTCTTTTCCACGAGGGCGGTACGGCCCTGGTCATTCACGCCAAACCGGACGACCTCACCAACGATCCGTCCGGGAACTCGGGTGATCGCATCGCCTGCGGCGTGATTGTCCAGTAGGCCCAGCAAGCCCAGTAAGTCCAGTAAGTATCGACGCGGTAGTTCGAACCCGTGCGGGGCTACCATACTTAAGATGCGACTGCTAAAGCTGGCTGCGACGGCGGCTTCGGGCCTGGTGCTCGCAGCTTGCGGACTTATGATCCCCGCCGGCTGTCACGTCCAGTCCGCGCTCACACCGCAACTGGAGGAGGGCAAGCGCCTCTACGACACGGGTTGCGCGCACTGTCACGAAGAGAACGACCTGCACCTGAAGATAGTTCCACCGGATCTGCATGGCCTCTTCGACCGGAACAAGCTGCCCGACGGTGAGCCGGCAACGGATGCTGAAGTGGAGCAAGTGTTGATGACCGGGAAGGGAATGATGCCATCGTTCGCTTACCAGATGACACAGGAACAGAGGGACGCGCTGCTGGCTTATTTGCACACAGGGATGCGCGACGAGCGAAGTCCGTAAGGTCCACTCACCACAACGAGGAGGATTCATATGAAAGTCGGTGTTCTTGGTTCGGGCGGCGTTGCTCAAACGCTGGCCGCCGGTTTCATCAAGCATGGCCATCAGACCATGATCGGCACTCGCGACAAGGCAAAGCTGACCGACTGGCTCAAGACGAATCCCACGGCGCAGGTGGGTAGTTTCAGCGATACAGCGGCATTCGGCGAAGTCGTGGTGCTGGCCGTGAAGGGCTCGGCCGCGGCAGATGTTTTGCGCGCTGCGGGAACCGCGAATCTGGCGGACAAGCTGGTAATGGACGCTTGCAATCCCATTGCGGATGCGCCGCCCGTGAACGGCGTTTTGAGCTTATTCACTAGTCTGGACGACTCTTTGATGGAACGGCTGCAGCGCGAATTCCCCAAAGCGCACTTCGTGAAAGCCTTCAACTCGGTGGGCGCAAGCCGCATGGTGAACCCAGAATTCAAGAGTGGCAGACCGACGATGTTCATCTGCGGTAACGACGACAAAGCCAAGGTGATCGCGACCGAGATTCTCGACCAATTCGGCTGGGAGACGGCGGACATGGGCAAGGTGGAAGCGGCGCGCGCCATTGAGCCGCTGTGCATGCTGTGGTGCATTCTTGGGTTCACGAAGAATGAGTGGACGCACGCGTTCAAGTTGTTGCACCAATAACGGCACACGCGTTTGCGGGCGTTTCCGGCGTGGCGGGGTCGCTGTCACGCTCGGCCGGAAAACAGGATTCACCGTATACTGAGGATATCTATGGCAACCGAAAAAACATTCTATTTGGAGACCTTCGGCTGCCAGATGAATGCCCATGACTCCGAAAAGGTTATCGGCACTCTGCGCCAACAGGGCTATCGGCAGGTTGAAGCCGAGGAGGATGCCGGTCTCATCCTCTACAACACCTGCTCCATTCGCGACAAGGCGGAGCAGAAGGTATTTAATCGCCTGAACGACTACAAGAAGCTTTACAAAGAAGGTAAGCGATTCGCCGTCCTGGGCTGCGTTGCCCAGCAGGAAGGCGAAAAGATCTTCGACCGCGCGCCGTACGTCTCGCTGGTCTCGGGGTCGGCCTCGTACCGTAAATTACCCGAGATGCTGACCCGCCTGGAGGCGGGCGAAAGCCGTATTACCGGACTCGACGACCGCCAGACGGACGAGACCTTCGAGACCGAATTCACGGCGCGTCAGAATCCTTACCGCGCCTACATCACCATCATCGAGGGCTGCGATAAGTTCTGCTCCTACTGCGTCGTACCGTACACGCGTGGCAAGGAGCGCAGCCGGACCTCGTCTTCGGTGCTCATGGAGGCGCGGCGCATTGCCGATCTTGGCTACACCGAGATCCAGCTTCTGGGCCAGAACGTGAACAGCTACCGCGACCCGGAAGGGAAGCGCAGCTTCGCGGAGTTGCTGGCCGCCGTGGGTGAGGTGCCGGGCATCCGGCGCGTCCGCTTTACCACTAGCCATCCACGCGACTTTACCCGCGATATTGTCGACGCCATCGACAGTGTGCCCACCCTCTGCGATCATGTGCACCTGCCGGTGCAGTCGGGTTCGGCAAGGATTCTCGCAAGCATGGCCCGCGAATACACGCCGGAGTGGTACCTCGAGCGCATCGCGTGGATCAAAGCGGCCAAGCGGCCCATCTCGATTTCGACCGACATCATTGTCGGCTTCCCGGGCGAAACTCCCGACGATTTCATCCAGACCATGAACCTGCTTGCCGGGGTGCAGTACGATTGCGTCTTCGCCTTTAAGTACTCGGGCCGCCCCAACACGCCGGCACTGGTGATGATCGACTCCATTCCCGAAGTCGAGACAGCCAGCCGGCTTCAAGTACTGCTTGAGCGGCAACGTGAGATACAAAGGATCAATTATTCCAAGCACATCGGAGAGGTTGTTGAGGTAATGGTGGAGGGCGCGAATCCAGCTCGGGGACAGATCGCAGGGCGCAGCAGCCAGAACAAGCCGGTCAACTTTGAATGGTCGCAACCCATCGCGCCGGCGCCGGGGAGTTATCTTCGTGTCAAAATAACGGGAGCTTTTCCCAACAGTCTCGTCGGCCAGGCCGTCTAAGATTGCAATAGTTTTTGAAGAGGGAACGGATGGACATTGAAGTGCGGATTCGCGGCCTGATGATGGACCCGGCAACCAATATGCCGATCGTAGTGCTGAAAGATGTGGGCTCCGACGCGGTGATGCCCATCTGGGTGGGCATCTTTGAGGCCAACGCGATTGCGCTGGAGATCGAGAAGATGTCCGCCGCGCGCCCCATGACGCACGATCTCGCGCGCAACCTCATTCGCGACCTTAACGGTCAGCTGGAACGCGTTGTGATTACAGAACTTAAAGACGATACGTTCTACGCGGTCCTGTGGCTGCGGCAAGGCGACGAGCCGGTAGCCATCGACGCACGGCCTTCCGACGCCATCGCGCTCGCATTGCGCGCCGATTGCCCGATCTTCGTCGCGGAGAAGGTGATGGAGAGCGCCAAGTTGAACACCAGCGGGCCGCCGGAAGGGCCCACTGCCGAGCAGTTGCGCGGGTGGCTCGAGGGGTTGAACGACGAAGACCTCGGCCGCTACAAGATGTAGCCAAGCCAAGGCTTCAACATTCCAGTTGCTGTCGCGCCGCGAGGGGAACGGGGGCCGTTAGAACATCGGCGGTCTGGGTCGTATTGCCGCGCGACTCGAATTCAAAGTGCAAATTGACGAGGCCCCAAGAGGGAAGCTGGAGAGCGCATGGGCACGTAATCCTTAGCAGGTCAGTGGTTTCCGTTGCTCTATCCGCGCTGGGTTGTAGTATACAGAATATCTGTTATCGGACATGCCATATAGGCCAGTTAGTTCCGGATTTCGCCCAGTAATGTCTCGATTTCGGCCTTTTCTCCGGCCGTCAATCCCAGCAACGGCGCCCTGGTATGGCCTCCGAAGTAGCCATTGAAGTCGCAGGCGTACTTCACACCGGCGATACCGAATTCTCCGACGATGCGCTGATTCACCTTCGCAATGCGCTGCTGCTTCTCGCGCGCCAGAGCAACGTCGTGATCCTTCCACGCAAGGTAAATCTCCTGGCATGCCTGTGGCGCGAACGCGGCAAAGGCGAGAATCGCACCGGTCGCTCCTGCCTCCAACGACTCCAACACCGTGCTCCCCGAGCCGCACAGCACCTGAAACCCGACTTCCCTGCTTCGGGTCTTGATGGTAATCGCGGGGGCAGCCGTGGCAACCGCTGCGCCACCGGCCAAGTCGCCGACAGAGACAAAACCGGCCGACACCCCGGCTTCGGCCTCGGCCCGCGGCGCCAGCATCCGTGCCGTGGCCGCCTCAAACACCTGGGTAACCGGCACCATCCGTCGCGGCGCATTCTGCGTGGCCGCAACCTGCCCCGCAATGCGCTCCACCTTTCCCGCCGAATCCTTGATCCCGATGATGTTGGGGTGACCGGCCAGTTCTCCCACCAGCTCCACGGGAATCTGGTACGGGACGCACTTGGGAATGTTGTAGAGCACGATCGGTAGCGGAGAGCGGTCCGCGATGCTGCGGAAATAATGGAGGACAGCCGCAGAAGACATTTGCCCGGCGTAGTAGCTGGGCGGCCGCACCAGGACCGCGTCGTAGCGGAACCCCGCCGCGGCATCGGCCAGTTCTAGCGTTGCCTTCACGCTTTCCCGGCCTACGCCCGCGATCAGCACCTTGTCCGGCGCGGCAGCTTCGGCGGCCACACGCAGAGCCTCGCGCGATTCGGCATCGTCGAACAGCGGCGCCTCGCCGGTCGAGCCTAAAACCACCATCCCTGCCAGCAAACTGCGCGAGTAGCGTGCGATGTTGGCTTCAATCTTGCGGAAATAAATGCGTTCGTCGGAGTAAAACGGCGTGGTGGTCGCGGCAAAGATGCCTTCCAGGAGCATCTCATTATTGTAAGACCAGGCCCGATTTTGTTGCCAATCACTTGCGGCCATTTTCCGTGTGCGGAGCCTGCAAGGCAAAGACGGTCACGCGATGACGTTGCATGGCGGCAATTCCCTCGGCCGCCGCCTGGGCGGCTGCGAGCGTGGTGATGGTGGGAATGCGCGCCAGCACGGCTGCGCGGCGAATGGCCTTCTCATCGAAAATCGCGTCCTGCCCACGCGGCGTGTTAACGATCAGCTGGATGCGCTCGCCCTTGATGAGGTCCACGGCATTTGGCCGGCCCTCCTCCACCTTGAACACGCGTTCCACGATCAGCCCCGCGCCCTCAAGCGTGTTGGCCGTGCCTTCCGTGGCCACGATCTTGAAGCCCAGATGCACGTAACGCCGCGCCAGTGCGATGGCCGCCGGCTTGTCATGATCGTTCACCGTAAAGAAGACGGTGCCGCCCGTCGGCAGGATTTGACCGGCCGAGAGTTGCGCCTTCGCAAAGGCCTCGCCAAAGTTGCTTGCCACGCCCATCACTTCGCCCGTCGATTTCATCTCCGGCCCGAGGACCGTATCCACGCCGGCGAACTTGGACCACGGAAACACCGGCGATTTCACGTAGTAGTGCGCGCCGGTCCCAAGATCTTTTCCTGACGCCAACTCGTCAGGCAGCAGTTCGCGCAGCTTGCGGCCCGTCATGAGACGCGCTGCGATCTTGGCCAGCGGCACGCCCGTCGCCTTGGACACGTACGGCACGGTCCGCGAAGCGCGGGGATTCACCTCGATCACATATACGCTGTCGTTGCCCAGTTCGTCGCGCTGGATGGCGAATTGCAGATTGACCAGGCCGATGACCTTGAGCGCCAGCGCCAGCTTCCGTGTGTAGGCCCGCAAGGTTTCGAGCGTCTGTTCCTTGATGTCCACGGTCGGCAGCACGCACGACGAGTCGCCGGAGTGAATGCCGGCCTCTTCAATGTGCTGCATGATGCCCGCGATCAGCACATCTTCCGAGTCGCAGAGTGCGTCGACGTCGACTTCGACGGCGTTTTCGAGAAAGTGGTCGATGAGAACCGGCCGTTCCTGAGAATACTCAACGGCCTGGCGCATGTAGCGCGTCACGGCTTCCGCGTCGTAAGCGATCACCATCGCCCGTCCGCCCAGCACGTAGCTTGGCCGCACCAGCACGGGGTACCCGATTCTCTCGGCCACGGCCAGCGCCTGTTCTGCGCTGGTGGCCGTGCCCCCGCGCGGCTGCGGAATCTCTAAATCCTCAAGCAGTTTGCCGAACAGCTTGCGGTCTTCGGCCAGGTCAATCGATTCCGGAGAAGTGCCGATGATGGGCACGCCGGCTGCGCGCAAACGCTGCGCCAGATTCAGCGGCGTCTGGCCGCCGAACTGGACAATCATGCCGATCTTCGCGCCCGATTGCGCTTCGTGGTGGTAAATCGCCAGCACATCTTCGAGAACAAGCGGCTCAAAATAGAGCCGGTCGCTGGTGTCGTAGTCGGTGGAGACGGTCTCAGGGTTGCAGTTGACCATGATGGTTTCGAAGCCGTCATCCTTCAGCGCAAAGGCCGCGTGGCAACAGCAGTAATCGAACTCAATGCCCTGGCCGATGCGATTGGGGCCCGAGCCCAGAATGATGACCTTCGGCGTTTTCGTCGGTGGCGCCTCGTCCTCTTCCTCGTAGGTCGAATAGAGATAAGGCGTCATCGACTCGAACTCGGCGGCGCAGGTGTCCACCAGTTTGAACACAGGCCGGATGCCAAGCGCTTCGCGCAGTTCCCTCACCTGCTGGATGCCTTCATGGCCCTCGAGCTTCCACTCCGTGGCGATGCGCTCGTCGCTGAGGCCGAGACGCTTGAGCCTTCTCATCTGCTCCGCGCTCATTTCTTGTGGCGTGGTGTTCGCGATTGCCTTCTGCGCCTGCGTAATCTCACGTAACTGGTGCAGGAACCAGGGATCCATTTTGGTAAGGCGCGCGACTTCGCGCACGCTCATGGCGCGTTCGAACGCGTACCGAATGTAGCTGAGGCGTTCCGGCTTGGGCGTCACCAGCATCTGCGTCAGGCGGCGCGGCTCCAGTACCTCCGTGCCCGTCCTTTTGCCGGTTTCGAGCGAGCGCCAGGCCTTCATCAGCGCTTCCTTGAAGGTGCGGCCAATGGCCATCACCTCGCCCACCGACTTCATCTGCGGGCCAAGGGTGTCGTCGGCGCCGGGAAACTTTTCGAACTGCCACTTGGGAATCTTGACGACGACGTAGTCGATCGTGGGCTCAAAGCACGCCGGCGTCTTGCGCGTGATGTCGTTGGGAATTTCGTCGAGCGTGTAGCCCACGGCAAGCTTGGCCGCAATTTTCGCGATGGGAAAACCGGTCGCCTTCGACGCCAGCGCCGAGGAACGCGAAACGCGCGGGTTCATCTCAATGACGATCATGCGGCCATCTTGCGGATTGATGGCGAACTGCACATTGGAACCGCCGGTCTCCACTCCAATTTCGCGAATGCAGGCGATGGCGGCGTCGCGCATCTTCTGGTACTCGCGATCGGTGAGCGTTTGCGCCGGCGCCACGGTAATGGAGTCGCCGGTGTGCACGCCCATGGGGTCGAAGTTTTCGATCGAGCAAATGATGATGACGTTGTCGGCCAGATCTCTCATCACCTCGAGCTCGAACTCCTTCCAGCCGAGCACGCTCTCCTCAAGCAGGCACTCATGCACCGGCGAGAGGTCGAGACCTCGGGAGAGAATTTCCATCAACTCTTCGCGGTTGTAGGCAATGCCGCCGCCGGTGCCGCCCAGCGTGAAACTGGGCCGGATGAGCACCGGGAAGCCGAGCTTGCCGGAGAAATCGAGTCCGTCGCGCAGGTTGTTCACGAGCGCGGAGCGTGGCACTTCGAGGCCGATGCGGATCATTGCATCTTTGAAGAGCAGGCGGTCCTCGGCCTTCTTGATGGCCTCGAGCTTGGCGCCTATCAGTTCGACGTTATAACGCTCCAGAACGCCGGTGTCGGCAAGATCGACGGCGAGATTCAGCGCCGTCTGGCCGCCAACGGTGGGAAGCAGCGCGAACTTGCCCGCGTTGGGCTGGCCTGCCAGCATCTCCGCCTCAATGCGGATGATCTCTTCCACATACTCGTGCGTCAGCGGCTCAATATAGGTACGGTCAGCCAGGTCAGGATCGGTCATGATGGTGGCCGGGTTCGAGTTCACCAGCACCACCTCGTAACCCTCCTGCTTGAGGGCCTTGCACGCCTGTGTGCCGGAGTAGTCGAACTCCGCCGACTGGCCGATGATGATCGGCCCCGAGCCGATCACCAGAATTTTCTGAATGTCATTTCTGCGTGGCATGGGTCTAGCTGGGCTGCTCTTCCTGTGGGGTTATACGGCTGCGCCACGAATGTCCCGTCGGAGCGTCAAAGGTGTCCGCCAGGATTCCTGTGCCGACCGTCCAGGACTTCCGGTGGTTCTGCCCCCTTGCGTCTGGGTAGGCGTAGCGCAAATCGTAAGCTTCGTAAAGTCGTTGAAAAAACCTCGAATAGTGTATGGGGCTCTCCGGTGCAGGATAGTTTGGCCAGATTTCTACCTTCCCCTCGAAACATCGGTATACCAAGAGGCCGATGGATTCGTATCGCATCGGCGGGTCAGTGATGGTGCCGCGACCATTCAGCGCGCACAACGCATTGTGATAACGGACGATGCCCTCGAGCGGCCTGCCCTCTGCGTCGAACGAGGCATCATTCCCACTGACTCCGTCAGCGACCGTTCCGAATTTGATAAGGTGAAGGAACCCAAACACAAAACCCGGATACATCATGTGGATGTTTACGCAATCACCGGGCGCCTCCTCCATTCGATTTGTGAGGTTCCGAAAGGCGTTCCCGGTACTCTTCACTGAGATTCCAAGAGCGGGTCCGATGCCGGGAGGGAAAACGGTCACGTCCAAGTTCTTGTACTTCATTCCGCCAAGTACACTTTGTTCGCCGCTGTCCTCCGCTTCAGCCGAAAAGGTGAGACCATAAATGTTGTTGGGACCCGGTTTACAGGTCAGGGGCGGACGTGGATGCAGCCATTCTGGCGGGAATCCTCCCTCAACAACCAGCCGGCTTGAACAATGAGCATGGACAAGCTTGATGTGCTGTCCCGATTGTGTCTTAGCATCGCCGCACAGAGCACCCAGAGCGTTCTCCAATGTGGGCACAGAAATCTGCTTTACTGGTGTTTTCGCCACTGTTCCATCCTCATTGCAGCTTCGCGCAATGAAACGCACTCGGCCTCTGTGATGCCTATCTCCTTTTTAAGGAGATGACGGTCAAACAGGTCTAGACTGGGCTCCCTGGATTTCGCAGGCTTGCGCTCACTATGTTCGAGCAGCATCCGCGCGTGAGAAGCGCTCGGGGCGACTACGAGAATGCGCTCTGCCTCTGAAGGCTCGATCTTAAAAAGACCTCCTCCAAGCGCATGGCCCTCCAGTTCACAACTCAGCTTCGTCAGGGAGTTACGCCACGAAGCCGCGTAAGAGCTTGCACTGGAGCCGTCCAGAAACCGCAACAGGTGAATCGTATTGGGTGCAACAAGGCCAGCGCCATTCGTAACAAGCCGGGGCATCTCGCCGGACATATACGACAGGAATGCGTCTGCCACACGCACATGGGGCACAACGTACCAGAGCTTCCTTGTTCGGCACTTGTAACGCTCGGCCACGCCAGCGATCTCACCCTGCTGCAAATAGTGCTGGAGGGAGATAGGCAGAGCCCCCTTTGGAATCGCCGGAACCGCCAGAAGATAGACCTTTTCGCCCGCTCTCCGCTTCCCTTCCCACTGGCCATTGCCAAGGACGATTCCATCAATATCTCGAAGGTTCAGCACCGCTGGTCTTAGGAACTTGCTGCCTATTCTCCATTGCCGCTGTTCGTCGTCCGACAGATGAAAGAAATCATTCGCGCCTGTCACGTATCCAATGCCAACGTCAGCGACGTCGCCCAGCCTGCGTACGCGAGGATGGATGGCAAGCGCGTTGTAAAGTGAAAGGATAGAGTCCGGCAAAAGGTAATGATTCAATCTAAATCTGCCATCTTCAACCGCTCTGAGATCGACACTTCTTTTCTCTTTCGTGTCACTTGAGAGGTTGTCGGCGGATGTGACATTGAATTTCTTGCATCTCTCCCCGTAACCGTCACAGAAAAGCAAGATGGTGCTTTGGCCTAGTCCGCCAAAAAGCTTGTCCCTGAACATCTCTATTTCGACTGCTCTGAAACGCTTTATCAAATATTTCAGTACCTCTCGGGCATACATGGCGTGTCCCAATTCTGATGGCACCACCATTGCTAAGCGGCCACCGCGACGAAGGAATTGGGTTGCATGCACGAGGAATGGTGCCCACGAGGAGGCAAGCCGGGGCAATTGAACCCCTGCTTCCTCCGCTCGTTCGTGCGCTTTAGAGGTCGAATCGCCGTTGAACGTCTGGTAGCGAATGTAGGGAGGGTTGCCGACAACGCAGTCGAATGCGGGCAGGGATCGCGGATCAATGTCAAAGAAGTCCTTCAGTATCAGCCTAGCGTTTCGTACGCGCTGACGTGATTCTCGTAAAGCATCCTCAGAGACATCGACACCGTGCAAGCGGAACGAAAAGGAGCCGAGCCTAGATAATCGGTCGGAGGCGGTAACCAAGAAGGCACCGTCTCCACAGCTTGGATCGAGAATAGTGTCCTCGGGACTCCGAACTGCCCACTCCACGAGGCGGTTCACTACGGACTCCTCCGTATAGAACGCACCAAGGGCCTTTGGCTCAGGTCGTTCCTTTCTCGCTGCGAGTCCGCTCATGATTTCCACTCCTCCATCATCTGCCGGAAGTCGCGGAACAGATAATGCGAATCGTGCGGGCCGGGAGCGGCTTCAGGGTGGTATTGCACGCTGAACAGCGGCAACGTCTTGTGGCGCAGGCCTTCGAGCGTCTGGTCATTCAGGTCCACGTGGGTGAGCTCGACTTCGTTCGCGTCGATCGAGTCGGGATCGACGGCAAAGTTGTGGTTGTGCGCCGTGATCTCTACTTTGCCGGTTGCATTGTTACGCACCGGATGGTTGCCGCCATGATGGCCAAATTTGAGCTTGTAGGTGCGACCGCCGAGCGCGAGCCCGCAAAGCTGGTGCCCCAGGCAAATGCCAAACACCGGGACGCGGCCCATCATCTGCCGGATGGAGCGCACCGCGTAGTCGACCGGCTCCGGGTCTCCGGGGCCGTTCGAGAGAAAGACGCCGTCGGGCTTGAGCGCCAGCACATCGTCGGCAGTGGTCTCGGCAGGAACCACGGTGACACGGCAATCTTCACGCACTAACATGCGCAGAATGTTCTGCTTAATGCCAAAATCGTAAGCCACCACGTGAAGGTTCTTCCGGTGGGTTTCATCCTTGTGAATGAAGCCCTCGGCCAAAAGTGGATCGCCCATTTCGCTGCGCGGATCCGCCGCGTCGAACTCGTAACTCGTCTTCGTCGAAACCACGCGCGCTAGGTCGGTGCCGTCCATCTTGCGAATCTTTTTGGCCTTTTCGACGAGGACATCAGCATCGGACTCAGTAGTCGAAATCACGCCCCGCATGACGCCGTGGTTACGCAGGTGGCGCACCAGCGCGCGCGTGTCGATCTCGGCCAGCACCGGCACGGAGTAGCGCTCCATGTATTCGTCGGTCACCTGTTCAGAGCGCCAGTTAGAGCTGATAGTGGAGAACTCGCGAACGATCAGGCCCTCAATATACGGCCGCGACGCCTCATTATCGGCGCGATTGGTGCCGTAGTTGCCGATCTGGGGATTCGTCAGGACTACGATCTGCCCGGCGTAGGATGGATCGGTAGCAATTTCCTGGTAACCGGTAAGGGAAGTATTAAAAACCACTTCGCCCTGGCATTCGCCCGGGTGCCCATGGCCGTGGCCGCGGAAGATGCGCCCGTCTTCGAGCGCCAGGATTGCCTGCATCGCCTCTCCGAGGAGTGGATTCAATCGATTGCTTCAAGGTGTGATCCTCTTTATTATCAACATTTCAGTTTTTGATCAGAAACAATTTGCTGAAAGTTTGCTGAAGAGGCATCCCACACGATCGCGACTTCGCCTGCCGCCGCAACCACGATCACTATATCAGTTTTAACACGCCGCTCTGACGAGTGTTCTCAGCGAGAAAATCCACAGTGGAAGCGCTGCAAGCGCAGGGAAACTCTCTGCGGAGGATAGCTCTGGCAGTTAGAGTGCGAGTAAGCGTCCAGACGCAAGAAGACCCTCACCGGCATTCCATCCCGGCGAGGGTCTCGTATCAGGCTACAGATTCGACCGCCAGTTCGGCGGTGGATGACTTGGCGTCAGGCCCGAAAGGATGCGGAGTGGAGGATCATCAGGGCATCGGTCCGGTTGTGGCTTTCCGAGGGATTCACGATGGTGACTGTGGTCAGGTTCTCGAAGCCCGCCACGAAATCGCGCTCTCCGCGCGTGTGAAATTGAGAATCTGATCGGCCCCTGGTAAAGCTGACGCGGGCGGCTTCCGAAGAACCTGAATGTCCTCAAGTTCCAGTTCCAGAGAAAAGCACTGCTGCACCGCGGAAAGCGCGATGATCACGCGGCACTGGTGGCGGAACTCCGTCACGATGCCCTCGACTCCCTCAAAAACGCCGCTGCGCACGCGCACCGGTGTTCCGACAGAAACGTGTGGATGAGGCCGAAGCAGGCAGCCGCTCGCCAGCCCGTCGCGGATTCTGTCGATCTCCTCGGCGCTGACCGCATCGCTCTCGTATTCGCCAAGGAGGCGGATCACACCGGGCGTGGAGACGACGGAGAACCTGGTATAAGGTGAGAAACGGACAAACACATACCCCGTGAAAAGCGGGCGTTCCAGGATGACGGAACGGTCAGTCCATTTTGACCGCTCTGTGTAGAGCGGCAGATAGTGTTCAAGAGAACGCACAGATAGATGCTGCGCGACTCTTCTTTCGTGGTTCGCAAACACGTGCAAAACCCGCCACGGACTCTCGAGCATGTCTTCTCCCCGCCATTCAAGCGAAATGAGATTTCCGGTTCTCCACCCCGAATACCGCGGTGCCCTCTGGATCGCTGGTGCGTGATCCGTCTGGCATTTCGGCATGGAATCGAACCGTAAAAACTTACGCTGGATCTTTCAGGCAGGGTCTGCTTCCGGAGTCAGACCAAATTGACACAAACCATAAAGAGCAATGTCCCGGTAACTGCAGCTGATTAATGATCAGGGGGGCGCTGATTGATTGTGATCGCGGTCACCCTAACCGGAACGGCCGGCACGAGCTTAGATTTGATTGGGCCTTCGGCCCTTTCACAGCTTCTCGCTCAGGCAATTGCGCGGTGGGCTGTTTCGGCCACTCGAGCCTGCCTGAGCACCTTCAATCTAGCATTTGGTTGCAACGGCAGTATCAGGAAAGTGCGCCGAATTCTCTCACTCTGCCTGTTTCGGGATTGCCCACCCTCGCAGGTTGTTTGCTTTCGACAGCCACGTTCCGAATCGGTCTTGCAGTTGGGAAACTGAGTGGCGTCGATCCCCGATTCCAACAGTATTCGGGAACAATCCGGCTCAGTTTGAGGCGGAGTGCGGCATCGTCGCCCGAGGAGCTCATCAAGGCGCGCAGTTCGTCCAGACCACCTCTCAGTACATCCCAGCTCACGAGCTTACCCCGGGCGCGCATCACCTTGCCGCACTCGGTGGGCAGGGGGTCTTCGTTCTCGTAAAACAACTCCTCATAAAGCTTTTCGCCATGACGAAGGCCTGTGTAGGTGATCTCGACTTCATCGTCTCTCTTGCCGAGTAGATGCGTGAGCATTCGTACCATATCGACGATGCGCATAGGCTCGCCCATCTCAAGCACCAGGATCTCCCCGTGGCGACCGAGCGTGAAGCCCTGCAAAACCAGCGACACAGCCTCAGAAATGGTCATAAAGAATCGCGTGATATCGGGGTGGGTGACGGTAACTTTCCCATGCTTTCGAATTTGCTCCTCGAAAAGCGGTATGACGCTCCCCTGCGAACCCAGGACATTGCCAAAGCGCACAGATATGCAGCGCATTTCGCCATGAGGCCGAGCCGCTAATATCAACTCCCCGATGCGCTTCGTGCAACCCATTACGCTGGTCGGGTTCACAGCCTTGTCTGAGGAGATGGCCACAAAAGAGCGGCACCCGCATTCCACAGCCACGTCTAAAAGCGAGAGAAGCCCGAATACGTTATTGCTGATCGCTTCACGAGCGTTGGCTTCCATGAGTGGCACATGCTTATAAGCCGCCGCGTGGAAAATGATCTCGGCATCCTGACCGGCGAGGATTTGCGTCATTCGCTGCCGGTTGGAGATGTTGGCTACGCAGTATTCGATCTTTACCGGAGGTTGATCCTGCTCCAGCCGCTGCTGGAGGAAGAACAACCCGCTCTCGTCCTGATCGACGCAGATGAGCTTGGCAGGCAGGTTGGCGCGCAGTTGAGTGCAGAGTTCCGCGCCAATGGAGCCTGCGGCTCCTGTAACCACGACCACTTTCCCGGTCAGTTTTTCCCGCGCAGGCGCCGCGGCCAGATGAACGGCCTCCCGGCCCAGCAGATCCTCGAAGCGAACCTCGCGCAGTTGGTCTACCTTGATGTTCTTGTCGATCAGTTCCACATAATTCGGAGTCGTGCGGTACGGTACGCGCGCCTCATGGCAGAGGCTGACGATGCGGCGCATCTGCTCCCCGGTCGCCGAAGGGATGGCAATGAGGATCTCATCGACCCCCAGCCGCTGCGCGATTCCGGGAAGACGGTCGAGCGTTCCCAGCACCGGCACTCCGCACAACCGCGCCCCCGCTTTGGCTGCATCGTCATCCACAAACCCGATGGCAATGAATGCGGTGCGGGGGAGCGCTCGCATCAGCGTCATGCCCGCGGCGCCGGCGCCCACGATGATCACAACCGAGTGACGCGACAGGGGTACCTGGCCGCGCTCGACTGCCTGCAGAGCAGACCGGGAAAGAAACCGGATACCTCCCAGAGACGCCGCACTCAGGATCGCCTCTATGATGTAGATCGAAATCGGGAATGCGGTGACTCCCAGCAGCCAGCGCTCCATAATATAGAACGCCACCGAACCCATGGCGATTGCCTTCAACACGTCCTGTGCGTCGCTCGCGCCCGTGTATCGCCAGTAACCATGAAGCAGCTTGAACCGGAACAGCGCTCCCAGGCGCATAGCCGCAAGCACAGGAAACGACGCCAGCAGCACGTTCATCTGCGGAAGCTTGAACTCAAATCGCAACAGCCACGCCATGACCAGCGAAAAAAAGATCAAAAGCAGCTGCAGAGATAGAATCCACAGCATACGCATGCGAAAGCGCATAGTCGAAACCTTCCGTTCAGCGAAAGAAAATTGCGGCGGGTTGGGGAGAATCACAAATCAAGCCACGTAAATCCGAAATGATTCCGCGCGGCTAAACAAAAATCTCTTTGAGAGTGCGAAGAATTACAACCACGTCGGACCACATCGAGCGATGTTTTGCATACTCTTCGTAGTAGCGCAGCTTCTGGGGCAAAATTTTCTCGACGTATTCGCGTTCGGGGTCGTCTGCGGCTGCCAGCAACTCTTCTTCGCGCTTATAAATAATGGCCGCCGGGTCAGTGATGCCCGGACTCAAGGCCAGAAGTAAAGCTTTGGTTTGTGGTGGATAATACCGAACGTAAGCAGGAACCTCGGGTCTTGCCCCAACCAGGCTCATTTCGCCCCTCACGACATCGATGAGCTGGGGAAGCTCATCCAGCTTATACTTGCGCAGAGTTTTTCCCACCCGCGTCACGCGGCTGTCTCCGGCGCGAGTGATCAAGGGGCCAGCTTTCTCAGCGCCGAAGCGCATGGTGCGGAACTTGTGAATCCGGAATACCTTGCCGTGCCGTCCCACGCGGTCCTGCCGGAAAAACACTGGGCCTTGCGAATCGAGCTTGATGCAGGCAGCGACGACCAGAAGCAGCGGCGCGAAGCACAGCAGACCTAAGGCGGCGAAAAAGAGATCGAATGCGCGCTTTGCGATCAGACTGCGCATGGAGCGGCCGGCCTCCGGTCTTTCATCAGTGCCTGCACGCAATCGATGACGCGTTCCTGCTGCTCGTCGGTCATGCGCGTATACAACGGCAGGCTGACCGCCCGCTCGAACACGCGCAACGAATGTGGATAGTCCTCAGGACGGAGATGATAGGTGGCGCTCCAGTAGGGATGCAGATGCAAAGGTATGTAGTGGACGCTGCAGCCGATTCCCTCCTCCGCCATTTTCTCAATGAACTCGTCCCGCGAGACCTCAGCAGAATCCAGCAACTGGATGACGTAGAGGTGCCATGCGTGACCTTTGGGATCCTGTCGCCGGGGCGGCAACACGAGCGGCAGATCGCGAAATGCCGCATCGTACCGCGCCGCGAGTTCGAGGCGGCGCCTGTGAAAACGGTGTGCCTTTTTCAGTTGCTGAATGCCGATTGCGGAGGCCACGTCGGTGAGGTTGTATTTGAACCCAGGGGCGACAATTTCATAGCGCCACGATGGCTTCCGCGAGTGGTAGCGATCGAACGCATCCTTGCTGATCCCGTGCAATCGCATGATGGCCGCGCGCCGCGCAATCTCGGGGTCGCGGGTGACCAGCATGCCGCCTTCGCCGGTGGTCAGCGTCTTGGTGGCATAAAAGCTGAAAACCGTAGCGTCGGAATCGAGCGTGCCTACCAATTGGCCCTGCCATGTGGCCGGCAATGCATGGGCGGCGTCCTCCACGACTTTCAGATTGTGCCGCCGGGCAATGGCGTGGATGGCTCCCATATCGCAGGCCAGGCCGCCGTAGTGTACCGGGATGATGGCCCTGGTTCGCGAAGTGATGGCCGCTTCGATTGCAGCGGGATCGATCGAAAGCGTGTCGGGATCGATATCGACGAAGACGGGATGAGCGCCCACGTAGCGGATCACTTCGGCGGTAGCGGTAAATGTATGCGTGGTCGTGATGACCTCGTCGCCCGGACCGACCCCGATCGCTTCCACGGCCAGATGCAGTCCCGCGGTAGCCGAGTTGACCGCCAGAGCTTCGACATCGCCGCCAAGAAACGCGGCAAATTCCCGCTCGAATTGCCGGGTGACCGGACCCGTGGTGAGCCATCCCGAACGCAGTGTCTCGACGACGGCCTGGATCTCTTCCTCGCCAATGTCGGGTAAAGCGAACGGAATAAAATCGCTCATAGTCTCTCTATTTTGGGGGCTGTTTACCGCGGCCAGCACCTTGTGCGCGGCGGCAGCAAATGGGCGCAATAAAGTCTAGGTAAAGAGCGGGATTGCGGATCGGACAATACGGAGACAATTTGCAATGCTGATGTGGCTCGCGTACCAGTCATTGGCGGCGCGCGCCAGGCGATCGCGCCTCGCATCATCGTCGCTGAGGGTGACCACGGCCGCCGCCATTTCCTTGGCATCCAGAGAGGCCACTGCTATACCTGCCCCGCTTTCGCGCAACAAGTCCGCCGTATCGCCCGCGCCCGCGAAGATCACCGGAATGCCGAGGCCGAGGTAGTCAAAAGTCTTGCTCGTGAGCGTACTCGAGAAGAATTGATCGGGTGGAACGGCTTGCAGACACACGTCGCACTGGGCAAGAATCGCGCGCGTGATACCGCGGGGGATGGGCCCGAGAAACAGCAGATGATGCAACTCCAGTTTACGGGCCAATTCGACATATTCGGAGTACCGCTCGCCTCCCCCCACGATGAGAAAACCCAGGTCATTTCGGTGCTTCAATTCCGCCGCTGTACGGATTATGGTTTCGACATCGTCGGCCTGGCCCAGAGTACCCGCATAGCCGATGAGGCATCGATACCGGGCACGAAATTCGGTCACCGCTGCCGGCACGCGGGCCTGATTCAACATGTTCAGATAGGGATCTGCATTGAGCAGCACGTGAATGCGATCCGGATCGTGGCCATGCGCAACCAGTCGCCGCTTGATTCCTGGCGTGGCCGCGAGCAGAGAAGTGGCCCGCCGGCGCGAGAGTTGTAGCATCGCGAAAACCAACCGCGTCAACCAGCCTTCGCGCACGATTCCCAGGGCAATTGCGGTGTCGGGATAAAGATCCCTCTCGTCCAGGACCACCGGAACGCGCTTGATCGCGGCAACGATCATCAGGAAGGGCATAAAAAACAGGGGGTCGGTGGCCGTAAATAAGCAGTTCAGCTGCTTACGGACTTTCAGCAGTGCGGCCGCGGCCGCGAGCACCGCAAAGACCGAGTAGTTCAGGATGCGGCGCGCGATGGAGCGGCGATGATCCTGGATCGTCCAAACGCGCAGAATGCGTATCCCCTCCCGCATCTCCTCTCTGCACCAGCCGCTGCCGGAACCGATAAACCTTCCGGTCATATAGTGAACGGCGGATGTGATTACGGTTACCTCATAGCCGGACTCCCGCAGCAGGCGCGCCTCCACCCAGGGACGAAACGCGCCCGGTTCGTCGTCCGTCGGAAGGTGGTAAGTGATATAGAGAATGCGAGGTGGGCCATGCAACGGCTTTGACATTGGACCTGATCCTGACGTGGCGGTTTCAAGTGCTGTTTATTGTTGGGCCGAGATGACCGCCTCGACGATGCGGGTGACATCCCCCTCTTCGAGGCCGTGATGCACAGGAAGTGCGAGAATTTGCCCGGCAAGGCGTTCGGTATTTGGCAACGGTTCGTAGCCATATAGTTCCTTGAAGATCGGCTGCTGGTGCAAGCCGCGCGGATAATGGACTCCGGTAGCAATGCTCTGGTCTCTCAACTTCGCAGCCAGCGTGTCACGATCCATGCCGAAGATCGAGTCCTCCACCAGGATGGAATACTGGTGCCAGGCGTGTTCACCACCCGGGGTTACGCGCTGCGGATGAATTCCGGCAATTCCAGCCAGACCCTCACTCAGCATGGCCGCGTGGCGGCGCCGTGCAGCGAGCATGCTATCGAGCCGCTGCAGTTGCTTGCGGCCGATCGCCGCCTCCACATCCGTCATGCGGTAGTTCAGGCCGAGCATGGTGTGAAGATATTTTCCCGTCTGGCCGTGACTGCGCATGTACCGCATGCGATGTTCGAAGTCTTTGTTGTCGGTGCAGGTGATTCCGCCTTCGCCCACGAACATGTTCTTCGAAGGATAGAAGGAATATGCAACAAAATCTCCGCAGGCGCCGACATCGCGGCCGCGATAATGCGCGCCATGCGCTTGCGCCGCATCCCACACAATTTTGAGAGTATGACGCTCGGCAAATGCCTCGACGGCATCGATTGCGCAGGGATTGCCAAAGAGATGCACCGGCGAGATGGCCCTGGTGCGCGGCGTAATGCGGCGCTCCGCATCTTCAAGGTCGATCAGGAAGGTATCAGGGTCCACGTCGCAGAGAACCGGTTTGCCGCCCGCAGCCGTGACCATGCTTCCGGTCGCGATAAACGTGAAAGCGGGCACCAGCACTTCGTCGCCGGGACTGAGAAACGCCATGTACGCCAGGTGCAAAGCCGCCGATCCGTTGGCGGAAGTTACAGCATGATGGGCGCCGACGTAAGCCGCGAACTCGGCTTCGAAGGCATCGCATTGGGCTCCCTGGCGCAGCGCGCCGGATCGAAGCACGTCCACCGCGGCTTTGATTTCACCTTCAGTCAGCGAGATTTCCGCCGCCTGAATGGGCTTGTGCTGAATGAGTGTATGCAAGATTTCAACCTCTTTCTGAAGATTCCGGCTGCGTCTCGGCAACCGCCATTTTTGAAGGACAAGGCGCATCCCGGGGCAGAATTGCCGCTCCGTTCAACCGGACCCGCTGGAGCAGGTGCATGGAATGCGTCCGCAGCAAAGGGCATAGAGCCTCGAGAGCCAGCGCAACCACGGGCGCTACGGGTGCAATTTTGCGCGCAATGGGCGGCGCCAGTTCCAGGGAGTGGGAATCGAGCTCAAAGCCGAGAAACAGCCGGCGAATCTCGCTCTTCCGGATGCCGATTGTATTGCGGTTGCGAGGATGGCTGATGCGGAAATCGAAGATCAGGATTGAACCTTGCGGAGCCACGACGCGCAGCATTTCCGCGGCCAGGCTCTGACGGGCATCCGCATCCAGAATGGAAGAAAACACCGTGTGCGCAGTCACCAGGTTCATTGCCGCGCTGTCAAACGGCAACTGCCAGCCGCTGCCTACGCGATGGTCGATTTTGGGAGCCAGCTGACGCGCGCGATCGATGCGGTCGGCAAGCAGGTCAATGCCATGCAGGTTTTCGACGCTTGCTCCCCAGGCCAGAAGCTGCCTTAGCCAGCCTCCGCTTCCGCAACCCACATCCAGAACGCGCAGGCCGGAAAGATCGTCGAGCCCCGCGCGACGAAGACACGCCGCAGCCACTGCATGGAACCGGTAAACGTTGAGCAGCACGTCGGGATTCGACCAGGCGTAGAGGGCCCTCTTGCCGCTCTGATCGCGATGCGCGTAGACCGAACGGATGCGCGCCTCTTGCTGCTCGCGGATGTGTTCGCCGCGTCCGGCATGCTCGAGTAGCGTGGCTTCAGACACTGACAAGGCTCCCTTGCAGCATCTCCATCGACTGGAGCAACAATACTGAGTCATCGACGGTCGAGCGCACGGCGCCGGAACGGGTTCGAACGGCATGAATGAACGCGGACATTTGCGCTTCGAACAGATTCACGCGCCCGAATTCGAGGCTGTTGCGGCCCTGTTTCCATGCATCTACCTGCTGATTGCAGTACACAAATGAAGGCATCGCCGGATCGATCGAACCCATGAAGGTTCCGTTGTCTCCCTGGATTTCAACGAACTGCGTGAAGGCCGGCGTCAACAGGTCAGCCTGGCAGATGGCGGTAACGCCGCTGTCCATCTCGAGTTCCGCCAGGATGTAATCTTCCGCATCGACGTCTTCCATCCTGCCCTGGATTGCGCGTCGCGGCTGGAGCAGCTTTTTGCTGAGGAGCCGCGCCTCCCGGACGGGCCCGAAGTACCACATGGCAAGGTCCAGCATATGGACCAGCATCTCGCTGGCGGCGCCACCCCCTGAGGCTACGCGGTGCTTCCATAACTGATGCGAGCCGCGGCCGCCAATGCGAAACTGCGCCAGCCGGATGGAACCGAGGACGTGGCTCGAGCCGGAAGCGGGTGCGCCTTCAAACAAATTCCTGCCCAGCTCGAAGACAGGCGCAAACCGGTAAACGTAACCGACCATGCCGACGCGGCTGCTGGTGCGCATCTCGGCCGCGACCTGGCTAGCCTCGGCGGACGTTTCGCAAAGCGGTTTCTCGCAGAAAAAATCCTTGCCGCTGCGGATGGCGGCGAGGACCAGCTCGAGGTGCGAGGGCGTGGGGGTGCAGATATCGACGGCGTGAACCTGCGGGTCGGAAAAGACATCTTCCGGCCGCTCGATCCAGGACAAGTTCTCTTTTTCGGCAAGCGTCCGGGCAAATTGCGGGCAGGCGTCGGCCAATACAATCCGGACCCCGGGAATGGCGCGCAAGCCGCTGATATGCTTGGGCGCCTGCTTGCCGCAGCCAATCATGGCCACGCAGGTTTCAGTTGGCAATGTACTTTCTCCAGGAGAGGGCCAGGTTGCGGCCGCGCAGCTTTTCGGGAAGAGGAGCCACCCGGCCGGGTACGCCGCGCACCAGGCTGAGCGGAGGCACATCCCTGGTGACCACGGCGCCAGCGGCAACAAAGGAATCGTGACCGATCCGCACCCCCGGCAAAACCACGACGCCACCGCCCAGCGTCACTCCGTCTTCGATGACCGGCCCCTGGGGAACGTATTCATTGCGAAGCTTGAGCGGGTAGCGGTCGTTGGTGAGGGTCACGCCGGGCCCGAAGAAAACGCGGCTGCCGATGGTGGTGTGCGTGGGGATGTAGCAATTCGACTCGATCTTCACGAAGTTTCCGATGGAAACGGCTCCGTCGATCACGGTATTGGTCCCGATAACCACATGATCTCCGATGGTCGTATGCTCCCGCACCAGGACGTTATGGCCGGTTTGAAAGTCGTCGCCGGCGATGACATCGGCATAGAGGATCGTACCTGCCCTGATCCGCGCGCCTTTGCCGAGGCGCACGGGATCGACTCCCGGAGCGTAGTTCAGGCCGACGATGGCTCCAGCCTGGATCTGACAATCGTCACAGGCTTCCATAAAGTTTGTGGCTTCGGTCAATAAGATCAAATCATCCTCCCCCCGGCCCTTTTGCTGCGGGAGCCACGCATGCCACGGCGTCGTGCGCGGGGCTTTGGCGGCGCGTGGCGGCGGCATCTTTCAGGGCCGTGACAAGAATGGGAAGCTGCTCGTCCATGGTCAATCGGGAAACCTGTTTGAGAGTGGCCGCGGCCGCGCGCCGGCGCAGCTCGGGGTCAAGGGCGATGCTGCGAAGCCGTTCGGCTAATTCTTGCGGATCGCCGGGAGCGACAAGGAAGCCGGTTTTCCCGTCCTCCACAAGGCGCGCCAGACCGCCGACTCGAGAGGCGACCACAACCAGCCCGCGCGCCATGGCTTCCGTCACGGTTTTCGGAGTGCCCTCGGTAAACGAAGGCAACACGAAGACCTCGGAGCGATCGAGATGTTCGAACAAGCCGTTACCCCAGGGCACGGGGCCGAGGAATCGGACCTTCCCGTCCAGGTCTGGCTGGGCGGCGCGGGCTTTGAGTTCCCGCATGTAGGATTCGTCGCCTTGTCCGATGAGCTCCACCTGAAACTCGATTCCTGCGACGCTGAGCCTCGATAGGGCTTCCAGCATTACGTGCAATCCCTTCAGGCGGACCATTCTGCCCAGCGCGCAAATGCGCAACGGCTGCGGCTGAACGCTGGCTTCGGGAGGGCGCGAGGCCAGGTGGTGAGGACGGACCAGGGAGGCGACGATCATGCGCACATCGGCGCCTTGCCCCCGGAGTTCCGCGGCCAACGGATCGTTGTCCACGACCACGGGCGAATAACGGGCCATGCGCGATTCGGACCAGGGATACCAGTGTTCCATCGCCCATCGCCACATGCGCAAGAATCCAGTCTGGTAGCGGTCGATGTTGGCGATGCTGGCCATGGCGTTTCCGCGAATGTACGCCACGGTGGGAATGCCGGCGCGATGGCAGCACTCAAAAAACCAGTAGCTGGGGGGACCGGAGTCGATCACCAGGGCGGCGGACCATTCGTGCCGGTGACGGAAGACGCTGCGTGTAATCGCCGCTGCCCAGGCGGGCGGCCGCCGCACGTACATTTCCCACCCGTCGCGGATCGCAGGCATGCGCTCAAGGTTCAGGCCGGGAACGAGCGAGAGGGAATCCCGGCCGCGGCGCCGGGAATCGCGCGCCACGAAGGCCAGGACATCCAGCCCGTCAAATGCTTCAGCAAGCACCGGCAGCTTGTGAGGTGTGCTGGCATCCGTCGTCAGGTTGCCCCGGTCCTCGTAGATCAGGTTTGGAAGAAAGATTCCGAGCCGCATCACGATCCCATCCAGGAAATGGAAAGTTTGTCGCGGCAACCAGGAGCCCCATCAGGAAATACATGGTGGGGTCCAATTGCAGGTCGACGAAGAAGGCGCAAACGGCAAACGCCAGTGCACCCAGGAGCACCGCTTCCGCGCTGCGGCGGTCATTCCCGGCCAGGGCCCGGCGCTCGCGAAGATTGCGGCGCCAGGCGCCGAAGACAAGAAGCAACGCCGCCGCAAACGGGATGGCCCCGGCCAGGCCCTGTTCCACCATGATTCCAAGGATGGTGTTGTGGGAGGCTAGCTCCATCGGCAGATTGTGATAGGGATAGATGGCATGGGGCCCATTCGCCAAGCCAAAGCCCAGGACCGGGCGATGGGTAAATGCGCGCAGTGACGCCGCGTAGAGTTGCGGCCGCCAACCCTGCTCGCCCGGCTCCCAGATGGTCGCAATGCGTGCAAAATACCCGGTCGGCATCAGCAGCGGTATGACAGCAAACACCAGCGCGCTGAGGATGCCGAGTACACGATGCTTGCCGATCATCAGGTACAACAACAACGCCGCAGCCAGCGCCAGGAAGGCCTCGCGCGAGCCGGTAAGCACCACTGCGGCTGCAAACGCAGGCACTGTCAGCCGCCCCAGGTGGGCGATCCCTCCGCTGAATGGGCCGCTCACGGCAATCATCAGCAGGACCACGGCGAATTGGGCAAAGGCGTTGACTCCCACACTCAACCCTTCCATGCGCGGGGCCGCGTAGGTGAGCGCCGCTTCGCTCACCATGGTGGATCCAGCTGCATAGAGGTACAGGCAAGCCACGATCACGAGTGCGCCCGACACGATCAACCAGCGCAACAGGCGCGTGACCTCGGCCCATGAAGTGACCAGGTTCGCCACCATCCAATAAAGCCCGATCCCGAGAAGCTGCCGTTGAAAAACCAGCCAGCCCGCCGGGGTTCCCGCGGCCACCGCGGAAATCAACGAGGAGAGCAGAAAGATCCCGAATGCAACAGTGGCCGGGCCGGCCAGTTGCACCCTGCGCCGGCCCACGGCCACATTCAGGCCCCAGGCCGCAAAGGCCGCCAGTCCCGTAATCTTGAAAATTCCCGCATCGCCGATGATCGGTACGGCAGAGATGGGGAGCGTAAAGGCCAGAATAACCACCCCGATCTCCGGCTTCGGCACCACGATTGCACAGAAGCCGAGAATCGCGAGCAGCAGGATAAGGCCGCTGGTGAGGTCAATCCCGTGCAATTAGTCGCCCTCCGCGAGCCGGCGGACGATATTGCCTACATCCGCATCCTGGACTTCCGGCATCCACCAGACAGGATGCACCAGGACGTGCATCCCGGCGTTCCCGCGCAAGTGTTCACAGATGCATCCACCCCGCCATTGGCGATTGCTGTCAGAAACAAAGCTCATCCCGCCGAAGCGTTCCTGCGAGGAGACATCGTAGAGCGCACCGGCTTCCTCAATGGCGCGCCCGTCAAACCCGTGGCAGCGCCGGGGCATATGCAGCGCCACACCCACCGCATGGCCGACCAGATCTTCGAGCATCGCCTTTTCCAGAAGAAAGCGGCGAAACGCCGCATCCGGATCCTCCGCGTCGCCGACGCCCTCGTAGTGCAACCCGACCTCCCCGCCTCCCTCTTCGATCTCCTTGAGAATCGCCCGGCCCCGCCGGCTCATGGGGTTGTAGCCTGCGGCTCGCATGCGGATGAAATAGGTGGCGGGAGTCTCGAGTTCCTGCTCGAGGTACGCCATCCGCGCCGCGTATTCGAGCGAAACGTCGACATCGTGGCGCAGCAGACAAATCCTGTTTGCGGGCGTGCCGGGCGAAATATCGCGGAAGCGCAGGAATCGCCGCGTCGACCGCGACGCGCGGAGGGCTTCGCCGAGGTGCTCGAGCGAAAAACTGCAGGTTTCAAAAGGCATGCTGTGCGTGGAGGCCGTGCAGGATGGAGAGGCTCTCCGCTCCGGCATGGAAGAGCAGATCGAGAACGGAAAGATTGGGGACGAACTCTTCCCTGCCCTGCTGGTACTCGGGATGCAGGAATTCCTGAAACTCGACCGCAATGCTGGCAGACTCAAACTTCGTTACGTCGAGATATTTCCTGCCGCCCTGCCCCGATAGATAGGTTGTGGCGCGAAGATCTTTGCATATTGCGAGCAGCAAGTCCGAGGATCGGCCGGTTACATCGAGTTCCGAGGCCCTGATGATGCGGGTGTCAATGCTTAGAGCACTGCGAGCGAACTCGATCAGCTCGCAGTTGATTTCCGCCAGGTTGACGCGGCGGCGTGCATAGACCGGCTCGAGCTGACCCTGGTATTGCCGGAAATGCGGCGCCTGGCCGTAGACTTCGAGAAGCCTCTTCCAGTGCTTCGTCTCCCAATCATCCTCTGCAGTTTCCACTTCCGAAATTAGCTGGCCGAAGTGTCCCGAAAGGCGCACGGGGATCGTAAGCCAGGCCCACTCGTCGCCGCTCCGGATGCGGTTGCGATTGGTGTAATTGTTCTTCGAGTACTGGACGTTATCGAGCAGCACGAAAACGTCTGCGCTCGCCATCTTGTGGAAGAAGCCGAGGCCGGGAATATAGTTTGGCTGATGGATGGCGACGATCATATCGAAATGGATAGAGCGGCAACTCGGACGTAGGAGGCGAGCAACCTCGGTTCCACTGCCTCCCAGTTGCAGCGGGTCTCAAACGCGTGCCGAGCTGCTAATCCGAGTGCATGTGCGAGGTTTCTATCGCTCAGCAGTTTTTCCATCGCAGCCTCGATTTCAGCGGCGGATGTGGAATCGACCGACAATCCGCATCGCCGTCGCTTTACGAGCATCGCGAGGCCACGGAAAGAACTGACTATGAGGGGAATCCCCGCCGCCATGCACTCAATCGCTTTCACCGGAAACATCAGGTTGTCGCCGTAAGGCATTGTTGGCGAATAGAGAACAAGCCCCGCGTAACTGCGGCGGAGATAGAGGGGCACGGCGGTAAACGGAACTTCCTCGATCAGCGTGACGTGGCTTTGCAGGTTGTGCTCGGTCAGGAACTCTTCTACCCTCTGGCGGTAAGCAGCATCTGCAAACGAACCAATCAAAGCAAGCAGCACATCGGGATAGCGCACGCGCAGGCAATCGATCGCAGTCAACACCGGAAAGATGGAAATCTTGTTCGTCAGAGTTCCTGCCGAGATAAACACTCGCCGGCCGTTCCAATCGGGTTGAACATGCGCCGACTCTTCGGCGCGAAGTCGCGGGTAATTCTGCACGGTGTGAATAACTCTGCCCAACTTGGCGAATTTGTGCGCAATAAGCGGATCCACGGTGATGACTTCGTCTGCGACGCGCACGAACAGCCACTCATAGGCCGAAAAAAGCCAACGAAGAAAGCGGCGAAACACGGCATTGCGCGCCATATTCGCGGCGTGCGTGAGCGGGTAATTCTCGTGAGCGTCATAAATGAGGCCGCGCCGGGTAACCAATTTAAGCGCGGCTCCCGAGGCGAGCGAGGCCAGATCGTGGCAATGGTAAACATCGCACGGTTCAGGGCGCCCCAGCTTGAAAAGACGGAAAGCCGTGAACAACTTTCCGATCCTGCTCGATTCGGGAAGCGGAATCACGCGGCAGCCGTGATCGGGAGGGTCCGCGGGAAAACTGTCGGCCACCCCGATGATCGTCACATCGAGGCCCGCGGCACGTGCCGATAGCGCCTCGCGCTGAAACATTCTTCCGCTGAAGGTGGTGTGGCTCGCGGCCAGGTGGCAGATGCGCATTGCGTCAACGATAGAATTTCAATTCAAGAGCGAGCTACCGCCAACCTCGGCAAAAGCCGAGCCGGTCGCGCCGCCGCCCCTCTCCGGAGATAACTTCTGCGCACTTTTGCCTGACTCCATGAGCGCAGCGTTGTTCGCCGGCATGTGTCGGAACAGCGAGAACTCATCTGTCGTCTTCACTGGCTCCAGAAAGCCGCATTGCAACATCAGGAACTGATGGACTGGATAGTGGTAAATGACCCAAATTTCGCGGGGTTCCCCGCGGAGCGACTCCTCTAGACCATTGAGGAACTTTTGAAGGATGGGCGCGCCGAAAGGATTGAACAGGTAAAGGACAAGCCTGCCATGCGGGAGTGGGAAAACCGTAGCGTCGGCGCAATGAACTTCGATGTCGCGGCACTGCTGCAGTGCGCGTGGATACTTGCAGAGATTGTTTTTGGCGATATCGCACAGCTTGGGATGAAACTCTATCCCGACAATCTTCCTGAAAGGGAAACGCGAAGCGAGCAGCAGGATTCGCCCCTTACCGGAGCCGATATCGACAAAGGTGGACTGCGTGTAATCAATTTCGAGATTGTTCAGAGCGTCCATCGCATGTGCGATTTTGCTTGGCGCGTAATGAACAAACTTGGCGCTGTCATAGCCGTCAGGAACTTCCCAAGCTGTCCAAAGAGAGGACGTATCCAAACCGTGGGAGAGATCGAATACCAGTTCCTGCACGACGTGTTTTGAGGCGCGGATGAGAGACCGCGCGCCTCCCCGCCTGAGGGCGGCTCGAAACTTGCGGACCAGGATCTGCGATCGTGAAGAAGAAGGGGGGGGGCGGTGTGCGTCAAGTTGTGTTTGCCTTCCACGGATCGCGCGCGAGGTTAGATAGCTACGCATGACAAGCAGTCAGCGCGCTCAATCGAGCGTCAAAGTCTGATTCCGGCATGCATGCGAAGAAGTTATATCCTCTGCGGCGATCCATCTTTACCGCTCGCGCCTCGTCGGTGTTGCCGATCCGTCGCACCGCCCCATCCGCGTAGAAGTAAATATTCAAGTCTTTTCCAAGGCATAGCTCAGTGACAGGCGAAGCCGGTTCGCTGCCGTGATCTTCATAGATGAGCAGGCAATTCCCGCGGGCCAGGGTGCGCGCGGCTCCGGCGATGGCTTCGCACTCCACGCCCTCGACATCGACCTTGACGATGATGTCAGAGATGCCCGGGGCCGTTTTGAGAACCGGCTCGATCGCATCATCGATCGTCACCGTCTCCACCTCGACCCGGCCGAGGAGTTTTTTTGCACGGTCCTCGACCAGGCTGCTCGAGGCATGGCCCTCGTAGGCAAAGAACACTCCGCTTTCGCCGGACCGGCTCCAGATCGCGTTCTTGCGCACCGTAAAATTCAGGTGGTTCCTTCGGCAGTTCTCGAGCAGGTGCGGAGAAACCTTGAACCCCGGCTCTACCGCAATCACCCGGCGTCCATGGCCGGCCTTGAGCGCCGCATAACAGCTCCACAACCCGATGTTCGCGCCGCAGTCGAGGAACAGCGTCTCCGGGTTCATGAAGCGATCGAGCACAAACCAGATCTCAGGCTCGTAGTCCCGGATGTTGTCTGCCACCCTTGACCAGTAAAAATCGTCGAGCGGATAGCTGAGCGTAACCCCATCGCCGAGATCGATCCTTCCCTCCTCGCCGCGCGCAATCGCCGCAATCACCGCTGTCTTCACGAAGTCGGGAACAGCTCTCTTGGCGACAGTCACCAGGGGCGACGATCGCATGGTTCGCAATATCATTTCACGTGCCGAAGTATGCATCACTGATCTCACCATTGGTTAGGTCGCCTGAGGCTGGCAACGGAGTCGAGTATCCCGGGTCACGGAAGAGGCAGCGAGAGCACATTCAAACGCTGCTTGACGATGATCACCAGGGCGATATTCCAAAACGCGGTTGTGACCACGGAGGCAATCGCCGCTCCCACCGATCCCCACACCGGAATCAGCGCGAAATTCAGAGTCAGATTGATCACCACGGCGGCCGCGTAGATTTTCACGCTTTGATTCTGATATCCCGTCAGCAACAGCAGAAAGCCGGCGCTGCCCGCCATGGCGGTCATCAGTTGCCCAACGATCAAAATCAGGAAAGCCGGCCGGGAGGCAGTAAAGTCGTGCCCGAACGCGAGCATCAGCGGCCGGGCAAAGATCGCCATCCCGATCGCCATCGCCAGGGCCGGCCAGAACGCCCCGTGCGCCGTCGTCTTCACCAGCGTGCGCAACCCCTCACGGTCCCCTGCAACATGCATCCGGCTGATGAGCGGCGCACTGATGCCGTTGAAGGCGACCAGGAAGAACGAGGGCAGCGTGGCCGTGCGCGCAGCCGCGTTGTAGAGCCCCGCTTCGTACGGCCCGCGTAGCATGCCGATCAGCAGCACATCCGTTTGATACAGCAATTGCAGTGCGGTAATGAGGAGCAGCGGCCCCGCCAGGCCCCACCAGAATCTGACATCGAACTCGTAGCCGCGCGGGCTGTGCGGTGGAAACTGATGCTTCAGGAGCACGCTCTGCAAAAGAATCTCCGCGCAGACCGCCACGCCGAGAACATTCAGAATCGTCTTGCCGCTCAGGTTCCCCGTCATCCGGAACGCAACAAAGGCCATGGTGCTGACCAGAATGGGACGCAGAATGGCGCCCGGGGCATAGGCCGCCGTAACAAACTGAAATCCGCGCAGCACCTGGCTCTGCAGGGTGGTAACGCCCAAGAGCGGTAGGGTGACCGCCGCGGCCAGCAGCGCGGGCATCATGGCCCGGCCCGCGAAGAGCGCAGCGCACCCCGCCATGATCAGAGCGCACAGAACACCCACGCCGAAGGTGATGGCTTGGGTGTGCAGCAACAGTCCCCGCAGCCGGGTCCAGCTCTGCTGGTGCAGATATTCCGGCACGAACTTCAGTACCGCAGTGGTGAAACCCAGCACGCAGAACGCTGAGATCAGCTTCGACCATCCGAACGCATAGGCGTAAACCCCGTACTGGGCCGCGCCCGCCCAGCGCGCGAAGCCGACGTTCGACAGATACGTAGCACCGGTACCCACCACTTGAATCAGGAATACGGTGCTGGCGCCGCGCACCAGAAGGCTGCGCAGCAAGGAGCGCGACTCCACTGCCTCAGAGTAGTCTTTGGGTTCCGCGACGGCGCTATTCACAGCATCTTCACGACATTCAAGGGGGCTCGGGGCGATGCGAATCGGATCATCTGCCTAGACGGCACAGGGCACCGCTTCGGCGATGAGCTGGTCAGAAGAGTTCCAGGAAACGCGGGGAAGGATGCGGCTGGTGTCAATCTCTTTCCTCGATCGCAGCACCTTTCGCAGCATGTCGGCCAGGATGTCGTCGGTCATAAAGTGAGGCTCGAGCCCCAACTGGAGCAGCCCACTGTGCGCCGGGTTGTAATAATGGTGTTCCTTTTCCTTGCGAGGGTTGGGGAGCGAGCGCAGCTGGACATTGAGATCCATCTGATTGCCCACACGCTGCACCCGTTCGGCGAGCTGGTTGACGGAGAACAATTCTGTGAACTGGTTGAAGATGCGCAATTCGCCCTGGGCGGCAGGCTTTTCGACGGCGAGAGCGACGCACTGCAAGGTATCTTTCAAGTTGAGGTAGCCCCGCACCTGCTCGCCGCGGCCGTAGATGGTAAGTGGAACGCCTGCGACGGCCTGAACCAGAAAGCGGTTCACAGCAGTGCCGAATATATCGTCATAATGAAAATTCGGCATGAGGCGCTCGTCCCAATCGGCTTCATCGCTCGAAATGCCATAGACAGGCCCTTGCATCAGGTCGGTTACGCGAATGCCGTAGGTGCGCACGTAAAACCAGAGCAGATCGGTGTCGAGAACCTTGGTGGTGTGGTAGAGGCTTCCCGCCTGGCGGGGGTAGAGAAACTTTTCGGTGCGGCCTTTGTGCTCGATATCGATCCAGCCTTCCTCGATATCCACATTGGGGGTGCCGTACTCGCCCATGGTTCCGAGCTTCACAATATGACATTGCGGCGCATGTTCGACGACAGCCCAAACCGCATTAAAGGTGGCGTTGAGATTGTTATTCAGGGTCAGGGCTGCCTGGGAAAAACCCATCATCGAATAGGGGGCGGAGGGCTGCTCGGCATAATGGATGATAGCCGCCGGCGGGAATTCACGGACGACCTCTTCGATGAAGCGGAAGTCTGCGCAATCGCCGATCCGGACCGCAATATGCCGGCCGCCCAGGGCCTCAAATAACTCGGCCCGCGCGTGCAGGTTGGGGTTGACCATGAGCGCCTCGGAACGGGTCTGTTGCGCGATGGTGCGGCGAAGATAATTGTCGACGACCATCACTTCATGGCCGCGACCGGCCAGGTGCATGGCGGTCGGCCATCCAAGATAGCCGTCGCCGCCCAAGATCAGAACACGCATGAAGATCTCTCCTTAATGTACGATTCCGCTCCCCATGAGCAAGTCGGTGATTTCCGTCTCCTGATGGAAGAGCGGTTTGTGGGAAGACGCGTCTGGGATCGGCAGCGGAAGGTGCGGGGCGCCTATGGCCACTGGCGGCAGCGGGCTGGTGAGGTGGATCGACTGCAGCGCCTCCTCGAGCAACTGCCCCTTGACCAGCAGGCTGCGCAGCTCGGCCATGGACATTGCCCGTTCGTTCTCGGAATTGTAAGCGTGATCCATGGAATTCTGCATCAGGTCGGGATACTCGTAGGCCACCACGTTGTAGATGGGACGCAGTGCGGGAAGGACGACAAAATAGCTTTCGAGCTCGATGGTTCGCCGGGTCTCTTCGCTGCTCATCAATTCCTCGTAGAGCTTTTCGCCGGGAATCACGCCGATGGTCTTGATTTGAATGTCGCCGGAATCGTAGCCGAAGCGCGGAGCCAGCTCCTTGATCATGACCGCAGCAAGATCGCCGATGCGCGCGACCGGCATCTTGGTAATGAATACTTCGCCCCCGCAGGCCAGGAATACGGATTCCATGACCAGCCGAACGGCATCCTGCAAGGTCATGATGAAGCGCGTCATTTCGGGATGCGTGAGCGTGACCGGGCCGCCGCTCGCGATCTGCCGCGCAAACAGCGGAATGACCGAGCCGCGAGAGCCCAGGACATTGCCGAATCGGGTGCAGGCGAAAATGGGCTTGCCATTGCGGCGCGTCGCGTTGGCGGAAGTAATCAGCCGCTCGCCCATGAGTTTGGAGGTCCCCATGACACTGGTGGGATTCACGGCCTTGTCGCTGGAGGTAAAGATCACTCTCTCTACGTCATTGGCAGTGGCCATATCGATGACGTTCTGAGTTCCCAGGATATTGGTCTGCACCGCGTTGCTCGGCGCCTGCTCGCACAGAAAGACGTGCTTATAGGCAGCCGCATGGAGAACGATGTCAATCCCCTCCATGCGCCGCGCAAGCTGGACGGGATTGCGGATATCGGTGAGGTAAAGGCGCGCAAAAGAATATGCAGCGAACTCCTGCTGCACATAAAACAATTCCGACTCGTTACTGTCAACGCCGATAATCTCGGCGGGCTTTGCGTTGACCAGTTGCCGGAGCAGTTCGTGCCCAATGGTGCCGGCCACACCGGTAATGAGTACCCGCTTACCTTGCCACGGATTCATTTGAAACCTCCTGCTCTGTGCAGAGCATTTCTCAATATTGATGGAGGAGCTGGCGCCTCCACGCATGCGAAGCATCGGGAGGAGCGGGCCAGTCCCGGAATGGTCCATTCGCATCCAATTCGGGAGCGACACGGAGCATCAACCGCGGAAAGCGTATTCTTCCTGCCGCTGGTTCGCATTGCTGCTCTTTTCTTGTTGCGGGTGTTTACGCGTCAAGACGACGGCTGCAATTCGCAATGGCCTGCCGGTCATATCTCAACGAAGTCGCGGCTCTTTGACTCCGGTTTCCAGGTCATCAACGCCTGCTTCAAAGCATGCATCTGTTTTGCGGATGTGGGATTGGAATGGAGATAAGCTTTCAACTGCTCGAGCAACGCTATCGCGCAGCCCACCAGAAATCCGAAGCAGAGACCGCACAGGGCGATGAGCTTGCGCTTCGGCGAAGATCTGCGGTCTGGCTCGACGGCAGGCTCGACGGTCTGAATCACCGCAGCTTCTTTTGCTTCATCCAGGCGGGCAGAATCATACAGCTTCAAGAGCAGATCGAACAGGGTCTGCCGGTACAAGAGCTCGTGCTCGGCAGTCAGGTAATCCAGGCCCGCGGTGGGAATGTCTCCCAATCCGATGTCGAAGGGCTTTTTCGATGGATTGTGCTGCTCCAGGATGGCCATTTGCTCGCGCAGCGATCCCAGCGCGCTTTCCGCCAGCTGAACCTGCGGATTGCGATCGGTTGAATAGGAGCGGAGGGATTGGACTTCAACTTCCTTGGCAGTGACCTGGGCGCGCAGCCCGGCAAGGCCGCTGATGATCGCCGACGTCTGCGCGTTGACCTGGACGATTCCACTCTTTTGCTCCACCTGCTGCAAGGCAAACTCGGCCTGAACCACGTCATCCTTGGCCCGTTTTAGCTGATCTTCATAGAATAACCGCCGTTGCGAAGCTTCGGTGAGGGCGATGGATTGGGTGAGGGCGCGTAGCTGCGCGATGTAGGCACTGGCCATGGCCGTCGCACGTTTCTTATCGCTGTCGGTCACTGAAATCGCGATCAATCCACTTTTTTGGGAGACGATCTCGGTTCTTTCCGCGAGGGTCACGCGGGCCGCGGTCCGGTCGGCGGACCGGTAAAGCTTCATCAGCCCAAATTGATCAATGATCGCGTCTACCACCGGGCGCGACTCAAGAAATCCTATATATAAATCGTTGGGATTTCGCATGAGCATCCCGGGGCCGGCCAGCGAAGCCAGCGAACTGAGGCTGGCATTGGCGAGCTGGCTATTATTCGCGAGCAGCGCCGTCAATGAGGGTGCTTCGCGTGGAGTCATGATAGTGGTGGTTGAGGTGTAGCGAATGGGAAGCAGTAAGCTGACAGCGGCGGCTACAAGTATCCCGATAGCCGTGGCGGCCACAATGATCCGTTTACGCCGCGCCAGCACAACCATGAGCTCGATGAAGGTCACCCCACGCGTGGGGCGCTGGCTGGTAGAGTCCAAGTCATCCTGAAACTCCACGTTCGATATTGGGCTGAAATCGTTTTGAACTCTCATGATGTCCCTGGTTAATAGGTCGCGCCGATGACCGCGCCGGTCATCGCCGTTTGCGAAAGAGTCTGAGCGAGGAACGGAAGCTGTTGCATGAAGTTGCTTGGCGACTTCAGCTTGGTGGGGACAATGATCGCGTCCCCGGGCAAAAGGACTGTGCTTTCGAAGTCGTTATGCCAGAACTGGCCGTGACTTTGCCTGCTGATGACGGTTCCGTCTGCCCTGACCAGAAAGATGCGCCTTGTGTCCCCTTGCCTGGTGGGGCCGCCGGCATCATTGAGATATGCAGACAGGTGCTTCCTGGGCTGAAACCGGAAGGCATTTTCGTTGTAAACCGCTCCTGCAACCTGAACCGTGCTGAGCTTGGGTGGAATATAGAAACTGTCGCCATCTTCGAGCGGGAAGTTGGGAATATCCTCGACCGTGCTGGCGCCGGGCCTCATGTCGAGAACGATTCGGCCGGTCGGCTTCACGGCCGCGAGCTGGGCGATGGCGGTTTGCTGGGTACCGAGCATCGACTGCTGGTCAGCCGCGCTGGCAGAGGTCAGCGACGAGGCTGCCGCGTAGCGCGAAGTGAGTTCTCTCTGCATTTGTGCGATCGAGACCCGCAGTTGCTCTTCCTCGGCATGGCGGGTCGAGACGCGCGTCAACTGCGAGGCGTAAAGGTAGGAGTGCGGAGTGAGCCCGCCTGCGCGTTCGACCACGTTGCGCAGAGTTTCTCCCGGTTCCACGCGATAAACGCCCGGCGCATTGACCTCTCCGCTCACGCGTACAAATGTCGCGTGTTTGTCCTCCGCCAGGGGCAGGTCGCTGCGCGAAAAAATGGTGATCACATCGCCTGCTTTCAAAAGCTGGTTATCGGGAGATGCGGGGTTGCCGATGGCATTACCCAGATTGAAGGAAATCAGGCGTGTGCTCAAATCCTGGTCGTCGAGGCGCTGGATGGATGCATAGTCCCAGTTGATCTCCGCCGAGTTCTCAAGAAGGTCTTGCATCATATCCATATGTGGGCGCGCAAGCCAACCGCTTTGATGGTTAAGCTCGCTTCCTCCAGTCCAGTTACCCGCCGCATCGTATTCCTGGTTCGGAGCTTCGGCACCGCGCGGATTGCCGTCCGCGTCGTATTCCTGGTTCCGAGCACCTGCCCCGCGCAGATTGCCGCCTGCTTCATATTCCTGGTTCGGAACGTCCGCACCGCGCGGATTGCCGTCCGCGTCGTATTCCTGGCTCCGAGTGCCTGCCCAGCGCGGATTGGCCCCTGCTCCATATTCCTGATTCGGAACGCCCGCACCGCGCACAGTACGGCGAACGCCGTTTTCCGCGCTCCAACTGCTGCCAGCGGGCGCGCTTTCTGCAACATGGCTTTCCTGGTACCAGTAACTCCGGGTAATCAGTGCATCGCGCGCCGGAATCAGATCCGAAACCCGCATGCCTTCGTGCCAGGGGAAACGGCCAGGCTGGGCCACATTGCCGCGCAGCGTCACGGTGTTCTCAAACTGCGGCGAAATGGGGAAGACCCGCAACAGATCTCCATCGTCAAGCTTGCGCTCGAGTCCCGATCGATCCAGGGGGAAGTCGTCGGCCCCTCGTCTCCTGTGATTCTCGATTTTTTCGAGGAGCACGCGATCAGCCTCGGCCAGGTTGGTGAGTCCGCCGGCATCGCTCAACGCAGTGGCAATCGTGGTATCGCCCCGCAGTTCGTAAATCCCTGGCTCATTGACACTCCCGATGATGGCAACTTGCCGGCCCACGGGCGGAATATAGATGACATCTCCCGGGATTAACTGGACATCATGCGACTTGTCGCCCCTGCGCAGGAGGTCGTAAATGTCGAAGTCTGCGAGGGTGCGATTGTCACGGCGCAGCTCGATGTGCCGCATCGACCCGGTAGCGGACGGCCCGCCGGAGGCAAACAGCGCATTGACCAGCGTGCTGAGAGAGCTGACGGTGTAGGCTCCCGGCTGCCTTGCACTTCCCAGAACGAAGATCTGGATAGAGCGAAGCTGGCCCATCGTGATATTCAGTTCGAAGCCCTTGTAGAGATTACCGATGGCCGAGCGGAGATAGCTGTCGAGCTGCTCGTAGCGCAGTCCCGCCACGCGCAGGGCTCCCACCTTCGAGAGAAAGATCTGGCCATTCCTGTCCACTGTCACGCTGGCATCGAGATCGATTTTTCCCCACACCCGTATCAGCAGTTGATCTCCCGGACCCAGTACGTAATCGGCGGGCACCGGAACCCGATCCATGGGAGCAAAAGTTGTGGGACCTTCATCGAATAATTGCCTGCCATACACGAGGAGCGTGCGCCCGGCTGCATCTTCGGCGAACATCTCGAATTCGGATCGAGTGGTGATCGGGCCAATCACCCGGGTGGATGGCGCCGGCGTCGTGCCGGGAGGGGGAGAAGCTTCGCTTGGACCTTGAGTTGATCCGAGGTTGAGGTTCGTCCCGGTGCGAACAGGATATTCATTCAGCACGGCGGCGGGCGCCTGGGAGACTCCGGGAGCGCATTGCGCGGCTTCCTCTTGAGAGACCGGGCCGGGGCCCACAGGACAAGTGACCGTTTGCGCCGGAGCCGTGTTGAAGTCAGTCTGTCCGGCGCAAACCGAGCCGAACAGTAGAAAGAAGATCAGGAATTTATGCGTCATGGTATAGGAAATTTCTCAGACACGAGTTTTCACTCAGTTCGCGGGTCAAATCTCGCCTGGATTTCAAAAGCCAATCCTGCGTTCCGGAAACCAAGTCAGTTGGATGGTTGTGGTGGTTACAGTCTGCGAACCGGGGAGGTAGACGGGGGCTTTCCAGTGCTCCAACGCAAAGCTGCCGTCGATCTCAAGGTCTTTATGGATGCGTTTGACCGCCCGAACGCTGAAGTCGTTCAGCGTTGTCCCGCCGGGAATAAAATCCTTGGCAGCTTTCTGATTGCGCACGCCAGCCTGCACCCACTCATTCCCGCTCAGGTGATAGGTGATCCAGCCTTGTCCGCCCTTGCCTTCGCGTCCGATCCAGTCGCCGAACAGTTGCCCCTGATTGGTGTAACCCTGGCTTTGGATACGTTCCCAGTATTGATACGTCCCGCCCGAACTGCCGGGATAGTCGGAATCGGTGTCGACGCCTTCCGCGCGCACGTCCAGCTTGGGAACGCCGGGAACATGGGAGAGGTAAAGGCCCGGCCTGAAGCCGCTGTGCGCAGGCTTGGCGATGGGACTGGGGGTATCGTGCGCCTCGAAGTCACTGTAGAACGTAAGCCAATTTTGCCGGAAGGGCAGGCGATAGGTAAAGTCGAAGGCGCCAAAGCGCGCGCCGGGATCTTGCGCCGTATCTTTCACGGCATAATACGTGGAGTTGGTGCTGAAGAAGCTTTTCAGAAACGTGTGAAGGGTGATCGGTTCGTGACCTCGCCCTCCCCAGATCACGGTACGTTCGAATCCGAATTCGAGGTCGCGAGTAGGTTTGAAGCTGAATTTCTCGGCGTGCACCCAGGGATCGCCGGGGTTCATCACGTTGGCCAGAGCGGGCGAGGGGTTAGCGAGATACGCCGGGTTGGGCATATAGGTATGGCCGCGCAGCGCGCCCACCAGGAACTCATAGCGGAAGGGCCCAGCGAGCCTTGAGAGCAATGGAATGTACAAGGGTTCGGTGCGGTTAATGTGAAAGGCATAGATGTTCTCGGCGTTATTCGAGTAGGCCATGCTGGCGCCCTGGGCCGGCCCCATCCATTCATCTTGCTTTCCGAATGAAAATACGTGGTTAAGAAACTGCGCGGAGACGTACGCCTCAAGCAAGCGTCCCTGGGTTGCGGTGGCGATAGGTCCCTGAGGAATCGTGGTCTGGTTGAACACCGCGGTGGTGTTGCCATATGGCGGCGTGCCTGACGGAACGAAGTAGCTGGTTTGGTCGATCGCAGAGAGCGTTTGGGCCAGGGCCGCCGGATAACCCGCGGCCGATGGCGCGCCCTGAAACTCGCCGCGCGCGTAGAGCGTGAACCGGCCTGCGGTGGCGTAGCCGCTCGCGCCCGAATAGTTATTGAAGCCGTTTTCGTAGGGCCGGCCAAAGTCGTTGACGATGGTCGAGCCGAGATGAAAGCTGTCGCGCAGGGGCGTACCGCTGATAGCGCGCATCGTCGTATAAGTTGACTCGATGCGCACTTCGCCGGCGCGCGCCGGACAGGGGCCTCCGCTGTCGAGTTGCAACTCATGATTCAGCGCATCGTAGAGCTCCCTCGCCTCATCCGCAACCGGCCCCGCGGCTGCGCTCTCGATCTTGTCGCCGGTGTCTTCCAGCATGTGGCTCAAACTGGCGCGCGTCCATGGACGGAGGCCCAGAAAAACATGATCGAGAAAGCCCAGCGAATACAACCGCAGCACCGCTGGATAGATCCAACTGTCTACCGGAATGTAGGGAGAACCGGACATGGATAAATCGCAATCTTTGGCCGATGCGTCGGAATCGTTCGCTACCTGATTGGCGCTCTCTAGTACGCTTGACGGCGCCGCGGAAACGGAGCTGGCAGCAGCCAGCAGAAGCCCGCTCAAGGCCATTACATAAAAGTGCAGGAGTACCGTGGCAGGCTGCTCCCGCACGCTGACCTTCTTTGCCCCACCCTCATGAATCCGTCCCGAACAACGGTTGCTCCAATGGGTCGGAGCCTGACGAGATCCCGCTATCATCCAGGGGCTACGTTTCCGCAGTCTCATTGGTCTCGTCGGGGGTCTCGTCGGGCCCATTTGCATGATGCGGCTGAACATCGGTCCGGAACGATGCCAGCTCCGCGGCAAGTTCCTTGACCCTCAGTTCCAGATCCCTCACATGCGTGGAATACTCGATCACACTCGATGCCAATGAGTTCTCTTGATTCCTGCTTGTGACCAGGCTGTTCATGGTGTTGCGCACAAGATCGGAGATGCTGCGTGCGCCGCTGGCTACACAGAACCGTTCCAACTCCAGGTATTCCTCTTCGGAGAGCCGAACATTAATCGTGCGAATTCGGGGTATCAGAACAGCCATCGGAGATTGAGCTGTTGAAGGGTGTTTTTGAGGGGAGTGGCTGGCGGTGACGGAACACTACTGCGACGCAGCAGGTCACTTTCTAAAGGTGCATTTGGGGTACGCTTCGCGCCCCTCGGTCCCATGCCTCAGGATCGATATTACAAAACACTCATTCAGCCACCTCCGCACGGGGCGAAGGCGCACTTCGGTGTTTGACGTTCCGGTGAGATCTTCGTCACCTGAATTCGATGCACAACAGAGAATCTGCAAAAAACCTTAGCACGCAATCTTTGGAGTGGCAAGAGAATAGTATGACTCTTGTATTGCAATTGTGTTTTTGGGATTTGTACCATTGTGGGATTGAGTGGGTCACGCGCCGGACCTATCGGATCCGACCTTTGCCTGGCAGGTCGGCTTAGAGTGCGCCGAGCCCGGCCAAACTTGCCGCCTGAATTTCAGCGTTCTCGCGCAGGTTGGCAGCAACTCCATCCAGGAACTCCATCTTCGACATCTTCTTTGAAAACCCGCAATTTCCCTCACCTATAACAAGGGGATTCCGAATATCAAACGCGTCGAGGCGCTCTCCATCGCTTCTAGTGCACCACGCCCACATCGTGAGCCGGCCAGTAGACGAAGACGGCCTTCCCGTAGATAAGCGAGCGATCGACGGGCCCGAAGTACCGGCTGTCGGAAGCTATGTTGCGATGATCGCCGAGCACAAAATAGCAATCGATGGGAACTGTCATTTCAGGCATGGAATGGTTGTCGCGATACTCGGGCGGGACGTAGGGTTCGCGGATCGACTTGCCGTTAACGAAGACGCGGCCACTGTCAATGCGAATGTAATCGCCCGGCAGAGCGACAACGCGCTTGATGTAACTCTGATGCGGGTCGAGCGGCGTGGGATGCAGGAAGACCACGACGTCGCCCCGCTTGATGGCCTCGAAGTGGTAGACAAACTTGTTGATGAAGAGGCGGTCCCGGTCTTCCAGGCGCGGCAGCATGCTGATGCCTTCCACGCGGACCGGTTGATAGAGAAAGGTAATGATGAGAACGGAGGCGACGGCAGAGATAAGCAGATCGCGCAGCCAGAGCACAAGGCCCATGGATTTGCGCGGCGCTGCAGGTATAGGACTGGCAGACTGCGAAGCAACGGTGGACTCGGAGTTCACGCAGGAATCGGAGAGTGTAGGATCGTCGGAACCGGTATGCATCTATTTCTAGATTACTCGCAACCGAGGCTTCCCGGCGGGCACATGATTCGCGGACGACGCGAAGTCATCGGCCGCGGCTGGCTGGACGACGGAACAAAAGACGGTGCGGCTCCCGGCTGGCCTACTCCGGCCAAATTCTCTTCCTCCAGTTGCAACGGCCGTTGCAGAACCATTTCCACCTGCGTACCGGTAGGAATATCCACGTCGGCATTGCGCGTGAAGAGCGAAACTATGCCCACGGTAGCCAGGCCCGCGCCCAGCCCGGCCAGTCCGCCCTCAATGGGATGCCCCGACGCAGCGCCGCCAATCTCTCCCCCGATCCCTCCGGTCGGGAGGGCGATTTCGGCCGTCCGCCCGGCATTGCGGCCTTTGTCGCCGTTCTGCTCGATGGTTCCCTCCCCGTCGTCTTTCACGGTTTGGTTCTTTGTGCCTGGCACACTGTCCACAACCCCGGGAATATCCACCACCGAACCGTTGGGGAAAATGATCGACGTAAAGTGCATATCGAGCTGCGCTTTGCCCTTGACGCGCCCGCCGCGCTGGAC
Source organism: Occallatibacter sp. (assembly GCA_050012895.1). Classification (GTDB taxonomy): domain Bacteria; phylum Acidobacteriota; class Terriglobia; order Terriglobales; family Acidobacteriaceae; genus Telmatobacter. Next base: position 62,177 of record JBEKGH010000012.1, read on the forward strand.
CCGATCGACGACACCCTGCACGTAGACTCCCGTGGGGATCATCACGCGATTCCCCACTACGACAGGAAAGACCGAGATCAGGTAGACGCCGTCGCCCGGCTTGGCGCTCTTGGTGTTGACGGCGCTCTTCAGTTGCAAAAGAACCTTGGTGCCCGCAGGCACGTTGTAGGTTTTCTTTTGAGGGGCGGCTGGTTCGGCAGCGGGCGCCTCTGGCGGCACGGGTTGCGCGGAGGGGCTCACGACAGGCGTGGCCGGAGGTTGGGCTGCGGCTGGCGGCGGAACGGCATCAGGCTGGCCCGGGGCCTGGGCGATGCCGTAGAAAGCGCTAACGGCGATAAGGCCCAGGAAACAAACTGCCCGCAAACCTCCGCGCAGCGGTGCCATACGAACCTCCTTTGGAATAGACGGCGCTCTCGGACACAAGGATAGCTCGAATTCGCACCGGCGGCGGCGAAAAGTAAAGGAGCCTGCACTGCGACAGAGCCACTCGCGTTACTCTACGAGAAAGCGATGACCTCTCAAAGCCATCCATCTGGTGAAAAACCCTTCGGAAAGGCCAGCCGGTTTGCTGCTGCCCTCCGGATCCTGGAGGAAGCCATCGCGGCGCGCGCCTTCCCGGGCTGCGCATTTGGCGTATTGGCGGGTGATGAGGTCGTGCTCCAAGGGGCTTTGGGGCGGTTCACTTATGAAGAAGACGCGCCCGCCGTTGCCGCCGAGACCGTGTATGACGTGGCGAGCTTGACGAAGGTTGTAGCGACTACAGCCGCGGCCATGCTCCTGGTCCAGCGCGGGCAACTCGATTTGGAAACGCCGCTGGGCGAACTGCTGCCCGGCTTTGTGGTCGGGCGCGCACCCGGAGATTTCGCACGCACCGTCACATTGCAACATCTTCTGGCCCATAACTCCGGCTTACCGGGACACGTGGAGTTTTTCCAGACTGCGGCCACGCCCGCCGCGCTATTCCACGCTTGCCTCGAACTACCTCTCCAGGCCGCGCCGGGCACACACGCCGAGTACTCCGATCCCGGCTTCATTCTTCTTGGCAAGGCGCTTGAAGTCTTGATCCGCGAAAACCTCGCTTCCTGGACACGCCGGGAGGTTTTCCAGCCGCTGGGTATGGCAGCCACAGGATTCTGCCCATCGCCGGCAATGCGGCCCGCCATTCCGCCGACAGAAGAAGACTTGACCTTTCGCCATCGCCGCATCCAGGGCGAAGTGCAGGACGAGAATGCATGGGTCCTGAACGGCGTGGCAGGCCACGCGGGGCTGTTCTCCAATGCCCCTGACCTTTTGCGCTTCGCCGGAGCAATCCTGGGCAGCGCAAAACCAGCCAGCTCCGAGGAAAATCCCTCCCTTTTCGACTCGGCCGTATTGAAACAGTTTGCCAGACGGCAACCTCCCGAGGGGAGTTCCTGTGCGCTGGGATGGGACACGCCATCGCAGCCTTCGTCTTCCGGCAAGCATTTTGCGCAGCATTCCATCGGGCATCTGGGTTATAGCGGCTGCTCCTTATGGATCGATCTGGACGCGGCTGTCGCCGTCGTTCTGCTGACCAATCGCACCTGGCCGGATCGGCAGAACCAACGGGTCCGCGAGGTCAGACCGCTTTTTCATGACGCCGTGCGCGAGGCCCTTTAGGACGCCTTTGGGGGGGTACAAAGCGGGGTACGGCAGAACAATTCTTTTAGGTTGCGTGTTTTTATAGATACAATGAAAACTGGGGACTGACGCGATGCTACCCAGCACCACGATGCAGGAAACGGCTGGCTCCCGAATAAAAGATACCAACAACGACCAGGCCGAACTGCTTCAACAACTGACGACAGAGAGCCAGAACGAGGCCTCCCAGGGCCTCGACACGAAATCCGCACTCGAGATCGCACGCATCATCAACCACGAAGATGCCAAGGTCGCAGCGGCGGTCAAGAAAGCCATCCCTGAAATCGCTGCTGTGATCGACCAGGTGGCGCGCGGCCTGCGCGACGGTGGCCGGTTGATCTATATCGGCGCCGGCTCCAGCGGACGGATTGCCGCGCTGGACGCCTCAGAATGTCCACCCACGTACTCCACGGCCCCCGGCCAGGTGCAGTACATCATGGCGGGCGGACCGAAGGCCCTGGCCTCCGCGGTCGAGGTGAATGAAGACTCCGAAGATCTGGGCCAGCGCGACATCGCGCGGCGTCGCCCCACGCGCAAGGATGTCGTGATCGGGGTTTCCGCATCGGGCCGCACGCCGTACGTGGTCGCGGCAGTAGCTTACGCCCGCGCCCGCGGAGCCCACACCGCGGCCGTCACCTGCAACCATGGAACTCCGCTGGCTGACGCCGCCGACATCACCATCGTGGCCGAAGTCGGTCCTGAGGTCATCTCCGGATCTACGCGCTTGAAAGCGGGCAGCGCCCAGAAAATGATCCTGAATATGATCACAACGGGTGCGATGACGCGGCTGGGCTATGTGTACGAGAACCTGATGGTCAACGTGCACATGCAGAACTCGAAACTGGTAGAGCGCGGCATTCGCATCCTGATGCGCGCCTGCAATATCGACCGCGCCACCGCCGTCGACACCATCAAGAGCGCCGGGCGCAGCGTTCCCGTGGCGCTTGTGATGCTGAAAGCCAAGGTGGACAAGCCCGAAGCAGTCCGCCGCCTGGCCAAATCCGACGGCAATGTGCGGCTGGCCATCGAAGACAACGTTCTGGAACTGTAGATCGGCTCGGCGGGGTAGTCCTGCTGGTCATCACGTGCCGGCGTACCGGCGCCCACCCCCCTCTCCCCCCACTATTTCTGTAAGCAAATACTCTGCTTTCATCGCTTTACGCGATGCGTTGCCGCGTAAGTATCTGAAAGGGCATATAGTTGCTTGCAGAAATAAGACAACAAACGGGTTAGAGGCAGGTGTCAGGTTCCGTGGACCGGGGGTCCGGGGAACCGCGCTCCCTCCCTCGTTGAAGGCTTATGGGAACAGTGTGCGCCGGGAGGGGGAAATTATATGCAAAATGGCGGCGGGGAAGTTTTGGGGTGTGGGATGGATCGTGTTGGGTGTGGGAAGGGCGTTTGCCGGGACCGATCCTGCTAGACCGTGGGCTTCTTCCTGCCAATTGAGGTCCGGAGTCTCCCCGGTCCCCAAAGGCGAGGGACCGGGGGCACCCTCGGTGTGGTTTTTGGGGCGTCGAGACCGAGGCCACCCGCCGCGCCCATGCGGTTGGAATCGATACGGATGAGCTGGAGCTGGCAGCGATGCTTCGGGCCGGTGTACGAGGGGGCGCTATCAGCCTCGATTACGATCCGAGACCGTAGTCTCCCAAGAAGGCTCCGGCATGATGGATGCTCTACAGTTCACGGTGCCGGGGCCTTGAGCCATTCGGGCCGCGCCGGATTGTGAGCCTCCAGGACGGGCGGGAGTGTCGATTGGAGGGGGTTATGGCAACGAAGAAAGACCCGTGGAACACGCTAGCGAAGAAACGTTGGCCCAAGAGTAAGGTGTGGGGTCAAGGCCAATTCGCGGTGCTTACGTGTGCTTATTTTCACCCGAGCGCAAGGCGTATGCAGTATGCAGAAATTTATTTGTTTGCAACCCGAGATGAAGCTGCGGAATATCAGAAAACGATGTACTGTCACGCGTGCACGAAGGGGCTGTGCAGCGGCAAGCACGACATCGTGGATTTAGGGGGTTGAAATGGACGGGTGGCCCCGATCCCGGCAAGCTCTCTAAACCAGGATGAGGGTGCCCCCGGTCCCTCGCCTTTGGGGACCGGGGAGGGAAGCCTCACGCCCGCCAGCTCTTCGCGGAGAGGAGTATTCTCAACGTGCATGAAAGGCGAGCGCATCCGTTATCAGCAAACGGGGGAGTTTCACTTCCTTACCTTTAGCTGTTATCGCCGTCGAGCCTACCTGACGGCGGCCGCGGCCATGGATCTGTTTGAAGATGCGCTGGAGCGCGTCCGCCGGCGCTATCTCTTTGCGGTTGCCGGTTATGTCGTCATGCCGGAGCACGTGCATTTGCTGGTCAACGAGCCCAAGCGCGTTCTTTTATCAAAAGTGATTCAGGCCCTCAAGCTTTCGGTTTCGATGCGAGGCCGGGAACGGCCCTTTTGGCAGGCGCACTATTACGACTTCAACGTCTCGGGGCGCGAGAAGTTTGTGGAGAAGCTGCGCTACATCCATCGCAACCCGGTCCTTCGAGGGCTGGTCGCGCAACCGGAGGATTGGCAGTGGTCGAGCTTTCGCCACTATCAAACGGGCGTGCGCGGAATTGTGGAGATCGAATCGGAATGGACAGCCCGAGAAAGAGGCTGGCAGTTGCCCGAGTGGATGCGCGATCGCCGGGTTGTCTCGTCGAGGTTCCCGGTCGATTCGGGTGGACGACAGTCCGCTTCCCCGGTCCCCAAAAGCTAGGGACCGGGGGCACCCTCGACTGAGCGGGATTCTCCTTGAAATTGGGTCACGTGCCGACGTGCGGGCCGGGAGGCCCGCACTGCGGCCGGTCTGGAGACCGGAGCTACTTCTCAGGGCAGTACGCGCTGAATGTGCATAAAGAGCGCCAGCGTCATCAAAAATCCCACTGCGACGAGCAGCAGCGCGAGGATGACGACGATCTTGACCTTCTTCCCGAAGGCCTTCAGAGCATCGAGCAACTCCTGCTGCTCCAGCGTGTTCCGGTCGGTGGCTTCGCGCACCATCTCCAGCTGATCTTCAACCCGCTTGAGCGAATTGTTCTGCTCCAAGACCTGATTGCGCAACCTCTCGTGCTGCGTCCGCAGATCGGCCAGGCCGTCTTCAATCGGCACCAGGTCAAGCTTTGCTGAAGGTGGAGGCGCCTGCGGGCGATGCTGAGGCGCTAGCAGATTGCTGACCGTCGAGGCGATATTTCCGTCGAGCAACGGCAACAGGCGCTGCACAAACGGGAGCGCAGAGCGAAATGCGGCAACGGCGCGCTGCAGGCCCGAGGGCTCGTCACTGGCGGCAGGTGCGCCGCCCCGTGCACGACCGGGCTGAGGCGGCGAGAGCCGCTTGACGCCGCTCACGGCAGACGGATTCGACGCACGCCGGCTCATACCCGTGGATAGAGGCGATCCCACAGCGCGCGGGCGCGGCGCTGCCGCCAGCGGCGCGACCGGGTCTTGAACGCTCAGGTCGAAACTATCGGGATCATGCATGGAATTCTTTCCGCAGTGACGAGGGTCCTGAGACATAAGTTCGCTGAAGAAATAAGCCGTACAAATGCAGGTCCTTCGACTACGTTTGCCGCAACAAGCGCGGCAAACTCCGCTCAGGATGACAATTTCATTGTGGTGCGAAGTTCAGACCCATCACTCTAGAGACGGCAATCCCATATATAGCTGATTTTGTGCCGATTGGGAACAGTTTTCGTGTTTTCCGCTGCATTCCGCGCTTGGCCCGGGCCGGGATATGCTCGTAGCAATGATCGTAAAGGGATCGTAAAGGGGTGACGCTCGTGAAAGGACCTATCAGCCACACGCTGCGCAGTCTGCAGCGCAATATCCTGGCCGGAATCATCACCATCGGCCCACTTTTCGTCACGTATCTGATCTTCAGTTTCCTGCTGCAATCCCTCGCCAAGGCGGGATTGCCAGCGGTCCAGTTCCTCGCGGCCTCCTTTCCCCGGGGATGGTTCAGCAATCCATGGCTGCAGCCCGCGCTTGCCGTCCTGCTCACGCTGGCCGTTCTTTACGTGGTTGGGCGCGTGACTTCCCTCGTTGTCGGGCGCCAGTTGTTCGGTCTTTTTGAGTCCGTCCTCGAGCGCTTGCCCTTCGTCGCCAAGGTCTACACGTCCGTACGCCAACTGTTGGACTCCATGATGGCCAAGAAAGGCACCCGTCAGCGCGTGGTACTGATCGACTTCCCCATCGCCGGCCAGAAAAGCATCGGGTTTCTCACACGCACGCTCAGCGACTCGACCAGCGGGCGGCCGTTGGCCGCCGTATTGGTGCCGAACGCCATCAACCCCACTTCGGCCTTCCTGCAGATTCTGCCTGCCGAACGGGTCATCGAGACCGACCTGACCATGGAACAGGCTATGAGCATGATTATGACCGGCGGAGCAGTGGGGCCGGAGACGATTCGCTACTTGCCCGAGGTGGACGGGAAAGCAATCATGCCAACCGCGCCTGCAGCGCCATAACATAATCGGACGCAACAGCGCTCGCCTGATGCATCATTTCTATCGCGCTATCTGGGATCGAGGTGGGTTTCAACCTCGCCTGCCTGCAGACTTTCTTCCGCAGTTTCTTCCGCCAGCTCACTTTCCGTAGTCACCTTGCGCAGGCTGACGTGCTCAAAACGAGCCCAAATCAATCCCAAGGGCACAATTCCCAGAAATGTGACCAGCAGGAGCGTCGTGGCGCAGGCGGTTGCTGCTTCCGCATTCGCGCCCAGGATACCCGTCAGCGCCACCACCACCAGGCCAATCTGCGAGAACCAGCCGATCACCGGGAGCTGAATAATGCTGGCCGTACCGCTGGCTACCATGAGCAAAACGGATTGCGAAACTGTGATTCCAGCCAGCTCCGGACTGGCGGTGAAGGCTCGGCACGTCTCGAAATAGGCATAGCAGATCAGCATCCACATGCTGAGCGAAAGGCCGACGACGACAGAAAAGTCGCGAAAGGAGCGCATGGTATCGAGACCGGAATGAAACATGCGGATCTTGCCGCCAACGCTTTGGCCGAGATTCTTTGAGACCATCCCGAAACTGCGCTCAAAGAATGCCGTGACTGGCCCTGCAGCCAAACGAACCGCGAACAGGAAGAGCGTTCCAAGGAGCGTAAGGACCAATCCGCCGTATCGCACCGCAAACAAGGCAAGCAGCCGATGATGCGACGCCAGGTACGCCAACGAGCCCGTGCGCGCGGTTGCATTGAGGATCGCATCACTCGGAACCCAGATCATGGCAATAGAAAAAATCAATGCCACCGAGCCCGCGTCCACTAATCGCTCAACGATGTACACCGCAACCTGTGTACTCAAAGAGAGCCCCGTCTTCTTCGCGACCAGGTAAGGCCGCACCGGGTCCGCGACGCGCCCGATCAACGCCACCGCGGTAAACCCGATCACCTGCGACCCCACCAACGACATGGGCGGAACTTTCTGCGTGTGCCGCACGAGCTGGCTCCAGCGGAATGCCCGAAAAACGAAATTACCGTAGATGCACAGGGTGGCAAAGGCGATCATGCGCCAATCGGCCAAAGCAACCTGCGAGGCAAAAACGTGGAAATCGAAGTGGACATGAGCGCGCGCCCAAAGAACCAGTGCAATCAGCGCAAGGAGCGCCAGAATGCCCACGATCCATTGACTCTTCTTCAAACAAACTCCGTTCTACGAATAACCATTGAGCTCTAACAACATGTTCTCACGCGGCTAGGCGCAGAATGCGCCGGGAATCTCGACGAAAGCCCCTATTGAGTAACGGGCTGCGTCTCAAATTGAAGTGGCGAAAACGTGGCATCCGTTAGCCTCAACGCGGGGCCAGGGGATGCGGCGCTGGAGCAGTATCCGAAGGGCGCCGCGCCCCGGCCTCGCGGGCCAGGACCCGGCGGTTGAATTCGTGAATCACGCTGGCTACGTAGGCGCGCGTCTCGCTGTAGGGCGGAATCCCGTGGTATTTGTCGACGGCTTCCGGCCCGGCGTTATATGCGGCCAACGCCATTGCCAGGTTGTCGTGGTACTTCGTCAGAAGTGAATCGAGATACGTTGATCCGCCGCGCACATTCTGCTCGGGCTGGAAACTGTCTTTGACTCCAAGTCCGGCGGCCGTTATCGGCATCAGCTGCATCAGTCCCTGTGCGCCGGCGTGGCTCACGGCCCGGGCATTGCCGTCGCTCTCCGCCTTCACTACGCTGGCCAGCAAATCTACATCCAGATTGTGCTCGGTTCCCGCGCGCGCCAACATCTCGCGCAGGTCGACCGGGGTCAGCTTTGCCGGTCGGTTTGAAGTCTGCGGTGCGACTGGCGCGGCCGCTACTGGCGGATCAGGGACCTTTTCGAAAGCCTCGATCTCATCCGGAGCAAATTCAATGTAGTTATCTTCGCCCGCGCTCAGGTAGAGGCGCATGTGCCCATCCACCAGCGCATAATGATCGCAGCGGAGCGCGAACCCGTTGCGCAGCGTTACGCGTTCGCCCGCATGCGCGTGCACCGCGAGGCTCAAAAGCGCCGCGACGGCCGCGATCACAACAAAACGACTGGTTCGCGGACTTCCTCCGAGTTGGAACTCGCTGCTCATGCTTTCGCTGCCGCCATCTTCTGGAGCGCGGCTTCAAGAATTACCGCAACTCCATCGTCGTCGCTCGACGGCGCTTGCTTCCACCCACGCATCTTCGCCATTGCACGCAGCTCCGGGGCCGCATTTGCCATCACGATTCCCTGCCCCGCCCACTCCAGCATCCCCACATCATTCCAGTTGTCGCCAATCGCCATGGTCTCTTTTCGATCCACTCCAAGCCGCGCCGCAAACCTCTCCAGCGCCCATCCTTTCGACACTCCCAGCGGCAGAAGATCGAGAATCGACAAATCACGCGCCGGATATTCCGTGCGCGTGCTCTCGCAATTCGCGCTCCATTCGCTCGCCTTCAACGCCTTTTCCGCCGCTCGCATGCGTTCGATACTCCCGGCCGCCATGCCCTGAATTGGATCCTCGCCATCGACCAACGCAAGTTCCAGCGGTTTCACTACTTCAATCGCGTTCCGGTTGGCCTCGACCCACAGGGCGAAGCGCCCATGCGCCTGGCTGAGATCTTCGAGAACCAGTTCGCCGCGCCCTGGCCGGTCGAAGGTGAAAACGACACTCCCAAACGGACGAAGCACCCCGCAGACGCCTCGCGCAACGCGCGCCTCCATATGGCAACGGTCAATGGTCTCGCCGCCCAGCGTGCAAGTCACTGCACCATTTGACGTAATCAGAGGCGTATCCGCTCGCAGACCAAGATCTTCAATTAACGGCAGGGTATAGGCCAGGCGGCGGCCCGTCGCGATAACCACTGTAATGCCAGCTGCCTGCGCAGCCGACAGCGACCGCCCGGTGCGCTCACTCATGGTTTGAGAAAGGGCAGGCAGCAAGGTGCCGTCCATGTCGATCGCGACGAGACGCACCGGGCGAACCAGAGGGGGCATGTCTCCAGTGTACGGGGCGGCCGGGGTCGCGTCGCGGCCTGTGACGGCGGTCATACGCGACGGGCTGCAAGCTGGCTATGGTTGCGCCATGAAGAACCGCCGATTGGCGCTCTCAGGCATCTTGCCGATCTTCCTGCTCGCAGTCCAAAATGCGACGCCGCAGGGGCCGTCTGCTGCCGCGCCGGAAATCTATCTTATCGGCAGCGCACATCACATGCATTTTGAGGAGCGTTACCGCTACTCGCTGATCGATCTCGAGGCCCAAGTGCTTTCACTGCATCCTGATGCACTTTGCGGAGAGATCACGCCCGAGGCCTTCAACGGTCCCATGGAAGGCAACTTTCCGCCCGAAGCCGCCATGCTGGCCGAGATGGCCCCCAGCTGGGGTGTGCGTTTCATCCCTGCCGATTGGCGGGTGAGTTTTGCGTGGCAGGCGCGAGGAGAGCAGCAGGAAGCCGAGGACAAAGCGAAAGCCGCCCAGGTTACCGGTGCACAGGACAGGCTGAAGGCATATATTGAGGGTTTTTCCGGCGTTTCGTTGTATGACTACACCAACGGCTCGCCCCAGTTCCTGGCCATGGTCGATCATATGTTCGAAGATGTGATCGGAGAGAACACACCGTCCGACATCGCGGCAGGAGCCTGGCACGAGCGCAACCGGACGATTGTGGAGAATTGCCTGGAGAACGCCGGGCCGGCACGGCGCATTGTCTTTGTTTTCGGCGACGCGCATCTTCCGCAACTGCAGCGTCAGTTGGCCGCGCGGGGGTTGACGGCACAGATTCCTCCGCGCGCCTTTACTCCTGCAGGGCTGGGAACCATGCCGGCTGGCGTCATTGCCCGATGGCAGCGCAATCTCAGGAACCTGGAAGGGATTGCCGATGGTACGGTAGCGGTTTCGGCCGATGCGCGAGCCAAGGTGAAGGATACGAATCGCGCGCCTGTGTTGCGCAGTGAGATCGCGATCTATTTGGCCCGCCAGAAGCCCCAATCGCACTGAAGTTGAAAGTTTCTCCGAGGAGAGCTTGATCCGGTAATCTCTTTGGGTATGGAAAGAATTTGCAGCCAATGCCATGCGGTGCTGGCCGAGGCCACGCAAGCCGATTGGTGCCCTGCCTGTGGAGGCGCGCTGGTCGAGCGCAAGATCCTGTCCGAAGGGCTGCCCCACGCAGTGGAAGTGGATCATCGCGGCATTGTGCTGCCGCGGCGGCACGCGCTGGGCGGAATTATTACGCCACAGTGAGGTGCCGCGCTCAGGAGTACTGATAGGACACTGCCCGCTTCGGGTAACCCCGGCGATGGAAGCTGGGGTCACAGATCACGTGTGGAATCTCGAGGAGATTCTGGCGTAAGATAGAGGCGCGATTCAGAATTGTTGACCCGAAATCGCTGCACTCAAGTACCGCAAATACCTGGTACAGAATCGGCTCACTTGAAGTTTGTCACAAGTGAGGTAACGAAATGAATCGCAATAGAAAGCTGAGAGCGATGATGCTCGATTGGGCGAAGGCAATTCATCAAGCTATAGGGATCGAATCACCCCGCATATTCATCGGCGTTTTTGCGCTACTGGGTTTCATCCTGTTCGGCGCAGCGGCATGGGTTGTCGACCATGGCTATCGCGTTAAGTTGAAGCAGGAAAATGCTGCAGCAATGGTCCAACAAGTGCCGGCGCAACCAGTCCCCACTCTCGTTAACGCTACGACCGGGTCAGGGAGTCCCATCCTACCCAACAATAGTGGGAACGTGACGATTAGTACTGAGAGTCACCCCCATAACCAGCCTCCCCCAAAGGATAAGCCGAAATGAAATTGGCAATGTTTTTGCTCTTCTCATCTCTAGCGGCAGCCCAACAATCCGCGTCAACTTCGGCTCCCTGTAGCCCAATCGCCCCAAACAATTCCGGTTCAATCACGATCAACTGCCCTGGAATGTCTAAAGAGCAAGCCCAGAAAATGCTCGCCATTTTGAACAAGATTCTCGCAAACCAACTAGATCCTGATGCGGTCATGGCAAAACTGGAGGAGATACAGGAAGCCGTGAGCGCACTAAGGACGCTGGTCGATGCCGAATCGCAATCGAGATTTTCTGAACTCCAGAAGCGGTTTCCCGGGGGCTTTGAGATATTTGGCGTCCTTACGAGTGGCAGCGCTACGGCCGGACATACAATCGTCAAAACTCCAACCTCCTACTACATAGATGTCACCTGGAATAACGCCACCATAAGAGACGTAACACCGGCCAGTTTGACTCTGGAACTTCAGGGGGTGAGGATCGAGCGAAGAGAATTGACTCCAACCGGCACGCAACCAGGAGGCGCGATTCAGATTAACGGCAGTGCCATATGGCAGGTAGACAGATGTGCAAAACACGTTTATATCAATAACGCTATGGCTTTTGGGGGGTACGTTCTCGGAGGGCTCGTGCTTTCAGATACAGGCGATATGCTCGTTGTTGCTGTGGGGCTACAGAGGGTCGAGTCGTAGATTGCCCTTGAACAAACGCAGCAACGCGCTAATAGGACACTACCCTCAGGGTTTGGTGTCGAGCCCGACCGCTTCGGCCAACTTTTCCTGACGCTCATCGAACGTCCAGAATTTGTCGGCTCGTAATTCCAATGCACAGGCAACATGAAGCGCGTCCAGGGTACGCACGCCAAGCGTCGGAACGAAACGACGGGCAAGATCGACGATGACATTCCAGGCAGTTTCGGGAAATGCCACCGTCTGCAGGAGACCGGAGCGGCAGTCGAGCTCGAAGTTCTCCCATGCGCGCCTGGCATCGATCTCCGCAACACGTCGGAGGAACACCTGTCGATAGATCGCATTCGCAAATTCGGCACGGCCGAACGGAGAGATCGGCAGATTCGGATGGGCCGCCATCCGGCTATATGCCTCGCGCGAATGCACGTCCCGCAGATAGACGGCCGTTAGAAAGCTCGTGTCGGTATAAACGGTCAATACCGGCTCTCTTCTCGATCCCGTATCAGATCATCCACGGCTGTGAGGACGCGATCACCGAAGATCTCTTTCGCGCGCGCTTCAAAATCGGGCCATTCAACGGCGGGTTTCGCCGGTGTCCGCGGTACCAGGTCGCCGATCACCTCGCCGCGCTCCCGCACTTCAATATGCACGCCGGCTCTCAGCCAATCCTTCACTTGTTTGGTGTTGCGAAGCTGACGTAAAGTGATGCTCTCCATAAATCAAATGTGACACACAATGTGTCACATTGTCAAATCATGCTGATTCAGAATAACTTATTCGTACCGCAGCGCCTCGGCCGGGAGAACGGACGCTGCTGCATAGGACGGATACAGCGTTGCCAGAAGCGAAATCCCAATCGAAACCGCGGAGACAATCACGCCATCGAGCGCGCGCGGCGCAAACGGCAGCGTGTCAATCGAGTAGACCTCGGCGGAGAGATGGATGAAGTGGTAGTACCCGCCGGCCCACGACGCTAAATAGCCGAGCGTGAGCCCCAGCGCGGTGCCGATCACGCTGATCAGCAATCCCTGCAACAGGAAGATGCGCCGCACCTGCCCGGGATCGACGCCGAAGCTCATCATCACCGCAATGTCGCGCGTCTTCTCCATCACCATCATGGTGAGCGCGATGAGAATGTTGAGCGCGGCCACGATCACGATGAGCGCAATCACGATGAAAGTGACCACCTGCTCGAGCTTGAGGGCGCGAAACAGTTCGCGATTCTGATCGGTCCAGTTGGTCGTCATGTAACCCGGGCCCGCAGCCTGCTCGATGGTGCGCGCAATCTCAGGCGCGCGGTTCAGATTGTCGACCTTGAAGCTGATCACCGAGAGCAGATCTGGCTCATCGAAGAGGCGCTGCGCGTCGCTGAGGCGCAGAAAGCCCATTTCCGCGTCGTATTGGTAAAAGCCGGAGTGAAAAGTCCCTGCAACGCGAAAGGTCATGTACTTTGGGATGAGTCCGCCCATTGGCGTCAATTCTCCCTGCGGGCTCACCACCATGACGGAATCGCCGGCAACCGCGCCGATCGTTTCTGCGAGGTCGCTGCCCAGCACGATTGGCGGCAGTTCCCTGCTCTCTGCGCCGGCTGTTTCGGGCCGCGGCTCCAACTCCTGTAGCGCTCCCGGAGTGGCCGTCGAGAGCAGGTCGCTCACAGTTCGCTCATCGCCGGGTAGAATTCCCTCAATCAGTGCGTAGCCATCCCGCGCGCCGCGTGCCACGACCACCTGCTCGTACAAACCCGGCGAAGCCGCAGTCACGTGCGGCATCTGGCGCAAACGCGCCAAAAGCTGCCGCCAGTCGGGAATGCCGCGCCCTTCCACCTGCATCAACTGCACATGCGCACTGGAGCCGAGCAGCTTATCCTGCAAGTCGCGCCGCATGCCGTTGGTAATGGCGAGGGCGATGATGAGCGCTGCCACGCCCGCCGTAACGCCCAGGATGGAAATCACGGTGACGACACCGACCACGGCCTGCCGTCGCTTGGCCTTCAGGTACCGCGCCGCCACATAGAGTTCGAATCGCATGGTGTTTGCCAGTCTGTGGTAAAACTCGAAACCGCCGCGAAAGGCATCCCTCAGGGGCTAAAGCCCAGTATTTATTTTGCTCAACTTACGGCACGAGTAAACTCGTGCCCTGTTACAAAACTGACTTTTGCCACAAGCTGTTACTGTCCTTGCGCGGGAATCATCGTCTTGGCGACGCCGATATTGTCGTAGCGATCGTAGACGCGAACGGTGATGAGGTGCTCGACGGGCTTTCCGCCTTCTTCGGGCAAGCCGAGGCAGGAAATATAGTGCTCGTGCTTCGAGTCGGAGAGCTGGCCCTGCGGATCGATATGCTGCCACGGTCCGGCGTCGAGAGAATACTCGGCGTGTGCGATGGGCGATGTCGCATCTTCGGCGTCGAAGCTGATGGAAAACGGCGTGAAACAGCAGCGGCCGGCGCACGCCGTCGTTTTCGGCACAACCGCGGCTTTCAAGTTGGAAACTACGGGCGGCGTCGTGTCGATCTCGAAACGATCGCTCACCTTTTCGCCGGTGAGCGCATCGGCCGGCGTGTGCGAAGGTGCGTCGGACGCGACGACCTTGATGCGATAGCCGCCGTCGGGAATCAGCATGGCATCGAAGCTGTACGCTTTCTCGGTGATCTTGTCCTTGAGCAGCCGCCAAACGGTCTCACCATCGCCGCGCAGGTAGAGAGAATAGATCAGATCGTCGCCGTCGTCGTCGTGCGCGGCCCAGCGCACGGTCACGCCGGTGCGGTCCTTGTTGGCCTGCAGGGCGCCGCTCGGTCCGGCGTCAAAGGGGAGCGTCGACCCTTGGCTGGGCGTGGGGAACGCGATGTTCACTGTCTGGTTCTGCGAAATAGAGCCCAGCGGATTCAGACGCGCTCCAGGAACCACCACCAGATCGTCGACCACGGGCGCGGAATTTACGGGCAAATAGTTAACGCCCACGCTCCCCAGCGCACCGTCTTTGTGCAGCACGGCCTTCCACTCAAGAAAACGCCCGGGCGGCGATGCTACAGAACCATTCTGAAGGGGTTGCCAGTCGCTCCAGCCGCGCACCGGCTGCTCCACATTGCCCGTGCGGGTCAAAATCTCATAGCCTGCCGAACCCGGCTCGACCTCCACGCGGCCAAATCGGGCAAAGGCGCCGGCATCCAGAACATCGCTCGCGTATTCGTGCTTCTCCGATGCGCCCAGCAAAACTACCTTGCCGGTGTTCCCGGTGCCGATGAGGACTCCGCCCATTCCTTCCGTGCCCTGAACGGAAGCGAGACTCAGGCCCTGCTGCGCCTGCAGGTGGGCAATGTCGGCGTAGCTGCCGTCGCGATGAATGCGGAAGATGCGTCCGCGATTCCCGCTCAACGCCAACAGGCCATCGGCCCGGGCAGCCAGCGCATAGACAATCTCATCCTTGCCCGACCAGAGTTTGCGTGGCGCCTGGCCCTCCGTCAAAGCGTAAATATCCGTCCCCTCGGGCACTGAGGCACTGATGTTTGCCGCCTGCAACGATTCGGGCTGCACAATCGTGACACTGACCGAGCCGATGCCCTGCACCGGCAACGGAGGCAATGGGTTACGGCTCTTGTCGCCCACGCACGCCGCATAGATCGTGCCGTTGGCCCCGATCACAACGGACGTAATCTCGCGCCGCGGCGCTTCGAAGAGCACGTATCCGTTGCCCTGCGGATCGATGCGGTAGACCAGCCCGGAACCATCGGAGCCGGCAATCAGATTCCCCTTTGCGTCCCACGCGAGAGTGCGGATATGCGCTTCGTCGCTCTCGAAGAACAGTTCCGGCGCCGCGCCGGGCTTCGCGGGATCGACACGGTAGATGGCGCCTGGATTGCCTGTTGCGATATACAGCCGTCCGGAAGAGTCGAAGGTCAGTGCCCAGACGTACCGTGATTGGGTGCTCGGTTGCGGCGAAGCCGGATTGCTCTCCCCGCCTGCTGCCGCGCCAACCTTGGCGGCATCAAATACCAGCGTGGCATTCGATTCGTCCTGTTTCTCTGTTGCGTTGGGGTTCAGCTTGTAGACCTTGCCACTGGGCAGCGTGGCCGCATAGAGCGAGCCATCCGGTCCCAGGCACAATGCCTGAACGCTCAGGTCCCTGGTTTCAAAGAGGGTGAATGGCCTTTCGCCCTTCTGCCCGGCAAGCCGCAGCACCGAAGCCGGCGTGCCGGTTCCGGCGTATACGGCGCCAGGCTTCTCCACAGCTAATGCCCACACAAAAGTCGACGGCGTGGTCAACTGCTCGGTCAGCCCTGGTCCCTGGCGCAGTTGCCCGTCGCTCTCAATCGCCACTCCGTCAGGAGTGCCTTTTTCAAACTCCTCCATTTGCGATTGCGTCCACAGGTGCGTTCCCTGGGCGGCGGCAAACGAGGAGCCGGACATCAATTCCGCGGCAATAAGAAGCGGAAGCGCGAAAGAGGCGAGAGCGGAGAGAGAGCGATAAGCGGATCGGGAAGGGACAGCCATTCTTCCGTTGAGTCTACTAGAGATTGGCCCGTGAGACCGATCCTGAAGGGCTGCCAAACAACGAAATCGCATGAACGATGCGAGCCGGGAAATGTGCTTTGAAAGGGCATGGCTTCAGCCGTGCCATAGAAAGCTGCCAAGAAAAATGTCTGTCCTTCAGGCCTGGGGGATGGAGTTGAGCCGGCAAAAACACCCCTCGGCGGCTAAAGCCGAGGTCGCTTTGACCTGCCCATCGGCAAGGCTGAAGCCGTGCCCTTTCAAAACCCGTTGCTTCAGATGTCCATCCTCCTCATGAAATTGCCCGGAGATGCGAATCGCCCCGCAGCGGAGGCACTTTTCGGTGCTCTGGCGCACAAAGTTTATGGACTCAATCGACTGCTTTGTCTCATCAACACGATTTCCACACAATTTGCACACTCTAGCCAACTTTTTCCACTGGGGTGTTGCCAGTCGTATTTTCAGGGGACTATATTCCCGGTAGTTCAAAAAGAAGCCGCGACCAAGGTCCCGCCTTCGTACCACTATGCATGCAGTTGTTCCCAAGTTCACAGAGCTTCATCAACCAGCGGCGCCAGACGATAGGGGCGCACGCGGACGGAGTGTCTCGTCATGGCATGGTATGCCTACTGCATCGGTGAAAAACAAGCTTTTCCTGCTTTAGCACGTCATCGTAAACCGGTTCCTCTGGAAACGGTTCTTG
>JBEKGH010000013.1:0-78837 GCA_050012895.1 Occallatibacter sp.
GGCGACCGAGCGGCTGCGCATCACCGACGCCGGCAGTGTCGGCATCGGAACCACCACCCCCGGCGCAAGCATCACGAGCACTCTGCCTGCGCTGGAAGTAAACGGAAACATGATCCTGACCAAGGGCAGCGGCGGCGCAATGACCTTCCAGGACGGCACAACCCAGGCAACAGCGGCGTACACCCTGGCTGCGGCCGACACTTCGCTGACCGTTGCGGGCACCGCGACGGCGCCGACGATTGCGGTCAACACCGCGGCGATCCAGGCTCGAGTGAGCGGTACGTGTTCGGCGGGCTCGGCAGTGACCGGGGTGACCCAGGCAGGCGGAGTCAGCTGCGGCAGCATCAGCCCAACCGGCACCTTGGGCAGCGCGCCGGTGGTGGTAGCGAATGTCGCGCTTACGGGCGGCAGTTATGCGGTGCCTTTACCGCTGACTACGCTCTACACCCCGGCCACAGCTGGCTTCTACCGCGTGACGGTGTACATGAATGTCCCGACGATGGGCACATGTACTTCGATCCCATGCGCCAGCGAGCAGATCACGCTGCAATGGAACGACGGTGTATCGACGACATCGCTGACCACGGCCACCTGCAACCTGGTGACGCCATGCGCATCCTCGGTGGTTACGCCGATCTGGGTTGCGAGCGGGCAGGCGATCACCGTCTACGGACAGATCTACAGCTCGGGAACGGCTCCCACGGGCGGCAGCTACAACGCATACGTGCTCGTCGAGCAGCTCTAGCAAAGAGAATCGCGGATCAGCAATAGAATTTCACTGCTGACCCTCCGAGCCTCGCCCAGTTGCTCCGGACCGCGCCTTCGGGCGCGGTCCGCTTGCTTCAGGAATTCATCCCTTGAAAATTCATCGCAACCTACGCAAAAGCAGGGTACAATTGCCCACCTGTTTTTCCAGCTCCGTACGCGACGGAGAAATTCGCGGCGGCAATCGCAAAGTGGAGGAGAGGATGGCTTTTTGTCCGAAGTGTGGTTCCCAGATACAGGAGAACGTTGCGTTCTGTGGTAACTGCGGAGCTTCAGCCGCAGCTCCCGGCGCCGCGGCTCAGCAGCAGACCACTGCCGTGAGCTTACAACCAGGGATCAGCATTAACGGCGCTTCCGCCCTATGCTATCTCTTCGGCTTCATCACAGGGATCATCTTTCTCGTACTCGCTCCGTACAGTCAGGACCGGCGCGTGCGCTTCCATGCCTTCCAGTCCATCTTTCTTAACGTGGCAGTCTTCGTGGTTCACATTGCCGTCACCATGGTGACGATCATGTTCCACGCAATCAGCTTCTCATTGGGACTGATGGTGGGTGCGCTGCACCTCCTTGTAAGCTTGTTATTCCTGCTGATCTGGCTCTTCATGATGTGGAAGAGCTATCAGGGCGAAAAAGTGGTTTTGCCCATCATCGGGCCTCTTGCCGAGAAGCAAGCGAACAGCTGAACGCAAGCATTGCAGAGAGCCCCTCGCGAGCCTGCTTCGCGCGGGGCTTTGATTTTGCGCCTCCCCCGCACCCTCAACCGCTCAGCGTTTATACTAAGTGCTTATGCTAAGAGTCCGGTTTGCGCCATCTCCCACCGGCTTCCTCCATGTGGGCAGTGCGCGCACCTTCATCTTCAACTGGCTTTATGCCCGTCACAATGGCGGCGTCATGGTGCTGCGTCTTGATGACACCGATGTCGAGCGCAATTCCGATGCCAGCGTCAACTCCATCTTCGACGGTCTGCGCTGGCTCGGGCTTTGCTGGGACGAAGAGTACAAGCAGTCTGAGCGCCTGGCCCTGCACCGTGGGATCGCCGAGGCCATTTTCGCCCGGGACCTCGCCTACCGCGACTTCACCCCCGCCCACAGTGGAGAAAGCGATTCATCCGGCCCGCAAGGCGCATGGCTTTTCAATCCCGGCATGCGCGATCTTACGCGTGTCGAGAGCGACCGCCGAGCCGCCGCCGGTGAGCCTTTTGCCCTGCGCTTCCGCGTGCCGCGCGGCCACAACCACATCCTGCGTTTTGCCGATTCCGTTTATGGCGAACAGAGCAAGCTTGCCGACGAGGTCGAGGACTTCGCCCTGCTGCGCAGCGACGGCATGCCGACCTATCATCTGGCCTCTTGCGCAGACGATGCCGACCTTCGTATCAGCCACATTATTCGCGGTCAGGATCACCTCTCGAACACCTACAAGCACCTGCTCATCTTTGAGGCCGCCGGAACCGAGGCTCCGCAGTTTGCGCATCTCCCGCTGCTCGTAGCTCCAGACGGCACCAAGCTTTCCAAGCGCTGCCACGGCCCGGTCGTCAGCGTCACCACCTACCGCGACGCAGGTTTTCTGCCCGAAGCCTTCGTCAACTTCCTCTGCCTGCTCGGCTGGTCGCCCAAGGATGACCGCGACTTCCTCACTCTCGCGGAACTAACTTCGGCCTTCACCCTCGAAGGCGTCAATCGCGCAAACGCCGTCGTCAACTTCAGGGAAGAGGACCCATTCGACCCGAAAGCTGTCTGGCTCAATGCCGAGCACATTCGCGCACTGCCAATCGCGCAGCTTTCCGCGCAGCTTTTGCCTTTCCTGCAGCAGGCGGGGCTGCCCGCAACGTCGGAAAAGCTGCTCCAGGTCACTCCGCTGATTCGCGAGCGCATCAAGTTTCTCCGCGACGTAAATACCGCCGCCGACTTCTTTTTTGCCAGCCAGCTTCCGCCGTATGATTGCATTGAGCTGATTCCGCAGAAAGGCGATGCAGCACTGGCCCGGCGCGTTCTTATCGAGGCGCACGAACTGCTGGCCTCTACACCCTTCGAGCACGCAGCGCTGGAATCTGCTCTGCGTGGGGCTGCCGCTCGGCTCAACCTGAAAGCCGGGCCGATGTTTCAGCCCATCCGGGTCGCCGTCTGCGGACGCAAGAATGCGCCGCCGCTCTTTGAGACAATGGAAGTGCTGGGCCGTGAGCTTTGCCTGGAGCGTATTGCCCAGGCCATTGCCAAGCTATAGTGGCAGTCTTGATCGTGCGACTTTTGCTGCTGCTTGTTTGTTACGTAAAGGAATGTGAGTCATGACCAGTGTGAAACCGGAAAGTAAAGATGCTGCCGCAAATCCCCCGGCTGAGTCCGCTCCTCGACCCTCCAACTTCATCCGCGAGATCTTCATCGAGGATCTGAAGACCAGGAAGTACGGCGACGCCGTTGTGCAGACACGCTTTCCTCCGGAACCAAACGGCTACCTGCACATCGGCCACGCCAAAGCCATCTGCCTCGACTTCGGTCTGGCCGACGAATTCGGCGGTCTCACCAACCTGCGCTTTGACGACACCAATCCCGAGAAGGAAGAGCAGGAGTACGTAGACTCCATCCAGACCGATGTGCGCTGGCTCGGCTTCCAGTGGGATCGCCTTTGTTATGCATCCGATTACTTCGATCAGCTCTTTGACTGGGCGGTGCAGCTCGTAAAGAGCGGCAACGCTTATGTCGATGACCTCACCGCCGACGAAATTCGCCAGCATCGCGGCACCCTTACCGAGCCCGGCATAGACAGTCCCTATCGCAGCCGCGGCATCGCGGAGAACCTCGATCTCTTTGAGCGCATGCGCCAGGGCGAGTTTCCTGACGGTACCCGCGTTCTCCGCGCCAAGATTGATATGGCCTCGCCCAATCTCAACATGCGCGATCCGGTCATGTACCGCATTCTCCACGCCGAGCATCATCGCACCGGAGACAAGTGGTGCATCTACCCGATGTACGACTTCGCCCACGGCCAGTCGGATTCGCTTGAGAAGGTCACCCACTCCATGTGTACGCTGGAGTTCACCGACCATCAGCCGCTCTATAAGTGGTACATCGAACAGCTCGGAATCTTTCCTTCGCAGCAGATCGAGTTTGACCGCCTGAACCTCACCTATACCCTGCTTAGCAAGCGCAAGTTGTTGCAGCTCGTGCAGGAAAAGCGCGTTAACGGCTGGGACGATCCGCGCATGCCAACCATCTGCGGCATCCGCCGCCGAGGCTTCACCGCCGAGGCAATCCGAAACTTCTGCGCCGCTATTGGAGCATCGCGCACCAACGGCTCCACGGACATCGAAATGCTGGAGCACTTCCAGCGCGAAGTTCTTAACAAGCAAGTCCCGCGCGCCATGGCCGTGTTGCGCCCGCTGAAGGTCGTCATCGAGAACTACCCCGAAGGCAAGGAAGAGTTCGTCGAAGTGGCGAACAATCCCGAAGATACTAGCGCCGGAATCCGCCAGGTGCCTTTCTCGCGCGAAATTTACATCGAGCAGGATGATTTCCGCGAAGTTCCTCCGCCCAAGTATTACCGTCTCTCGCCGGGCAAGGAGGTGCGTCTGCGCAACGCCTACTTCATCACTGCAACCAGCGTGGTCAAGGATGCCGAGGGAAAAGTCATCGAGGTGCGCTGCACTTACGATCCTGCCAGCCGTGGCGGCAACTCGCCCGACGGCCGCAAGGTCAAGTCGACGATCCACTGGGTCTCCGCCGGCCATGCCATTCCAGCCGAGATTCGCATCTACGACAAGCTCTTCACTAAGTCCGATCCCGGCGATTTCGAAGAGGGTGAGAGCTTCCTCGACAATCTGAATCCCAACTCGCTGGAGACCCTGCTCGACGCCAAGCTCGAACCCTCGCTCGCCTCCGTGCAGGTCGAGGATCGCTATCAGTTCGAGCGCGTCGGCTACTTCTGCGTCGACTCCGACTCCAAACCCGGCAGCCTGGTCTTTAATCGCACCCTGCCGCTCAAAGACTCCTGGGCGAAGATCGAAAAGAAAGCCGGAGCCTAGCCCGCCCGCAACCCCGCAGAGCGTCTCGGCCAACTGAGCCGGGGCGCGGGGCATTGGCCGGTGCGCCATGGCTGTCGCAGTTTGTCGGGTCTCAGGAGCTCCATTACGTTTTGGAGCGGGAGATCCTTCACCCCTTCACAAACTTCGCATACTCTCTTGCCTGCTCAAATCTCTTCCGGAACTCCGCACTCCCCAGGCTCTCACGCAGCTTTCTCAGCTCGGCTTCCAGCCGCTCCAGAGCTTCGGCGATATTCCCCCGGTTGCTGGCGGCAATCTGCTCCCACATCGCCGGATCGCTCCCGGCCAGCCGCAGCATGGATTTCAACCCGCCCGCATGCACCTGTAGCGCCGGATTGTCCGCCCCGAAGGCTTCTTCCAGGGTAAGTGCCAGCGCGCTCGAAAGCATCTGCGGCAGGTGGCTGGTGTAGGCCAGCGCGTGGTCGTGCCCCTCCGGAGAGGCGAAGATCACGTGCGCTCCAATCGCCTCCAGCGCCGCGCGCAGTGTGCGTTGTGCAGCCGTCAGCCCGGCGGCTTCTCCGGTAAAGCCCGCGGGTGGCTCACCCAGGCTTCCTTTGCTTGAGTCGAGTAGTTGACCTTGCGTCTCGGCCACCAGCGGCGTCAGCACCCAGGTGCAGCCCGCGTATAGATCGGCTGAAGCGTGCTCCAGGCCGGAGAGTTCGCGGCCCGCCAGCGGATGTCCGGGAAGCACTCGCTCGTAGGCCGATGCGCCGAAGATCTCGCGCGCCGCCTTGGCGAAGGCGCTCTTCGTGCTGCCCACATCGCTCACCAGCGCTCCCGGGCGCAGCCTTGGCGCGATCCGCGCCATCAATCCGATGCTGGTCTCCACCGGCGTGCAGAGAAAAACAAAATCGCTCTCCGCCACCGACTCTGCCGCATCCACCGAACCCGAGTCGATGGCGCCCATCTCCTGCCCCCGCCGCAACAACTCCGCGCGGCCGCAGCCCACAATGTGCTCCGCCACTCCGGCCCGTCGCAAGGCCAGCGCCAGCGAGCCGCCCATCAGCCCCAGGCCGATCACGCTTACCCGCTTCAGCGATGGACGATCCACGGACACGTTCACGAGCGCTCCAGCACGTCGGGCGATTGCAGCCGCCGCATCGCGGCCAGGATCGACGCGTAAATCGTCGCCAACTCCTCGTTCGGCAGAGGCCCTTTGTTGTTGCGCGCCACGTTGGCCATCACCACCGTCTCGCGCTTGGGCTCATGGACCGCCATCCGGTTTTGTTGCTTGTAGCGGCCAATCTCCAGCGCGCAGCGGGCCCGTCGATTGAATAGCTCCACCAGCGCTTCGTCGATGGAGTCAATCTCGGCGCGCAATTTATTCATATCAATCGCGGTCATTTCGCTCCCGCCTCCGGTTAATGTCCGTACTGCTTCACCCAGGCATCCTGCTCGGCCTGCAGGCTCTTATCAATCCATCCGATGTAGCCGCGCCCGTTCTCGTCTTTGCCCACCCAGACTCGCGTCGATGGCCGGATGTGGGCTTCTCCGGTGGCGAGCGTCAGCTTCTGGGCCGCCTCCACGGCGGCGCGCGCGGCGGCAATGTCAGCCGGATAGAACTGTGCGGTCATCAGGCGATCGTTGAAAAACGTAAGCTCCAGCTCACCCATCTGTCCTTCAAGCCGCGCGTTCTTTTTTGAGATTACCAGCAGCCGGTTGGGCGGGCGCGCATCGCTCGGCAGCGGCGTACGGTCTTCAAGAATCTCGAAGCTGCCGGCCTTCAGGTCAAGCTCGTCTTCCACTTTTTGCAAACTCTGTCCGCTGTACAGCCCGGTTGCCAGCGCGCTCGGCTTGAAGTCGCCTTCTCGCGAGCGCCGGCATGAGAGCGCAAGGAACATGACCAGGGTCATGGCACCACAGAGCAATCGCGTTTCATTCTTCGTTACGGCGATACCTCCTCGAGAATTCTTCCCTTGCTCTCCGTCGCGAACAGAGCGGTGATCACGAAGCCAATCAAAGCTACCACTCCAAACATGGCAAAGACATAAGAAACAGAATACTTGCTTACAATCAGCCCGGCCAGGATGGGAGCGATGATCACCGCCGCACGGTACCATGCCGCGCCGATACCGCATCCCAGCGCGCGCGTCCTGGTTGGATACACTTCAGGAGTGTAAAGCCAAAGTGAAATTGAAATAAAGCTCATGCCAATTTATGGCTGCTCTTGATTTCCAGCTCGCCATTGCCACGCAAAGTTCAGTCTGCAACGGAGCGGCAGGCAATCCCCGACCTTCGCAACTATTAACCTTATAGGTAATCGTTTACTGGCGACTGATTACTTATCGGTAAATCCTTTGGGGTCCATCCCAAAGGATTTACTCATCCGTTAACCTGAGCTTCCCAACCATTGCCTTCCCGTGCAATGGTTGTCCAAAGAAGCGCGACTTTTGTACCGGCCATGGCATCCCATAGGAAGCATCATTTAACATGATCGGTCGCGCATATCAACGCGCGCTAGGAGTCATCGCAATGCAAAGATCGGCAAGCGCCCACTGGCAGGGCGGATTGAAAGACGGACGAGGGACGGTCACCACCGGCAGCGGAGTCCTCTCGCAGACGCAATATTCATTTGGCACGCGCTTTGAGAACGGCGTGGGCACCAACCCCGAGGAACTTATCGCAGCAGCGCACGCCGGATGCTTCTCGATGGCGCTCTCAGCACAACTGGAGGGCGTTGGCATGAAGGCAGACGCAATCGACACCAAGGCTGCGCTCACCTTTGAAAAAGTCGGCGCGAACTTCACCATCACTAAGATTCACCTGGAGCTGCGCGCCAAAATTCCCAACGCCGACGAGGCCAAGTTCCAGAAAGCCGCCGCCGACGCCAAGGCTGGATGCCCGGTCTCGCGCCTGCTCAACGCGGAAATTACTCTGGACGCGAAGTTGGTTTAAGCCTTAGTTCTCCGTAAGCAGACAGGGATTCGGCTCCGGCCGGATCCCTGTCGTTTGTGCAGTGGTTTCGCCACGTTGAACAGGCAGCGCTGCCGGACGCGTTTGCGAGCGGTGTCCCTGCAGCAATCAATAGCCAGAAAGAATCGAGCAAACACCTCACGCGTAGTTCTCATCCAAAGCTGAGCAGGATAAAGATAAGCCCGTACTTTGCGGGCTGGGCTGCGGAAGCGGATGGTGCGCATTGAAGATCACACTTTTCGGCCTGACTCTGTCCTCTTCATGGGGCAATGGTCACGCCACTCCGTATCGTGCAATTCTCCGTGCGCTGCACCGGCTCGGGCACCGGATCACTTTCTATGAGCGCGATATGCCCTATTACGCCAGGCATCGCGATTTCAGCGAGTGCGAATACTGCGACCTCAAGCTTTACTCCTCCTGGGACGCCATCCGCAGCCGCGCGCTGAGCGAAGCCGCAGAGTCTGACGTGGTGGTGACCGCGAGCTACGTCCCGGAGGGTGCGCGCATTGCCGATGGGATGCTCTCACTGGATGGTCCGCTGCGCGTCTTCTACGATCTGGATACGCCGATCACATTGAACCGCCTCGCGGAAGGCGATCTCGATTATCTGCGCGCGAGTCAGCTCCCGGCCTTTGATCTTGTTCTCTCCTGGACGGGCGGCGGCGCGCTCCTCGCACTGGAACGGGATTTCGGGGTCAAGCTTGCGCGCCCGCTTTTCGGCTGCGTGGATTCGGACGTGTATCGCCCGGTGCAGTCGTATCCGGAGTTGCGTTGTGAACTCAGCTATATGGGAACCTACGCCGCAGACCGCCAGGCCAAACTGGAGTCCATGTTTCTGGAAGCGGCCCGGCAGCGCTCCTCTTTGCGTTTCACGCTCGCTGGTTCGCTCTATCCGCCGGAGTGGCATTGGCCCTCGAATGTGCAACGCTTTGAACATGTCGGGCCGAGCGATCATGCCGCGCTCTACTGCTCTTCCCGGCTCACGCTCAATCTCACGCGGGAGGAAATGGCTGCCTCCGGATACTGTCCCTCGGGACGATTTTTTGAAGCTGCCGCCTGCGGAGCACCGATTATTACCGACTGGTTTGCCGGACTCGATTCGTTCTTCGAACCAGGCCAGGAAGTGCTCGTCGCCGGCGACACCGGCACGGTGCTGCGCGCGCTCGACCGTTCCGGTGCGGAGTTGCGACGGATGGCCCGACGTGCCCGGCAGCGGACTCTTGACGAGCACACCGGAAGCCAGCGCGCACTCACCATGCTGGCTGCTTTCGACGCCGCCCGCTCGCCTCAAATTCGTAACGTAATTCGCAACATACAGATGGAGGCCGCATGATCGGTATCATCCCCGCAGCCGGAGCCGGACTGCGCATACAGCCGCTCGGATGCAGCAAAGAACTTCTGCCGGTGGGCTCACGCGCCGTTGACGGCGTCGAGCGGCCCAAAGCCGTTTCCGAGTACCTGGTGGAGCGCATGATTGCCGCCGGCGCACGCCAGATCTGCATGGTGATCTCGGCGGAGAAGAGCGACATTGTGCGCTATTATGCCGAGCGCGACTACGCCGCTGAAATTTTCTACGCGGTGCAGCGGCGTCCGCGCGGTTTGTGCGACGCCTTATTCCGCGCCGAGCCATTCGTGCGCTCCGACGAGCCGGTGCTCATCGGCCTTCCGGATACCATCTGGTTTCCCGAGAATGCTTTTCGCGCTTCCGTCGAGCAGGGACCGGGAGTGAGCCTGGTGCTCTTTCCCGTTCCCAATCCAAGCGCCTTCGACGCCGTGATCTGCGATGAAAATGGCCGCGTCGAGCGTGTGGTTGTGAAGCAGCCGGAGCCTGGGTCGAACTGGATATGGGGAGCGGTGACCGCCTCGGGCCGCGCCTTCCACGAACTCCGCATGCTCTGGGAGTCGCGCCACCGCGAGGATGAGTACCTGGGCCATCTGCTGAACGCCTACATTGCGGCCGGAAACCCGGTTCATGCCGCAGCAAACGGGGAGCACTACATGGACGTTGGCACGATCGAGGGCTATCACAATGCGCAGGACTATTTGCGCGCACATCACCACGCACAAGGCCAGCCGGAAAGGTCCAGCGCTGCATAGACATGTGACGGATGACGGGCGCATCGCATCCAATCAGTATGACTACTACACTTGAGAAAAACCGCACTTCACTTGAAACTCGGCAACTTGGAAACTCGGATCTAAAGCTCACTCGAATTGGTTTTGGAGCGTGGGCGATCGGCGGCGGCAACTGGGATTTTGGCTGGGGACCGCAGGACGACAACGAATCGGTCGAGGCGATTCGACGCGCGCTCGAAGGCGGCGTGAACTGGATTGACACAGCCGCAATTTACGGCCTCGGACATTCCGAGGAGATTGTCGCCAAGGCTCTGGCCGGCTCCGCGAAAAAACCTTATGTCTTTACCAAGTGCTCGATGCGCTGGCATGAAAACCGCAAGATATACCGGAGCCTGAAAAAGGAATCGCTGCGCGAAGAGGTAGAGAACTCACTGCGGCGGCTAAAGGTCGACGCAATCGATCTCTACCAGATTCACTGGCCCGATCCGGAGGCTGAGATCGAAGAGGGCTGGGAGACTCTGGCGCGCATCAAGGAAGAGGGAAAGGTGCGCTACATTGGCGTCTCCAACTTTAGCGTGGAGCAGATGAAGCGGGCGCAGAAGATTGCGCCGATCACTTCTCTGCAGCCGCCGTATTCACTGGTGAATCCGGCGGCGGAGAAAGAACTTCTTCCCTTCTGCAAACAGAACAATATCGGCGTGATCAATTACTCGCCGATGGCCAGCGGACTGCTCACCGGAAAAATGACGGCAGAGCGCATCGCTAAAATGCCCGAGGACGATTGGCGCCGCCGCGCTCCGCAGTTCAAGGAGCCGAAGCTCTCGCGCAATCTGAAGCTGGTGGAATTGCTGCGCGAAATAGGAGATTCACATAAGCTGCAGCCCGGTGTTGTGGCAATTGCCTGGACGCTGCGCAATCCGGCATTGACCGCCGCGATTGTCGGGGCGCGCAGGGCCAGCCAGGTGGAAGGTATTCTGCCGGCGGCAAGCTTCCGGTTGAGCGACGAGGAGGCGGCGAAGATCGCTGCGTTTGTGAAGGCAAACCCAGCTTAAGCAAGAGCGGAGGCAAGAGCAAGAACAACACCCGTCGGAGTGGATGGCGTTGCTTCCCAGGTTAGCGCCGGAAAAACATCGGCGCGAAGCTGGGGCACCCAGCTTGATTGCAAAATCAACGCGCTTTTATTGCGCCCTCAGGTTTTCCGCTAAACGCTGGCGCCTGGCTTTCTCCAAGCTTCCGCAGAGAGTCGTTGAAGGGCGCCGTGGCCACGCCGCGCTCGGTGATGATGGCGCGGATGTAACGCGCGGGGGTAACGTCGAAGGCGGGATTTTCAACCGCAACTCCGGTCGGGGCGATCTGCCTGCCGCCGAAGTGCGTAACCTCGCTGGCAGCCCGCTGCTCGATGGGAATTCCCGAGCCATCAGGGGTTTCCAGATCGACGGTGGAAAATGGTGCGGCAACGTACATCGGAATGCCGTGTTCCCTGGCCAGGATTGCGACCGAATAGGTGCCGATCTTATTGGCCGTGTCGCCATTGGCGGCGATGCGATCGGCGCCTACGATGACCGCCTGAATTTTGCCCTGCGCCATCATCACTCCCGCCATGTTGTCGGCGATCAGGGTAACGGGAATGTTGTCCTTCATCAGCTCCCAGGCGGTGAGGCGCGCGCCCTGGAGGAAGGGACGGGTTTCGTCGGCGAAGACGTGAATTTGTTTGCCTGCCTCGACAGCGGCTCGGATCACTCCGAGCGCGGTGCCGTAGCCTGCCGTGGCCAGTGCTCCCGCGTTGCAGTGGGTGAGCACTCCACCGGCCTGGGGCATGAGCGCGGCGCCGTTAGCTCCCATGGCGCGATTGCTGGCAATGTCTTCGGCATAGATGGCCAGCGCCTCATCGATGAGCGCCTGCTTGATATGAGCAATGGGCCGGCCGCTGAGTTCCTCAAAGCGGCGCTGCATGCGGCGGATGGCCCAGAAAAGATTTACGGCGGTGGGACGGGTTTCGCCCATGACCCGGCAGATTTGGCCGAGCCCGTTGCGAAATTCCGCAACGCTGGTGACGCACAGGTCGCGCGCTCCCAGGGCGATGCCCATGGCCGCGGCGACGCCAATGGCGGGAGCGCCACGCACGATCATGGTGCGAATGGCATCGGCCACGGCCTCGTAGTTGGCGCAGTTGACCCAAGTCTCTTCAGTCGGCAGCTTGGTTTGGTCAATGAATAGAACGCCAGAATCAGTCCACTTCAGGGTTTCGAGCACAAAGTTTCATCCAGTCGGTTGAAGTGAAGGTAGTGTAAATGGTTTGCACGGGCATTGCGCACGGAAAGCGGCGGGCGAAGAATCTGTATTCAGGAAGAATCACACCAGTAAAGTTTTACGCAGGGAAAAATACCTTAACCCTATGGCAAGAACCCGTGCGAAGTGCTAGAAACAGAGTAGGCGCTCCGATGGGGCGTTGGGTGGAGGAGAAGCGTTGAAGAAAACGATGATCGCAGTACTGGCCGGTGTTCTGCTGCTGAGCGCAGCGATGCCTGCCTTTGCCAAAAAGCACCACAAGCATCACCATCATCACCACAACCACGTGACCCAGCAAACACGATAAGAGTTGACGGATTGCAGATCCCTCCGCCGCGGCGGAGGGATTTCCGTCTGCACGCGAGTCAGAGCTTTTCCTGCTCCGGCCCCAGTTTGTGTTGAGCGCGAAGGCTGCGCGCCATCTCGATAATCTGGATGCTGTATCCATCCGGATCGAAGAGGAGAGCCCAGCGGCCAAAGGGCTCCGGGCGCGGGCCAACGGCGATCCTGGCAAGGCGGCGGCGGATTTCGGCGACTGCCTTATCGACGTCATCGACGTAGATTCCAATGCTCATGCCGGTGGTGGGACTCACCTTGACCTCCTCGCCATCCGGATGAAGACCGATGAGAATGTT
The DNA here is from genome assembly GCA_050012895.1 of Occallatibacter sp. Classification (GTDB taxonomy): domain Bacteria; phylum Acidobacteriota; class Terriglobia; order Terriglobales; family Acidobacteriaceae; genus Telmatobacter. The sequence goes on from JBEKGH010000013.1 coordinate 12,712, forward strand.
GCCGGCATCAAACTGGCTCCAGTTATCTTGATGGATGAGAAGTTTGAGGCCGAGCACATCCCTGTAAAACGCAACGCTGCGCTCCATGTCGCGCACAACGATCATGACGAGACCAAGTTTGCCGAACATCATTGCTGAAAACTCCCCGGGCCCTGCGTACAGAATGTGGCCATGGTTTCATCGTATTCCGGCTTGGCGACGGAGGCAATGCCGCGCGGGATGAAGGTGCCGGTCAACCGAGATGGCGAAGGTGCTCTGCCCGCACGTCGGAGTCAGTGAAGATGGAGACGAAAGGCACTCCGCCGGCGGCGCTTTGCACGGCGGGGCGCCCCAGGGCCTCTTCGCGCTCCACCAGACACATCACGCCGACAATCTCAAAGCCGTATTCGCGGGCGGCCTCGATTGCCTGTACGGTAGAAGCTCCCGTGGTGCAAACATCGTCGACGATGACGACGCGCGCGCCCTTCTCGCGGAAGCCTTCAAAGCGCTGTCCGGTGCCGTGAGTCTTTTCCGACTTGCGTACCAGGAAGCCGTGAATCGGTTCGTGCGCCACGGCGGCAGCGCCATCAGACGGGCGCAGATTGGCTTGCTGCGCGCTGAGCAGGGCCACCGCGACAACGATGGGATCGGCTCCCATGGTGAGCCCGCCAATAGCCCGCGGACGCCAGCCGCGGCTTTCAATTTCCTGGAGAAAGATGCGTCCGGTCAGGAGCGCGCCCTCGGCCCGCAAGGTTGTGGTGCGGCAATCGACGTAGTAGTCGCTGGTGCCCCCGCTGGAGAGCTTGAACTGGCCAAGGCGGAAGGAGTGCTGGGAGAGGAGGGTGAGAAGTTGCCGGCGCGCGTCAGACATGGATTTCACGATAGCAAGAGGCGAGGAGCGGGAGCAAGTGGGGCTGCCCGTCTCATCGGAGTGGGAGTGAAAAATTCGTAAAGCCACGCGTTTGCATGAAAAGCGCGACAAAGAGGGCTCCGTTATAGCCAACATGCACGAGCGTGGACGAGGCGAGAGAGTGGAAGCGCCAGCGGACGGCGGTCAATACAGCGCCCACGAGAATAATGCAAGCGACCTGCGCCCAGGCCCCTCCAAGCTGGCCGGCATGAATTGCACCGAAGAGCACGGAGGTTGCAAGCAGCGAAATCAGCGCGCCTGCGCGGCGGGCGAGAGCCGGAAAGAGCAGCCCGCGAAACAAGACCTCCTCCGCAAAGGGAGCGACCAAGACGGCAAAGGCGCTCATCAGCCAGGCGTCCAGAGGGGTACGCAACATTTTGTCGATGGGCAGTTCGGGCGGCGCGGGCAGAAAATGCGCGAGCAGTTGAACCGCCAGGGCGAGCAATAGTCCCGCGATCAGATACATGGGCCAGCGCAGAGGCCAGCGCCAACGGAGCGCGCGGAAAAATCCGATGTGGTGGTGGCGGCGGAATAAACGGCTAAGCGCGGCGAAGAGCAGCAGGTATGCGGCCAATTGTGCGGGCACGATGACGAGGGGATTGGTGGCAAGGTCCGCGGTGCGAATGTGGCTGAGCGGAGCAACGTGGTGAGCAATCACAATGGCGATCGCGCCACAAAACAGGAGCGCCAGAAGCATCAGCAGGAAGGCGAGAAAAACCTCGAGCAATCCAAAGACCGGCTCGGGCTCGGGAGCAAGCGGCCAGGGGCGCGGCGCGGGATGTGCGGGGAGCTGCTCGCTGGAGGCGGACAATGGGCACCGCTGCGATTGTAGCAAGAGAAGTTCAGGATTGGGCATGGGCGCTTTGCAGGTTATTGGCGGGAAAAAGCGGTGCGAGCCTGGGGAAGCCGGCCTCCCGGTACACGCGCGAGGCCCACCTGCGCTAACTGCTGTTCAGTTGCCTGACATTCTTTACACAATGTCCCGTTACAAAACGTCAAGGATGTCCTGAGACTGGACAAACTGCGGCAGAAGCAGGGCACGCTCGGCGGATGTGGCCACCCTCGTATTGTCCGGTCAAGAATGTAGTTTGCAAAACAGCACTGCGTGTATACAATTGGCGCGGCAGGTTTCGTGGGGAAATCTGCATCCGAACGAGCTAGCGATACCTAAAGCGAGCGAAAAATAATGAAAAAAGTTTTTGCAAACGCCGACGAGGCGATCTTCGATATTCCCGATGGCGCCACCATCATGGTGGGCGGCTTTGGTCTGTGCGGGATTCCGGAAAATTTGATTGCTGCGCTGGAGAAGAAGGGCGTAAGCAACCTGGACACGATCAGCAATAACATGGGCGTGGATGATTTTGGACTGGGGCTGCTGCTGCGCAAGGGACAGATACGCAGCCACAAGGGCAGCTACGTGGGAGAAAACAAGCTGTTTGAAGAGATGGTGCTGGGCGGCAAGCTGGAGTTGGAGCTGGTTCCGCAAGGAACGCTGGCCGAGCGCATCCGGGCCGGAGGGGCCGGGATTCCGGCGTTCTTCACTCCTACCGGGGTGGGAACAATTATTGCCGACGGCAAAGAGACACGCGAGTTCGAAGGGCGCACGTATGTGATGGAGCGCTGGCTGAAGGCCGATTTTTCGCTGATTAAGGCGTGGAAGGGCGATACCTGGGGAAACCTCATCTACCGCAAAACGGCGCAGAACTTCAATCCGATGATCGCCACGGCGGGAAAGATCACGATCGCCGAGGTGGAGGAACTGGTGCAACCGGGCGAGCTTGCGCCGGACCAGATTCATACGCCGGGGATTTACGTGCAGCGCATCTTCCAGGCGGTGGGCGAAGAGAAACGAATCGAGCGGCGCACGATGCGCAAGGCCACGGCCTGAGAGGAAACGATGAGCACAACTTCTGGCATAAAGATTGACAAACGTGAATATATTGTGCGGCGGATCGCGCGCGAGTTCCGCGACGGCTTTTATGTGAACCTCGGCATCGGCATGCCGACGCTGGTGGCGAACCACATTCCTCCCGGAGTGCAGGTGGTGCTGCAGAGCGAGAACGGAATGCTTGGCATAGGCCCGTATCCGACGGAAGCGGAGCTCGACGCGGACCTGATCAATGCAGGCAAGGAGACGGTGACGGAGATGCCGGGCACGTCGTTCTTCAGCTCGGCGGAGTCGTTTGCGATGATTCGCGGCGGGCACGTCGATCTGTCGGTGCTGGGCGCGATGGAAGTGGACGCCGAGGGAAATCTTGCGAACTGGATGATTCCGGGAAAGATGTTGAAGGGCATGGGCGGAGCGATGGACCTGGTGGCGGCGGCACGGCGGCTGATTGTGGCCATGGAGCACGCGACCAAGACAGGAAAGCCGAAGATATTGAACCACTGCACGCTTCCCATCACCGGGCTGAAGGTGGTGGACACGATCGTTACCGAGATGGGCTACTTTAAAGTGCAGCCCGGTGGCGGGCTGGTGCTGGAGGAGATCGCTCCGGGGGTGACGGTGGAGGAGATTCAGGCGGCGACCGAGCCGAAGTTTGCGGTTAGCCCGCGGTTGTGCGAGATGCAATTCGTGTAAACGGCAGGCCCACATTTGCTAACTGCGGCAAATATGGGGCACCGATTAGCCGAGCATCTGGCTAAAAAGAAAGTGGACGATGAGATAGCCGAAGCCAACGAGGAACAGGGCCACGGCGAGCAGCAATGCGGCATAGAAGCCTTCCTTGCCGGGCGCGGGCGGAGTGACGCCCAGGTAGAGGGCAAAGAAGTTGTGAACCGCGATCTGGAGGAAGGTGCGCTTGGTTTCGGTGGCTGGCATGATGCCGCTCTCCGGGCTGCTGCTCCCATGATAGCCGCAGAGTTGATTACAATCGATGGCTGATGGGCGTTCTCAATCAATTATTCGAGCAGCACTTTCACTCCGCTGCCTTGCGGGTGGAGCCGGTGCAGGGCGGGCTGGGCGGATCGGAGCGCACGATCGTCCGGCTCTCCAATGACCGCTTCAGCGCAATCGGCATCCTCAACAGCATAAGAGAAGAGAACGTGGCGTTCCTGGAATTCTCCAGGCACTTCCGCCGCCACGGCCTTGCGGTGCCGGAGATCTACGCGGAGGATTTGAGCCAGGGCGCGTATCTTGAGGAAGACCTCGGAGAGACGACGCTGTTTCAGTTTCTCAGCGCAAACCGCACGGGCGGCGAAATTGCTCCGACGGTGGTTGCGGCCTACCGCAAGGTGGTGGAAGCGCTGCCGCGCTTTCAGGTGGAGGCGGGGCGGGAGTTGAACTACAAGGTCTGCTATCCGCGAGGCAGCTTCGACCGGCAATCGATTGCGTGGGATCTGAATTATTTCAAGTACTACTTTCTCCGCCTTGCCGGAATCGGCTTCAACGAACAGGCTCTGGAAGAGGATTTCAGCCGCCTGACGAAGTTGCTGTTGAGCGCCGACCGCAATTACTTTCTTTATCGCGATTTTCAGTCGCGCAATATCATGCTGCGCGATGGACAAGCCTACTTCCTCGACTACCAGGGCGGGCGGCGCGGCGCGCTGCAATACGATATTGCGTCGTTGCTGTTTGACGGCAAAGCCGATCTGCCGCCGGAGCTGCGACAGGAGCTGCTGAATCACTATCTCGACGCGCTGGGCGGATTCATCGATTTGGACCGGGAAGGGTTTCTGCGGCACTACTACGCTTACGTTTACGTTCGCATGATGCAGGCGCTGGGGGCGTACGGATTCCGCGGATTCTATGAGCGCAAGGCGCACTTTCTGCAGAGCGTTCCGTACGCGCTGAAGAATCTGCGCTGGCTGCTGCACAATGCCGAGCTGCCGGTGGCGCTGCCGACGCTGATGGACGCATTCACCCGCATGGTCGGCTCGGAGAAATTGCAGAGCATTGCAGCGGGCGGGGATGAACTCACGGTTGTGGTGGCAAGTTTTTCCTTTCACCGGGGGGCGCTGGAGGATGCGAGCGGCAACGGCGGAGGCTTTGTCTTCGACGCGCGCAGCCTGCCGAATCCGGGGCGCGAAGAGCGATTCAAGAGGCTCTCCGGGCAGGACGCAGAGGTGATCGAATATCTGAGCGGGCAGGAGAGCGTGCAGCAGTTTCTGGCGGGCGCCGTGGCATTGGTGGAGGCGAGCGTGAGCAATTATCAGGAGCGCGGCTTCAAGCATCTGATGGTTTCGTTCGGATGCACGGGGGGACAGCATCGCTCGGTGTACCTGGCGGAGCAGATGGCAAAACGGCTGGGCGGACGAAGCGGAATGCGGGTGGTGCTGCAACATCGCGAGCAGGAGAAGTGGCTGCGATGAAGGCGATGATCCTGGCGGCGGGACTGGGTACGCGGCTGCATCCGCTTACCAATGACAGGCCAAAAGCGCTGGTGGAGATTGCAGGACGCACCCTGCTGGAGATCACACTGGGGCGGCTGCGCGCATTTGGAATCAGCGAAGTGATTGTGAACGTGCATCACTTTGCCGACAGGGTAGTGGAGTATCTGAGGGCGCACGATAACTTTGGAATGCGGATTGAAATTTCGCGCGAGCACGATCTGCTGGACACCGGCGGCGGGCTGATGAGGGCGTCGGAGTTTTTTCTGCGCGACGTTCGTCTGCGAGAGAAGAGCATGCGAGACGAGCCCTTTGTGCTGCATAACGTGGATGTGCTCAGCGCGATCGACCTTGGGGCGATGGTGAAATTTCATTGCGAGCATGATGCGCTGGCGACACTGGCGGTGCAGCATCGGGAGAGCGCGCGGTATCTGCTGTTTGACGGCGAGGGGCGGCTGTGCGGACGGCGCGGCGCAGGCGACGAAGCGGCAGAGATGGCGCGCAAGTCGGGGCAGACGGAGGCGCTGGCGTTTACGGGGATTCACGTCATCTCGCCGCGCATTTTTTCGTTGATGAGCGAGGAGCGCGAGGCGCAGACGTTTCCGATTATTCCGGCTTATCTGCGGCTGGCGGGCGCGGGAGAAAAGATAGTAGGCTACCGGGCAGACGACGATTACTGGCGGGACGTTGGGACGGTGGAGAGTCTGGAACAGGCTGCCGAGGATGTGACGCGGAAGGTCATGGAGTTGTAGAAGGTGAGGGCAAGCGGTGAAGCAGGAGCTGGAACAGAGCAGCATCCTAGAGGGGGAGGGTATTTCCGCCACGCTGCGAAGGGCGTAAAATGATGGCTATGTCACAGCAAAGCGAAGAGCGCAACCGTCAGAAATTTGCCGAGAAGATGCGCAAGAAAAGCCAGGCCGTCATCAATGCGAAGCTCGGAGTGAAAAAAGCAGCGGAGACGAAGACTCCGGCGGGTGGTGCCGAGGGCAAGGCGGAGGAGTGATCGGCAGCCGCAGGGCTGGTTCACACGCCGTCGAGGCGCGAGCAGCTCTCAGTATTTTTCTTCAGCAGCTCTGTACCCGCTGTACAATCTCCCGGTGCGAGCCGCAGCCATAGCGCATTCGTATGTGAAACAGCAGATCGTGGAGCCCTTCTGCGATGCGCGGGTAAACCTGTTTCGCGGCAACGCGCTGGAAGCGGGTGACCTGCCCGACGTGGCGGTGGTCTTTGGCGGCGACGGCGCGGTGCACCGGGTGCTACGCTCGCTGGCCCACAGCCAGACTCCACTACTGGTGGTTCCTGCCGGAAGCGCCAATGATTTTGCGCGATGTCTTGGGATTCCGAACCGGAGCGAGGCGTTGCGCGCCTGGCGGCGCTACCTCGATCGGGGAGACAATGTGCGCACCATCGATCTGGGGATGGTTCGTCCGCTGGCCGAAGCTGGGGCGGGCGAGGTTGAGCGTATCGATTCGGCAACCTTCGCCGAGGCCGACGGGCGCATCGCGCGGCCGGCGAGTCCACTGGGTCCAGCCATCCTGCACCGCCAGCTCGAGCGGGCGGAGGAGAGCGCGGAACAGCAGCGGGTGATCTACTTCAGCGGCATTGCCGGGATCGGCCTGGACGCCGAGACCAATCGGCGCGCCAATCGGCTGCCGGGCTGGCTGCGCCGCCACGGCGGCTACATGCTGGCGGCACTGAAGGCGCTGGCGGAGTACGCTCCACCAACGGTGCTGCTGCACTGCTTTGACGCCGGCGGACAAGAAACCTGCCTCTCCGGTCCGGTGCTCTTCACCGCGATTGGCAACGCTCCTGAGTACGGAAGCGGCATTCGGATGCTGCCGCAGGCTCTGCTGGACGACGGCCAGCTCGACCTCTGCTTTGTCCCGGCAATGCCTAGGAGCCGGGTGCTGCGCCACATTCATCGCATTTACTCCGGAACCCATCTGCTGGTGCCGGGAGTTCGCTACTTCCGCACCCGCCAGGTGTTTGTGGAGAGCGATAAAGCACTGCCGATTTATGCCGATGGCGAATATCTGTGCCAGACGCCGGCGGAGATTTCGGCTTCGCCGCGGGCGCTGCGGGTGATTGTTCCGTAGAACAGCTCAAAGACGGTCAATTCCAGATTGCCTAATTCGCACAATCTGCGGCAGGTTACCGAGCGAAGCACCCAGACAGGCGTTTTTTTGAAGGCGCTCCGGCGTTCTGCCGATCTATACTTAGGGTTGCCCATGCCGATTCCCGGATTCAAGAAACCGCAAATCCAAGCACCCCCCAGCGAAGAGAAGCACGATGTGATGCCGACCTTGTTTGGGGATGGCTATGGGCTTTACGAAGTCCGCAAGGGTTCGTTTGTCGTTTCGTTCGTGCTGAATACGGTTGTTCTAGCCCTGCTGATCTGGCTTGGAAGCTGGACGGCAAATCACGCTCCGGAGATCAAGCAGGCGGTTGGCCTGGCGGTTGACATAAGCCCCTACATGCTGCCTCCGTCCAAGACGACGGCGGGCGGCGGTGGCGGAGGCGGTTCGCACGACGTAAATCCGGCCTCGAAGGGTGCGCTGCCGAAGTTTTCCAAGTCGCAACTGGCGCCGCCCACGGTGCTGCCCATGGAGTCGCCGAAATTGGCGGTGGCACCGACGGTGGTGGTTCCTCCGGAGATTAAGATGCCGCAGCTTGGGCCGATGGGCGATCCGCTGGCGAAGGCGCTGGGACCGGCTTCCAATGGGACCGGGACGGGCGGTGGAATCGGCAGCGGAAGCGGCGGCGGAGTGGGCTCGGGACGCGGCCCTGGGGTTGGACCGGGTTGGGGCGGCGGCATCGGCGGCGGACCCTATCGGGTTGGCGGCGGAGTCAGCGCGCCCAGGATCATCTATCGAGTCGACCCCGAGTTCAGCGAAGAGGCTCGCAAGAACAAATGGCAGGGCACGGTGGTTCTCAGGGTAATCATTGGAGTTGACGGCAAGACCCATGAGATCAGCGTGGTGCGTTCGCTGGGAATGGGGCTGGACGAGAAGGCGGTTGAAGCTGCCCGGCTGTGGCGCTTTGATCCCGGCATGAAAGATGGCAGGCCAGTGCCGGTGGAAGTCAACATGGAAGTCAACTTCCACCTCTACTAAGCTTTCTTCAATTAACCCCGGCGGAAGTGGCGGGTGACCGGCTCGGCCTTGCGCCGCGCGGCCTCTGCCCATTCTTCGCCGCGCTCCCAGATCTCGCTGGCGCGATCGCCGAGGTTTTCGGCTGCGCTGCGGGCATCTTCGTACTTGCGGCGCACGTCCTTGCGAAGCTGTTTGCCGGTTCTTGGAGTGAACAGCATACCGGCCATTGCACCCAAGCCCAGTCCAATCGCCAGGAAGCCCAGTGCGGTGGTGTATCTCCTCTGGCGGCGCGAAATCTCGTAATCTCCGACACGAAAGTCTTTCATTGCTGTAAGGAGTCCCTTCTTAGGTGGATTTAACCACTTAGAGGGATGGATTGGGCGCAGCGTTGCCCGACAAGTCCAGCACTCGCCGGCCCTGGATGCGATAGTTACCGCCGGCGACGATCGCAATCGCCTCGCTGTAGGCAAGATGCTCCTGCACGAGGATGCGCTCGGCGAGGGTGTGATCATCGTCAGAGGGAAGAACGGGAACGGACTTTTGCAAGATGATGGCACCGTGATCGAGGTGCTCATCGACAAAGTGAACGGTGCAGCCGCTGACTTGCACGCCGTACTCGAGGGCCTGCTTCTGCGCTTCGAGACCGGGAAAGGCGGGGAGCAGCGAGGGATGAATGTTCAGGATCTTTTCAGGAAACTGCTGCACGAACCAGGGTGAAAGCAGACGAAGGTATCCGGCCAAGATGATGAGCTCGACTCCGGCGTTGCGCAGGGCAAGGGCGACGGCGCGGTCGTACTCCTCACGCGGGCGTCCCTTGCTGGGGAGCACAAGTGTGTTGATGCCGCGCGCGCGGGCCGCGGCAATTGCGGGCGCGTCTTCGCGGTTGCTGATGACAATGGCGATCTGGGCCTGGAGTTTGCCGCCGGCAATGCTGTCGGCGATGGCCAGGAAGTTGGAGCCGCGTCCAGAGAGAAGTATGCCGAGTCGAGTCATCGGTTTCAGGATATAGCGGGGCGAGGCAAAAGAAAATCGGGAAGAGAATTTCGATCCGATATTCGTCAACTACGGCGTAGTTGGGGCCAGCTGTCCGGGCGCAAACAACAATCGCGTGGGGCTTTCCTGCCCCCACATTCGCCAAAAGAAGGCGGATGTGGGCCACCCTCGGAGTTACGGCTAAACTGCAGTGCGGTTGCATTGCATTGCTGTGATACTTTGTGTTACGCTCAACTCTCCGGTGGGCACCTATGCTTTCTATTGTGCGCGCCGGACTATCTAGGGGCTCCTGCGGGGGCTCCTTACTAATTTAGGTGGCCCTAATGAAACGCCACGCAATATTTGTAGACGCTGGGTATGTCTTTGCCCAAGGCTCTGTCTCACTTCTCGGAAAGAATTCCAGACGCACAGAACTCAAGCTGGACGAAGCTGAAATTATCCAGCAGCTAAAAGCTTTGGCTATGAGCCGGAGCGCTGGCGTTGGGATTCTCCGCGTCTATTGGTATGACGGTGCCAGAAACGGACCAACTCTCGACCATTTGACGCTTGCAAACATGCAAGACGTCAAACTCAGGCTCGGATCGATCAACAGTGGCGGCGAGCAGAAGGAGGTAGACTCCCTCCTTATAACCGACTTGATAGATTTGGCGCGGAATCAATCCATCTGTGATGCAACAGTGGTAACCGGCGACAGCGATGTGCGCATAGCGGTGCAGATCGCCCAGAGCTTTGGTGTACGCGTCCACCTGGTAGGTCTTGAGCCTAGTCGCGCCTCGCAGGCGGTACTTCTCCGTCAAGAAGCGGATACCGTGCATGAAATCACCAGGGCGGACGTCTCCAAGTTCCTTACGGTCTCAGCTCCGGTGTTGCCCGGCGTACTCCATGCTGCTCCCTTGGAGTTGGCTGGCGCGCCGCAGGCGGCTCCAATAAGCACGGACGAAGCGGGCGGCTCGAACAGTGAGGTGCGCAAGACGCTCGATCAAACATTGGAGGAGGCCATCAGACGGACTCTATCCACTATTAGCCCGGAAGATGTTGGGCGTCTAAGCGCCGTTTTTGCTTCTTCAAGTCAAGTCCCTACGGAACACGACAGACGGCTCCTCGGGACGTGTCGAGCGTTGCTCGGTAGAGACTTGACGGGCGATGAGCGGAGAGGGATGAGAACCTCCTTCCGGCGTGAGGTAATGAGGCTTGGCGCACTCGAATCGTAGCTTATTGCGGTCTTGAGACTGAACGGCATCTAAAATCGCGGGCCGCGCTTGATTGAGCCAGCCCGCGATTTGTTTCCTTTAATGTCGTCGACGGTCTACGTGTACTGGACCTTACGCTCGCCCTTGACGATGCGGCCGATGACGTAGCCTTTTTCTCCGGCGCGGTCGAGGATGGTTTGCACCTTTTTGAACTTCTTGGCCGGGACGACAAGGATCATGCCGATGCCCATGTTGAAGGTGCGCATCATCTCGGCCTGCTCGATGTTTCCAATTTTCTGCATGTGGTCGAAGATGGGGAGGATGGGCCAGCTTCCCATCTCGACCAGGGCACCGACGCCCTTGGGCAAGACGCGGGGCAGATTTTCCGTGATGCCGCCACCGGTGATGTGGGCCATGGCGCTGACGCAGTCGGCGTCAACGACACGGCGGACGATGGGCCAGTAGCTCTTGTGCTGCTTCATCAGCTCGGAGCCGACCTTGCCCTTCATCTCGTTGACATAGGTCTCCGGGGTGTAGTTTGCGACCGAGAACATGAGCTTGCGGGCGAGCGAATAGCCGTTGGTGTGGAGGCCGGTGGAAGGCAGGCCGATGAGCACGTCGCCCACCTGTACGTCCTTGCCGGTGATCACCTTTTCACGCTCGACGGCACCGACGATGAAGCCGGCAAGATCATATTCGCCTTCAGGATAGAAGCCCGGCATCTCGGCGGTCTCACCACCGATGAGGGCACAGCCGTTATGTTTGCAGGCCTCGGCCAGTCCGCTGATGACTTTTTCGGCGATCTCCAGTTCGAGTTTGCCGACGGCCAGGTAGTCCATGAAGAAGAGCGGGGTTGCGCCCTGCACGGCAATGTCATTGACGCAGTGGTTGACGAGGTCGCCGCCGACGGTGTGATGCACTCCCATGTCAAAGGCGAGCTTGAGCTTGGTGCCGACACCATCGACGCTACTAACCAGCACGGGATCGGTGAATTTTCTTTTGTCGACCTGGAAAAGCCCGCCAAAGCCGCCAATTTCGCTGAGGACACACTTATTGAAGGTTCGGTGCGCCAGGTACTTGATGCGCTGCTTTGTACGATTTGCTTGTTCTATGTCTACGCCTGCGTCGGCGTAGGTCAGGCTCTTTTGTTCGATCTCTTCGGCCAAGATAATCCGTCCGTGGAGGAAATAAGTCGAGGGGTTCTGCGAAAGAAGATTGTAGCATTGGCAGCTAAAATATGCGGTGACGGGTCAACTCTTCCGCCTTTTTCCCGATGGTACAGCGACCATCGGGAATTGCCCCGGCAACTCTCCTCATCCCATACTGGTTTTCCGAGCGTCATCGTTAAATCGGAGAAGTACCGGGGAGCGGACTGGTCGCATGGCACCACAGATAGCATTGCAGGATTGGATATTTGTTGCATTCGGCGCGGCGGTAGCACTAACGGGAGGCTGGATTCAACTTCACCCGGAAGGCATTTTGCCCGGCGAGGACGAGGACTGGCAGTTGGAGACGGGCGGGCTGACTCAGATCCGGCGGTTGGGAGCTTGCTTTCTGTTCATGGGAGCGTTTTTCGCGGTGCAGATGAGCTTCGATTTGACGCGACGCCCGTGGTGGAGCGGAACACTCAGCGGGTTGGCGACGGCGCTCGCCGGAGTTGCGCTGGTTCATGCGCAGAGCCGCAGGCGGCGGCGCGCGGTTCGCCGATTGCCGCTGTCGGAAAAGGCGATAAAAGTTCAATAGTCACAGACTCAAATGGTGATGCCCGGCGGGACCATCGCCGCTCCCATTCTCGAATTGCAATCAGCGACAATCTGCGATTTCCATCCACCGAGGCGGGGGAGCGGGTGTAGGATTCTCGGCGGGTACTCCGGTTTGAAAGGTGAGAGGTCATGAGTCCGATTGGTAAAATGCCCATCTCCAACGTGAGTCCGGCGCACGATGTGCTGCGCGCGGATCGTCACCCGCTCGATCCAATCTTCAAACCCACCAGCGTAGCCTTGATCGGAGCCAGCGAGCGCGCCGGGTCTGTGGGGCGGACGGTGCTGTGGAATCTGATCAGCAGTCCCTTCGGCGGCACGATTTATCCGGTCAATCCGAAGCGCGCCAACATCCTGGGGATTCGCTCTTACCGGTCGCTGCAGGCACTACCCGAGATTCCTGACCTGGTTGTCCTTTGCACTCCGGCGGAGGGAGTTCCGGCGCTGCTGCGGGAGTGCGTTGAAGTCGGCATTCCGGGCGGCATCGTTATCTCTGCCGGCTTCAAGGAGACCGGCGAGGCGGGGATGCAGCTTGAGAGCGAAATTCTGCATACGATCCGGGGACAGATGCGCATCATTGGGCCGAATTGCCTGGGGGTGATGAATCCGGTTCTGGGACTGAATGCGACTTTTGCCAACTCGATGGCGCAACCGGGCAACGTTGCGTTTATCAGCCAGAGCGGCGCGCTATGCACAGCGGTTCTGGATTGGTCCAACCGTGAAGACGTGGGCTTCAGCGGCTTTGTCTCGATCGGCTCGATGCTGGATGTGAACTGGGGCGACCTGATCGACTACTTCGGCAACGATCCGCGCACCCACTCAATCGTCATTTATATGGAATCGATCGGTGACGCGAGTTCGTTCCTGTCGGCGGCGCGCGAGGTCTCGCTCACCAAGCCGATCATCGTGATCAAGGCCGGACGGACGGCAGCCGCCGCCCGGGCGGCGGCCTCGCACACCGGCTCGCTGACCGGTTCCGACGCCGTTCTGGAAGCTGCCTTCCGCCGGGTTGGAGTGCTGCGGGTGAACTCGATTGCGGAGATCTTTTTCATGACCGAAGTACTCTCCAAGCAGCCGCGGCCCAAGGGCAAACGGCTGTGCATCGTCACCAACGCCGGTGGTCCGGGAGTGCTGGCGACGGACGCGCTGATCCAGGGCGGCGGCGGACTTGCCGAGCTATCGGCGGAGAGCATGGCCGCCTTCGATGCGATACTTCCCGCTGCGTGGAGCCACAACAATCCGGTGGACATCCTGGGCGACGCCGAGCCCGAGCGCTACGCCAAGTCGCTGGAGATCGCGGCGAAAGACCCGAACATCGATGGAATGCTGGTGATCATGACGCCACAGGGGATGACCAACCCGACGCTGATCGCCGAGCAGCTCAAGCCGTATGCCAAGGGACTGGGCAAGCCGGTGCTGGCCAGTTGGATGGGCGGTGATTCGGTGGCCCATGGCGCGGACATTCTGAACAAGGCGGGAATCCCGAGCTTCGACTACCCGGATACGGCGGTGTGCGCCTTTAACTACATGTGGCGCTACTCATACAATCTGCGCGGCCTTTATGAGACGCCTTCGCCCAATGCCGCAGGCTTCCACCCGGATCGCGCCCGCGCCGCGGAGCTGCTTTCCGGGGCGCGCGAGAGCGGTCGCACCATTCTGACCGAGTACGAATCGAAGAAGCTGCTTGAGTCCTACGGCATCCCGAGCATTCCGACGGAGATCGCCGAGAGCGAAGACGCGGCGGTGGAGGCTGCGGACGGCATCGGATACCCGGTGGTGCTCAAGCTGCACTCGCTCACCATCACCCACAAGACCGACGTGGGCGGAGTTATCCTTAATCTTCCCGATGAGGCGAGCGTACGCCGCGCCTTCAGGCAGATCCGCGATTCGGTGGAGGCCAAGGCAGGAGCGGGCCACTTCCAGGGAGTGACGGTCCAGCCCTTTGCCAGGCAGGAGGGCTACGAACTGATCCTCGGCGCCTCGCTCGATCCGCAGTTTGGCCCGGTGCTGCTGTTTGGAACCGGCGGGCAACTGGTGGAAGTCTTCGAGGATCGCTCACTGGCCTTGCCACCGCTGAATACAACATTGGCGCGCCGCATGATGGAGCAGACGCGCATCTACACGGCACTGAAAGGGGTGCGCGGAAGGCAATCCGTGGACCTGGCCGCACTGGAAGAGCTGATGGTCCGCTTCAGTGATCTGGTCATCGAGAACCCGGCGATCAAGGAGATCGACATCAACCCGGTGCTGGCCTCTGCTGAGCGGCTGGTTGCGCTGGATGCCCGGGTAGTGGTTCACGAGCGAAGCGTGCCAGACAATCAGCTTCCGCGCTCCGCCATTCGTCCCTACCCGGCGCGCTATGTGGGCGAGTGGACGATGAAGGATGGCGAGCAGGTGACGATTCGACCGATCCGGCCCGAGGACGAGCTGCTGATGATCGAATTCCACAAGAAGCTGAGCGAACGCAGCGTATACCTGCGCTACTTCCAGCCGCTGAAGCTGACACAGCGCACGGCGCACGAGCGGCTGACCCGCATCTGCTTCATCGATTACGATCGCGAGATGGCGCTGGTGGTGGAGCGAAGGCTACCCGATGGCATGCCCGACATTATCGCCGTGGGCCGCCTCAGCAAAATCCATGGGCGGCCCGAGGCGGAGTTGGCCGCGCTGGTGCAGGACGAGTTCCAGGGCAAGGGCCTAGGCGTCGAGCTCTATCGCCGGCTGATCCAGGTTGGGCGCGACCAGCACCTGGCGAAGGTTCACTCCAACATGCTCGGGGAAAACAGAGAGATGCAGACGCTGTGCAAGAAGCTGGGATTCCATCTCAGCTCTCCTGACCTGGAAGACAACCTGGTGCTGGCCGAATTGAATCTGCAGTGATGGGATGTCTTCGCACGTTAACCGAGGAGCCGCTCTAAGAGCTGGGGCCGGTGGAATCCATCCACTCTTGCAGGCGCCCGTGCAGGCGCTCACCGAAGCCGACGGGTAGTTCGAATGTGCGCTCGTCGCCTACCAGCACGAGAATGTTGCGCGTGGAATCAAGCACGGCTGAGCAACGGCGGCAGTTGGCAAGATGGCGCTCAATGTCCGCCTTCATCTCGGGGCTCACCGAGCCGTCGATGTAATCGGAGACTTGAGCCCACACGTGTTCGCAATTCAGCATCATTGGCCACCTGCTTTTCGGGTTAGCCACCCCATGAATCCCCGTTGCTTTGGAGCTAACTTTGGTGCGAGCAGCTTTTGCATCGAGAGCCGGGCGCGGAAGAGACGAACCTTTACCAGGCCCTCGTTGACGCCCGTGGCTGCGGCGGCTTCCGCGATGCTCATGCCGCGGACGTCGCGCAGGATGAGCACCTCGCGATACTCAGGCGAGAGCTTTGCAATTGCCTCCCTCAGGGCCTGCCGCAGTTCCTTCCGCTCAAGCTCTTGCGACGGGATATAGCGCCAATCGGCGAGCACCGAGGGCGTGTAATCGCCGGTAGAGTCCTCGCAATCAGAGAGGAAATCGAGCTGCTCACCATTGATTTTGCGCCATCGGCTGCGCGCTTCATTCAAGGTGATTGCCATCAGCCAGGTGCTGAACTTGGAGTCCCCGCGAAAGTTCTTTAGAGCTTGATAGGCCTTGATCACGGCATCCTGGGCAGCGTCCTCGGCATCAGACTGATTCTGAAGAACCGAGTAGGCGGCTAGATAAAGCCCGCGCTCGTAGGGACGGATGAGATCGTGAAAGAGCTCGCGCTCGCCGGCTAGAATTCGCGCGATGATGAGTGCTTCGCGAGCCGCGCTTGCGGAGGGCGAGTCCATTGGTCGCGCGTTATCGTCCGTTACTGAACTCACCGGCCTGCCCTGCGGTGCGAAATTCATCCTGAACTATTCATCCTGCAACTATTCACCCTGCAACCAAGGAGACGCGATTATGACCCACAAAGTTACAGTAGCGGAGAAATTATTATCGAAAAAGATTTTCATTTTCCTTTGTAACTTCTCCTGCCCCGGCACGTCACATGGGCATTACGAGGCAATGCCGGTCGGCCAGTAAACAGCGCCGATCACCAGACAACCATCACAACCTCTTCTTGAAAGGAAGATTCCGATGACCAAAGCTACGATGAAGTCTCTGCTGATGACCGCTGCCATGTCAGGCCTGCTGACTGGCGCCACCGCCGTTGGTTCGGCCACCACGACGAACAGTAACTCCGGCACGACCAGCATCGCGCGCGCGCTGGGCCTTTCGTCCTCGTCCAGCTTCAACGATCCGCAGACCGACAAGCACGCTTGTAAAGGCCAGAACTCCTGCAAGGGCAAGGGCGGTTGCAAGACGGGCGACAACGGCTGCAAGGCCAAGAACTCCTGCAAGGGTAAGGGCGGTTGCTCCACCGACGGATCAAAGAAGGCGGTCTGAAACATGCGGGGACCGGCGCTGCCGGTCCTCCTGATTTCCAAACAGGAAAGGGTACGCGCCGATGCCGGCAAATCGATTCAACGGCTTCACCGAATACGGAATTGGAATCGGGCTGAGAATTCCACACTACCAGCACATTCTGGAGAAGAAGCCCGTGGTGGACTGGTTCGAGATTATCTCGGAAAACTACATGATCGACGGCGGGCGGCCGCTGGCGATTCTCGACCAAATTCTGGAGCAGTACAAGGTCGTGCAGCACGGAGTCTCCATGTACTTTGGCTCGTCCCAGCCGTTGAACCGGGAGCACCTGAAGAGGTTGAAGCGGTTGGCGCGGCGAACTGCAACGCCGTGGCTCTCCGATCATCTGTGCTGGGGCAGCGTGGATGGACGCTACAGCCACGACCTGCTGCCGCTGCCTTATACATGGGAGGCGGCCAAGGTTGCGGCGGATAACATTCGCCTGGTGCAGGACTTTGTGGAAATTCCCGTGGTGCTTGAAAACGTGAGCAGCTATGCGGAGTTTCATGACTCGGAGATGACGGAGTGGGAGTTTCTGACCGAGGTTGTGGAGCGCGCGGACTGCGGGATTCTGCTCGACGTGAACAACATTTACGTCAGCGCGATCAATCATGAGTTCGATCCGGCAGAGTATGTGGACTACATCCCCGCCGAGCGCGTGGCGCAGATTCACATTGCCGGACATTCGCGGTATGAGCGCTTCATTCTTGATACGCACGATCACCCGGTAATCGACCCGGTGTGGAAGCTCTACGAGCGGGCGCTGGGGCGCACGGGGCCGACGGCAACATTGCTGGAGTGGGATGATCGCATTCCTCCGTTTGAAGAAGTACACGCCGAGGCGCTGAAGGCGAAGAAGTACTTGGACGCGGCGACCGGCTTGGCGAGCGTGGAGCGGGATTGCCAGTTGGCGGAAGTGCGGCCATGACCGCGCTGCTGGAATTCCAGCGGACGCTGGCGCGGGCGGTGATGCAGCCGCTGAGTACCCGCGACAACTTGAAACGCGGCGCAGAAGACGCGGTCGCGCTGGTGAAACCGAATTCCCGCCTGAGTAGTTTTGAGCGGCTTGAGATATACAGCCGCTCCTACTGGTCGCGCGTGCTGGATGCGTTCAGCGAAGACTTTCCGGGAGTGCGCGCACTGGTTGGCGCGAAGCGATTCGAGCTGCTCCGCCGCAGATATTTGGCCGATTGCCCATCAGTGTCATTCACCATGCGCGATCTGGGAAAACAACTGGCCGCGTGGATGGAGCGGAATCCGGCGCTGGTGGGAGAAAATTATGCCGCCGCGCTGGATATGGCAAAGGTCGAATGGGCGCAAATCGAGTCGTTCGATGCGGCAGAATATGAACGGTTGAGTTTCGCCGACGTTGCCGGGCTGGCCGCTGACGGTATGCTGCGGCTTCAGCCGCATCTGCGCTTGATCGAGGCTGGGTACGAAGTCGATGCGCTTCTGCTGGAGGTTCGCGAGTCCGCCAGGCGCAAGGGCAGCGTGGCGCGCGGAGTGGGGCAAAAGAGAATTGCTCGCGCAAAGTCCGAAAGCCCAATCTATATTGCGATCCACCGGTTCGAGCTTGTGGTTCACTACAAGAGACTCGACGCCGAGATGTTCCGCCTGTTGAGCAGACTGGCACAAGGGGTGCCGATCGCGGAAGCCGTGGAGTCTGCCTACTCGGAATCGGCGCTCAACGCAGAGCAATGCCAACAGCACATTGAAAGTAGTTTTGCGTTGTTTGCGGCTCTCGGCTGGTTCTGCAAGCCCGGTAAAGTGGAAAGTGAGGAAGCAAGATGAGCTCTAATTCGATGGTGCACAGATGCGCAAAGGGGTATAGCTGGTTCAGTTCGCTAATCTCCTGGGTGCAGTCGCCGTTTCTGCTTTTCGTGCGCCTCTATTGGGGGTGGCAATTCATGCAGACGGGGTGGGGAAAGCTGCACAACCTGGCTAATGTGGCGCAGTTTTTCGCGTCCTTGGGAATTCCCGCGCCGGGGCCGACCGCATTATTTGTGGGCTGCGTGGAATTCTTCGGCGGCGCGCTGCTGATCCTGGGACTGGGCTCGCGGCTGACGGGATTGGTGCTGACGGGAAACATGCTGGTTGCCTATCTTACGGCGGACCGCGAGGCGCTGCTGGCGGTGTTCAGCGACCCCGGAAAATTCTACGGCGCCGCTCCCTATACGTTTCTGTTTGCGGCAGTGCTGATCCTGATTTTTGGACCGGGATGGTTTGCACTAGACACGTTGATCGCACGGCGGATTTACAGGCCGGCAACCGAGCGCGAGCTGTCGCAGCGGAGGATAACTCAGGCGGGCGAGGCCTGATCGCAGGATGGTAAAATTCTGCTTCGCACGACGAATCTTTCGTGATGTACACCTAAGCTGAGTGTGGCATGGCAAAGGGTGCATCAACGGCAAGCGAGGCAGCAAGATGAAAGAGATGCGAAAGGAACGCGACAGTCTTGGTGAAATTGATGTTCCCGCCGACAAGCTCTGGGGCGCACAGACGCAACGCTCGCTCGAATACTTCAGCATCGGCAGGGATTTAATTCCGCGCGAGATGATCGCGGCGTACGCCATCCTGAAAAAAGCCTCAGCCAATGCAAACCATGCAGGGAAACGATTGAGCGGCGAGGCGCGCGGATTGATCGTTCAGGTCTGCGACGAAATTCTTGCGGGGCGGCACCAGGATATGTTTCCGCTGCACGTTTGGATGACCGGAAGCGGCACGCAGTTCAACATGAACGTGAACGAGGTAATCGCGAATCGCTGCTCTCAACTGGTTGGGATGGCGCTGGGCAGCAAGATTCCGGTGCATCCCAACGATCACGTCAACATGTCCCAGTCCTCCAACGACACGTTTCCCTCGGCAATGTACATTGCCTCAGCCATGCAAGTGAAGCAGAAGCTGGTACCGGCCTTGCAGGCCCTGCACGAGGCGATCGGCGCAAAAGCCGAAGAGTGGAAAGACATCATCAAAATCGGGCGAACTCACATGCAGGACGCAACGCCGCTGACCCTGGGACAAGAGTGGTCCGGCTATGCGGGGCTGCTGGCCGACGATCTGGAACGAATCGGCGACGCGCTGAAGGGAGTCTATCGGCTTTCGCTGGGCGGCACGGCGGTGGGCACGGGGATCAACGCCGCGGAAGGATTCGCCAAAGTTGCCGCGGAAGAGATCGCGCACCTGACCGGACTGCCTTTCGTCAGCGCGCCGAACAAGTTCACGGTTCAGGGTTCGCACGATGCGCTGGTGCAACTCTCCGGCACGCTTCGGACGGTGGCGGTGTCGCTATACAAAATTGCCAACGATATCCGCTTGATGTCATGCGGGCCGCGAGCCGGTTTTTCGGAGCTGATGATTCCGGAGAACGAACCCGGCTCCTCGATCATGCCAGGAAAGGTGAACCCGACGCAGACGGAAGCGCTGACGATGATTGCCGTGCAGGTGATGGCAAACGACGTTGCAGTGGGTTTTGGCGGGGCGGGCGGATACCTGGAGATGAACGTTTATAAGCCTCTGATGATCTACAACATTATCCACTCGATTACGCTCCTGACAGATGGATGCACGAACTTCCGCAAGTTTCTGGTGGAAGGAACCCGGCCGAACTTACGCAGGCTGAAGGAAGGCGTGGAGCGCTCATTGATGCTGGTGACTGCGCTGGTTCCGGTGATCGGTTACGACAAGGCCTCGGAAATTGCACATCGTGCGATGGAGAAAGATCTAACGCTGAAGGCTGCTGCGCTGGAGCTGGGCTACGTGAGCGAGAGGGAGTTCGACCGCGTGGTTGATCCTGCGAAGATGGTGCGTCCGTAGCACTCGGGGGCTCGAAGTAATTCCTTTTCGATTATGTTTCGTGTGCGAGTACACTTTCTCCGTGACCCGGCAGTCGGGCATCCGCCCAAGTGAGGAACAAGAAAAACATGGCTGAGCTCGCACCGTTGATGCGTGACCAACGAAAAGTAGATGCCGATCACCTTCGGCTGCTTGAGATCTTTCATTTTGTTTTCGCAGGCCTCGCATTGGTCGGCATCGGCTTTCTTGGGCTGCACTACGCCTTCATGCACGCTTTGTTTTCCAATCCCGCAATGTGGCAGAACCAGAAGGGCGGCGGGCCTCCGCCGGGACAGTTTCTTGCGGCTTTTGTTTGGGTTTACTTCGTCCTTGGCGCGTTATTGATCGTCGCGGCAATCGCGAACCTCGCCTCCGGGCTGTTCATCCGGAGGAGAATGTGCCGGATATTTTCTCTGATTGTGGCGGGCGTGAATTGCATACAGATTCCCTTTGGCACGACGCTTGGTGTGTTCACAATTGTTGTGTTGCTGCGTGACTCAGTTCGGGAGTTATATGAAGTCTGACACGCGGCTGGGATGCGGCAGGGATAAAGATAACCGGGTTCGTCCAACTATCGACCATGGCGGCCAGGGTTGTTGCGGACTAGTTTTGGCCAACGGTGGCAGCGATCATCCTTGACACGTGGCGTGGCTTGTTCCTGGTATTCGGCTTCCTTGATTCAGCGGGTTGAAATGGCGGCTCCCAAGTTGCAATTCCCGAGAAGATGGATTGTCGGGTTTGGCACGCGAGTTTATCATTGCCGGTGATGACCAATCCCGCCACACGCAAGATTCTTGACGCGCTTTCCGAGAATTGGCAAGTGGAGATGCGCGGCTTCCACACCTATAACGCGTTCTCAGAGCGCGACACGGACCCAATCCGCAAACGCATTCTGCGCAATATGGCCGAGTCCGAGGCGCGGCATGCGGCACTGTGGGGAAAGCGAATTCGCGAGCTTGGCGGCGAATTGCCGCGCTACCACGGCAAAGTCTCGGGAGAGGCTGACACTCTGGCAAACCGCGTTGGCGGTCCAGGCATGGCGCTGCGCCGTCTAGAAATCGACGAGAGCCGCGACATCGCACACTATGGAAAACAACTGGAAGAGTTAGGCGACCAGCCGAGCATCGCAATATTGCATCAAGTAATAGAAGACGAGAAGGAACACTATCGCATACTCGGGGATTTGATCCACGATCACTACCCGGCAGCGGCGATCGCCGAGGCGAAAGACGATGCGAAGTCGGTAATCGCCGAACTGCTGGCAAAGCGATCCAACTCCGGCAGACAGGCCGCCGGTTGGATCGGCGATGCAATCTACGGAGTGAACGACGGACTGGGCGCGATCTTCGGAATCGTCTCGGGAGTTTCCGGCGCAACCCTGGGCAATTCGCACTACGTGCTGCTGGCGGGAATTGCCGGCATGGTCGCAAGCGCGCTATCCATGGGCTCCGGAGCATACCTTGCAGCCAAGAGCGAATGTGAAATCTACCAAGCGGAGTTGGCACGTGAGCGCGACGCCATTCAAAGCAACGGTCTTGAGGCTCGCGAACTGCTCTCACTTTATTACCAGGTCAAGGGGCTACCGCAGGGCGATGCCGACCGCGTGGTGGAACATATTGCCAAAGACCCTGAGCAGATGCTTCGCGCGCTGGCCTCCGAGCGCCTGAACTCAACCGAAGAAGCGTTGAGCAATCCAATGACCTCGGCGTTCTCCGGCGCACTCTCTACGGCAGTTGGAGCTTTTGTGCCGATCATTCCGTTTTTCTTTTTGAGTGGATATCCGGCAGTGATCATCTCGGCCGTCATCTCTCTTGCGGCACACTTTGCAGTGGGTGCGGCAAAATCACTGATCACGGTTCGTTCCTGGTGGGGCAGCGGATTTGAGATGACAGCCATCGGTGCGGTGGAGGGCGTCGTAACGTATGTCATCGGAATGGGACTGGGAAAACTCGGCAGCTAAGAACTTTGCAGTGACTCCCGGAGCGCAACGACAGAAGCCGATCCCCCTCCAGATCACAATGCATCGCAGTTCAGAGTAGGCGACTTTTTCAGGATGGTGCGGATGGAGGGTGAAGAGCAGTTCTGCGGGTGAGAAGGCTACACGCCACACCAAATTCGACCACGCACGCCCAGATAAACAGCGGTGGGGAAGTGGACGAAGCGCATGGCGTGACTTCTTGCGCGGGCTTACTGCTCTGTTATAATTCCCTCAACGCGGTGGAAATCGCGCCTGTTCGACAGTCGGGGAGTGGCTCAGCCTGGTAGAGCACCTGGTTCGGGACCAGGGGGTCGGAGGTTCAAATCCTCTCTCCCCGACCATTCTTTCTCTTACAGGGCTTAGCACGTGTCCAGACTCAAGCGTACTGGAAACGCGACATGGCGATTGGGCATAAACCGAGATCCTGCGGTCCTAGCCGGCGTTTTGCTGTGGGAAAGCCCGTCTCCTAGCCCGGATTTCTCACCAGAGTTGGACGGGATGATCTGCCTGTAGGATTTTGGGTTGGAGGGAAGGTTTCTCTGAGGTTTTGAGTGTGAGCAGGGAGTCCTTTGTCCCAGGCAGAGTGTCAGCGAAGGTTTTTTGAGCATGGCATGGCTGAGGTCTTGATGTCCGAGTTCCGATTTTATGTTTTGGCGGGAGTTGTGGTCAGCAGCGCAGTGCATCCGAGGCGTGAGCAAACAGAGGTTTCCAGGGGTAGGCTGAGCTGTAGCGCAGACGGATGCGACGGGCGCTGATCTGTACCTGGGCTGCGATCTTGAGAAGGCGCAGACGGATGGTGTCCACTTGCGCTTCGGCCCACTCAGTTCCACGCAGCGCCAGACGCCGTAATGCCTCCAGTAAGGTGTAGGCCATCGCCGATAGGTACAGGCGCAGTTGATTGGCGCGCATGGTTTCGGTGCTCAGCCGGTCGGCGAACAAGCAGAGCTGTTCCTTGATGCGATTTTCCATCTCGCCCCGCGCGCAGTAGAGCTTCTCATACAGCGTTTGTGGCTCGCCTTCGGCCAGCGAGGTGACGATGAAACGCGGGTTCTCCTTGCCTGGGATGTACTCGGCTTTGCCGATGACGCGACGCCAGCGGCTCCAGCTCTTGTGGGTGCGGTAGCGGAACTGGGTGAAGACGCGGGCCGCCTTGCCTGTTGTCTCATACTGCTGTCGCGCCTCGCGCATCGGCCGCTCCAGCAATCGGCGCAGGCGCTCGTTGCGCGCCAACCCGAGAATGTAATGGACTCGATTCTCCTCGCACCAGTGCATCAGCTCTTCGCGGCAGAAGCCGGAGTCGGCGCGCACCACGATCTCGACCTGCGGCCAGCGCCGGCGGATCTGGCTGACGATGCGCTCAACTTCTGCGACCGCACCCGCCGCCCCGTCCTGATCTGCCGGCCGCAAACGTGCGCACAACAGATGATCTCCGGCAAAGATGTACAGCGGCAGATAGCAGTAACTGTTGTAGTAGCCGTGAAAGAAACGCCGCTCCTGATGCCCGTGCAGTGGAATGTCGGTCGAGTCCAGATCGAGCACGATTCGCCGTGGCCGCGTGGCCTGCGATTCCAGAAACAGATCGACCAGCAGACGATCGACCTTTTCCGATGAGTAGCTGATCTTGTGATAGCGCGTGGAAGCTTGATCGGCTCGCGACAACTCCAGCCGGTTCAGCGTGCTCTTGCCCGCCAGCGGCGAGTCCAACTCGCGCTTGCCCGCCAGCAGAGCCAGCAGCGGATCGTGACGCAGTTGCTCGTGATCGTTGAGGTCTTCGTAGCCCAGCGCCAGCCCATAGACGCGTTGCGCGATCATCTCGGCCACCGAATGCTCGATGCGCGACGGATCGCGGCGGTCGAGAAAGCACTCGGCAAAGCGGCGCAGCAATCGAATGCGCCGGTCTACCTGGCGCAATAGCGGGGAGCCGCCATCGCTGGTGAGCCGGTCGGCGGAAAACTCTGCCAGAACCCGGCGCGAAAAATGTGCTGCAAACTCGAAGCTTTCTTGAGTACACTCTGTCATAAGAAAGGCCGTCTGTTCCGTGGTTTTAACTTCGTCTCGATAACGTAGTTATGCCCGAAACAACGGCCTTTTGCCACTCAAAACAACTTCTTCGAACCTATTCTGGTGAGAAATCCAGGCTAGTACCGATCCGCAAGAACCCAATTTAGGACTTCACTTCTTAGCGTTTGCCTCGATCCTCGCCAAATGAGCGCGTCTAGCTTGTTCTTCCGACTGTAGGGCTTGGTTGATTCGGAATGAAGTGGTGCCCCACGATTCGTAAGGGGGAGGAATCAGCGTTTCCAGGTCAAACTTTTCGATGCAGATCAGGGCAAGCCTCAGACACTTCGATGCCTTATGCAGAAATGAGTTGAACAGGTTCACTGGAAGCTGACCTTCGCGGCCCACCAGTCGTTAACGTCATCGTTCAACGCATGGAGAGAATCGTAGTAGGCGACCAAAGCTGCCGCATCTTCCTCGGCAAGATCCCGAACCTGTGGCGCATTGGGATAGAGTTTTGGCCAATGAGGAATGAAATCTTGCTTCAGATCGGTTGGCTTCATCTTCGTGTCCGCCGAGTGAGAGACAAAATTAGAGAGAGCCCTACCATGAATAAAGAGCACGCGCTCAATCGTACGCTGTAGCTCCGGCGCCAGGAACCGCTGAGCCTCGGAATACCTGTTCGCTGATTGTGCCTTTGCTCCATGTATCTCGGAAGCTGAATTCGAGGATTGGTCAACGCTACCCACATTGAGCCGCGCATTGGCTCCGTAGAAGGTCGCTTGGATTGTTGGGTGGGGTGAAACGACCGTATCTGAGCTGAGGCGCTGTTCAGCTTGGCGCAATTCGGCGAGCCTTGCTTGTACCCACTCCCACCAGTTTGATCCTGGATCGCAAGTAGTGAGATCTTTCGTCCAGTACGCGGTTTCGTAGCGGACAGCATCGATAGTCTGGGGGATTGGGTCTTCGAGCTTCGGCCGCTCCCTCACCAGTTGGTCAGCCGTTTCAATTCCTTCGAGACTAAACATTATGATTTGGGTCGTCTCGGGCTGGAAGGCAATGAATTTGTTCCTAAGCAGATCCGTAATCGCTTCACTTCGCGACTGATCCGATAGTCCGGCTTTCTTCGCAATCGTGGCCCATTCGATAGGCGCAATACGCGCGTTCAGACGCTTATCGCCAGCGAATCGGCGGAGTTCGGCTAGGAGTATGCTTGCGAAGGGGCCAAGCGCACTCAAGTGGTCGCCACCAGCAAGTTATGTACCCAATGCCCCAGAGCAGGCAGGTATGGCCCGATGATGGTCATGTGATTGGCAGCGGCGGCGATAAATACTTGATATCTCGTAGCACCGGATTCATGATCGGTCGCCGCCTCAAAATCGGATAGTCTTTGAAGAATCGCGGTCCGTTCGACTCCGTCCGAAACGCCCGATTCGATAGCCTTCCGCAGTTCAGAAAACGACACCCCTTGGTGAACGATGTTCGTCGAATTGTCTGTACTGTCTATGTTGACCCGTGCATTGGGACCGTGGACATTGACGACCTGATTCACTTGAGACTCCTTTCGCGCGGCATCACGTGAGCACTCGACACGAGCCTTTTCCAGCTCTACTAGAATTTCGTTGAATCGCGGAAGATTGTGGTCGCCCGATAACTGTTGCCTGACACTGATGGGCACATGGACCGCGCCGGGAACACGCTGAGCATCGTGAAGTAATGCGTTCTTCCTCTGGGCCATCAGGAACTTTTTTATCGCACCCTTGAATCCAGTGCAAAGGCGTTCGTCGAGTCTGATGTCGTATAGAGCACATGTTTCGAGAGCAGCCTCCAAGTATCCCATTGCCATGTTTCCGGTGAATTCTTGCGACAGATTCCATTCAGCTAGTTGAAGATGCCCAGAGCGCATTGCATTTCTGGCTGCGGCTTCCCGCCGAACAGCCAGAAGTTTTTCGTTATGCGCAGCTCTTGCGGCCTCCCATTTTGAGTTCCGGAGTCGGATGAAATGGGGCTGCGCATGCGCCGGTAGATAGTATTGGATCTCAGACATTGCCTTGAAGGAAGTATAAATCCGGTGCAGGCCAACTCATTGAACCAAAATCCGTAGCGAATTGGATTCTCAACTGTCGGGAACAGGGCAAGTGGCTCACCGACTCCATGGAAGAGTGAGTAGGCGATTTATCACCAATTTACGCCTGGCACTCAGGGCACTCACACTGCTCGAGAAGGATCTCGGCCCCGTTGCAGGCGCGTGGAATCAGACGACTTCCCGGCAAAGTGGCCCCAAGATGGCTCACAGAACTGATTCACGGGTCGCTTAGCTAAGGAATCAGATGGGGCCCAACCCCGACACAGTCGTTATGATTTGTCGTCGCTAGTACCGGCACGATATTTCGATGTAAACGGACTCGGGGACGCAAGCAAAACTATCGGGTACCCAACGGTGGTGATTTGCCCCCTCGGGATCACGAACGCTTCCGTAGAGCATTGTCGAACACGGTAGAGTGCATCGAGGGAACGCTTGCTGCCAATCTTGGCGCCCCATTTTCGAAACACCTGCAGTGGGTCAGCAGCCATCAATGTACTCAGCTCAGTCATAGGTAAACGGCGTATCGTGATCTGAGAGCCGACGCATTCAGCCACATACCGATGATTCCCTATCCCCACAATGAAGTCTTTCTCTTCGGTATTCTGGGTACAGTCGAGCACTCGTAGGCCCTCGGTCTGAATACCCGCGATCGACAAAACCGCCTTTATGGCGCGTACAGTCTCTTCAGATAAGGGGAATAGGGTTTTAGAAAAATTATCAGACGGAAGACTCAGGGTTCTATCGCGCGGAAGTTCACCGGCATATCGATCGATGTTCGTGGATAGGAAGTCGCCAATTGACTCACTAAACTCGTCAAGCATGACCTGCAAACAAGAGAAACCTGAGAGCGCTGGCTGTTCGGCGTCAGAGCGCCTGAAATCTTCAATAAGAAAACGAAATCCTCGTGTGGCACCTTGCGCAGTTGCTATCCACAAAGTGATCGAGTCTCGCCCTTTGCAGTTTGTGGACGGAATCAAAATAGGAGTAGCATCAAGTGATTCGAAGACAAAATTGGTATAGGGATTCAACTCCGGCGGCCGAGTACTCGAAGATGCGTAGAGATGATTCAGTACGGCGGTAAATTTCTCATGGTCGGTATACGGACGAACTTGCGCCGTCTGTGTGCCTTCGACACCTGGCCCCGTCAATGATAGGTTTACCTTCCAACCGGGTACCTTATCGAAGGTCAATGGAGATGAGATCTGTTGGAAATAGGAATCTAATCTGGCGCGGTCGATATAGATATATTCAGTGAGAGTCAATGTTCACCCTCCCGAGCACGCTTGAGATGTTACCAGAGTTGCTAATTTCACCGATTCTAGCATTTGTCGCCGCCTTAATCGACGCTCTCCGATATCCCTAATGGATCGGCGTATGTTTTCTGATGTTCCGCATCTTGTGACTGAGGCCGGACGGCTCAGGGCAAACCGCATCGACGGATCGTAGTCGTTCCGAGGGGCATCGATTGGCGATATCAGGTCGCTGCACGTTTCCAGGCTGATCAGACATTGAAACGTGATTTGGCGATTGGGACTCCGCCACAGATTCAGGAGCCGTCGCCGGACTGTGACCGCTAACATGATTAGCGGGACGAGAATTCCGCTACCGACCCGCGACCTGCGGGCATCGCCAACTCATGAGCAAGATTAGGCGCAATTCGCCTCCCCGAGCGGTCTACTTACGGTTACTGGTCCGGTTCCCGGCTGCTGCTCGATGCGGCCGCTTTATCGGATCTGGACGTATCCGTCAGCAGCGGACCGAAGTTGAGCTTGTACTCGACCTTATTGAGCATCACCCGGTCGATACACCGGACCGTAACCAGATCTTCGGCAATGGGGCTGCCGAAGAGGGCGAGGTTGGAGATTGTGTTCTGGCGAGCGTATTCAGGGAATCCCGGGAATCTGCGATGCGAGAGTCCTAATGTTGTCTCGAATGGGGTCGCGCCTGTGCGGAGCAACGTGAAATACGAGGGATATACGAGCCCGTCAAACCCGTTCTTATGTGCCGCAGATGCAATCTCCCTGCTGATTTCATATGAGTGGCTGCCTGCCAGAAACAGCATGTGGATCGCCATGTCGAGGCTCTCAAACTCGGTAACTTCCTCCCATGGAACTTCAGCCAAGTTGAGGAGCTTGAGCCTTCTTAATGGCACAAGCGTCGCGATAAAGATTTCGTCCTCAGCTGCGACCCGGCATTCGTGCAGGCATACTTCGAGATCTTGGGAGCCGTAGAGGATGGGAAGTTCGGGTGTGTCGAGCCTGCCCTTTCCGAGCTTTTCACGCGGAGGGGAGTCGTATTCGCTAAAGCTGTCCGGGTGCGCGGGAGCCTTCCGGACGCGATAGAAGTGTTCGTCGATATCGAGGATGCGACCCGGAAATTCGTTGAGGATGCGCGATATGACTTCCGCCCGGGAGTTCGCATTCTGCAGCGCCTTCAGCGGCTCCACCTCCCCAACCATCCAAAGTCGTGGACCGTAATGAAAGAAGCCGACTTGCAGAGTTTTCTCGATTAGCTGGATATCGGGTTCGAGCCACGGTGCGAAGTCTATTGATGTGGGCTGCTGTGTATTGAACTGCACCGCTGGATATCCGCCGTAGGTTGGTCTGCGTATGCTTCCCCGCACGAAGAACCGTTGCGCCAGGAACGCAACTTGCTTCCTGGTCAGTTTCATGCTGTTTTGGGAGCCACAGTTCGGACAACCTGACATGTCCTTTTGCCCGACCTCGGCGGAGGTCAGGCGCAAGCCTTCGTCATGAAAGCAGTCGGAGCAAAGCAGTGGGGTCCCTGGGTCATCATCTTTGGTGAACTCATCAAGATGGCTTCCTTGCCCGCTCTTAACGTAATTGAAAGCGCTCTCGAAGCGTTCATCACGTGCGGCCGATGGCTTCTCCGCGGAACTGACTGTAAGTGCATCCCGAAACAGAATCTGGATGTCAGAGTCTGCCCGTTGCAGGAACTCGCGAGCAATGGCAACGGCAGTCGCAGTGTAATGTACATCAATTTCGTTTTCTTCACCTCTGCCCCGGTTGTTATCTCCGGTCCGATAATAGCTGAGCGGGGAGACGTCGGCGTGTGATGAACAAAAACGGAGAAGGCCGCGCCCTTTCGGATCGAGTACCCCAAGCCGATCCAAGATCTGGTCGTCGGGTAGTATACTTGCCCGGTCGCCCCTAATGAGAGGCCTCCGGATTCGAGATGGCAGGCGCGCGAAATACGGGTTCAACTTGAGTTCGGAACGGAGTTGGCTGGCCTGTTTCTCAAAGCCATCTATCTTGTTCTGATCGGCGCCGCCGTTCTGGAAAAGGAGCAGACGTTCCATGCAATCCCGTAGTTGCATGACGAGCAATCGTGCCCTGGATTCGTCTTCACCTACAGCCTCAGTGCCCAAGTAGAACAGCATCAACGCAGTTTTAACGACGCTACGAATGATCGGGGCTAGGTAGCTGAAATCCCAGTGTTTTCCATCCCTATTCACCGGACTTCCGGGACAGAGGTGCAGCACGCTCGTCGTTGCGGAACAGAGGCGCGTGAAAAGCACCGAAGCCCAGTATTGCCGGCGAGAATCCGAAGGGCGCATGGCTATCTTTTGAGAGGTGGCAATCGCGTGGTCCACTGCGGCGATGTATTTCGGGAGCTCGCTCCAGTAATACTCGGTTGCGGATTGCGGAGTGTTGCTGTCAGTTCCGGTCATGGTTCAGTTGACGTGCCTCCCGTTCGGTGGGCCAGCATTAGCACAAGAATAAGGCTCAACCGAGCGAATTCTGGTCGAATTCTGTATCATGCGTCAGCATTCCGTGCGCGGCCCAGCAGCCCTTATCATGGCAGTCCCGTTGACAGGGAGATAAAGCCGACCGCGATTGGCGCCAACAGCCCGATGCACGTTTCCATGCTGATCAAACATTGAAACGTGATTTGGCGATGATGCGCTCACCGAGAACCGCAACAAGACCCTCGATGGGTTTCTGGACTGAAGGGCGTTGATCGGCACGAATTGCAACTGATTACTTCCGGATTGCCCGTCATCCACTCGGAATCCGACACAAGCACCATCCCGATTTCCAATCTCGCAGAATCCGACTCTCGTGCATTTAGCTTCTCGTATGGGCTGAATTCTTCTTCTTGCGCCCGACACAATCTTTATTGAAGAAAACTGAGGCACTTTACTCGGGCCTTTCGCTGACTTAATTGAGAGCTGCTGAACTCATCCCGACTTCAGCCAACCAGCCGGGGGCTGTCACTGTGAAAAAAGCAAGGAGACCCTTTATGCGCGCTTTTCGACTTGGACGTGTGAGCCTGCTGTTCGCTGTCCTGCTGTTCTGGCTGGTATTGCCAGCCAACGCCCTGGAGTCAGCCAGATTCAGCTACGCTCAGGTTACGCTCGAAACCGGCTTCACAGATGCCTCCGGAGTAGCGGTCGACGCCCGCGGCAACGTCTATGTCACTGTCTCCTTTAGCACATCAGTGCTTCAGATACCGGTGGGGTGCAGTTCCTACAGCTGCACTGTGGCGTTGGGGAGCGGATTCGCAAGCCCCCAAGGCATCGCGGTGGATGCGAGCGGCAACATCTTCGTCGCCGACACGTACAACCATGCAGTGAAAGAGATCGTGGCGGTCAACGGCAGCATCCCGTCTTCGCCCACTATCAACACATTGGGAGGCGGCTTCACGTTCAACGGCGAACCGTGGGGCATCGCGCTGGACTCGAGCGGCAATCTCTATGTCGCCGTCGCCGAAGGAAACGGCACAGGCGGCAACAGCGACATCGTTTGCGAACTTATGGCGAGCGGAGGATACAACACCGTCAAGAAGCTGGGCAGCGGCTTCTTCGGTCCCTCCGGCGTTGCGGTGGATGCGAGCGGAAACGTCTTTGTCGCCGATATGGGCCATCAAGCCGTGAAGGAGATCGTGGCGGTCAATGGCAGCATCCCGTCCTCGCCGACCATCAACACCTTGGGCAGCGGGTTCACCTCTCCTTATGGCGTGGCAGTGGATGCGAGTGGCAACGTCTACGTGGCCGATACGTATGGAGAGACTCTGAAAGAGATTGTGGCGGTCAACGGCAGCATTCCAGCCTCGCCCACCATCAATACGTTACTCAGCGGCTCCTCCGATACATTCAATACCGTGGCAGTGGATGCGGGCGGAAATCTCTACATCACCGATTACGTAGGCGGCCACGTACTGGAATTACAAATGCGGGCGGTGAACTTCGGCACAGTGGCCGTCGGGCAAACCAGCGCGGCCATTCCGCTGACCTTCACCTTCGAGAGCGGCGCAACCATCGGCAGTCCGGTGGCGCTGACCATGGGTGCCACGGGACAGGATTTCGCGGTACAGACTCCGGCAGGCGGAAGCCAGTGCGTGGCGGGAACGTTGTACAGCGCCGACGATACGTGCACGGTGTATGCGACTTTGAGCCCGCTGGCGCCGGGTGTGCGCAGAGGCGCTGTCATGCTGTACGACGCATCCACGCCGCCCAAGCCGCTGGCGACGGCTTACATTTGGGGTGTCGGAGTTGGTCCGGCCGTTGCTTTTGGGCCGGGGACCATCACCACTGCGGCGGGTAACGGAACCGGAGGATACAAAGGCGACGGCGGCGCAGCCACCAGCGCCGAACTATGGCAACCTTCTGGTGTCGCCGTGGATGGCGCGGGCAATCTCTACATCGGGGACAACAGTAATGGTGTCGTCCGCAAGGTTAACGCCGCAACTGGGGTTATCACCACTGTAGCCGGCACCGGAGTCGAGGGATTCAGCGGCGACGGCGGTCCGGCTACCAGCGCCAATATGGGGGGAGCCTATAGCGTTGGGGTGGATGGCGCGGGCAATCTCTACGTCTCGGATGTAGACAACGTTCGCATCAGGAAGGTCAGCGCGGCGACAGGCGTGATTACTACCGTGGCTGGTAACGGCGCTGAGGGATACAGTGGCGACGGCGGTGCGGCAACTAGCGCAACACTCTTTTATCCCTCCGGCGTTGCCGTGGATGGCGCGGGCAACCTCTACATCGCGGATGCGTTTGACGACTGCATCCGAGAGGTCAGCGCCGCGACTGGCATCATTAACACAGTTGCGGGCAATGGAACCGCAGGGTACAGCGGCGACGGCGGTGCGGCAACCAGCGCCGAATTACATGCGCCATATGGCATTGCCTTGGATGGCGCGGGCAACCTCTACATCGCGGACAGCGCCAATAGTAGCATCCGAAAGGTCAGCGTAGGCACTGGCATCATTAGCACCGTTGCCGGCAACGGAACCGGAGGATACAAAGGCGACGGCGGCGCAGCCACCAGCGCCGAACTATGGCAACCTTCCGGTGTTGCCGTGGATGGCGCAGGTAACCTGTACATCGGTGACACCGTTAACTACGTTGTGCGCAAGGTCAACGCTGCCACGGGAATCATTACCTCGCTGGTTGGCAACGGAACCGGGGGGTACAGCGGTGACGGTGGAGCGCCGACCAGCGCCGAGCTGCGTTTTGTCAGTGGCCTTGCGGTCGATGGTGCGGGCAACCTCTACATAGCGGATAGAACCAACAATCGTATCCGCAAAGTCGAAGTTTCTGATGTGCCCTCACTCACTTTCTCGAGCACCAAGACCGGCTCGGTTAGCACGTCGCAGGATGTTGTAATCGAAAACCTAGGCAATGCGCAACTGGTCTTCACGACGATCAGCGCCGCTGCGAACTTTAGCCTTGGTGGTTCGGATACTTCTTGCGCCGCGAGCGGCCAACTGCTGAACTCTGCCGCAAGTTGCACCCTTGGAATCGAGTTCGCACCGCAGGGTTCGGGGCTCATCTTAGGAAGCGTGGTGTTAACCGACAACGCTCTGAATGTAAGCGGCGCGACCCAGCAGATTGCGCTCTCCGGGACCGGGCAATCGTCCGCAACGACAACTTCAGTGATAGTGGGTACAAGTCCGTCAGGACTCTCGTTCAGCGTGGATGGAACGAACTACACCAGCACGCAGACCCTGACTTGGAATATTGGTGACAGCCACACCATTGCCGCAACATCGCTACAGACTTCCGGCGGAACACAGAATACGTTTGCATCCTGGTCGGATGGCGGAGCTATTTTGCATTTGGTGACTGCCTCGGCGAGCACGACCAGTTACACGGCAACGTTCAGCACGTCCTATCAGTTGACGACCGCTGCGAGTCCGGCGGCTGGTGGAACGGTCACTCCGAACTCGGGATCGTATTACGCATCCGGCACGGTCGTGAACTTGTCGGCTGCACCGAACTCGGGTTACGCGTTCAGCAGTTGGACGGGCAATGTAGCGAACGCCAACAGCGCTTCGACTACCGTCACCATGAACGCGGCGCAAAGCGTGACCGCGAACTTCACCTCCGGTGGGCCTGTAATTACCACCGGCGACTTCGGCACGGTGGCCGTCGGTCAGACCAGCGCGACGATGGAGCTGACCTTTTCGCTGAATGGCATTAGTTCTCTTAGCAGCCCGGTCGCGCTGACCATGGGTGCCACGGGACAGGATTTCGCGGTCCAGACGCTGGTAGGCGGAAACCAGTGTGTAGCCGGGTCGGACTATAGCTCCGCGACCTATTGCGATGTCTATGTCACTTTCACGCCGAAATTCACAGGGTTGCGCAAGGGCGCAGTCGAGTTGCTGGATGGCTCTGGAAATATCATCGCTACCGCTTACGTCTATGGTATCGGCTCAGGACCGCAGTTGGGCTTCCTGCCCAGAACAAAGAGCACGCTTGGGGGTGGCTTCAGCGCTCCTTCAGGAGTTGCGGTGGACGGAAGCGGCAACGTTTTTGTTGCCGATCAGATCAACAACACCGCGTCGGAGATCCCGCCTGATTGTGCGTCCGCGAGTTGCGTTAAAACCCTGGCCGGAACCTTCAACCTTCCCGAAGGCGTTGCCGTAGATGCCAGTGGGAACGTGTTAGTCGCCGATTATTCCAACCTCACCGCATACCAGATTCTGGCCCGTGGCGGCTACAGTACCGTCCAGGACTTTGTCAGTGGCGGCTTGTTCTATGGGGTAGCCGTGGACGCAAGCGGGGATGTCTTCCTCACCCAGATTCCAAACGGTAACTCTGTTAGTGGCGTGCTCGAATTACCGGCGAAGGGCAGCTCGGTCCAGTTGGGGCAAAAAGCCGGGATCGTCCGCATACGTGGCGACGCGACTTCGGGGGGAAACAATCTCAACCTCAACTATCCAGTTGCCGCCGCAGTGGATGGGAATGGGAACATCTTTGTTGCTGACTCCGGCAATAACGCGATCTATGAGATCTCCGCAGCGGGCAAATACGCCACGGCAGTCGCTATAGGTAGCGGCTTCAGCGCCCCTACGGGCGTTGCGGTGGATGGGAATGGGAACGTCTTTGTTGCAGACACGGGCAACAAAGCGGTCAAGGAGATTCTGGTTGCAGGTGGCTATACAACGGTTAATACGATAGCCAGCGTCGCACTCGAAAATGCGGCAGGCATTGCGCTAGACAGTAGCGGCAATCTCTACCTGACTGGCGGTAGTGTAGTAAAGCTGGACATCGCCGATCCGTCGCCTCTGACGTTTACAACGCCAACAACCGTTGGCACGACGGATGCGAACGACGGCCCCCTGAAGGTGACGATTCAGAATATCGGCAAGGGCAGCACGACGCTGAATCTGACCGGCATCGCGGTGGCGAGCACACAGCCGGGAACGAACTTCACCATTGACAGCGGCGCCACCACCTGTACCACATCCACCCAACTTACGCTAGGCACTTCCTGCGTAGTGGGCGTGGATTTCACTCCCACAGCATCGGGAGCCCTCACCGGGACGCTTACGCTGACCGACAACGCTCTGAACGTAAGCGGCGCGACCCAGCAAATTGCTCTCTCCGGCACTGGCCAGTCGTCCGCTACAACAACTTTGGTTACTGTGGGCACTAGTCCGGCAGGCCTTTCATTTAGCGTTGACGGAACAAACTACACCACTTCGCAAACCATCGCTTGGAACATCGGCGATAGCCACACCATAGCTACTACTTCTCCGCAGACATCGAGCGGAACGCAGAACACGTTCAGTTCTTGGTCGGATGGCGGAGCACTTTTGCATTTGGTGACCGCTTCGGCGAGTACAACCAGTTACACGGCAACGTTCAACACCGCATACCAGTTGACCACCGCTGCCAGTCCAGCAGATGGCGGGACGGTGACGCCAGCTTCGGGGTCGTATTACGCATCCGGCACGGTCGTGAACTTGTCTGCTACACCAAACTCGGGTTACGCGTTCAGCAGTTGGACGGGCAACGTAGCGAACGCCAACAGCGCTTCGACTACCGTCACCATGAGCGCGGCGCAAAGCGTGACCGCGAACTTCTCCACAACTTCTCCTGCGGTCACGCTTACGCCCACCGTGCTGAGCTTCGGCAGCCAGACCGACGGGACCACCAGCACTGCGCAGAACGTGGTTCTGAAGAACTCGGGGACCGCGCCGCTCTCCATAACCGCTATCGCCGTCACAGGCACAAACGCGGCGAACTTCGTGGAGAGTGACAACTGCGTCAGCACGAGTCCTCTGGCAGCGAATGCCACCTGCACCATCGCGGTGAAGTTCGCTCCCACAACGCCGGGCAACGACACAGCCTCGGTCTCCGTTACAGACAACGCGACAGGGTCACCGCAGGGCGTCACGCTCAGCGGTACGGGAACCGCTCCGCCCGCTCCCATCGCCTCGCTGACACCTGCTTCACTCAGCTTCAGCACAACCAACGGCACCAGCAGCGCTTCGCAGGCGGCCACGCTGTCGAACACAGGCAATGCTGCGCTCACCATCAGCAGCATCACCATCGGGGGCGCCAACCCCAGTGACTTCTCCGAGACCAACAACTGCGGTACGTCGCTGGCAGCGGGATCGATCTGTTCTATCACTGTTACCTTCACACCCGCATCGGTTACCAGTTTTAGTGCAACGCTCACTGTGACAGACAACGCCGCCGGTTCACCGCAGACTGCAACGCTCTCTGGCACTGGAACGGCACCAGATTACGGCGTCAATTCGTCGACTCCAGCGCAGACAGTTACCGCAGGAGGAACTGCAACATACAACATCAATGTGCAATCGATCGGGGCCTATAACGGCAGCGTTAGCCTCGCCGTCACGGGACTGCCCGCCGGAGCAACGGCAACGTTCACGCCCAACCCGGTCACGCTCGGATCCATCGGCTCTGACGTCTCCCGGCGAGCAGCAGTTTCCAACCCCAGTGGCACTTCTATCCTCACCGTGCAGACCTCTGGTGCCAAGTTTGCCCAGTCGCGAGCGAGGTGGCCGCTCATCGCGCCCATATTCGGATTCCTGATGCTGCTGCCAGCCCGGCGCTTGCACCGGCAGTACCTGTCTAGGTTCCTAATCATCTTGACGATTCTGGGAAGTGGAGTTGCCCTGGTGGGATGCGGCGGAGGCTTTGCCATCGCGCCGCAATCGAAGACCTACACGCTCACCATCACCGGCACGAGTGGAGCTGTCACGCACTCAACTACCGTTCTGCTTACGGTGAAGTAAAGGAGACCCCATGCGATTCAATATGAGAGCCACGCTTGCCATGTTGTTGATCGTCGCAGCGGTCTCCGTCGTTCCGGCTTCCGCGCAAACACAGTCCGCGTCTTCAGCAAAGCCCGGCGCTGAGCTCGCACTGACTTACAACTACCTGCACACCAACGCGCCGCCCACTGCCTGTGGATGCTTCTCCATGAACGGTGGCGCAGCAGCCTTCGCGTATCCGCTGAAGCCATCCTTCAGCGTGGTGGCCGAAGCCGGAGCAGTCACGGCCTCAAACGTCAACTCCTCCGGCCTCGACCTCACGCTCTCCAACTACCTCGTCGGCGGACGCTACTCTCTGCGCCGTCTCCGCCGCTTCACTCCGTATGCCCAGCTCCTGCTCGGAGCCTCACATGCTTCAGGGAGCCTCGCTCCTGACAAGTTAGCACTGGGCTCTTCCACCGCGTTTGCCATGGCCGCCGGCGGAGGGCTCGACTTCACGTTGACGCACCACCTGGCAGTCCGCTTGGTGCAAACCGATTACCTGCTCACACTGCTCCCCAATCAAACCAACGACCGCCAGAACAATTTTCGTGTCAGTACGGGAGCCGTTTTCCGCTTTGGCAACAAATAACCGCATTTTCCCCTATCGGAACCGATAGGGGGAATTCCACAGCGTGCGTATACACCGAAGTCCCGAACCCGGCTTCAGGAAATCGCAATCTGAGATTCTGGGTGGATGGTCGCCAACCCGGAAGTAACCCCAATTCCGCGCCCATCAGATAGGTCCTCGCTGGCAAGCACCAGACGACGTAGGGAGGGCTCGTATGTCAGCTGTTGCCATCAGGCAGTATGGAGTGACCGGCGCCGATGCGCGGACAGTGGGTTAGGCTGTGTGTTTATCAGGACACGCAGTTCAGAGCCACAAGCGGAAGGGAGCCGGTCATGAAGGAGAAGGTACGATTTTTAGGTTTGGATGTCCATGCGGAGACGATCGCCGTAGCGATTGCAGAGCCAGAAGGTGAAGTGCGAAGCCTGGGAACGATTCCAAACCGCTCCGAATCGATACGCAAGCTGATCAAAAAGCTTGGCCCGGCAGAGAAGCTGCGAGCCTGTTATGAGGCCGGACCAACGGGCTACGTGGTGTACTGGCTGTTGGCGGAGCTGGGCGTCCACTGCGACGTTGTAGCGCCGACGCTGGTACCGGTTAAGGCCGGTGATCGAGTAAAGACGGATCGGCGCGATGCGGAGAAGCTGGCGCGTTGTTATCGATCGGGAGATCTAACGGCGGTATGGGTTCCAGATGAAGGTTCCGAAGCCTTGCGGGATCTCGTACGAGCTCGCGAAGCAGCCAAGCAGGATGAGCTGCGAGCGCGGCACCGGTTGGGCAAGTTCCTGTTGCGCTCAGGCCAGCGTCCGCCGTCCGGGGTGAAGCCTTGGACGCGCGCTTATCTGATCTGGGTTGCGCAGCTACGCTTCACGCAGATTGCTCAGGAGGCCACACGGCAAGATTATCTGCACGAGGTGGAACATATGCGGGAACGGGTAAC
Organism: Occallatibacter sp.; assembly: GCA_050012895.1. Taxonomy (GTDB): domain Bacteria; phylum Acidobacteriota; class Terriglobia; order Terriglobales; family Acidobacteriaceae; genus Telmatobacter. The sequence continues at coordinate 51,322 of JBEKGH010000013.1, forward strand.
GCGTCTGGAGCAGGCCATCACCGAGGCGGTCAAGTTGGCCTCGCCCGCGCTACAACAAGTCATCAACGATCTACAGGCACTGCGCGGCATCGCGGAGATTTCGGCGGTGACGATTGCAGCCGAGTTGGGCCAGGTATCTCGCTTCGACAGTGCCCGGCAACTGATGGGCTATTGCGGTACTGTGCCCAGCGAGGATTCGAGTGGCAGGCGAACGAGGCGCGGGAGCATCACCAAAACCGGTAACGCGCACCTGCGGCGAATCGTCGTCGAAGCAGCTTGGAGCTATCGCCGACCGCCATGTATCTGGTATGGATTGCGCAGACGGCAGGAGAGTATCGCCGAAGAGGCGAAAGAGATTGCGTGGAAGGCGCAGCATCGACTGCACAAGCGCTATATGAAACTGGGCGCAGCCGGCAAGGACCAGAGGAAGATCGTCACGGCGGTTGCCCGTGAACTGCTGGGCTTCATCTGGGCCATCGGAACCAGAGCGGAGACTGTTGCCAGCCAGCGACTTGCCGCCTGACAAGAACCAGAGCAAAGACAAAACCTTCCGAAGAAGGGAAAAGTCAAAAACATCACCCGATGAACGACGACATCAATCTCGAACACAGAGCCAGCAGCAGCCAGGGCAAGCACGAAGGAGAATCCTCGCTTGGCCTATGCGACAGGCTCGACCGGACTCGCGATAACAGTCAGAGGCAGCTCCCGACGGATCATGATTATGCGGTTTCGACCCGCGAATATCAGACTGATCAATCGTCGCTCAAAACTGCTCCGGCTGCTGCTCGCTCTGTCTTCGGGAAACAACAAAAGCAACGACAAAAACAAACCTACCAATTCGGAGATATTGACACGGTCACTCCATATCAGGCCAAACCACTCATCGAGAATTAGTTATGAAGAATCGGTGAGATTACTCCCGGTAAACGCGGATAGAAACAGTTTGCCGGTATTACCGGGCACTTTCGGGGCTCTTTCGCGCATCGCCTGACGGCATCGTTACCCCGTGAGTGCCAACACGCCAAGCTGCTCTCGCACTGACATCAGTACCTCCCCAAGGTGGTTGCAGCCCGGCACCGAGCATGACGATCTCCGTCCGTATTTGCCAGGTTGAGTTGCGCAGGTGCAGCAGCCCCAGAACTGTTCGTGCCAGTTGTTCTCCGCCACTATTTGCTCATCACCTGTTGCCACGAGCGCGGAGCGGAGCATCGGCGTGCGGGAGAATTTATCGAGAGTGATCTGCTGCATGATCTCAAGCGACAGCGCCAGTGTCCAATCGCGTCGTCGCTGGAGCTTCTTCGCGAGTTCCCGGGCCCGCCAAATCGGCAGGACAGGATTGCGGAACATGGAACGGAAATATGCGGAGTCGAACTGCGCGGCCAGAAATGCCGCTTCCGCCGAGTTGTAGAGTTCACCGTCGTATTCTGCCAGGCAGTAGTACGCCGGATCGAGGAATTCGTATTGCCCTTTGAACTGGGTGATCAAGGAGACCCTCCGAGAAGAGTGCGTGCCGGCGGCCAGCCAAGTCCGTGGCCAGGCCGCCAGTGTGCGCGGATCAGAATGTCGGTTTGGTGTGTTCGAAGCGGATGAGGTTCGACGGCAGGTTGGTGGCCGAGCGACTGCAATAGCCGGAGTTTAGCTGGGCGAGGCGTCACCCGAGATGCGCTCGCATTGGCCGTTCACTTCCCATTGGTTGCCGATGCTCAGTCGCTGCTCAGCGCAACCGAGATCGCCAGGGCGGCCAATCCGAGCGTCAGCAGCCAACCTCCACGGCGCACATTCGCCGCCGGAACACCACGCACTGTGAGACGGCGAAGTTCTCCAAGGGACGGGAGCTCCGCCTCCACCAGCAACGGCTCCAGCCGCCAGCAAGCGCAATAATTGCGCACCTGCTCGGTGGCCTGCCGGTGCAATAAGGAATAGACCGGTGCTCCCGCGGGCACGCCGCGCGCCCGTTCGAGGTGCGCAGTATCGAGCAGCGTAGTCAGGTGAGCGTCGAGGGTGAGGCGGTCAAGATAGTTGCGAACTCCGTCGCTCCGGACATGAGTCGCCTGGGCGGCAGTATCTTCGGTTGTGGTGTTCGTAGGTTAGCTCCCTTCGAATGGATTGGGAATTGCGGCCCCAGCAGGGCGGGGTCGAATAAAGTTTGGAAATGGAATCGCCATCCACCAGCCGGCAGCCCAGGAGATACCGTATCGGCCGGCAGCGAGACGGACAAGACGCGGGCGCAAAAGCACGTCGCTGACGCCCGCAGTGACACTCAGGAAAGCGGGACTGTTACCTGGCCGACGACAAATGAGCCTCGATCAGACGCGCTGCAACTGGAACATGAGCGGGAGCAAAGACGGAGAAGCGAGACACTCAACCCTGGGCCAGCACGCGGCCAGGACACGGCGGAAAGCACCGGCGTCACATGCAAGAGGCAGACGAACATGCGCCAGATGGCCGAACACCTGCGCCTCAAACCCGGCAGCCAGAAGACACCGACAGTAGCACACGACCGCCGCCACGGGAGGACGCAACGCGCCACGACAGCCGCCACAGCTGCACCAGACTCCGCACCAAAGACGGCGCCAGCGCGACAGAAGAGAGGAGCAACAGGTCACCGAAGCCGCGCACAAAGAGCAGCACAGACGACTCCACCGACAGGCAAAAGCTCACCTCGACGGTCTACCAGAAGCATGGCCGACGACGCTCACAGAACGCCTAAAGCGGCCACCAGCACCAACTGGCGCCAACCGGCCTACGAAGCCCCGGAAGGCCCAAAGAGCCTGGAAAAGGCCTCGGATCAGTCGAACACAGGGGGTAGTTGGCAGCAAACCGCTGGGGGACGGGGGTTTGCAGGCGCCCAAAATCCCGGAAAATCCCGTTGACTTCCGATAACTTCCGAAAAATCCCGCTAATTGCGATCAATCCAAGTTGAAGGCACAACCAGTACCGGTACAAGAGCGATCACTCCCGTTAACTCCCGATAACTTTTGAATAATCCCGCTCAAAGCGCAGAAAGGCACTTCATTACCTGGCAATTTGTACGACACTTTCGGCCCAGACACGCAGCCAACCATGCACAGCACGCGAACAAAGATGCGCGAATAAAAAGGCGAAGCTCGCGTAGAGCCTCGCCTGATGCCGTGAGTCGATCACGAACTTCGCTGGTCAAAGCGGGTGCTTCAGCAGCGTCAGATACTGCCGGAGCGTGCACACCTGGAAGCCGTTTCCGGAGAGATAGGCGACATTTGCATCCAGAGTCTGCTGCTTTAGAACGCCGGAAGCGGTGACGCAAAGCGGAGTTTTCTGGCACCGGATGGCGTCGCCGAGACGCGTAACCATATCGGTCGATGCGGCGATGTAGAGCACGCAGCAAAGCTTTGTTTCAGTATCAATCGTCGCGGTTATCTCCTCGTATCGGCGGGCATCTTTGTACGTCCGCTCGTACTCGATCCCAATCATAAATTTCTTGCCATCGCGATCTTCAAGTTCCAGGAGTGCGTCATAGTCCTTCGCAAATGGCGTGAAGTGGGGATTGGTATTGCTCGCCTTAATCTCCGGATCGGAGTGCCACTTCGCGCGGGAGAGAACCTTATCAGCCGAGAAAGAAAGGCGCACCTCGTTGAGGTCCAGAAAGTGCCTCGCCTGCAACGTGGACGGAAGTTTTGCCGTCTCGGACGACATCGATCCGAGACCAATGCCGAAGGATTCGAGCACCTCCAAGCCGGCGTGCGTGATCTGATATACCGCGCCACGGTAGGGTGGAACGGGCGGAATCACCCGCACGAGACCGTACTCAAGATAGCGGACGATTCGCTTCCGAACGGAGTCGGGATGGGCCTTGATCTTGAAGCGCACTCCCAATGTGACAAGTTGATCCTGAGAGATAAACGTGGCATTTCGGACTATGGTGAGGAGGCACCCATCGCCGTCGGTGTCGAACCTGACGCGGCGTGCGCGCGGGGATTGTCTCTTGCGCCCAGGCGGGAGGGACGTTATCGGCTGGGCAGTTATTGGTGTTCCAGTATCCATGATGGCTCCAATCTTCCGAAGGTAGTTGTGACCTTGCTGCCAGGCCACATGAGAGTCAATGACTGCTGGGCGCGGCCGCGCTCAGTTGCTGAAACGAGATGAGCGCCGAATCCGCCGACTTGGCGTTTGGTCTGCGCCACCCGAGTGTGCTGCATCCAGCCAATTTTGCAGCCGGCTACAGGAAACGTCAGTACTGCCCGTTGCCTGCGCCATGAAAAACATAACATAGATAGTATATATAGAAGTCATATTATTTATCTAGCGAAGCAAAAAAAGGGGGGGGCCGCGTCCAATCAATCTGCGCTTTACAACGTCTGAGTTTGGCCGCCCATTAGGATTAAGAGGCGCGGCAAGCATGGCCCTTGCTTGCTCTTCCGTCAGATCGAACGGGCCGCCCTTCATCACGCCAAGGAAACATAGACCCGCATTTTCTGGCAAAGGAAGCGCGCTTGCCACATTCGCGCTTGCGGTCAGGTCCGCGTGAATCTCACTTACAGGCAGCCCATCCAGCACGCGCTCTGTCTGCGAGCCATCATCGAAACCTACCATGGAAATCCGTGAGCGGCGGCAAACACGCGCGCCTCATGCCACAAATCGAGCATCCGCCGCAATGCCAGATACAAGAAGTTGCCACTTCCGCAAGCGGGGTCTAAGACGCGAACGGCGGAAAGCTCTTCTATCCAGGCGAAGAGTATGCCTTGCCGCGCATCGCGGAGCTTGCCGTACTCGCTTTTCTTCGCGCCCTTGGCCGCCTCTGCCATCGCCGTGGCTGCGGCCTTCACTTCGGCCCACCGCCGCTGCAATGGCGCAATCACCACGGGTTCCACAATCAGCAGGATATCTTCGCGGCTGGTGTAGTGCGCGCCAAGCTGTGAGCGCTTGCCCGGGTCCAAGCTGCGCTCAAAGAGTGTGCCAAAGATGGCTGGTTCCACTTGCGCCCAATCGAGCGCGGCGGCGGAGTGCAACACGGTCATGTCCGCAGACGTGAGTTCGAAGGCTTCATCGTCGGCAAAGAGTCCGCCGTTGAAGTAGTGAATATCGTGCATTCCAAACGTGCTGCCACTGGTGGACATGGCCGCGAAGAGCTGGCGGAGCTTGCGCGTAAAGTTTGCGGGCTTGCTTCTGTCCATTTCGATCATTTGCCGGAAAAGGTGATCGGGCAAAAGACCGATGCTGTCCGCGAAGAGGCAGAAAAGCAGACGCATGAGGAAGTGCGCGGCGCGTTGCGGTTCAATCCCTCTGCGCTCTAAGCTGTCTGCGAGCTTGGCGAACTCCGCCGCCTCGAGTTCGTGTCATTCCGGGAGAACATCGACACCGGCGGCCCGCTGGGCCGCGCGATCATCGTTATCATCGGCGCGATCGCTGAGCGTCAGCCGGATCATCAAAGAGGCCGCCTAAGACCCTAGCCCAAAAGGGTGCATTCCGCCGCCTCTACAAACCCATGAAAACAGGCCACCGATTAAGGTGGCCTGAGGTAGCCCAAAAGGAGTGGGTTTCTGGTTAGTGGCTCAAGTTACACTTCGGCGGATACTGCCTCAAGCCGGTCAAGGGTGTCGGGATATTTCCGAACGAGCAATACCAATGCCGCCGCTTGGGGATTGGGCTTAGAGCGTCCCTGTTCCCACTTCTCCAGGGTTCGTTCATTGGCGCAGAGTTTCCGTGCAAATACCGCTCTGGAGCAGTGAAGGTTTTCCCGCGTCTCTTTAATCAGCTTCGCATCAACCTGAGGAAGCGGAGCGCTTTTGACGTTGTAGCTGCGCAGCGTGAGCTTTCCCTCGCGGTGCTCCTTCATTGCCGCTACACCTTCCGTTAGCTCGCTGAAGAGGTTTCTTTTCGTCTTAGCCATCACCGTTTCCCCTTGCGCCTTGTTTGCGCCGTTTCCCGTGCATGAAGCTCCTGCTGGAGTACAGCCTTCAGAGCCTTTTTCTCTTTTGCCGTCAAATCTGAACATTCGTCTTTGTCGTACAGCGTCATCAGCCAGATTTGATGGTCGGACGCAAAATGATAGTAGATGATTCGCAGACCGCCTCGGCGTCCCTTGCCGCGCCTCGGATCGGCCCAGCGGAGCTTTCGGAATCCACCCGTATCCGCCAACACATTTCCCAGCTCCGGGTTTGTCGCCAGTTTCCCCTGCAATGCCCGGTAGTCCTCTTCGCCCAGGTACTCGGACAAATAACGATTGAAGACAGGGGCTTCGATAAATTCCATTAGGTCTTTCTATACGCCAGTAGCGTACAAACCGACTATACGCTATTAGCGTATAGTCGGCAATATTCTTCTCTGCTTGAAGTCCCCACATATATTGCTAGTTTTATACTGCTCGACGTCGACGAGCAAGAGACCAGTCGCGATTCGCCCAACTGAGGGCCGAGCACATGGGCGGTAAACCAGGTTAGTCGAAGAAGGTGTGTACGCTTAATCGGTTCCACATGCCGGCCTCTCAGGCCGGCATGACCATGTCGTCTGGGCATATTCGGATTCCAGGGTTGATTTGCTATTAAAGCTTTCAGCGACAACGCACCGGCGGAGCCGGAGGCGCTGTTGCATCTTCACTGGCCTAGCGTGAGTTGCCGGTTCTACCCAGGACTCGATTGACGATGTAAGCCGACCGGCTGAGTTTGGCAGCATCGGCTCGTCTGTCTATCTCCGCTATCTGGCTCTCGCGTGCGGTAATATTAATGCGCACGGTCTTTTCCTGTGCGGTCACTTCCACCAGGAAGGCAACCGCGCCCTTCATCGCTGGATCGTTCTGGAGATCGTCAAGAGTGGAAGGCTCGGGAATCTCTACACCATCCTTCTGCATACCCGCGATGTGAAGCGAGAGAGCTTCCGCCGCCATGCGCCGCGCCTCCTCTAGCGTCGATCCGGCAGTGATACAGCCGGGGAAATCCGGGAAGCTGACTCCGTAGTCCGATTTCTTGTCCTTGTGCAGATACGCAATATATTCCAAAAGGACCTCACATTCAAGGCCGTTAGTTCCCGGAGTTGTTGTTGACGTGCCTCCAAAACAGTGGGTTAACCTTCAGGAGAGATCAAGGGATGTCTTCAAGGCCATCTCGACTTGCTGCATATCAGACAACGAAATAGAGCCAAGCGGAGGATAAATCACCAACTGCTTTTCAAGTGTCGTGGGTTGATCACATTTCACCCAAGAATCAAAGTTTAGGCCGCCATCGCCGGCCTTCAACTTAGGACGCAGCGAAAATGCTCTAAGCTCCGACTTAGAGATCGGAAGTACGCACACGTCCAACGAATGCGCGTTCAAACTGTCACTGGAAATAATCAAGGCAGGGCGTTCTTTTTCCAAGGAAATTAGACAAATGTCGCCCCGGTGCGGATACCAGTTGAACGGTTTCGTGCCCCGCTTCCACGCCGTCATTCGCGCTCCCAAGTCTTAAGGCTGGCCTTTTGAAATGCGCGGCGTTCTTCACGTTCCTCAGGACCATCAGCGAAGAACAGTGCGGATTCCTTGTAGAGATTGGCCTTGCGTTCCTGTTCCAAAGCGTACTTGAGAAGATGATTTACACGCTCGCTCGCGGAAACGGTCCCCTTCGTGCGCTCCACTTCAGACAGAACAGCAGGATCAAGCGAAAACGATCGGGTTTTGCGCAGAGCAGATCGCATAGCAATTGCCCCCTTGCTATTGTCTTTCATGTTAGGAATCCTGTCAACAATATGGCTGTATATCCTAGTAGTAATTGATGCGTCACGTAGGCATCATGACCCTGCCACTGGCGACCGTTTAAGAGAGCACTCGACACACTGCGCTGGTCGACCCCCTTTGGCCGGTTGCTCTAAAGCCACTCCTTTTGGGTTTGGACACTGTGGCATAAATCGGCAGGTGGGCTAAAGACCCATCCACTGCGCGCTGATTGGATGCGGATTCAGCGTATTTGTCGTCGCGATTCCGGCGAGCGAGAGCCAGATGTTTGATGTTCGGGAATGCTCCCACAAACACTGTTCTTCATCTGAGTAGGTACCTTCACGCTCGGTTAAGGATGAAGAACGGTGACAATGCGTGAGGAAACCCTACCAATGCGATGGCTTAAGGAAATGGTGACCGGAGGCACTACAGCGTCACATCTGCCTAAGATCTAGAATCGAGAATCTGCAATTGGGAATCTGCCCCTTCTGGTGAGAACAAAGCCGGTGACGGTTGCCGAAGGCCTCAGTTAATCAAGATGTTAGCTGCTCATTGACTTTTCTCGCTGCGCGGCAGCATACGTGCACTTAGCACGGGCAGTTACAAGCATTTTGCGAAGGGCCCTTTGCAAAATGGAAATCTCAGAAGAGAAAACGCGGTGCAGAAAGAATGCCGGGCAGTTTTACTCTTTCATACGGCGCAGGCGTTTTTGCCTGCTGCGCGTTGGCCACGTCGGAGCGTTGGCTCCTAATTATTTTCAACCCCATGGAGGGGAAATCATGAGAAACACCATCAAGACCTCAGTTCTAGCTATTACTTTTCTAGCGTTGGCGAGTGTTGGAGCCTTCGCTGATGCGAACCAGACAAGTGCAACCATCGGTCTTACGGCAACGGTCAGTTCCTTTGACAACATCACCTGCACGCAAAACGGTTTGGGTGTAGATCTGAATGGCGGCACTGGCATTACGAAAAGCGGACTCACGGCGACTTCGATGGCGGTCAATTGCTCGGTCACGACTAACGATCCCGCGGCAATGGATGTCACAGCCTCTGTGCCGCATTTGAGTCCCCTAACGGGCGCCACCAGCTCAGCCACCATTCCGAACACTGATATTCAGTGGAGCGCAAACTCCACCACCGGCTTCGCCGCGTTCGCTCCATTAAGCGGCAGTCTGGACGGCGCAGTTGTTGCCAGCAGCGTTGCGCTCGGCGATGGAGTTGGCGTGGACTTCTACCTCAAGCTCGCTGTGCCGGCTGGCCAGCTTGCCGATACCTATAGCGCGACCATGACGGTCGCAATCACACCGCACGCATAATTGCAGTTTGATGTGAACACCGCTGCAGGTTTGTTGTTGTGTTCTTTCTCTCGTAGAGGGCGGTGCTTTACCGGCCGCCCTCTCGACCATTAAATGAACGGATGGGATTGCTCGGTGGCCGTTGCAATAGCCGTCTTTCAAAGATATGCAGATGTGCTGGGCAGAGAGTATGCGCTCGAATTCTCAAATCGTTTTTATCGTTCTCATGCTGCTTCTCTGCATCAAGCCCATGAGTGCAGCAGTTACTCAATCCGTCCCAGCATTTCTTATACAGATTTCTCCAGAGTCGAGTTTTCTCGATCTGAATGGAGCTGACCGCACTGCCGCTCAGCGGGAGGCGAGCACGCCGGTGCGTATTACGGTGACTAGCGGAACCAATGGTTCACTGCGTCCTGTCATCAAGGTATATGCCTGCTTCACCACCGAAGAGGCGATGAGGCTCGCAGGCAAGTCGGGGAAAATAGCCATGGCTAACCTGCGCATCCGTAACGACCAGGGTCAATGGACTGAACCGGAGCCAATCGCTGAACTGGATGGGCGCCGGGGGGTTCGCATTGCCATCTTGAGAGGCACTTCTGCAAGGATTCTATTGCAGGTTCAACTGCGGATGCCGTCCGGACAGGCGCAAGGCAGTTATCAAGGAGTTCTGACGCTCGCAGTTCTGGAGCAGTAAAGGGACATAGTCAAATGAAAAGATTTGTCGTAAATGGATTGCTGCTTCTTTGTGGGCTCGGGTTTCCGGCAACCTGCATACGGGTACAGGCCCAGGGGATGAGTCCCGTGATCCAGGAGTTCAACAAGAAGACACGCGGCGCCGTCCAGGTTACGAACAGTGGAAATGCCGCGAAGATCGTCTCCTGCCGGGCTCAGGGTTTCGATGCGGATGAGCACGGTGCGCTCCGCCTTCATCCAATTGATGCCGCCCTGCATGTTCGAATCGCCTCCGAGCGGGTAGTGCTCCAACCGAACGGCTCACGACAGGTTTCCTTCGACGCTAATCCGAGTGTGCTGCCAGCTTGGTTCTTGGTGACGTGCGCGTTCGTACCGGTGGAACGCGGCCCCGGAATTACCGTGGCCTTGGAGATATCTTCGGTTGTCATTGTCCATGGCGGCGCGTTTGATATCAACGACGTGACACTTAGCGCAAAGCATACTGGCGCCAAGGCGGAGGTTGAGGTAAAGAACAACGGCTCGGGCCTCGTGCGTGTGAGTTCGGTTGAGGTTCATGGTCATGGGAAACAAGCGGATCTTGGAACCTTCATCCTCTTTCCGCACCAAAAGCGCCTTGTGGAGAGCGATTGGAAGGGGACTGCTCCACCGGAGACAGCGAGAATTCAAATTGGCAAAAAGAGACTGCAAGCTCCTGTCAATTAGCGTGGTAACACTGTGTCTGCTTCTTTTTTCGCTATGCCTTTGTGCGTCCGCCGCCGGGCAATTGGTGAACATGGATGCAGGGCGCGGTATGGCGGGCGAACCCAGTGGAGGAAGAGTTGGAGTCAATTTCGGGAGCTGGGCCTTGGATGGCTCCCTCGGAGTTTACAACGGCTCAGTGGTGGGTGGCGCCGCCGTTGATGCGCGGATCAACCGGCATTGGAGCCTGAAAGCCGGAGACCAGAGCGTCAGCGTTGGAATTCCTACGCAGATGGACTTTAGCTCAGGGTTGTTGGCGCGGGGCGCCTCATTTGAATATGCACCAACCCCGGCTACGCGCATTGGTTTTTTTGGAGGCATGGCCGGTGGTGGCTATGCTTCAACCGACGTACTCTTCTTTACCCCACAAATTGCCCTTGGCGCTGTTTCTATCGACCACTACCTTGACCAGAAGAGGCGATTCCTGTTATTCGGGCGCGCCTTGTTCAGCAGCCAGCAGACTATTCTGGGTGGCGCGCTGTACCAGACCGAGCAGTTACAAACTGGTTTTGCCGCAGGTACCGGCAGCAACCAGCCACACGCAGAAGGGCTGTTGAATTACAGAGACAAGCAATGGGACATCCACAGTGGGTATCGTTATTCCGGGGACAGGTTTCAGCTATTAACGCTTCCGCAGTTCAGATATGCGCAGCAAGATCGGGAAAACGCCGACGTGACCTGGCACCCGAGGAAGACGGCCAGCTTGACTCTGGAGCGTCACAACTATCTGGAGCCGCCTGCCTCTGGCGATGACGGAACTGCCGTGCGCGGGGCCACGAATATGGCCGGGGGTACGCTCTCCTTTCATGCTCTTGGAGTTGGCACCAACGTATTCGAGAGTAGGTTTAGGGGGACTTACGCCTCGGCGGCCTCATTTCTAGCGTCGATCCGGCTGACCAATACCGTACACCTGAGCGGGAATTATTTCCTGCCCCTGCATTCAACCAATCCAATGCCCATGCTCACTTTTAATGCAGAGGAGAATCTGAATCGCCGCGTGAAGTTGGCCGAGTTCGCCACGCACGCGAACGGGCGATGGACTGTAAGCTACGGCGGCGGACTACGCTGGGACTTCTTTGATGTAAATATTGGCTACTCCACCGATTTTGCCCCACTGGCTGCCGGGGGAGGGCGCTTTAAGCAAACGATGAACGTCAACGGACATATAAATCTGTCCCGATGGCAGTTCAGCGTCAACACTTATGTCCAGCCCGATGGCAGTTTGCTGTATGGGTATGAAGTTAAGACCTTCTATTTCCATCCGACCGCCAACGGAAGCGTGCAGGCTCCGCAGTCTCATTCAAGCTTAGGGAACTTTCTGATTACGGGACAGGTAAGGCTGCAGGGCACAGGGAGGCCAGTGGCTGATGTGCCGGTCCGTATCGGTAGCGAAACCGTTTACACAGATGAGGCGGGCGTGTTCAACCTGCGAGTGGCCCGCAAACGCGCTGACAAGATCCAGCTTCTGCTGGATCGCAAGGTAGGCATCAGATACTGCGAATACGTGAGCGGACCGACGGAAGTGATGCCAGGAACGGATGAGGCGCCGGGGCATGTGGAGTTTGTAGTGCGGGTGAACCAGACTAAGGCTCCCGACGCGCAGAAAGGGGGCCTGGTGATCGGTAACGTAAACTCCTCCCTTGGGGGGACCACACCCGGAACGATCAGCAGCGCCGACAGATAACTGAGTCGGCAGGGCGGACGTAGGTGAAAGCACGAGCGGAGCTGCTGGTGTAGGTGGTAGTTGCAAGGTAACCACACTTCACCGATGACGGTACGACCTGAGAGCCAGCGGCAATGAAGCTCCTGGCGTTGCTAAGGCGCTGATGCGGAAAGTTTCAGACAAATGTGACGCTGTAGTGCCTCCGGTCACCATTTACTTAAGCCATCGCATTGGTAGGGTTTCCTCACGCATTGTCACCGTTCTTCATCCTTAACCGAGCGTGAAGGTGCCTACTCAGATGAAGAACTGTGCTTGTGGGAGCGTTCCCGAACAACAAACATCTCATTCTCGCTCGCCGGAATCGCGACGACAAATACGCTGAATCCGCATCCAATCAGCGCGCAGTGGATGGGTCTTTAGCTCACCTGCCGATTTATGCCACAGTGTCCAAACCCACTCCTTTTGGACCACCGATTGTCATTTCAAGGGTGGCACATCTCTGATCTCGAACTCACCGGCGGCGGTAATCTCGATGACTTTGTTCAACATGTAATTTTCATCACCGGAGGCGAGCACATGTTGAACGACAGGTTGAATGCGCATCCACTGCTCCTCCCGGTTTAGACCGCTTTCACGCAAGATGATGAGGCCAGGGTGAAGGTCGACATCGAGAAGCTCTATGAAGTCTTGGGCGTTAATCGTCACGACTGCGGAGCCATGCTCATGAGCATATGCCCAGACGACATGGTCAGGCTGGCCAGAGAGTCCAACATGTGGAACCGATTGAGCGTACACACCGAGTTCGGCCAGCCTGCCAACGATAGAAGGTGAGATGTTCTCGTCCAGTAGAAGCTCCAATCTTACGCGGCCTTTTCTTTCCGGCGGATCTGGAGAGATTTCCTAGGTCGCCCTGGTCGCGGACCTAGTTGGCTATAGAGTCTTGCAAAGTATAGATCGCGGCTACTTAGCTGCGGAAAGTCTTCCGCAATCTCTTTCTCGCTCACGTTTTTTCTGAACAAAGCTGCGACATGCTCCAATGGAATACGTGTTCCGCTGAACACGGGCTCGCCATTCATGATGCTGGGGTCTGACGTAATACGTCGCTTCCCCCAATGAAAAGCTACGACATTCTGTGCGAGACGCCTACGAATGTTCTTGCACTCTACTGACACAGTGATCTCACCTGAGGAGAACACAAGATCCGGACCTTTCATTTGCCATTGATGGACTGCATGGTTACGCCGGATTACGAGTTCTTCCAAGGCCATCTTGTGCGTCTTCGACAGCGAAAACGGAAACTCCCAGAGCAGTTTAGTAAACAATATGTCTCGAACCGACAATTCGTGCCGCACTGCCTGACCGACCTTCCGTTGTGAGGACGACGTGAGCACCTTCTTTTCCAGAGCAATGCGAATGATTTTCGCCGGAACCTCAGCAATCGCCGCTGCCTCTCTCACTGAATAGAGTTCGCTCATTTCCTCATCACCTCGTCGTTAATTATACCACTATCGGAGGTATAGTTAATCGGCGGACCTTAGGCATATATAAGCGTCTTTGAACCGACAGTCAGTCGCTCTAAACCCACTCCTTTTGGGCTACCTCAGGCCACCTTAATCGGTGGCCTGTTTTCATGGGTTTGTAGAGGCGGCGGAATGCACCCTTTTGGGCTAGGGGCTTAGGCGGCCTCTTTGATGATCCGGCTGACGCTGGCACGGGAGATACGGTGAGCCTGTGCGATATCGGTCAGGCTCAGGCCGCGGCCGCGATCGCGGAGGACGGCCTGGCGGTCGACGTCGAGTGGGGCGCGGCCAATGCGACGTCCCTCTAACTTGGCTCGACGCATCCCTGCCCGTACGCGCTCGATAATAAGGTTGCGTTCCAGCTCAGCGATCGCGCCGATGATAACGATGATCGCGCGGCCCAGCGGGCCGCCGGTGTCGATGTTCTCCCGGAATGACACGAACTCGATTCCGAGGTGGTTCAGCTCGTCGAGCACTTCGAGGAAGTGACGTACCGAGCGGGCGATACGATCGCCGGCCCATACCAGCACAACGTCGAACTGGCGCTGGCGGGCATCTTTCATCATCTGGTCAAGGCCGGGGCGGCGCGCCTTCGCGCCGCTGATCCGGTTGGTATACTCTTGCACGATCTGGAAGCCGCGTTGTTTGGCCAGCTCGCGGAGGTCGTAGGACTGCGTCTCTGGGTGCTGATCCAGGGTCGAGACGCGCATGTAGAGCGCGGCGCGCTGCATCAGTACTGCTCCAAGGACAGGACTTCATCCTTCATCTCTCCGACGGCCTCGTGCAGGAAGCGGAGCCGGGCGAGGCTAGCAGCCCGTGGTGCAAGTCTGGATTCGTGACCGGAAAAGTTGTGAGGAATCCACAGGTAATGTTCGTAGAATGCCGGTATGGCGATGGGCAGGAAGAGTGGATTGAGGCAGCAAGAAGGATTGTGGATAGCGCGCACCGAGTTGCCGCGCACCATGGCGCATCCCTTTTACGAGCAGGTGAACCGGTTGCTGGAGAAGCATCAGTTCGACCGATTTGCGGAGAGCGAGTGCGGACGGTTCTACGCGTCCAAGATGGGCCGGCCTTCTCTGGCACCGGGGATTTACTTTCGTCTACTGTTAATCGGGTATTTCGAGGGGATCGATTCCGAACGCGGGATTGCGTGGCGGGCGGCGGATTCGCTGGCGCTGCGGCAGTTTCTGGGGCTTGGGTTGGAGCAGATGCCAGCGGATCACTCGACGATTTCACGGACGCGGCGATTGATTGCACTGGAGACCCATCAGGAAGTGTTTGGCTGGGTGCTGGCACGACTGGCCGAAGCTGGGCTATTGAAGGGTTCGACGATTGGGGTGGATGGGACCACGCTGGAGGCCAACGCGGCGTTGCGCTCCATTGTGCGGCGTGACACCGGCCAAGGCTATCAGGAGTTCTTGGTGCAACTGGCGAAGGAGAGTGGCATCCAGACGCCGACGCGCGAGCAGTTGGCGCGTTTGGACCGCAAGCGCAAGAAGAAAGGGTCCAACCAGGACTGGGTTAATCCGCACGATCCGGATGCGCGCATTATGAAGATGAAGGACGGGCGCACCCACATGGGGCACAAAGCCGAGCACGCAGTCGATCTGGAAACCGGAGCGGTGGTCGCCGTGGTATTGGCTCCGGCGGATGAAGGCGATACGACCACGATTGGCAAGACCGTGCCGGAGGCGGGGATGAACATCGCCGAAGCGGCTGGCGCGACGGCGGGGAATGCGGAAGCGCAAGTCGCTTTGGCGGGGCCGTGGAACGTGGTTGGCGATAAGGGGTATCACAGTAACGAGTCGCTGAAGATGCTCGAAAAGTTTGAGGTTCGCAGTTATCTGTCGGAGCCGAATCGCGGCCGGCGTTGCTGGACGGATGATCACGAGGCTCAGCACGCGGTATACGGAAACCGGCGACGGATCAAGGGCGAGCATGGCAAAGCACTCTTACGACGCCGGGGTGAGTTAGTGGAACGCAGCTTCGCACATGCATACGAGACAGGCGGCATGAGGCGGGTTCATCTACGCGGCCAAGACAACATCCTGAAACGGTTGCTGATCCACCTGTGTGGCTTCAACTTGTCTTCTGGTGATGAGGAAGTACAGCGGAAAAGGAACACCGAGAGGTTGGCAGGGCTATGCAGTCAACGATTATCTAACCTTTTTGCCACGTTGATCGATGAAGGTGTTTATCTTTGCTCGATCCGCACCATGCATCGCATCTTGGCTGAAAACGGGGAACTGCAGGAGCGCCGCAACCAGCTTCGTCATCCGCAGTACAAGAAGCCGGAGCTGCTGGCCACGGGCCCCAATCAGGTTTGGAGTTGGGATATCACGAAGCTGTTGGGTCCGGCCAAGTGGACGTACTTTCACCTCTACGTCATCCTGGATATCTTCAGCCGTTACGTGGTGGGCTGGATGGTGGCTCCCCGCGAAACCGCCGAGTTGGCCAAGCGTCTGATCGCCGACACATGCCGGAAACAGAGCATCGGTGCCGACACTCTCACCATCCACGCCGACAGGGGAACCTCGATGACTTCCAAGCCGGTGGCGCTGTTGATGGCTGACCTGGGGGTGACCAAAACCCATAGCCGTCCCCACGTCTCGGACGACAATCCGTACTCGGAAAGCCAGTTCAAAACCCTCAAGTACAGGCCCGAGTTTCCTGAGCGCTTCGGCTCCATCGAGGACGCACGTGCCTTTGGCCTGACGTTCTTTGCCTGGTACAACCACGAACATCATCACAGCGGGATCGCCCTGCTGACCCCGGAAATGCTGCACTACGGAATGGCTGGAGATGTTATCGGCCAGCGGCAACAGGTGCTCGATGCGGCCTATGCCCGTAACCCGGAACGCTTCACCCACGCCCGGCCAAAGCACCCGCCCCAGCCCGCAGCGGTCTGGATCAACCCACCAATACCGGCCAGCGTGACAGAAGGAAATCTACACTAAACTCTCACGAGACCTGTCTCACAATCGTTGACACGCTCCGGGGTGCACCGGAGGGCGCAGAACTTGTGATGTCACAATTCTGATAGTTGGATAGCGGAGGACGTGCTGCCGGGAGAGGTGGCAGGGGTTGTTTAGGCGGGGATGATGGCGAACTTCTTCACCTGGGCAACGACGGCCAATTTGTTCTGGACCGCGTAGTAGGCGACCAGAATTCGCAGGGCTTCACTTCTATTGTTTGAGCTGAAGAGATGCTTTGCGAAGATGAGGAGCAGCGCATTCTCCTCGGGAGTCCAGTCGACGATCAACTGCGAGAAGCGCTCGTCGTTCTCGATGGCAAGGTTGCTCCAGACCTCCTGGTGAAACTTCGTGACCTCCGCCAGCTTGATCTTCTTCTGCACGGCGAAGTCCACGATCATCTTCAGGGCGCTCGCCTTGGATACCTGGAATTCACGCCGAATCTTCTCAAGCAGCGTCAGCGTACGGTCATCCAGAGAGAGACATGCCCTTACAAGGGCAGGTGCGTCGGGAGCTTTGGTTCGTGCCATAGATGCACTTCCTTGTCGGGTATTCCCCGGAATATTATCTATTATATGACTACTAGTTTCGTAAGGAATACGGTCATCGAATCGGGGCAACGATACGCATCCCTCGAAAGTATTGAACTAATTGCGCTCGGCTTCGAGGTGGCCGTCTCCGATGGCCGCTTTATCTCCACGAGGGAGGCCACTCGTTCGCCAAGGGGTTTGCTGTTCGCTCGGGCGCTTAGTATCAATATGAGCACAGTTGGCTAGCCAGGCACAAAATGCAGGGCGGAATTGTGCGTTTTGCGTCAAAATTCCGGGTTGTTCCAGCAAACTTCTAGCGACGCTTGCCCGTCGTATGGTTGATTGAACGCAACGGAAGTTGTGGAATTGTGCCTTTGATGCGCTAACCACTAGAATCGTAACGGGTAAATTATGAGCCAGGCACGACAACTTCTTGCATTGTTGAAGAGTCACTTTGATGGTGATGAACGGCAGTTTTGTGCCGTTGCGATGCAGACCGCTGCGCACGAGGCTCGGCTCGGACACGCTAAGCTCGCCGAGGATCTGCGCCAACTCATCGACGAGGCAAAGAGTCGGAGCGCCGCTTTCGAGCGTCGGGGCAGTCCAGTTGTCGTCCTTCAGCCAAAGGGAGATTTGGCGAACCTGCTCTTTGTGTGCGATCCAGACGTTCCCTTGTCGGACCTGGTGCTGCCGGGTACTCTTGAAGATCGTCTTCGTCGGGTTTTGAAGGAACATAGGCAACAAAAGCGACTCAGGGAGCACGGGCTCAGACCAAGAAGGAAGTTGCTCTTCGGCGGCCCCCCTGGATCTGGTAAGACAATGACAGCCTCAGCCCTCGCAACTGAATTGCACCTTCCGCTATTTACGATCCTGATGGAAGGACTAATTACGAAGTTTATGGGGGAGACCGCCGCCAAGTTGAAGCTCATCTTTGATGCCATGGCGTCTACGCCCGGGGTGTACCTCTTCGATGAATTCGACGCGATCGGTGCCAAGCGAACATTCGGAAATGATGTTGGTGAGATCAGACGGGTGCTCAATTCGTATCTTCAGTTCCTCGAGAAGGACGATTCTCTCGGCCTAATCGTGGCAGCGACTAACCACCCTGAACTTCTCGATCGCGCGCTATTTAGGCGCTTTGATGATGTGATTGAGTATGAGATGCCTGATCGCTCCGCAGCGATCAAGATCATGAAGGGTCGCCTGCTCAACTTCTCAACCGCTTCAATCGATTGGGAATCTGTGTTGGATGCAGCGGCAGGAATGAGCCAAGCGGAATTGGCCAGAACCTGCGATGAAGCTGCCAAGCAAGCTATTTTGGAGAATGGCCAAGAAGTGACGACGAACATGCTCATGGCCAGTTTGGCCGAGCGCAAAGCTGCACAGAGATGAACTTGAGCGTTGTGCCCAAGGACAGTTGCCAGAGTTTCCGCGCGATAGGCCCCACCTTTTCATCCCGGGCAATGGGCGAGGTGAGCGGTTTACAACCCGAGGGACCATGCGGACCCCGCCTCCTCCGGAACAAGATCCTCGGGAGCATGGAAACCGAATAGCCGCCGCACTCACCCATGCGATTACGGCCGGGCGACAGAGAATTCATGACCGAGATCCAGAGCTAGAGGTCGGGAGCGCTGGGTTCTACCTGCAATTCGAGCTGGATTCGCGTGATGATGTAGCCGTTGAAAAGCTCGAGAACAAACGAC
This sequence comes from Occallatibacter sp., assembly GCA_050012895.1. Lineage (GTDB taxonomy): Bacteria > Acidobacteriota > Terriglobia > Terriglobales > Acidobacteriaceae > Telmatobacter. The sequence continues at coordinate 70,099 of JBEKGH010000013.1, forward strand.
AAGAGATTGAGCTAGTTGCCGTTCGCGGCCCCGAAACGCCGGATGGGCCGATCAGCGCAACTTCAATCCCTCGTTTGTGAAAAGATTTCTTTCGGCCAATCCGTCAGAGGAGTGGAGACTTCCATCCTTTGAAGTATTCTCCTGTGATCCTACGCTCCTGGCCGATCTTCAAATGATGTTCGACGCTTCGCTGTTTCAAATGTTGTGCAAGTACCTTGCCTCCTGCAAGCTTTGCCGAAGCCTCATTTATTAAGGATTCCATGGAGACCACGCTGACCGATAAGCCGAGCATTCCGAGGGCCTGAATACCGTTAGTGTCACCCGTGCAGAAATAGATGTGCTCAGGTTCACCACTCGCGACAACAGTAATGCCTTCCATTTCTCCCGCATCGAGCTGCTTCGTAAACGACGGGTCGAATGACGCGAAACAGTCTTGAATCTGTTTTGCAGTTGCCTCTAAGCGATGAATCTTCCCAGCGGCTTCAAGTTCCCTGAGATTACTACCTCTTGTTCCGGATGGTGTCTTGAAATACTTGGCCTCTTGTTCGAGCACAGTTGCAACGACGTACACTTCGTATCGCTCGACAAGAACGTCCCAGATGCCGTACTCGTGGGCGAAGAAAATGATGTCAGCATCCAACAACAGCAATTTCTGCTTGCTCACCGTGCTCCATTTCGGGTTGCAGGTCTTGCTGCGCTGCTAATTCGAACATACCCTGTTCGAGAAACTCAGCGAGCTTGGCTAGTCCTATCTTACCCAATCGAAACGCTTGGTACGCGAGTCGAACGTACCGATCAGGGAGGGCGCTTGTCTGATATGAGCTTTGTGGCTGACTGCTGCGCTCGATAGCTTTCAGTACTCTACTGCTGATGGCTGATTCCACCGACTCACGGCGAATGCGGCGCAAGTTCACGAGCCGCCATAGCAAAGCGTCAGTGGAAACACCAAATTCGACAGCTATCGAAACGATCGACTCGAATGATAGCTTGCCCCCACTACTCTTCGAATCGCACGACAGGAGAAGCGGCTCCGCAGGAAGGAGTAAAGCTGATGCAAATGCATTGGCATATCGCTCGATTTCGCCTGCATTATTCTGGGGATCGGGCATGAGCAAATGAAACAATTCATGTGCGAGAGTGAAATTTCGACGTGATGCAGCATTTCTGGAATTCAGCAATACAGCTTGACCAAATGTTCCTGAAGCACAAAGTCCGCTGCCCTTCTCCCCTAGGTCATCGACGAAGAGCTTCACACCCCAATCTTCATCCAGTGTCTTTGCAAGCGAACACGCAGGGCGAGAGCCCAACTGTAGCGTATTACGGAGCTCATCCGCTGCTCTAGCGGCATTGGCGTAATCTAGCGCTCGCAGAGTTAGTTTCGGCAATGGTTCGCAGCTCGGAACTCCGCACAAGCTCTCAAGAGTCGCAAACCTCTCACAACGAAGAAGAAACCGGGCTTCAACTTCTTCAAAATCCTCTGCCGGCCGATCACGCCACTGCACTGCTGCAGATGTCTCATCCGTCTGACTCAAAAGTGCATTCAAGGAAAGATGGAGCACATCTGCAATTCGCGCGAGCTCGTACGCCTTCACATCCCGAGTGCCGTTTTCTATCGTAGAGATCGTCTGAGCGGAGCCAAACTTCGCAGCTTCCGCTAAGCGGGTTTGGCTCCAATTCATTCGCTCACGAGCTTCGCGAATCCGCCTACCAAGAAACGTCGGTTCTGATTCTGATCCCATAGAAACCCCGCTCCTGAAATCATACCCGCTTTCAAAGCCTACTTCAAGATTTTCATGAATATTTCAATCTAAGTCTGTATCTCTAATGATTTGAGTCGATTTACGGGAAAGCAAAAGCGAATAACTACTTGTTAATCAATTAGTTCAAACTAATCCAATGACGCTGCTCCGACCGACTCAATCGTCGGCCCATTTCAAGAAGGCGCGATAGTGCAGGAAGTGGTCGCGCGTTTCCCGTCTCAGCACTCAGAGGATATCCCTAGGTCGTGCGATGTCACTGGAATATTGCGCGTAAATCCACCTACCTTGCGCGGAAGAAATACGCGCAATTGTATATTGCGCGCAATTCTTGTTGTTGCGCGATTTTGATGCTATATTGCGCGATAGTGTTTTTGCGCAACTACGGGAGATCACCCAGTGCCCAAGCAAATAGCCGCAGAAGATGTTGCAGAAATTCTCGCTGTGGTCGCGCGCCATCCCAGCGGCGCACGACGTGAGGACATTGCGAAGGGCCTGACTCAAAAGCTTGCTCAGCGCACGCTGCAATTCCGTCTAAGGAGCCTGGTCCAGGCTGGCCGCCTGGTACCCGAAGGTAAAGGCAGGGCGGCGAAGTACCTTCTGCCGAGGGAACCAGCCGCACCTGGAACCGCCGCTGTAAAGCCGGTGGAAACGGCAGCGGTGGTGCCGATCTCGACGGCGGGTGCCAAGATTCAGCACCAGCTCAGTCAGCCAGTCACGGCGCGAAAGCCTGTAGGTTACAACCGCGAATTCCTCGACGGTTACCGGCCGAATGTGCGGTTCTATCTTTCGGCGGAAGAGCGCGCGCGACTGGCGTCGATTGGAACGCGGCATGTTGCGGCGGAAGCTGCGGGAACCTACGCCAAGCAGATTCTGAGCCGTCTTCTGATCGATCTCTCGTGGAACTCAAGCCGCCTTGAGGGCAACACTTATTCGTTGCTCGATACCAAGCGCCTCATTGAATTCGGCGAGGAGGCCGACGGACGGGACCGTCTTGAAGCGCAGATGATCATGAACCACAAGGACGCTATCGAGTTTCTCGTCAACGCGGCCGATGAGATTGGCTTCAACCGCTACACGATCCTCAATCTTCATGGAATTCTCGCCAATAACCTCCTGGCGGACGAGGGCGCTGCGGGTCGGCTGCGGCATATCCCCGTCGGCATCGAACGATCGACCTTTCAACCGCTGGCCGTTCCCCAGCAGATTGAGGAGTATTTCAACCAAGTTCTGGCGACGGCGGCGGCAATCGAAGATCCCTACGAGCAGTCGTTTTTCATCATGGTGCAGTTGCCGTACCTGCAGCCGTTTGATGATGTCAATAAACGTGTGTCACGGCTCGCAGCCAACATTCCCTTTATCAAACGGAATCTCTCGCCGCTTTCGTTCACCGATGTACCGAGATCGCTCTACACCGAGGCGATGCTCGGCGTTTACGAACTGAATGATGTTGCTCTCCTCAAGGATGTATTCCTCTGGGCCTATGGCCGGTCAGCAGAACAATACGCTGCGGCGCGGCAGTCGCTAGGCGAACCTGATCCCTTCCGGTTCAAGCATCGCGCGGCGCTCAGGCAGGTTGTCGCCGATATTGTGCGCGCGCGCCAGGATCGTAAGGAGGCGTCAACTTTTCTATTGCGATGGATTGAAGAAAATATCGCGCCGGATGAGCGCGCACGCTTCCGGGAGATGGCTGAAGCCGATCTTCTGGGCCTCCATGAAGGCAATTTCGCGCGGTACCAGTTGAGGCCGGTCGAATTTGCGGCTTGGCAAGAAGTGTGGGGAGAAAAGCGCGCGCGATAAAGGGCTTCATGCCGGGGGCGGAGTTTGCATCGACGAGAACTCTCGCTGTGAACTCCGGATGATTCTGATGGTCGCGAGCGCTTTAGGCGAGACGCACATGGTACGGTGGCTGCATTTCTGCGGCATTGGGACCTGCTAAATCTGCCACGCTAGCTTTTGGGTAACCATTACCAGAAGTTCCGAAGGCTTCGTCCTAATCATTGGAAGTTGCGAGATTTGAACATAGTACCCTGTGAAGCAAACGGGGGTTGATTAGTTTCCAGAGGGAATGCGTCGTATTTACGAGCAGACGAATGCCACACCGGGCTGTCTGCCCTCTTATTCTGATTGCCCCGCGTCTTGGAACCTCGAAGGCAGCGCCTCCGGTGCGCCCGCCTGCTCTTCGGCTTCTTCTGCGTTCCCGAACACCTCGTCGCGGATGATGCGCTCTGTCGCATCGTTCAGATATTCATCGAGGGCGTCCTTAATCTGGAGAAACTCTGGCCAGAGGGTATTGTTGATGAACGATTTTGGAGCGCGTAGAACCACGCTGGAATACCGCTGCCGCGGATATCGGTAGGGCTTCAGCCCATAGCGGCGGCACAAGGCGAGGAACAGTCGCCGATGCCAGCGGTCGCTGAGTCGGAACTGCATTTCGATGGTCTGTTCCGTCAACTCGGCGGCGGCCAGGACGGCGCGAATTCGAGCAATCGCTGCGGCCGCCGCGTCGCGCTCTCCAGCGGTGGTGGCTCCCTCAAAGAGAGCTGCTATTTTGCGTAGTTTTTCGCGAAGTTCCTGTTCGGTGGTCATTCAGGTCGTTTCTTGAGATGGGGATCGGGACGCTTTTAGTGTATCGTCCGGAGATATCGTTGGAGAAGGTTTCCACAAAAGCTACCGCACAGCATAATGAGCTAAAGTTCAAGACGCGCGCAATAGGCTAATTCTTGCGCAGCACAAAAAGCTAACAGGAAAGACGTTTATGGCGAAGCCATCGGCAAAACTTGCGCAGGCTCTTGAAGCTCTGGCGAAGCTCCAGAACTCATTGTGAATGATGCGAAGCGCACCACGCTCAATCATCTCCACCGAGCCTCACGATAGTTTCGCTCCAAATTGTTCCAAAACGATGCGGGCACGCCGAGTACGCGCTCAAGCTGCAATGCGGTCTCAGCAGTAATGGCAGCCTTTCCGTTGACTAGTTCGTTTATGGTTTTAAGCGGTTGTCCGGTCTTCTTGGCCAACTCTGCTTGTGAAATCCCAAGCGAATCTATGGTCTCTTGCAGAGTTACGCCCGGAGCAATCGCGTAGTCGGGCTTACAATAAATTCGAATCTGCTCTTAGCGGTCATGGTAATCCTCAACATTTTAGAGCCTTTTACCGGTGTATCCTTGAGCGCGGTGATTCACGAGTGTGGCAGAAAAGCGGGGAAAGAGTACGCGATCGTTATCGGCCATTCCGGATTATATTTCCGTCTATCTCGGACTGGTAGGTCGTCCAGGTCGGATTATGAAGTTGTTTGATCTGGAAGGTGAGAGATTCGGAGAAACTCAGGCACAACCCGGCAGGGAGATGAGCCTGCGTTTGAGGTAAGCCTCGCTACCAGGGGTCGCACCTAAGATGTGACAGAGGCCGCCGGGAATGCCGGTGAAGGGAGCCGCTCGATTACGTAGCCAATCGCGTTGTAGCCCTTTAGCCTGCGCTCATACATCCTGGCCAGCATTGGAATGCAGGGATCCACGTAGTCGTAGACCTGCACGAAGCGTTTGTTGTCGTGGAGACGATGCAACCGACCCACATATTGCTGCAGAGTTCCCTTCCATGAGATCGGCATCGCAAGGAACAGCGTATCCAGGCGGGCGTCATCAAACCCCTCGCCGATGTAGCTTCCGGTTGCTAGAATCACGCGCGATTCGCCCTCCGGAACGGCTGCCATCGCTTCTGCGGTCAAGCGGCGCTGTTTATTGCCCATGCCGCCCTTCAAAACGAAGACATGCTTGGCAGCGCTCGCGAGCTTCGCTGCGAAATACTGAAGATGCTCGGTCCGACCAGTGAGAAGCAGAGGGCAACGTCCCAATTCAATAGCGTGAACGATGTCAGCAGCGATCATCTCGTTGCGCGAGCCATCATTTACGAGTGCGCCGTAGATGTCCTGGATCGTGACATCGGCGAGCTCTTGTGGCATCTGGAATTCCGTATAGCGGGGCGTCACCTTGTGCTCGAACGGCGTCGATTCTGTCATCGTCCTGGCACTCATGCTGAACCGAATGGGGCCGCACTGCATATAGATGATAGGATGGTGCCCATCTTTCCGGGTCGGTGTGGCGGTTAAACCGACAACATACCTTGCTTTCACCTGCCGCATCACCTGCTCGAAGGTGAAGGCAGAGATATGGTGGCATTCATCGACGATGACCTGGCCGTATTCGGCAACAAAGTCTTTGACCTCATTTTTCCGCTGCAGACTCTGAACGACCGCGACATCGACACAACCGGTCCGGTGCATCTTCCCGCCACCGATATGTCCTATCGATGCTGCTGGCAGATCCAGAAACATCGCGAGTCGTTCCCGCCACTGATCGAGCAATTGCTGCCGGTGGACCAGTATCAGAGTGTTGACCTTGCGTTTTGCGATAAGCCATGCGGCTACAACCGTCTTCCCAAACGCAGTCGGAGCAGAGAGAACGCCTTCATCGTGGAGGCTGATCTTCGAAACGGCTTCCTCCTGAATAGGCCGAAGCTGGCACTGAAACTTTACGTCAATTGGTGTGCCAGCGAACCGCTCGTCCCGAACTACCGGCTGGATCTTGTGTGCTTCGAGGAGGGCCAACGTCTCCGTCAGACATCCCCGGGGTACGGCAATGTGGTGAGGGAAGTCCTGCCCACAGGCAATCACACGCGGCTTATCGTATGTCGACAGTCGCATCGCCTGAGCCTTGTAGAACTCGGGGTTCTGGAATGCCGCCAGGCGCAACAACCGATTCAGCATTGCGGGCGGCAGATCCTTCTTTTCTATGTAGAGAAGGTTTCCGCGAATGACCTGAACGCTCCTGGGCAGCGGGCCTTCAATGGGACGCTCTTTCCGCTTGCGTGAGGGTGGCAACGTCCAAGGGTCCGGTGCATCCTCATCATCGGCGATGCTAATCCGGACCCCGATCAAATCGCCGTTGCTTTGAGCCTCGGCGATAATTTCTTCTGCGGCGACGGCGGCCGTTCGCCGAATCTTCGCAAGGAATTGCCATTGGTCTGGATAAGGGCGGAAATCAGTATCGATGAAAACACTGTTGCCTGACTTGCGTGGCGCAAACTGTAGGGGAAGTGCAATCAGGTTCCCGAACCCTCCCTTGGGCATGGTGTCCTGGTTTGGGAAGAAGCGATCATAGGAATCGAGGCCGAGTTGATGCCGGCGTTCCATGGTTCGCGTGAGAATTGCGCACCCGAGCTTGCGCGCAGTCATCGCCGGAACAGCACGATCGAAGAATATCCAGATGTGGCCACCGTTGCCCGAGCGAGAGCGTTCCAATGCAGCTGGAACTTCCAACTCATGGCACGTCTCAAGGAATGCGCGCGAGTCCTGTTCCCAGGTCTCCTTGTCGAAGTCCACCGCCAGAAACCAACACGTTTCGTCCGGAAACAAAGGATAGACGCCGACAGTTTCGCTCCCCAGCAGGTGGTTCTCAATCACGGTGTCGGTCAACGGGAGGAGCTTCCGCGTTTTCAACTCGACTTTCTTCCGGTCCTCCGGCCTACTCGTGTTGATGGCTTTCCAGTCTTTGAGTGCGGCTGGCGCATATCCCGCCTGGCCGCGTGCGTTCTCCCATCGACGCGCATAGACATCTTCCCGCCCGCGGAACAGACTCCGAAATAGCGCGATCCGCTTTCTTGCGCGCTCTTCCTTGCTTTCCGGCGACGCTGTTCCAGCGGCCTGCGTCAGGGTCGAATCGGTTGGTGGAGGGGGCGGAACGGAAATGCCGTGGATGGCCAGGATCTGCCGCAACCGGGCATTCTCTTCCCGTAGGCGCCTATTCTCTTCGTCAGGGCGCTCGGATAGAAGGGACTCCGAACCGCTTTCAGTCATACCGGCTTCAGTGCTCCTTTGGGTCAGCCAGCACCCTCTCCAGAAACTCCTGCACTCTTTCGAATGCCGCAGCAATATCAGGAGAAAGCCTACACTCTTCGGCGAGAGCCTGGAACGGAATCTGCCAGTCCGGCGGCGGCACATCCAAGATCGTTGGCAAAGGGTGCGTTCCCCTTCGCTCAAAGGTCAGATGCAATGCCTCCCGAGTCCTCCGGTGATCCAGCTCTCCATCTCCGACCAGAAGAGCCATATCCACCAAGTCTTTCACTCGACTGTTCGGGGTGGTGCGCGGAAGCGAGTAGGCATGAATTTTTTCGGCGAACTGCTGTTCGCGCGGAATCATGCGGACGCCCGGCCTCCCTATGCCAGCAAAGTCGAGCCAGTCCCTGCACTCGATCGTCTCGAGCGGACGCATCACCACGTCGCCGATTCCAGCATCAAGATGGAATCGACCGAAAATGCGTGCATCCATTCGAGCTTCGACGGAATAGCGGGCACCACCGTATGGCGCGGCGGTCAAGTCCATCACCGGCGGTCCGATCGTGTACTCAAACCAATCTCCAAGAGAGATGCTGGCCACGGCTTGCAACATCTCACGCACAATCTGGTTCGTGTCGTCACTCTTATTAGTTGTTGCCGCTACTCCTTGCAGGGCCAGGTCGATGTCCACCGTTGAGCGAGCGGCCTTGAAACGAAGCTCCAGAGCATACCCGCCCTTCAACACCCAGGGCGCAGAGCTCTCCTGAAACAGCCTTGCCAGCAAACGGTCAAACGCGACCTGACGCCTGAGACGATTGATGTCGATCCGATCAGCCTGGGCGGTCTTCTTCAAACGTTCCTCGAGAGCCCTACGGAAGGCTCCTGCAGTTGCGTATGTTTTGGACATTGACATCATGCAGCCCGCCGCAGTGCTTCTTGAACGATCTTGCGCGCCGGACCGCTCATGTGCGCACTCCGAATCTGTTGGCGCGTGATCAGTCCCCGGTCAACAGCCTGCCGTAGGGCCTGCCGGATGAAGTTGCGCTCGACCGTACCGGTCTCGATGAGGTCGAGAATCGTCCGGAGCGGGCGAGTGAATTTGAAGCCGGAACCGGCTTGTACATCACTTTTAGGCAGGTCAGCATAATGGAG
>JBEKGH010000014.1:0-77044 GCA_050012895.1 Occallatibacter sp.
CTTTCCGCAGCCATAACACGCTTCGACAACGTAGTTATGACACAGAAAAGACGGCCTTTCCAACTATTTCCGCTCCCAAACTCACCCAAATCGACAATCCGCCTGTGAGATATGGCGGCTAAAGCCCGTGTCTTTATTGGGAATTTTTCGGCACGACTGAAGTCGTGCCCTGATACAGAGCACCCGGTGTCCGGCGACAAAAGAAGGACATTACTTATGCAGCCATCAATGAAGTCGCGCCCTGATACAAAACAAGGCACCCACATCATATTTCAGGAGGGTAAGGAGGCCGGTGCTACTTTTGTTGCGCGTCCAGAATCTCTGTCACGAGAAACAGGTCCGCCAGCAGCGCGCGCAGATGGAGGGACGCATTCAGATTATCGATCAACTGCGAGCCGATGGTTGGTTGCGCCAGTACCAGTTCCATCGCCGACAGTGCGCTCTCGGCGTCCCGTTTCAGCACGGTGAAGAACGCCTCATATTTGCCGGCAGGCGTAAGCTGCTGTGCGACGGTCTCCGCGCAACTCCGTTCCAGGCCGCGCATCGCCGCAACGGCACGCGTCAATTGCTCTCGCAGCCCGCTGCCTTCGTCGCTCGCCAAGCCGCGCGCGGCAAAGGAGAGCGTGAACTCGTAGCACTCCTCAATGGTTTCGCACTGTTTTTGAATTTCAGTCGCCATCGTTTGCGGAATAACCCTGCTCTGTGTGGGAACTCGCCGGCGTCTTTACGGCCCATCGCCGGGGATCGTGCTCCTCGAGATAAAAATCGCGGCTCATCCAGCCAAAGATCATGGACTTGGTGATGGGGAACTTTTCCGGCCGCAGTCCCATGTAGACATGCACCATGACCAGCGCGACCAGCCCCACGCCGGCGAGCCCGTGCAGCACGTACATCAGGCCCCATGTCATATCCGAGAACAAATATGGATTGCGCGTAAAGATTCCCGTCTGCACGCGCTTCATCATGAACAGGCCGGTCGCGATTACTGCCAAGCCGGCGAGCAGAATCGCGCCGTGGTAGAGCTTGTTTTCGAGAGGATACTTGGCAAACTTGTCTGGCAACGGCGCTGCCTTGCCGAAAAACCGGCGCACGCGGTTCATGGCGTCGCGCATGTCTGTTCTGTCCGGCCAGATCGACCAGAAATCCAGGAAGAACGTCGCGTGCACGATGTGAAACAGAATCGATGCTGTCAGCACCAGGCCTGCGATCCAGTGATAGACCACCCAGTTGAAGTGGACTCCCACCCTGGGCAGAAACGCCGTGAACAGCAGCGTAAACATCGACGCCGCCATGATCCAGTGGAATAACCGAGCGGCCAGCGAGTGGCGCGGGATGCGCTCGGGAATCGCGGTCGCATCGACTTGGGCTTTGCGTTCCGCAAATCGCTTGGGCGGCTTCACGACGATCAAGTAAAGCGCGTGCACAATCATGAAGCTCAGTCCCGCGATGACCGCGATCCAGATCAGACCCCACGCGATGTGGATCGGGACCGATTTTCCCCACGGACTTGTCGCCCACTGGATTAGCTGCGGCATGTTGCCTCCTCGGGAGCGGCGTTGGCGGCGGATAAGCCGTCTGCCGGCGGTTGCGCCGCGCCCACGATGGCGCGCTTCACAAGGTTGCGCATCAGCGGAATCTTGTAGCCGTTGAACTGCAGCGGAACCGCGCCCTCGATGGCGAGTTTGCCCGCCATCTCGCCCGTGGCGTCATTCGCGGAGCGACCGCGCACCGCATCTTCGACGGACTTAAGCCGCATGGGCCGCGGCGACGCGGCGTTCACCGCGATGCGAATGTTCTGAATGGTGTTGCCATTGAGCGCGATGGCCGACGCCACATTCATCAACGGAAAATCCCACACATTGCGGTCGCGCACTTTCTCGAAATAGAACTTTGCGCCCGCCCACGTGGCGGGAATGCGGATCGCCGTCAGCAGATCGCCTGGGCGCAGCATGTTGATGCGCGTGATGTCGTCCTCGGGCCCGACAAAATAATCTTCTGCATCCACAAGTTGCTCGCCCTTCGCCGTCTGCACCACGAATTTGGCATCCAGCGCAATCAATGCGGGAACCGAATCGGACGGGTGCACGGCCACGCAGCGGTTGGCGCCGAAGATTGCGTGCTCGCGGTTGCGACCCACCGGCGTATCGGCATAGCAAATGTTGCCGCCCGCGCGGTAGCACGGCCATCCGCCGCGGTAGTACCAGCAGCGCACGTCCTGCGACACGTTGCCGCCGAGCGTGCCCTGGTTGCGAATCTGCGGCGAGGCTACCAGCGAAACAGCCTGCGCCAGCACGCCATAATCTTTTTGGATCTCAGGGTGGTTCGCAATCTCCGTCAGTGTGGTCATGGCGCCGATCTCGAGGCCGTCGCTGGTCGCGCGAATGCCCTTCAGTTCCTCGACGCCGCTCAAATCCACCAGCACCTTCGGCTTCTTGATGCGGTCCTTCAGCCAGTCAAAGCTGTCGAGGCCGCCGGCCATCACCCACGCCTCGTCGCCGTGCTGCGCCAGCAGCTTTTGTGCCTCCGCGGCAGAGTCCGGCTGCAGCAGGTCAAAAGCCGGCATTACGTCTCGTATGACTGCCATCGATCACTCCTCGAGGTTTCAGGTGTCAGGTGTCAGGTTGCGGCCGTCGATTGAAACCTGAAACCTGGCCTCATCCGCCTTTCAAATGCTCCCTGTGAGCGGATGCTGCATCGGCCTTCCCGCTTCGAATGACTCTAGAATCGTATCCGCATTCACCGGACAGCGTTGAAAAATCTCGTCGCCCAGGGCATCGCTCAACGCATTCAAAATCGACGCGCAGCCTCCGCCCACCGGCGGCTCTCCGACGCCGCGCGCGCCCACCGGCGTTTCAGGATCTGGAATATTCAGCGCCGCCCATTGCATGTCGACCGGCACATCCAGAATCGTCGGCGGCCGGTTCTGATAAAAACGCTTCGCTACCGCGACGCCGTACTCGGGGTCGTACACCCACTTCTGTCCGATGGCGTGCGCAATGCCCAGCGTCGACCGTCCCAGCATCTGCCCGCCCAGCGAGTGCGGATGCAGCACCGTGCCCACGTCGCCGTAGGCCAGAAAATCCGTGATGTAGTACTTGCCCGTCTCCACATCGACTTCCACTTCGGCAAAGCTCGCCACGTAGGAGAACGTGTCGCCGTCGCGCGGCGCCTTGTCGCGCGCCGCAACTACCAGCCCCTGTCCGGCCAGCGCCGTCACTGCAGCCTTCGTTACCTTATTCACGTCGTCCGGCGCATCGTGCCCGTCGTAGATGCCACCCAGCTCGATGGCTTTGTGCGCCGCCTGCGCGAAACTCATGCCCGCGCCGCCGCCTTTGCGGAATACGCGCGCGTTGCCTACCTCGTAATCTTCGGGCTTTCCGCCGAGCGACCTGGCGGCAACTTCTTTCAATTTCTGTTGGCACTCCGTGGCCACGGCAAACGCGGCTCGCGTCATGGCATGCGTGGTCTGGCTTCCGCCCGAAGCGCAGGTGTACGGAAAGATCTTCGAGGTATCGCCCCACACCACGTCGCAAAGCTCCCACGGCACGCCCAGCACCTCGGCGCCGGCGCGATGCACGTCCATTACCGATTCGGTGCCCAGGTTGCCGATGCCGGAGTGGAAGCGCACCCGACCTTCGGGCGTGATCACCAGCAGCCCGTCGAATCCGATCGTCCCTCCGTGAAACGTGCTGAGCGAAACACCCACGCCGCGCGCCGTCGAGCCCATCCGCTTGGGCCGCGCTACACGCTCCTGCCACTTGAACTGCTCCGCGCCCTGATCCAGCGCCTGCTTCAAAAAGCAACTCGTCACGTGCGCACGCTTGCCGTGACTCGGCGGTCCGTACTCCGCTTTGCCCTCGGGGCAATTCACGCGCCGCATCGCCACCTGATCCACACCCAGCTTGCGCGCTGCCTTGGCCAAAATCGGTTCGATGATCGTGATGCCCTGCATGCCTCCCGGCGCGCTTTGTGCGCTGCGCGTGGGCGTATTCGTCATCACCGAAATACCCCGCCAGCGCATCGCTGGCACCTGGTAAAGCAGCGACACAATGCGGCTCGATGAAGAGCCGTCGTCCTCGTTGTCGTAACCGCCGCTATTGGTCACGGTGTAGTAATCGACAGCCGTGATCCGTCCGTCCTTCGCGAATCCGATCTTCGCGCGGCCCAGAACGCTCGGCCGCGCACGGCCGATGAAGTGCTCCTCCTCGCGGCTGATGCGCATCATGACAGGTGCATTTAACTTGCGCGACAGGATCGCCGGGATAATCATGATCACGGAGCCGGTGACCTTGCTGCCAAATCCGCCGCCCGTGTATTCGCTTATCAGCACCACCTGGTCTGGGTTCAGGTTCATCCAGCGCGCGATCGCCGGCACGGTCTGAAACGTGCTTTGCGTTCCCGTGTGCAGATAGAGCTTCCCGTTTTGCCAGTACGCCATGGCAGTGCGCGGCTCCAGGCACTGGTGGCTCACATCGGGAGTCACAAACGATTCATCCAGTACCAGTGCGGCGTCGCGGAAACCCGCATCTACATCGCCGTACGACCAGTCGCTCGTCGATTTGCCCATGGGCAACCGTCCCTGGTCGAACTCGGCAAAATCGTCTTTCGTCCACTTCAGCTCTGTAATTTCCTGCCCCGCGCTGCCTCGAGTCCACACGTTTCCGTCCGCGTGCGGATTCGGGCCGCCCGGCCGCAAACTGTCGAGCGGATCGACGACAAACGGCAGCGGCTCCATGTCGATTTTGATTTTTTCGATGGCCTCGGCGCAGGTCAGTTCGTCCACCGCCGCCACTGCCAGAATGGGATCGCCCTGGAACATGGGCTCGTTGTTCAGCGCGCGCTCGCCCCACTTGTTGGCCTTGATGGTTTGCCCGTTGTCGGCAAGGAAATCAGCTTGCGCGGGAATATCGTCGGCGGTGAGGACCGCCTTTACGCCCGGCATGGCGAGGGCGTCGCTTGCGTCGATATGCAGGACCCGCCCGTGCGGCATGGGGCTCAGCACCAGCCGGCAGAACAGCATTCCTTCCGCGCGAAAATCCTCGGCATACTTCGACCGCCCCGTCACCTTTGCCACCATGTCCGGCGTCGTGTAGTTGCTGCCGATCAGCTTGTATCCCGTGCCGTACGGGCGCGGCTTTTCGAGTTCGGCCTGCATCGCGCTCTCTTGTGGAGTATCGGCCATGGCTCAGGCCCCCGCTTTCCCGGCAACTGGCGCGACGTTTCGCATGTTCTCTGCGCCGAGCATCATTGCGTCGAGGATTTTGTTGTAGTCCTGGCAGCGGCACAGATTTCCGCTGATGCCGTGCGCCAACTCGGTGCGCGTGGGGTTCGCGTGCGTCTTCAGATACCCGACGGTGGCCATGATGAAGCCCGACATGCAGAATGCGCACTGGAAGCCCTGCGCATCCACGACGGCCTGCTGCACCGGGTGCAGCGTGCCATCGTCCGTCGCGAGGCCCTCGATGGTGGTCACTTTGCGCCCGCGCACCGTGTTGGTCAGCACGGAGCAGCTATAGTGGGGCACGTCATCAATGAGCACTGTGCATGCCCCGCACTCCGCGCGGTCGCAGCCCAGCTTGGTGCCCGTCAGTCCCAGCTTGTAGCGCAGGGTCCAGGCCAGCGTTTCCTGCTTCATCACTTCCACGCGGCGCGGTTGGCCGTTCACGTTTAGCGTGATCAGCCGTTCGCCGCCGAAACTGCGACGCCCGCCCGGCACAAGAATGCGGTAGCTGGCCGCGCCGACGACGGCGCCTCCGGCAATCACGCCGAGAATGAAACGGCGTCTCGTAATCGATTTCGATGGGTCTTCGATTGGCTTTGAGCCCGCCTTGGGATCGTCCGCTTCCGGCATCGTGGCTTCTCCGGTTTCAGGGTTTGCCTGGGATCGTCTCGCTGGCCTGCGGGATTTGTCCTTTGATTCTCGCGAGGATTACGCCGTCGCTTTCCGAAGGCCTCGCGCGGCGCTTGGGGCTATCTTATCGCCGCGACCTCGGCCTTGCAAAATCGCTGGCGGAGGTGGAGGTGGTGGGTCAATTTCGGGAAAACCATCCCCCAGAGGCTAAAGCCTGCGTTCATTTTGCGGCCTTAACGGCACGAGTGAACTCGTGCCCTATCAAAACAGGCAACCTACGGCCTTCCCCTTCGCGGCAAATCGATGCCGTACGCGCGATCACTTCCCTCGCGAACGGCGAAGAATGTCACGATCGTCCCGGGTAAGCCGAAAATGAAGGCCAATATTCGCCAAAGCGCGCTCGGATGGTTTTGCGCACGCATGCCAGCGTAACTGGCGTTGGCCAATACCCACAGTCCGGAGATGCCGGTATCTCGAATTTGAGACTGCGAAGCCATGCTCGTCTGCGCCCAGGCTGCAGATGCGCAGGAGATGAGGCCAAACAGAAGGACGGTTAAATTCCGACGAAGATGAGTTTGTCGCATGCGTAATTCCGTTTCGCACCAGAGCCGAAGCCTGCTGGCTGGCGCTTTGAGGTGACAATGGAAAATTTAACGCCTGGCTCAGGTGATTGTCGATCAAAGGATGGGGCACGGATGCGATGGTGGGGAGGCTGCCTTTTCGCGGTCTTCGCGTTCAGCGCTTGTATTGCCCGGGCTTGGACGGCAGAATCTGGAGGTCGTCCGGGCCGTTGTCGTAACTTCCAGGATTCCAGCGAGATTCTTTGCCTTTATCGGTCTCTTCTACGGGCGGAGCCAAAAATTCGGGTTCTGCTGCCACCCACCGCGGCACTTCCGGGCGCGGAGACGTTTCTTCCACTTTGGCCTCAGCAGATTCATGTTCCGGTTCAATTTCCCGCCGCGGAGCCAAACCCTCTGGCGCCGTGGTTTGCTCGGGTTCGGACGGGGTCGCATCCGCAAGTGGGCCGTTGCCATGGTCGTTGCCGTCTCGTCGGGCAGCCTTTTTTCGGCTGAATTCCTTGATGGCCAACGAGAAAACGATGCCTCTCAACGCGCTCAGGCGGCTCGGCATTTCGTCGGCGACGTTTTCCTTCTTTCGTACTTCCGCTACAGCAGGGGTTTGTCCTCCATGCGCAGCCGCCGCATACAAAGTCCCCACACGCGGGGCGCGGGGCAGTTCCATCGCAGGTTCTATATAGGTGTGCGTTCTCGTCATCCACCAGGGAGGCGTTTCCATCAGCCAACTGGGAGTCTCCTCCTGCAGTTGCTTGGCGGGCGGGGGCACCGCCTGGGACACGGGCTGTGACATCGGTTCCTCTGTCGTGGGCGTGGCGGGCATTGTGGGCCCGGGGGGCTTGAGTATGGGCTGCGATGCGCTGCCGGCAAACCAAGGGAATACCGGTTCAATGTCTCGCAGGGCCGCTGGGGCTGACGGCTCCCGCAGAGGAGCTGGGGTTACGGCCTCTCGCAAGGGAGCTGGGGCTGCCGGCGCGAGTTCCGGCAAGGATTGCGCTCCCCGATTCTCTGGAACAACATTCGCGGGCTGCCGGAGCAAATGCTCCTCGGCCACCTCGTCTGAAACCTCGTCGACGTCCGGCAAATGCGGCTTCGGCCCATAGCCCACTAGATGGTCGATATCCGGTGCGTCCGATGCGTCCGATGCGTCCGATGCGACGTACACGTGCGGATCCGTTTTGTGCGCGAGCACCGCGGCCGCCAGGCCGAGCAAGATGAACGCAAACAGCAGCAGGAGAGCATTGCGGACGACTTCTGCAATCGCAGGATGCGACGGCGGAACTGCGGCCTCGGCCAGGTGGGCCGAGCCCAGGGCGCTGTCTTCCAGTGCCTGGTTCTGCAACTGCTGGTCGACTGTGTTGTAGCGGTTCTGCAGACGGATGATGTCGTTGGCCAGGTCGCTTGAACGCTGCAGTTTGGGCGCAGCGCCGGGCGCGGCCCGGGTCATCTCCGCCAATTCGCCGTTGAGGCGCGCCTCGATGCTCGCGGTGCGGTCCAGATCGCTGCGCAACTGCTCCTGAATGCGCTCCGCGGCCTGGGCGCGCAGGTCCTGAGTCCCGGACTCGAGCGAGGCATCGATCTTCTCGAGCTCCTCCTGATCCTGCATGTACTGCGGATCGTCCGGCGTGGTGCCTGACATGTGCGAAACCAGCTCGGCGCGCCGCGTGAGCAGTGCCTGCTTCAGGCTCGACAGGCCCGGGTCGATCGAAATGAGCTGATCGGCGTCCGCATCCAGAGCCGCCGAAGAAAGATCGCCGCCGGAGTCGATCGAAGTCAGCCGCGCCGCGGCTTCGTCGTGCTCGCTGCGCGCTGTCACCAACTCGGCTTGAATCAGGCCGATGTCACTGGCGTAGTATTGGGAAGCCTTCGGCCCGAGCACCGCCGCTCCAATTTGGGCGTTGAGCTGCGCTTCCTCGGCGCGATCATCGTCCAGCTCCTTCCGGATGCGCTCCTGCTCCTCCTTGAGCATGGTCAGCCGAGCGGCATCGCTGGCCTTTTGCTGGTTCGCAGTGTTCTCGATATAGCTCGCCGCCACGGCGTTGGCCAAGGCCGCGGCCGTGTCCGGGTCGGTGGCATGGGCCGTGATGGCGACCTGGTGGCTGCTTCCCACACGCGCCACTTCTATGGCGCCGCGCAGCCGGTCGGCCGCGCTCTGGTCGCTTTCGCCGCTCTGCTGCCACACGCCCGGAGCCAGCTTGTGCACAGCGCCGGCCAGCACGTCGGGGCGCTTCATGCTCAGCATCTGCTGCTGGATGTACGAATCGTACGTGGCCGGGTTGTAGTGATCAGGCGCCGCTTCCATCACCGCTGACGGCGCGGGCTGAATGTAGACCAGGCTCTGCGCCGTATAGATCGACCAGTAACTGACCATATAAAGCGCCGCCAGTATCAGGCCCACCAGGGCGAATCCCAGCGCGAGCCCGCGATGCATGCGCAGGCTGCGCATGAGATCGAGACGGGAGCGCGACCGGTCGGATTGGCTGTCGCGCGGCGAAGCGGAAGCGCCGTCCGTAAGACGGGGTGGATCGGCGGGCGCTTCGGGATCGAATAGCCGGATCATAGAACTGCTACCAGGTACGCACGCAGGCGGCCTATGCAGTGGATGCGATTGCCGTTGCCTTCTCGGCTGATTCCTTCTATTGCGCGCCGCATTCCTGACTGCAACTGAAAATGAAGGTCGCAGAGGTGCACCGAATCCTTGTAGCTCTGCCACATAGGCGCTGTGGCCTCCAGAGTACACCGAAAGAGAGCCAATGTTCCTGGCTTCGTCAGGTTCAGTGCCCGACATTTTGGACCGGACTGATGCTTTGAAACTACCCTCTGGAACCAATACGCACAATGGCGAGAAGGTGGGCAGGGAGGCGCGGGGAAATACATCCTTAGGCACTCATCAATCCCGTAAAGGAGTAACTGTTCTCTGTTACTTTTTGTGGTTGCGCGGTTTGGAGGAACATGCGTTTTCAAGGAACTGAGTCGCCGATTGAATTGACAATCGGGTTCCCGCTGCCAGGATTTGGAGGCAACGCAACAAGCAAGATGGCGACTTCGAAAGAAAGACTCTATTGTTACGTAGACGAAACCGGCCAAGACGCAGGAACACAGTTCTTCGCGGTGGTCGCCGTAGTGAGCGCGGAAGGCCAGGATCGCTTACGCCGCAAATTAGAGGAGATTGAGGATGCGGCCGGTACGGGGCATCGCAAGTGGCATAAATCCCGATCTGAGCGCAGGCTCCGCTATCTCGCAATCATGTTGGAAGCGAAGCTCTTGCCGGGCCAAATTTTCTTTGGAACTTACCGGAAGCCGACCCCATATTTCTTCCCATTCGTCGAAACCATAGAGGGCGATATCAAAGCGAGGGCCAGCGGTTCATTTACTGCGAGGGTATGCATCGACGGCATCGATCGCCAAAAGGCAGCAGAACTTACAAATGCCCTTCGGGATCGTGGCGTGTCGCTTGAAATGGTGCGGGGAAGAAGGGATGAGAGCGAACCACTCATTCGATTGGCTGACATGTGGGCAGGGTGCATCCGTGCCGCTCGGCTCGGCGCGAGAGCGGAGAGTACCATTCTCCAGAGTGCGCTCGACAGCGGCCATGTTGTGGATTTGAGGTCCTGATCGCCAAAAGAAAAACCCCAATTGCTTGGGGTTTTGATTCTCGGCTATTCCCTTGCGGGACCAATCTCCGCCAATCGGGCGGGCCTTCGCTGAGATCGTATCTTCACGCTAACGCGAGTCCGGCACCATGTCAAGACAGAGTAGACGATAGGCTCTAAGCCTCGTTCATTTCTCTGCCCTTGGCCTCGTGCCCCAAGGCTGTCAGGCAGGCGAGCGCCACGGCGACCACGGCAACAGTTACGGCGAGCACCGCCGGATAACTGCCCCAGCGTTCTGCGGCCAGCGCCTGGCCTTTTCCATTCCACGAGGTGATGAGCGCACCCAGTTGGTAGGCCAGTCCCGGCGCAGTTGCGCGTACCGGAGCGGGCGATAACTCTGTGAGATACGCCGGAACCACGCCCCACGCACCCTGCACCATGAACTGCATCAGCACCGCACCGATGCCGAGGGTGACGGCCGTATGCCCGTAGGCGTAAAGAGGAATCACCGGAAGAGCCAGCAACGCCGCCGTGATAATGGCGCGCTTGCGGCCCCAGGTTTCCGACAGCGCGCCGAAAACGATGCCGCCGGCAATCGAACCCAGACCGTACAGCACGCCGATCAGGCCGATCGTCTCCGGCGAGAGCTTGATCGCGACGGCCAGAAACGTTGGATACACATCCTGAGTGCCGTGCGAAAAACTCATGAAGGCCGTCATGAGAACCACCAGGAACAGAAACGTGGGCAGGAAGTGCATGAGCTGCTGCGGCCACGCAAGCCCGGCGTGAACTCCGGCGCGCGACTTGCGTTTTTCGGCTGCGGCCAGCCAAACCGGCGACTCCGGAACGCGCAACAGCACATAAAACGCCAGCAGTGCGGGCGATGCGCCCAGGATGAACAGCCCCCGCCAGCCGATTGCCGGGAGCACCAATACATGCCCGAAGAGGGGCCAGTGAATGCCGGCGAAGAAAAGCCCGAACGCGGCAGAGGCCAGAATGGAACCCAGTGCGTACCCCTCCTGCAGAATGCCGGAGAACGTCCCGCGCCCTTCCCTAGGCAAGGTTTCAAACACCAGCGCCGCTCCTACGCCCCACTCACCGCCCATCGCGATCCCGAAAAGTGCGCGCAGGATGAGGAGGACGTGCAGCGAAGGCGCGAAAGCGCAGGCGAGCTCAATGACCGAGAAGCCGAGAATGTTCGCAATCAACACGGGGCGGCGACCGTAGCGGTCGGCGAGCATGCCAAAAAGCAGGGCGCCCACGGGCCGGAACGCTTGCGTGAGAAAGACCGCGCCCAGGACTGCCGAGGGCTGGGTGCGGAACTCGCCGGCAATGGCGTTGACACAAAAGACCAGCAGAAAAAAGTCGAGGCTGTCGAGCGTCCAGCCCAGAAACGCGGCCACAAAAGCATGGCGCTGCGGGCGCGTGAGCTTTTGCAGGTGGTCGAGAATCGACATAGGCGCGAGAATAGCAGAACCCTGCACCATCCGTTGATTCGGCAATGCAATAGTGGTTACCCACCGATATCCCTAAAAGGGCGCGGAAAAGGATGGGGCAACGCCGCAGAATAGCTTTCAGCTTTCAGCTGTCAGTCCGATTCGTGCAGGAGCACGAGTGACTGCAAGTGGGGCGGAAGTGGCTGAGAGCTGAAAGCTCAAGGCTGAAAACTCAAGGCTGAAAGCTCGAAAAATAATTGTTGCAACGAATATCTTGCCTGGTGCATCTTATCGAGAGCATGATTCGGGGCCTTTGCCCTGCGTAGACGCAAATCTCACGGTCCGGCGCTCTCCCAACTCACAACGGCGGTCGCAGACCCAGCACTCAAAAAAGGAGTTTTCACCCATGAAACGGCTGGCAATCCTCTTCGGCATTCTGGCCCTCGCGGCGCCCCTTGCCCTGGCGCAAACCTCCACCTGGGTCTCCGATCCCAACCACAGCGAAGTCGACTTCAGCATCGTCCACATGAGCGTGTCCAAGATTCATGGCCGCTTTGGGAATGTGAAGGCCACCATCGTCTACAACGAAGCCGACGTCACCAAGTCCACCGTCACGGCCAGCATCGGCGTTGACACCGTGGACACGGGCGTGGACGCGCGCAACACGCACCTCAAAAGCCCTGACTTTTTCGACATCGCCACTATGCCCACGGCTACATTCACCAGCACCAGCGTGGCCAAGAACGGCAATCACCTTAGCGTCACGGGAAACCTCACGCTGCACGGCGTCACCAAGCCCGTGGTGCTCGACGTCGTTGGCCCCAACGGCTCGATGACCGATCCCAAGGGCAAAGTGCATACGGGCTTTTCGGCTACCACCACCATCGATCGCACCGCATTCGGCATCGGCACCAAGTTCCCTGCCGCAATGGTTGGTAACGATGTCGCACTCGATATCGAGCTCGAAGCGATTCAACAATAAGGCCGGTCTCACGGACGGCCTCGTGAAGGAACGCGGCAACTTTAGGATTTATCCGCAAGCGCAGGCGGCAGCTTGCAGCCGGTAGCTGTTGGCACAAAGCTACTAGCTGCCGGCTACCGGCCTCTGGAGCCCTCGCCGATGGCAAACCTGAAGCTCGAAATTCAGCAGGCCCCTGCCTTTTCCAGTGTGGAAGAAGAGGCACTTCTCAACCTGCTTCGCACGTCGGATTGCCTGAACCGCGTCCTCCAGCAGAAGATCCGCGGCTGGGGCCTCACCGCGACCCAGTACAACGTTCTGCGGATTTTGCGCGGCGCCGAACCCTGCGGACTTCCGTGTGCGGCCATCGGCGATCGCATGATCGCCGCCGAGCCCGATATCACGCGCCTTCTGGCGCGGCTCAAGCGTCTGAAGCTCGTGCGGCAGCACCGCGACCGCCACGACCGCCGCGTGGTGTTGACGCAAATTACCGAATCCGGGCTGGGGCTGCTGCGCACCATGGACCCGGTGGTTCGCAACGGCCCCAAAGAGCTCCTCGGCCATTTGCGTCGCGCCGATTTGGCACAGATGATCCGGCTGCTCGAGCTCGCGCGCCAGTCCTGCGCCGGCGAGCCGGCGAAAGAATGAGTTTGCAGATTTGTGGATTTGCGGCGGGCGGCGCCGGATTTGGAAGCCACGGCCTGTTCACACTTCAACGTGTTTAAAAATTGGTTTTATCGACTCGGTTGAGGTCGCTCAGAGGCTAAAGCCCAGCAGCTTTTGTGCCTATTTCGGTCCGGCAAGAGCCGTGCCCTTGTCACAAAGTCAATTTTTGAGACACGCTCCAGTGCGAAGTCCCAGAGGCTCGGACCATTGGTCGAAGCCCCGAGATGCAGGTCCTTCGACTCCGTTTAGCCGAAAAATCGGCCAAACTTCGCTCAGGATGACAGCTTTTTTTTGATGCGAACTTCGGAGACGGCACACTAGGTGACGACGACCTTTTGGGCCACGGTCACTTCGTCCGCGTCCGACTGGATGATCTTGTTGTGCAGGCAGTAGAGCGCCAGTTCCAGGCGGTCGGATACTCCGAGCTTGTCGTAGATCTTGCGCAGGTAATTCTTAATCACCTGCTCCGTCGTTCCCAATTGGAACGCGATCTCCTTGTTGCGCTTGCCCTGGGTGATGCAGGTAATGATCGACATCTCTTTGGGCGAAAGTCGAGGCTGGTTGCGGGGACTAACCAAGGCTGCGGCCTGGGCGCGATAGGCATCGATCACCCAGTTGACCGACTGATTGTCGATCCACGTCTCGCCCGCGGCGATGCGGCGCACGCAACGCACCAGCAGATCGGGGGAGATGGAGCGGGAAACAATGCCGCGCACGCCGCGCCGGTAGAGCTCCACGGTGTGGTTTTCGTCGCTGGCCACGGCCTGCACGATCAGCTTCACATCCGGAGCCAGCCGCAACAACTCGGGAATGGCATTGGCCGTACCGGCCAGCATGCTGCCTTCCAGCAGAACGATGTCGGTAGGATAGCGTTCGATGGCCGCACGCAGGTTCTCCAGCGAATCGGATTGCGCCACCACGCGGATATCGTCTTCAAGCGCGAATACCTTGCGTATACCCACACGGTAAATCGCTTGCGAATCCGCGAGAATCATGCGAATCGTGCCGGGCTTTACTGAAGTATCTGCGCTCTCGCCCTCGTTATGATCGTCCAGAATTTCCATAGTGGGCCACTGCCCCGCCAACCGATCCTCACTGCTCCGCAAATCGATATTCGTCGATTGTGGCCGCGGCGAGATGTTCGTTGTGGCTTGAGGAGCAGCGTACCACACGCCCCGTGCAGTGGACCAGAACGTCATGGGGCGTGCCCAGGATCGAATGCGGCATGCGCATCGAAAATCGGATGTCTTGCCCGGCAGGTAACGCTCTGTCCAGCGAGAAAAGCACGCCGCTGGCGGAGATGTTCCGCGTTAGAGCTGGAATCTCTCCAACTACAGTTGAAAGCACCACCGGCAGGGCGAGGGGGAATCGAACCGCGCAACGCACCTCTTGCCTGCCGCTCGCTGTGGCTTGCGCACCGAGCGGAAGCCGCGCTTCTGTTTTTTGTAGCGTCATAAGGTTTGCCCCACCTGAATAGCTCAGTTGTCACTGTAGCGAGTTTTATTGATTTGGCACAGGGCACTAAAGTTTCCGGACTAGTAACCGGCTGGCTTCGTTTATTTATCGCCCTAATCTTCGACTGCACATGATGCTGTGCGTTTCGGCCCCGATGAAGGGTCGTAGCCCTCGGCCGCTATCGCAAGCGGCGAAGAGCAGAGAGAAAACCGGGGCTTTCGAGCCGGATTGTCAGAACCGCCTGCTCATTCAATCCTCCCTTAGCTTTAACTAACGTTTCCACCCGCGTTCGAGCCGAAAGTGGGCCGATTCTCATCCGCGAATTCTCCGTTTTCAGGCGAAGAAGGTGCGAAAAAACATAGAGTAACCTCCGTTTTGATTACTTTGGCGATACCTAATTCGTTACTTAGGTTAAGAATCTTTTTAAATAATACTTTTGTGGTAGATTCCGTAACCCGATTGGGGGTACTCTTTGGTTGCAAAGTTGTAGGGCGGATTGCCTCCGCCAGGGGAGTTTTCCATGCGTTCGAGTACGTTGAATATCCTTAAAGTCGTTTTTCTCGCGCTGCTTGTGGTTACGGCTTGCACCGCGAATGCGTTTCCTGCTGGTCCGTTCCCGCTGCCTCCAGCTCACGCTTTCCCGGCGGGCCCGTTCCCACTGCCCCCCGTCAACGTGTTTCCTGCTGGCCCGTTCCCGCTGCCGCCCGCCAGCGCATTTCCAGCTGGCCCGTTCCCGCTGCCGCCCGTCAACGTGTTTCCGGCTGGCCCGTTCCCGCTGCCGCCCGCCAGCGCGTTTCCGGCTGGCCCGTTCCCGCTGCCGCCCGCCAGCGCATTTCCGGCTGGCCCGTTCCCGCTGCCGCCCAGTCTTTCGTAATCGGCTATTCGGTTACGCGTACAACCAACGCTGCCTTTCGGGGCAGCGTTTCTGTTTGTTATAACTGACTCTTGTTTTAATCAAGGGGCTACATCGCTCATCCGATTCGCTGTTAGACTCGGAGTAGCGCAAGCGCACTTAGGCGGAGCATAAACTGTGAGCTTGGATAACGCACTCTGGTTTGGCTATATCGCGATTGAAGCAGCGCTCGTCGGGTTGCTCCTCTATCGGCGCGTATGGCGGACATTGCCCACCTTCTGCCTGTATTGCATCTGGGATGTTCTGAGCAACGTTGGAGCGCTCCTGATCACGCGCTTCTATCCGGCCGCCTATGTAACGACCTATTTTGCGCAGACCATTGTCGATTCGATTCTTCAGTTTAGTGTTCTTGTCGAACTGGCCTGGTCGCTTCTGCGGCCACTGCGAGCCTCCCTTCCGCGTAAGACGCTCATCGTTCTCGGTGTGTTGATCCTTCTGGCCGGTGCGGTTGTCTGGCCATTCGCGCCTGTCCCGGGCATCACGCACGTCTCCAGGGAGGTGCACCTGGTGATGCAACTCCAGCAGACGACCTCAATCCTGAGAATTCTGTTCTTCCTGCTTTTGGCTGCAGGCAGTAGCTTCCTGTCGATCGGCTGGCGGGACCGCGAATTGCAGGTAGCTACCGGCCTGGGTTTCGTTTCTTTGATCGGCGTTACCGCGGTGATGCTTCAAGCGCATGAGACAACGGCGTCCCAGTTCCTTCATTTGAATCAGGTCTCGGTGGCAAGTTATCTCTGCTGCGTATCCTACTGGGCTTACTGCTTCTTGCAGCAAGAAGCCGAGCGCCGCGAATTCACTCCGCAAATGCAGAGCTTCCTGTTAACCGTGGCCGGCGCCGCGCATTCATCGCGCGTCGCGATTACTGAGTCCCGCTCAGAAAAGGCGCGGAAACCGGGAAAACCCTGACACTGCTTTCACCTCCTCCCCGCATGACCGTGTCCTTCAGCCCTCGCAGCGGTGCGCGTTGTCGCTGTGGGAGAGGATTGGTATGAACCGTCGCGATGATGGAGAAATCTAACTTCGCGCTGCAAATTCACGCTGCAGCGTTGTGGTTGACACCATGTTCTGAGCAGGTTCAAATAGAAACAGTGGTGAAGGAGTTCACCCTTAACCGCTGTCCTCTCCAATAGGCCGGACAGATGATGACTCCTGACGGGGAATCCTGTTGCGGAGTCTTATCGCGGCGCGATCCCTCAAGAATCCTGTGAGTTCCGCCGGTCGCAAGCTGGCGGCAAGGCTCTGGCAATATGGCTGGTCGGTTCGCGCACAGTGGCGGCGCCGGCGGCAGTGCGCCCTTCGATTTGACCTGAGAGGAGAATGACGTTGCAGAAATATATGTTCATTGCCGCGGGCGGTGCGGCCGGCTCCATCCTCCGCTACTGGGTCGGATCCACGATCTCCGGCCGCATGGGAACCCGATTCCCCTATGGCACCCTGGTCATCAATCTCACTGCCTGCGTGATCATCGGATTCACGCTCACCTACTTCGGCAAGCGCGCCGATCTCAATCCCGCGTGGCGGTTCCTGGTGCCTATCGGCTTCATCGGCGCCTACAGCACCTTCTCCACGTACGAGTGGGAGACGCTTTCCACCTTGCGCTCGGGCGCTTTCATGCTGGGGGCGATGTATGCGGTGGGCAGCCTGGTTCTGGGACTTGCGGCCACGTGGTGCGGCACTGCGATCGCCGACCTGCTGTGAAAAGAAGCGGGGTTAGCGGGGTTAGCGGAGTTAGCGGGGTTAGCGGAGTTAGCGGGGTTAGCGGAGTTAGATGAAGCGAAGATTTTCGTTGCCAGTCCGCATTCCTGGTCCGTTGCTCCCTTGCTCCCTGCCTCTTGCAACTTGCTTGCAAAGGTGTTTCAATCCATCGGTGTCCGGCAGGCTGCGCGTACCGGGGTGGTCGAATTGCGGAGACGTGCGCACGCAGAAAGGAACCGATGCTCACCTCGGGGAAGGCCGTAAAAGTCACGTTCTATTTGAGCGATGGAGCTAAGCATCACGGGGTTCCCGTCTACGCCAGCATTCTCGACTTCCTCTTTCACAGCGGCATCGCGGGCGCCACGGTGGTCAAGGGGGTTGCAGGATTCGGCGCCAAACATCGCCTCCATTCCGCACACATACTCGAGATCTCCGATCATCTCCCCATCAAAATCGAGTTCATCGAGTCGCGCGAAAAGGTGGACGAGATTCTGCCGGAACTCGAGAAGCGGACCGGTTCCGGCCTCATCGAAATCCAGGAGACCACCATTGTGGTTCCAGCCAAGTCCTAAAACTGGCTGCATAAATCCTCGGAGCCGATTGAAAAACATCCCTCAGGGGCTAAAGCCCCAAGTTTTGTGCGGCTTCTGCGGCACGACTGAAGTCGTGCCCTTTCAAATCACGGCTGGACGAGTAAACAACGTGCTGAAGCTTCAGATTTAATGCCGTGCCCTTTCAAAACGGGATTTATGCAACCAGTTCCAGGCCGTCCTTTCCTGCAATCCCATTTGGCACAAACGCGGCCGATTTCAAACTCGCCCTCACAATGCCGGCGCAACCTTCCGATGCCGGCATGACGACGCCCAAGCAGACCGCGTTCAAGCTGGTGCGGTCCGCGCGCAAGCATCCTGAGGCCCAGTTGACGATCTTCGAGATTCCGCAGATTCCCGGCTACCGGCACGAGAGCCACTCCGCGAAAGGCATCGACGAATCCCTGGCCACTACTGTCTATGCCATCCCCATCGCCGTCATGAATCCGTATCTCGCCGGCGGCTTGTTTGCGGATTACCTCGTGCGCGGCCGCTACCATCTCATCCCCAAGCATCCTCAGGTTCTGAGCCCCGAGAATCTTTCGCTGTTGACAGCTGCACCTGCGCCCAAGGACAATTCCGCAAGTGCCGGAACCGCAATGGATACTCGCTCAGCCGCGGAGTCCGGCCCCGGTGCCGAGGCCGGCGCTTCCTCGGTAACGCAGCCAGCAGGAGAATCCAAGTCCAGCCTGCAAGGAACCGGAGCAAGGAATGAGTAATTCCCAGTCGCAAAGTATCAAGAATCATGCACGATTCGACCCGCCGTATCATTTCTTTCTGATTTTCATCCTCCTCGCCAACCTGATCATTTCCATCGTCTACGTGGTCAAGCATCCCTGCTTCTACTCCGCGTGGTTCGTGGTGCTGTCGGTGGCCGCGATTCTCGCGCTGCTCAAGATGCGCACGTATCCGCTCAAGGTGCAGGACCGTGTGATCCGGCTTGAAGAGCGGTTGCGCCTGCAGGCCCTGGCGCCCTCGGAATGGCACTCCCAGATCTACCGCCTCAGCGAAGATCAGTTGATCGCTTTGCGCTTCGCTGCGGACGACGAAGTGGTGGAGCTCGCCAAGCAGGCGCTCGAACACAACCTGACGCGCAAGCAGATCAAGGAACGCATCAAGGATTGGCGCGGCGACTACTGGCGGGTGTGAAAAACAGGTTTCAGGTTTCTGGTTTCAGCATTCAGCTCTCAGCTTTTCCGCTTCGCAGCGGTGGATGCCTTTTTGCGTCGTGGGCGGCCACAGGAAAGCTGTCCGGCTGTGACACAAAACCGTTCCGTGATGCTTCGCCACGCCTGCTAAAACCCACGTTGATTCTGCAGCCTTTGCTGCCCCCTTCGACATCCGCGACGGCGGCGCTAATGGTCCTCGCCTTTTGACCGATACGACGCATAGGGGTTTCCATGGCGCTGTTCGATTTCGATGCACAAAATCCAAGGCCAGCTCGCTTTGCCGCGCGTATGCCCATCCTTTCCACGGGCGAGAAAGTGTTCGGCTACAAGTTGCTCTTTCGCTCCGATGTCAAGAACTTATTCCCCTCGGTTGAAGGCGATGTTGCAAGCCGGGGCGTGATCGATATGTCAAGCCTGATCGGCCTCAATACTCTCTCCAACAATCTGCCGGCATTCATCGTTAGCACGCGGGAAATTCTCGTGCGGCAATATCTGGCCTTGCTTCCAGCCGACAAAGTGATTGCGGAGATTCCCGATACCGTTTCAACCGACGCCGAGGTGGTGCGCGCATGCAAGCAGCTGAAAGAGTCTGGCTGCAAGATTGCGCTCAGCAATTTCCGTGCCGACGATCCCCGGAGAGAGCTCGAGGGAATCGCGGATTTTCTCAAAGTCGACATCAAAATGTCTACGCTGGCCGATGTCGCAACCCTCACAAGCTGCTATCGCGGCCGCGGCCCGCAGCTCATCGCCGAGAAGGTTGAGACGAGGGAAGATTTCGAGTTCTGCAAGAGCGCGGGATTCAGCTTCTTCGAGGGATACTTTTTTCGCAAGCCGGAGATGATGCGCGCGCGCGGCGCGCAATCCAATCGCACTGTTTACCTGCGATTGCTGGCGGCAATCTCCAAGCCGGATCTTGACTGGAGAGAGCTTGAGGAAATCGTCAAGTCCGATCCCATGCTCTACTATCGCCTGCTGCGCTACCTGAACTCGGCCATTTTCGGTTTGCGGGGCGAGGTCAGGAGCGTAGGCCAGGCGCTCACATTCCTGGGCGAAAAGGAGATACGCCGCTGGTGCCAACTCAGCGGCATGCTTGAGCTTTCGAGGAACAAGCCGTCGGACCTGGCGCTGGCGGCCCTGGTTCGCGGCCGTTTCGCTGAATCGATCGGCGCCAAAGTAGACTGCGGAAGTTCGAACATGTTTCAGGTTGGGCTCTTATCGTTGATGGACGCGATCCTGGAAATCCCCATGCGCGACGTGCTGGAGGGACTGCCGATCGATGGGAGCGCCAGAACCGTTCTTTTGGAAAATGCGGGGCCGCTTTCGCCGGTTTTCGATCTCATGCTGGCCATGGAAGCCGGCGTGTGGCCCAAAATTGCGGCCCTGGCCTCCCAGCTTGGAATGGACCAGAAGTACGTTGCACAGGCGCAATGGAGCGCGATGGAATGGGCGCACTCGATTGTGACGGCAGCGTGATTCGATCGTGCCGCAATCGGCACGGGTTTCAGGCCCTTGCGTCTATTTCGCTCCTGGCTCGGAATCCGCTCCCTCGCCGTCCGTCGCTTTCAGCGATTCCGTGTCCAGTTCGTGCTCGTGCTTGTAGTGCTCCTCCGGCATTTTGCCGTCCCACCAGGCCCAGTTCATGGGATAGACGTCGGGATCGAAGAAGACCTGGTAGAAGTGCCAGACGATAATGGCCAGGGTGGCGAGGATGGCCTCGTAAAAGTGCACCGCCGTGGCCACATCGACCCACCAACGCGCCAGCAGATCGCCGACCCAGATCTTGGCCCAGATCATGATGCCGGTGAGGCCCATGAGCGCCGTGCCCCAGACCAGCGCCCAGTATTCGGCCTTTTCCGCGTAGGAGAAGCGGCCGAACTTTGGCTTTTCTGCACTCAGGCCGAGGTAGTAGCGCATAGTGCCCCAGGCATCGAAGAGATCTTTGGGCCGGGGTGCGATATCGCGCAGCAGCCGACGCCCCTCGCGCACCATGGCCAGATAGAGGATGTGATAGAGGCCCGCGCCGATGAGGATGCAGCCGGCCACGCGATGAATGATGCCGCGCAGGTTCTCGCCCATGCCCAGCGTGTGCGCGAACCACGTCTCGGGGAATTTGAGGGCAAAGCCGGTGATGACCAGCACGATGAAGCTCGAGAGCAGAATCAGGTGCTGCCATCGCTGGTTGACGGTCATGCGCGTTATGAACGGATTCATCATGCGCCGCCGCGCCACCGCTTTGCTGCGCCAGATGATGGCGTTGTGCAGGAACATGAGGCCGATGACAACCAGGATGAGGACGATGTAAATCCAGCGCACCCAGCGCACGGCCACGGAATCAATGTCGTTGGCGCGGGTGCCCGCTACCAGGTGCACCGGCGTACGCGTGAATTTTTGCGTCACGCCCTGGTGGCACTTGCCGCAGGTGGCGTCGAGATTGGCAGGATTGACGGTGGATCGCGGATCGCTCGAGGGCAGAATGTTGTGCACGCCGTGGCAACTGGAGCAGTTGGCAGCCACCACGCTGCCGCCCTCGGCTGCCAGGCCGTGATAGCTGTCAAAATAAGTGTTCACGCGGTTACCGGGTACGCCGAATTCCTGCGAGAGCCGCACGCCCTCATGGCAGCGCGCGCAAATGTCGCGCGAAACGTTCTGCTCCGCCACCGGGGAATTGGGATCGGTGTGCCCCTTGATGGAGTGGATGCCGTGGCAGTCGGTGCAAGTGGGTGCGAGCGCATTGCCGTGCGCCAGCGCCTGGCCGTGAATGCTCCCATTGAACGTGTTGGCCACATCTGTGTGGCAAGTGCCGCAGGTGGACGCGACGGAAAACTTCGAGATCGGCGACTTGGGATCGTTGGCCGGCAGGATCTCGTGCGTACCGTGGCAATCTGTGCACACCGCGGCGTCTTTCGATCCGTTGGCCACGGCGCGGCCGTGCACGCTCGCCTGGTAGGAGATGAAGGCCTGCGCGCTTTCGCCATTCGACTCCATGAGAAACGTCTGCCCGTGGCAGCGCCCGCATGTGGTCGGAATGTTGGCATGATTCACGGGCGATTTGGGATCGCCGCCGCCTTCGATCTGGTGCGCGTCACCGTGGCAATCTTCGCAGGTGGCCGCGGGCCCTGTCCCGCCCTTGCTCGCCTTGGCGTGTGTCGAATGGGCGTAGGCCGTCTGGGCGTCGGCGTGGCATTGGGCGCAGCTCACTTTTTCCGGCGGCTTTTCATGCACCAGGCTACTAACGTCTTTGTGGCAATCGACGCACGCAAACATGCGGCCGTGAATCGAGTGCTTGAACTTGCTTTGGTCGACGTAGAGGCTCTCAGTCGCGCCGTTCGCACCCTCGGTGGTGAGAGTGGGATCGGAGTGGCAGGCGAGGCAGTCTGCGTCTTTGAGCTTTTGCGCGGAAAGTGCGTTGGAGGCCCAGGCAAAAAAGACAAAAACCAGCGTAGAGAACCAAAAAAGCCTTACGGATTTCACACTATGAGGAGACGCCTGAACGGGGAGTGGCTGCCGTGATGGGAGACACAAAGGCAGCTTTCAGACGTTGCGCCGCTGCCGAATACCCATTAGCGTGGTGAATCCTGGTTCGCTAAAAGCAACCGCAGATCCTTCGACTCGGCCGTTCGCCTTGGCGAACGGCCTTCGCTCAGGATGACAGCTTGTGGTTGCGTGCGGTGATGTGCGGGCGAGGACGCCCGCACGACAGCCGGCCGGGAGGCCGGCGCTACATCGAGTTCGCGGCTGCGCGATCCGCGTGTTGTCACGAATGCACAAGCTTAAAGCTGATAGCTGACGGCTGTTAGCGGCTAGCTGAAATACGCAGTCAGCGTAAGCACCAGCAGCATTAGCCCGATGAAGATGGCTGTGAAACCCACGACTTTGGAGAAGTTCAGCAGCCAAAGCGGGGGCGCAATGCCTACTTTCTTCTCGAGCGTGCCCTGTGCCTGGTTCCGTTGGTATTCGAGCGTGCGCTTCTCCTCGAACTCGCGATCGCTCTCCACCCCGGTAAAGATCACCATGTCCATGGGAAAGCTGTCGGGGCGCAGATGGGTGTTGACGAAGTGAATAGAAAAGATGAAGAGAACCGCGAGCAGTGCCTCTTCGCTGTGGATCACGAGCACGGCGTTGAGCGCCCAACCGGGCAGGAAATGCGCGAAGAACGGCGCAAACCACATGGCGTAGCCCGAGAAACCGATGACGATCATGCCCCAGAACACCGCCCAGTAGTCGAACTTTTCCCAGTAGGCGTAGCGGTCGAACTGCGGCTTGGGCCCTAGCCCCAAGAACCAGCGCATGTGGCCGATGATGTCACGCACGTCTTTCCAATTGGCGACCATCGAGGTCGGGCCCCAGAAGATGCCCTTTTCGCGATTGATGATTGCGCGCTGGAAAATGTCTTTGAGGTGAATCAGGAACGCGATGGTCAAAATCACGGCAAAGAACTTGTGCAGAAAGAGGATGGCGCCGAATCCGCCCACACCGGTGGCAAATCTACGCGCCCAGAAGCTCTCGCTGAAGCGCATCGGCAGGCCGGTGGCCGCCAGCCCCAGGAACGTGGTAAACAGCACGGCATGCATGTAGCGCTGCGCGCGCGTAAACCGCACGTAGAACTTTTCTCCGGCGCCGGGATTCGCGCCGGGATTTGCTGGCCTAATCTCGATCTGGGGCTCAGGCATGCTTGCCTCCATTGTCACCCTTGGTTTTTACCTGTTGGTAGCGCGAGCGGATCAGCCACAAGATGGTGTGCAACAGGAAGAACGTGAGCACACTGGCCAGCAGCAGGTTCATAAACAGCCGGACGAAATAAAGCCCCGGATTGAGTTTGCGGTCGCGCGCGTTGGCGTGCGGCTCATACTGCACGAAGCTCTCATTCGCGCCGGCGTGGCAGCGGCCGCAGGTCTTCACCAGGTTGGCCTTGTTGATCGGCGAACTCGGATCGCTGGCCGGGCGCACGTCGTGCGCTCCGTGACAGTCCCAGCAACGCGCCGTCTCCCCGTAGCCGCCCAACGAACCGAGTTGCGAGTGGAAAGTATCGCGGTAGGTGGAGAACTTATCCTTGTGGCAGTTGCCGCATATCGGCGTGGACTGCATGCGGAAGGCCGATTCCGTGGGCTGCAGAATGGCGTGCGCGGTGTGGCAGTCGGAGCATACCGGCGCCTTCAAATTGCCTGCGGCAACCGCCTTGCCATGAATGCCCGACTCGTATTCCGCTTCGATGCTGGCGTGGCATTTTCCGCAGGTATTGGGGATATTGGTTTTGTAAGTGGCGCTCTGCGGATTGTTTTGGCTCAGGATGTGATGCGATCCGTGGCAGCTTTGACAGTTGGCCGCCACCAGCAACCCCTCTTTGCTCAGCGCAAAGCCGTGGATCGAATCGATGTAGTTTGGGTAAACGCTGGCCAAGCCGTGTTTGCCCGCCATGCCATTGTCATTGTGGCATTGGCCGCAGGTCTTGGGCACGTTGAGCGGATAGACTGCCGAACGCGCGTCGGTCTTGGGAAAGATTTCGTGCGCATTCCCGTGGCAACTCGTGCACGGATGTTCCTTGCTGTCGGCGTGTACGCTGCCGCTGAGTTGGGCCGCCTGGTCGGCGTGGCAGGTCTTGCAATCCACCGGAGCGACCTTATCGGGATGCGGATAACCCTTGATGTCCGCGTGGCAACTGGCGCATGGCAGGCTACCGTGAATGCTGTCGCCGAATTTTTTGCCGTCCACCGCGATGCTGTGTCCCGCATCGTCGGTCATGCTGGCATCGCCGTGGCAGGTCAGGCAGTCCTGCGCGTGAAGGGCGCGGGCGGCAAGCGCCAGAAGCACCAAGACAGCCGCAAGCGCCAGGCACCGAATCAACACTCTTGCGAAATTTCGTGCGGCTTCGTTCATTCCGCCGTCTTCCTTCCCTGGGGCGAACGCGGACGCGCCCGCTCACTGGCAGTACCCTGCCGACTCCACCGTTCTCACAACGTTGCGGGGGATCGCACTACAAAGGTCGTTCTTTGGGGAGAGCACTGGCAGTGATAGGTGTCACAGGCGACGCGATGCAGATCACAAGGACAGGGGGTCGGGCATGCGATTTCGGGGGAGAATCACAAAAATCAGGGAATTGCGCCTCGGGTTGAGGCCTCCCGGCGCATCCGCCCGTCATCTAAAGGAATATAGAAAATACAGCCTGAGGTGAACGATGAAACGATCTCTGATTGCCTTGTTGCTACTCGCGTGTTTGCCGCTCCTCTGCGCGCAAAAACTCCGATACGGCCAGGAGCCGCCGAAGGCCAAGCCCGGCGTTGACTACCCGGTCAAGGTGCATATTTCGGGGGTTCGTGTCCGCACCTACTGCAATGGAAACTGCGCCGAAATGCTTCACGTCGATGCGGCTGTTGACCAGAAGAGACTTGAATTGACCGGCGCTTTTCTTTACCAATTGAACCTTGTTCCCGGCGATTATTCCGCCAGGCTCTTGAAGACTGCCCACAAGGGAGCTGCAACCCCAATCGACGACGAATATGAACTTCTGCTGCCGGACAAGCATATCTGGCGTTGCACGGTGACGGGGATCTTCGAGTAGCTCGGCGCACAGACCGAAAAGTATCCCTCTTCGCCACGAGGGTTGCCGCGGTCAAGCAATGTGCACGAAACCCTCATGCCTTGCGTTTCAATTGTGGTCATATTATTATGGTCATATTGACAACGGAGGTCCAATGCAGAAGATTCCGGCCGCGCAGTTCAAGGCGCAATGCCTCGCTCTGATGGACCGGGTGGCCGAAAGCGGCCGGCCCATCGTGGTCACAAAGCACGGGAAACCGGTGGTTCAAATCAGCCGGGCCGAGTCGAACGATGACGACATCTTCGGCTTTCTGGTTGGAAAAGGCTGCATCGTTGGAGACATTGAGAACACGATTCCCACCTCGGATTGGAATCTGCCCGAATGATTCTTCTCGACACTCATGTCGTCGTGTGGCTTGCATTTGAGCCGGGCAAACTATCGAAACGCGCGAAGGAGGCCATCCGCGCCGCTCGTCTCGAGGGTGGACTTGCGATTGCATCAATTACGCTTTTCGAGTTGGCCTGGCTTGCCGAAAAAGGGCGGATAGAAACCACGCTCGGCGTAGAATCGCTCGTCCGCCTTTGCGCCTCCAAAATGACGGTGCTTCCCATTACGCCGGAGATCGCCGCGCGCGCGGTCAGCTTCCCGGATTCCTATCCGAAAGATCCCCAGGATCGTCTTATCGGAGCAACGGCGCTGGTAGAAGGAGTTGAGCTGGTGACTCGCGATAAATCGATCAAGAAGTCCGGCTGCGTTCCCGTCATCTGGTGACAGAGCGCCACGCCTTCAATTGCTTGTCTGGCCGCAGCCGGTCTCGCACCGTAGGTGCGGCGTTCGCTAGGCTTGCGTCCGATGCCCCAAGGTGATACAGGTCACATGCCACCGTGCCTCCGCTCGAAGAAAATAGGGGCGCTAGTCAGGAGACCCACCATGGGCACAGTTGCGCTTCCCGAGACAAAAACCATGCTCACCCTCCCCGGAGATGCTGTACGGCAGATCCAGTGGCGGTTTGCCGATCGGTTCGACTTACAGATGCTTGTTGCATCGGCGCGCGGCGTGGCGCGCGGAACCGTGGCCCGCATGGTGGCGGCCGGCGAGCGCAATACCCACGAGTGGACCGCGGCCAAGGATGAAATGCTGGACGCCTTCGACCGCGCCGGCGTCACCGCGGCGTTCATGGAACCCGAAGAGGGCGGCTTCATCGTCGGACCCAAGAATCTCGCGCTCGGTCTCGCGGCCTTTGAGCTTGCGTGGGTGGATGGCGGAGCGGCAACTGCAAGCCTGGCGGGATTTCTGGCCCTTTCGCCCATTCACGAGCGGGGCACGCTGGAGCAGGTCGCACGTTACAAGAAGCTCTCCGCTCCTCCGCAACCCGGTGAAGACCGCAAGCCCTGGCGCGGCGCTTTTGCATTGACCGAGCCCATCCCTTACGTGGGCGTGGACACCGGCATGATGAGCGGCAAGGTGCGCGTGGCGGAGTGGAAAGACGGTGAGGAACCGATGCTGCAGGTGGACAAGCGCGGCCGCTTCATTACCGGTATTGCGTTCGCCAACTTTGTCACCGCCGCGGTGAACTCCGACGACGCGCGCATCAAGGGCAGCTGCGTGGTGATTCTGGAAGAGACTGACGCGGGCACGTTCGATCGCGGTACCGCGACCAAAAAGCTGGTGCACCAGCTCTCTTCGACCGGCGATCCCGTCTTCAATCTGAAGGTGCCGGCCAACCGCATCGTGGGCGGATACACCGTGAAGGAGGGCGTGATCGTGCCCAATTTCAATCACACCGAAATCATCGACGCGGTCTTCAGGCGCACCCGCGTTCCGGTGGGATTGATGACGGCATCCAAGCTGCTCTCGGCCGTGGAGCCGGTGATCCGCTACCAGCGCCAGCGCTTCCGCGGCGCCGAGGGCGCCAGACCCGGATCCGTGCGCTACGAGCACGGCATCCAGCAACGTGAAGATGCGCTGCATCGCCTGGTCGACGTGTGGGCCACGGGCGAGGCCGCGTCGTCGCTCGGCTTTGCCACGGCGCGGTTGTTCGATGAATTAGATCCGCTGGAAAAACAGAAGACTGCCATCCTCAAAGAGCGCGGAGTCGTGGGTGGCCGCGCTGAAATGAGGGCGCTCAGAGAGAGCGAGCAACGCGCCATCGAGCTGTCGCGCCTGAAGGAAGGCGATCCTCGCCGCAGCGAACTTGAGGCCGATCCACTGGTGCAGTATGTGCTGAAGGATGCCGAGGCCAATGTGTTGTGCCCGGCCACCAAGCTCTGGAACACCGGCCACGGCGCCAACATGATGCGCGAGGCCGTGAGCCTGATGGGCGGATACGGCATTACCGAGGACTGCCCCGGCTTTCTGGCCAACAAGTGGATGGACGCGCAACTTGAAGCCACATACGAGGGCCCCGAGGCTGTGCAGCGCCGCCAGTTGACTGTGACCATGACCAGCGAGGTTTTCCTGGCGCAGTTTGCCGTGTGGACCGCGGGCATGCGCAAGATTGCCTCCTCTCGCCCCGGCACCGGCGCTTGCATCCTGGCCTCAGCCATGAATCTTTGGGCGTGGACGCTCCACTATCTGCAGCACGCCACCGATCCCGCAGGCAACAAGCTTTACCACGGGCAGCGCCAGGGCGTGACCTTCGCGCTGGCCGACGCGCTGAGTTGGCTGATGGCCTCGCGTTGCCAGATTCAGGATGTGCTCGAACTCGAAACCCGCGGTGCTGCCGACGCCGTGGCCGCTGAAGGACTGACTGGAACCGTGCAATTCCTGAGCGACCTTTGCCACACCCAGGCCGCGCAGGCCGCCGGCGAAGTTTCGCGCATCTGCGCCGAGCTGGTCTTTGGCTACAATCGTCATCCCGCGTGGGACGAGGAGGAGCACCGCAGCTGTTTCCTCTCGAGCGAGCTTGAAGAGCTGGAAGAAACCATGCCCGGCATCATGGCCATCGCCGTCGATGTTCTCCAGGCCGACGGCAGTCATCCGGCGAAGGCTGGCCCGTGCGCGGGATGCGAGGGATCGGGCGAATTTCTCCGCCTGCAGAGCAAGTTGACCACATGTCTAACCGGCGCGCGCCTCGCCAAGGATCGCGCCGCCGAGACCGTCAGCAAAGTGATGATCCCCGAGGCATTGGATTATCCGGCATGAGCTTTGCTCCACAGTCCGCCGAGATCGACCGCCAGACGATGGAAGTCGACATCGCCTGCGCCGGCTTCGGTCCGGCCACGGGTGGATTTTTGACCACACTCACCCAGGCCTGGAGCCGCAATCCCGCCGATCCTGTGTTTGAAAGCCGCGTGGCTCCGGGCATGCCGTTGCAGGTGCTCTGTTACGAGCGCGCGGACGATCTGGCCGCCGGCGTGAGCGGTGTGGTCACGCGCGCCGAAGGCATTCGTTCGAGCTTTCCCTCGCTCGATCCCGCGCAGATTCCCATGGCCGCCCAAGTGAAACAGGAGCGCGTTTTTTACCTGCTCGATCCCATCGGCGCCAGCCGGCGTTCCGCGCTCTTGCGTCTTGGAGATTATTTTCTTGGCCTTGGACAAGGTCGGTGGCTGAAGGACTGTTCCTTCGAGCTGCCCTGGGCGCCTGCGTTTCTTCACAAACGCGGCGGCCTGATTCTCTCCATCGGCCAGTTCAATCAATGGGTCGGCGCGCAACTGATGGCTGGCGGCCTGGTGCAGATCTGGCCCGGCACTCCTGTCAGCGCTCCCATCTTCGCCGGCGTTGCGAATGCGCAATATCGCGGGGTCGCCGGCCTCCGTCTCGCCGATCAGGGCGTGGACAAGCTCGGCGCGCCTGCCGACGGCTTCATGCCTGGCATGGATGTTCGCGCGCAACTCACTGTAGTGGGCGACGGCCCCGTGGGCGCGGTCGGCCAGCGGCTCGACGAGCGTTTCGGTCTGCCCCCCGGCCATGCGCGCCGCGAGTGGGCCCTGGGCATGAAGTTCGTCATCGAGCTGCCTGAAGACACCACGCTCGAGCCCGGCACGGTCTGGCACACTTTCGGATTTCCCGAGCCCGAGATCTTCGGCTTTCTCTACGTGCATCCCGACCGCCTCGTCTCCGTCGGCATTTTCGTCCCCTCGTGGCTGGGCGATCCCGCGCGCACCGTCTATCGCTATCTGCAGCACTACATCCAGCATCCCGCGCTCTGGCGTCATCTCCACGGCGGCGTACTCCGTTCCTGGGGCGCAAAATCCCTCGAAGAGTCCGGCAAGCACGGCGAGCCTTTCCTCACCGGCGACGGTTATGCGCGCATCGGCGAAGGCTCCGGTTCCACCAACATGCTGACCGGCTCGGGCGTCGACGAGGCATGGACCACCGGCGTGCAGCTCGGCGAGGCCGTCCTCGAGATCCTCCGTGCCGGCCTTCCGTTCTCCCAGGAAAATTTGTCCAAGACCTATGAAAAGAATCGCCGCGCAAGTTCGGTTGAACGCGGCGCACGCCAGGCCCAGAACGCCCGCAACGGCTTTCATCGCGGCTTCGTGCGCGGCCTCACCGGCATGGCACTCGCCGGTCTCACGGGCGGCCGTCTGTCGCTCCGGACCCGCATTCCGCCCGCGCCGCGCCAGATTCGCTCCGTCCGCCCCAATAGCAAAGCCGGCCTCGCATTGCGGGACGCCGCCGCGCTCGCCATCGACTCCGGCCGCCCGCTGCATGACGCGCTCATGTCGGCGCGCGGCTGGCCCGAGATCCCCTTCGACGGCCGGGTCCTCGTTACGCACCAGGATGCGCTGCTTATGGGCGGCAAGGTGCAGGCTATACCCGGCTACGCCGATCACGTCATCTTCCTCGATCGCCGCCGCTGCATCTCCTGCCAGGAAAAAACCTGCATCGGCATGTGTTCCGGCCAGGCCATCACGCTCGGCCCCGACGGCGCGCCCGCCTTCGAGCGCGAGAAGTGCGTGCACTGCGGCGCGTGCTTGTGGAACTGCCCTCACTCACCCGACGGCGAGCGCTCCAATATTGAGTTCCAGGCCGGCGCAGGTGGGCTGCACAGCGGACAAAACTAGCTGTCAGCCAGGAGTTTTCAATGAATCCACTTCAGATTGTCGTCTGCGCAGGAATCGTCCCCGATCCGCTGCAGACTCTTGAGCCGACGACTGGCCCGACTGGCCCGGGACTCAAAAACGAAATGGTCTTGCCGGCCGTTCTCGACCCATGGGCTGCGTGCGCGCTTTACGAAGCCGCTGCTCTCGCCGCCAAGCATCCGGGCAGCAAGCTCTGGCTGGTTGCGCTCGGCCCCAAGGCCAAGCTGCAGCAGGTGATGATGACCGTGGCGCAAAAGGTCGCCTTCGAGCTCGTGCCTGTCGACGGCCCCATCGGCGGATTCCCGGACGCGCACGCGACTGCCGCGGCGCTTGCGTCCGCTATCGAATTCATTCCCGGCCTCGACCAGGCGAACCTCTTCGTCTTCGGTGGTTGGGAATCGGCCTCGCGCGGCGCCGGCGTCACGTTGCAACTCATCGGCGAGCGCCTCGGCATCGCCGACCAGTTCTTTGGCGTCGACAAGATCGACCTTCGCCCTGACGGATCCTTTGAAGTGCTGGAACGCGTGGAGGGCGGCAAACACCAGGTATCGATTTGCGCGGGCGCGCCCGCAGTGCTCGGCTGGGCTACGGGCAACCTGGCAGAGCCGCGCAATAACCCGCAGGTTGGGATGGCGAACATGCGAACGATTATGCCCGCGCTGCAAAAGGCCAAGACCGCCGCGCTCGATGCCAACTCGCTCAGCTATGTCTCCGTTAGCTTGCCGAAGCAGCGGCACACCACGCGCGTTGAGAAGAACATGAGCGCCGGTGAGATCGCTGCCGAACTGGTGGAGTGGATTGGAAAAGACAGTTAACGGTGGTCAGTGGTCAGTGGTCAGTGAATAGCCACCACCAAGCAGCTGAAAGCCCACAAGCTGAAGGCTCAAAGCTCAAGGAAAAAGATGGAATCCATACTCGTACTTACTCATGCCGACGAAACCGGCTCCGCGCTGACCAGGCACTCGCTTGAAGCCGTCACAGCGGGCAAGGAATTGGCTGCGCGTTTGGGCGCGCCGCTGACGATTGGGATTGTGGCCGCCGATGCGAACCGCGCTGCGAGCGCGATCAAGCATGCGGCACCGCGATTGCTTGCGGTTCGGGGCGAGGCGTTTGCGCAGGCGCGATTCGCCTCCGATGCGGCGGCGTGCGAGGCTCTCTGTCGCGCCGCGCAGGCTACGATTGTTGTGGCACCGCAGAGCTCGCGCTTTGCGCGGGTGATGGCGGCGGTGGCGCACCGGCTGGGCGGCTTCATCGATACTCATATCGCCGCGCTCGGCGGCACCGCCTCCGTTGAGGCCACGCGCTGGTTCTACCGCCAGCGTATCGAAGCTGTCATCACGCGCACCGCGAGGCCCTGGTTTCTGCTTCTGGATTCCGGCACACACGAGCCGTATGCCGGAGAAGCCGGCAACGCGCAGGTGGATGAGATTGCCATTGCGGTAGAACTGCCGGCGCTGCGCACCGAGGTGACTGGCTTCCGCGCACCCAAACAAGACGAGCAAACAATCCGTCCCGACGCCAAACTGCTGTTCGTTGCCGGAGCGGGATGGACCAAGAAGCAACCCGATGGCGGAGTGCACGTGGAAGAAGCAGGCAGGCTCATCCGCGACTTCCTGCGCGCGTCGGGCGCGTCGCTCGGCAGCAGCAAGTCTTTAGTGGATCAGGGCGGCGAAGGGAATTCCGTGCTTCCTTTTCTGACACATATGAATCAGGTCGGGCAAACTGGCTCCACGCCGCGACACCCGAAAGGCCTTTCGACCTGCTGCCACGGCGAAGAGCCGCATGTTGTTGGCTGGAGGTTCATCGGCGAGCGCCGGGCGATTTCTCTGGATGCAAACTGCGGTTGGACGCGCGGCAAAGCTGATGTCGTCTACATCGCCGATGCGTTTCAGGTGATGGCGAAAGTGAATGAGTTGCTGAAGGCTAGCTCGTAGCCTGCGGCGTTTAGCAGCCTGTGGTAAAAGTCGAAATCGCCACAAAGGGCGTCCCTCAGGGGCTAAAGCCCTCTTGATATTGCTGGTCTTACGGCACGACTAAAGTCGTGCCCTTTCACGAAACTGACTTTCACTACTGGCTATTGGCTACCGGCTATTGGCTATTGGCTAATGGCTAATGGCTAATGGCTAATGGCTACCAACATCCTCTCGCAGCTGCACCAGCAATTCCAGGAGATCATCGATCTCAGTCTGGGTTCGCAGATAGTAGCGGGCGTGGGTGCGTTGTTTTCTGCCAATGCGAACCGGAACGATGTTGCCTCCAAGGGCGAAGGCATCCTCATCATTCTCATCATCGCCTAAATAAAGCACCCAGTTACACTGCAGGCGATCGCGTTCCGCGGCGAGGGCGTCGCCTTTATGCGGCGCCAGCATTCCCACCACATTCACGACGTCCTTGCCTCCAAACACGCGGACGTTTTTCAGTTTTCCGGCAGCAGCGAAAATGCGCCGCCGCGCGTCTGCCTTCTGCGAGCATTTGCGGTAATGAATCGCCAGGGAGAATTCCTTCTCTTCGATCCAGGTTCCAGGCAGGGGATCAAGTTCGTGCTCCAGCGCGGTCTTCCAACGCTTTACCTCCCGGCGCGATCCGAGCTTCCGATCCGATTCCGCGCCATGATTGCCCAGCACCCCGGCTACATGCACACCGCTCAACTTTTTGAGAACGCTCGCACGGTTGCGCCCGGAGACAATGACGCATGGATACAACGAAGCCACGCGGCGCAGCAAATCTCTAGTCCGCTTGCGCATCCCGGCCGCATCCGGATGGTCGGCAATCGGAGCCAATGTTCCATCGAAGTCGAAGGCGCAAAGCGTCCGCTGGTGGGCCAGCCGCGCAAGCAGCGGAAGGGAAGCTCTTGAAAGTAGATACTTCATGGCCATGACGCCACGTGCGTGCGCTCCTCGGAGGGGCGCCCGGCCACTCGCTCTTGATTGCGTAATCGCGCGGCATCCACCAGCATGGTGCCTGCCCAGCGGTACACGTTGAATTGCACCAGATACGACCGCATCGATCGCATGCGATCCTGTTGCTCATCGGGCGGCATGGAGAGCGCAGAGGCTAACGCGTCGCTCGAGCCTACCAGGTCATAGGGATTCACAATCAGGGCCTCCGTCAGCTCTCTTGCCGCGCCCGTGAACTCGCTGAGCAGCAGCACGCCCTGAAGGTCGGTGCGCGCAGCGACGAATTCCTTGGCCACCAGGTTCATGCCGTCGTGCAGACTGCTTACGTAGCAAAGATCCGCCGCCCGATAGAAGCGGAAAACTTCCGGCGGTTCATGATGAGATCGAAACAGGATGACGGGCTGGTAGTCTCCGGTTCCGAAGCGCTCATTGATGCGCGCCGCCAATTGCTCCAAGGTTTCGTTGAGTTGCCTGTAGCGGTCAATCTTGGTCCGGCTGGGAGCCGCCAGTTGCGCGAAGCTGAAGCGGCCGCGATATTCAGGATACCGTTCCAACAGCATTTCCACCGCCAGCAACCGTTCTTCAATGCCTTTGGTGTAGTCCAGGCGGTCGACTCCGACACCCAGCAGGGCATTCGGCTTCAATCCCAAATCACGCCAAACCTGCGCGCGACATTCCTCGATGGGGGGCGCTGTCTCGACCCAGTGTACCGGCCATTCCAGCGAAATTGGATACGGCCGAATCAGGGTTCGGTGCCCCTGCATGACTACCGCGCGATGCTCCTGGTCGATGCGCGTTTCCAGATACCTGTCCACGGAATCGAGAAAATTGTTGCAGTGTTGCTGAATGTGAAAACCCAGAATGCTGCTTCCCAACAGGCCGCGCAACAATTCGTTGCGCCAGGGACAGATGCCCAGTTGCTCGGCATGGGGCCAGGGAATGTGCCAGAAGACAATGACGGTCGCGGCCGGCAGACGCTGGCGAATCATCGCGGGCGCCAGGGCAAAGTGATAGTCCTGCACCAGGACGATGGGGTCTTTTGAATCCACTTCGCTGCACACCGCGTCGGCGAATTTCTGGTTGACCGCGCGGTACTGCCGCCAGTCCTCGGCGCGGAAGATGGGCCGGGCGTGCGCCATATGGCAAAGCGGCCACAACCCTTCGTTGGAAACTCCGTTGTAGTAGCCTTGCAGTTCTTCGTCGGTGAGCCAGACGCGGCGGATGTGATACGACTCTTCATCGGGCGGCACTCTGACGTGATCGTGGCGGTCAACAGTGTCGCGATCGGCAGTGCCGCTGCCGTGGGCAACCCAAACCCCGGAACAGGCGCGCATAATGGGTTCGAGCGCGGTGACCAGGCCGCTGGCCGGATGCTGCACTTCAATACGGCCGTCGTCGGTGCGATTGTGAACGTAGGGCTCGCGGTTGGCGAGAATCACGATCTTCTCGCCATGCAGGTCACGGTTGAGGGTTTGTTTCAGGCGTTCCGCCGTCCACAGGCCGGGATCGGCTTCCCGCTCGCTGGCCATGCGCTCGATGAGCTCGCGCACGTCGCTGAGCAGCGGCTGGAACTTCCGGCTTTGCTTGCCTCTGTTATGCAACAAGCCTTGCAGTTCCAGAATCCAATCGGCGCGCGTTCGCCGGGCCACCAGCAGAAGGATGCCCAGGGCCATGATGGCGAGGATGACGAACAGCACCAGGAGAAATGTTTGCGCCTTGATCTCGCGCCGCTCGATGTAACTGAGATCGTGCACCAGAATGGCAAAGCCGAGGTCCTGTCCATCGTCCGTGATGGGCATGGCGGTGACCAGAACGCGGCCCGTGGGCAGCGTTGCTTCGGTGCTCCACTCTGGCATTCCCTTACCCGGCTGCGCCGCTGATAAGGCCGACTCGCGGATGCGCGGACCCACCGCAAGACAGCTGAAGTCCTGTGGAAATCCCGGGGTAATGGAACGGGTGCTGAAGTCGGCGCCGCACGCCGCCACCCCGATCACGCGCGCGTCCAGCGCCAGCGTCATCAACTGCTTGCTCAGATTGGCGGAATCGTACCAGGCGTCGGCCAGTGCGGGGCGCGCGCCGGTCAGAACCAATTGCGAGCGCGATTGCACATCGCGCTCAAACCATTCGCGCACAGTGCTTTGCACCACACCTGACGCAACCCAAGTCAACAAGGATAGGCCCACGATCAGGGCAAGCATCAGCCGCGCTACGCGATTCATACTCCTATTGATGCATTCTCCCGCACCAAGGCGTCTGTCCATGCGTCTTGAAGATCCTGGATTGATCATGGCGCAGATGGTCCGCTTGCGCTTTCTTTCCGCCGCCGATTCGCGCATAACCTGCACAATCGAGGACATTTACTTCGGATCTCTGCCTTTGGCGACTGGCTATTTTCTATTGGCTATCTTTCCCAAAAAAAACGGGCGGCGCGGGAGTCACCGGGGTCGTCCGGG
This sequence comes from Occallatibacter sp., assembly GCA_050012895.1. Taxonomy (GTDB): domain Bacteria; phylum Acidobacteriota; class Terriglobia; order Terriglobales; family Acidobacteriaceae; genus Telmatobacter. The sequence goes on from JBEKGH010000014.1 coordinate 35,814, forward strand.
TCTCACCGCGCCGCCGAGCTGCATGCTCTCTTCTACAGCCTGAGACCAGTGTAGCGATTCGCGGGAAATGATCTGCAAACCGGCCGTGGCGCGTAAGAATCTTGCAATGAGGGAGATGCGGAGGTGCGGCGGAGCCCGGGCGCTTGACAAGGCAGGTGCGCGTCAGCAAGGGCGCGATTCACAGGGCTTAGGACGCGCTGATTTAGCATGGAGTTTTGGAGCATTTAGGACGCCATGAAACCCATCACTGACTTCATCAAGCATCATTACCGTCATTTCAATGCCGCTGCGCTGGTGGATGCGGCCGAAGCCTACAACAAGCTGCTGGCCGAGGGCGGCAAGATGTTTGTGACTATCGCGGGCGCGATGAGCACGGCGGAACTGGGGCTGTCTCTGGCTGAAATGATCCGCCAGGACAAGATCCACGGCATCTGCTGCACGGGCGCGAACCTCGAAGAAGACGTTTTCAATCTCGTCGCGCACGATTACTACGAACGCGTGCCGCACTACCGCGACCTGACGCCGGCCGACGAAGCGGCGCTGCTCAAGCGGCACATGAATCGCGTGACGGATACATGCATCCCCGAGATGGAGGCGATGCGGCGCATTGAGAACGAGGTGCTGGCGGAGTGGGTGAAGGCGGACAAGGCGGACGAGCGGTTTTTTCCGCACCAGTTCATGTACAAGATTCTGCTCTCGGGCGGGCTTGAGAAGAGCTACCAGATCGACCCGAAAAACAGCTGGCTGCTGGCCGCGGCCGAGAAGAATCTGCCCATGTTTGTGCCGGGGTGGGAGGACGCGACGCTGGGCAACATGTACGCGGGGCACTGCATTACGGGCGACGTGAAGAAGGTGCACACGGTGCGCACGGGCATTGAGTACATGATGGAACTGGCGGAATGGTACACGGAGACGACGAAGACCTGGCCGCTGGGGTTCTTCCAGATTGGCGGCGGGATTGCGGGCGATTTTCCGATTTGCGTGGTGCCGATGCTGCACCAGGATCTGCAGCGCGACAGCGTGCCGCTGTGGGCGTATTTCTGCCAGATTTCGGATTCGACGACGAGCTACGGGTCGTACTCGGGCGCGGTGCCGAACGAGAAGATTACCTGGGGCAAGCTGGGAGAGAAGACGCCGAAGTTCATTATCGAGAGCGACGCGAGCATTGTGGCGCCGCTGGTGTTTGCGTACGTGCTGGGGTGGTAGATCGCAGTTCATAGTTCGTAGTTCGCAGTGCGTGGGCTGTCGGACGAGTGAAGGAAGTGAAGGGGTGACGAAAAGGACGGCCATTTTCGCGATGGGCGTGGTGCTGGCGGGGATGGTGTGCCTGGCGGCGCGGGTAGGGGCGCAGGAGGATCGGGGATTGTGGCGCGCGTCGAGCACGAACGCGCACGCGATCACAGGCGACATTACGATTGCCGAGGCCAAGGTGACGCTGAACTTTCTGATGTTTCCGCTGGCGCAGATTCGCAGGCTGAAACCGGTGGAGGTGAGCGCGGTGTTCGATGCGGACGTGAATGCGGGGATCGAGGGGACGCTTTACCGGCTGCGCATACCGGGTGCGCAGAATTTCTTGCACAAAAATACGCTGTGCGGCGGCGAGGACACGCAGTGGATGGCGACCTACGCGATAGGACACACTCTCAAGGTCGCGTTCTTCTCAGGCGATGACATGCCGGTCTTCACGTTTGAAGCGATCGAGAACACGACGACGGTGTGCGGGTCCTTCGTGTACGAGAGATAGGTGTAGTGTGGGTGTGAGTCGTCAATGATCAGCTCACACTGTCCGCTCACACTCACCCTGTTCCCGCCCGGCATAGCGCGGCGATAGAATGCCTCATGTCTTCCAATCGCGGCAGAAACGTTTCCGGCTGCTGGGCGCTGATCTTTGTTTGCGCCGCCCTTTGGCCTGCCCATGCGATTGCGCCTGCCCCGAAAAGCTTGCCCCTGGCGCAGATTCTGACGTTGATGGAGCATCACAATCAGATGCAGCGGGAGGGATTGAAGCGCTACCGAGCGGTCCGGCAATACCAGGTTCAGTACCAGGGAATCACAACCATCGAAGCAAGAATGGTGGTGGAGTTCGACTTCAATGCTGCTTCAGGAAAAAGTTTTCATGTTGTGTCTCAGAGCGGCTCCAAGATTCTTGACGAGAAGATTCTGAAGAGGGCGATGGAGAGCGAAGTAGAGGCCTCAAAGGACAGCAGGGCGACCGCAGTGACGCCGGAAAATTACCGGTTCCAGTTGCAGGGGAGCGAGAGCGTGGATGGACGTCCGGCCTACATTTTGAGCGTTGAGCCGCTGAAGGAAAGCAAGTTTCTGTATCGAGGCAAAATCTGGGTGGATGCGACGGACTTCGCGATAGCAAAGATCGAGGCGTCGCCGGCGAAGAGTCCCTCGTTCTTGATTTCGCGGACGCTGGTTCGATGGACATACGCGAAGACGGGGAACTTTTGGCTGCCGCAACAGAGCCGCAGCGAAGCCAAGATCCGGATCGGAGGCACTGCCGTGCTGACTATCGATTACGGGACTTACGAGATCGGCTCGGATAAGCCGCATTCCGGTGGCGCAAGCTGACTCGCCGCAGTATACAAACCTGTCAGCTCTTTGAGATCGTAACGAACGGCCCGCTCACCGCCTGCCCACTCACGCCTTCAAATGCAGCCTGGCGCAATCCGGGCATTCCCATCTCCCACTTCGGCCCTTCGAGCTCCGGCATGGGCCGCGCCTGGAAGAGCTTCTTGCATTGCCGGGCCGTCCAACGAGCCCAGCGCTTGGATTTCTTGCGTCGCGCGCTGTCGGTGGAGATGCCGGTGCCTGCATACATCTGGCGGTAGAGCTTGGAGAGGAAGATGAAACCGAGCCGGGCGCGCAGAGTGGGAGTGCAGGAGGACCGTTCCCAGATGGCTCCCCAGGTGTAGAACCTGTCCCAGACTTTTTGCGTGCGCATGCGGATTTCGTCGGAGCTCATGGTGGGATGCGGCGTAAACATTTTGGGGCGCACATCCGTGGGAATCAACCAGTAGCGCGTAATGGGCACGCCGGCCACCATCATGGGGTCGACGGCCTGCTCTTTTTCCCAGCGCCCGAAGTCGACGGTGCCGGGAAACGGAGTCATCATGACAAATTGCGCGAAGGTGACGCCGGCCTTGATCGCCATTTCGACCGTGGCAGTGAAGGTGTCGGGCCGATCGGTGGGCAGGCCGAAGATGAACGAACCGAGGACGTGCACGCCGTGCTGCTTGAAGGTCTGGAGTTGCTTGGCGAGGGCCTCGCCGGAGTAGTTCCAGTCTTTATAGACGGCCTTGAGCCCCTCGGGCGTGACGGCTTCAACGCCCACCAGCGCGCCCTTGATGTTGGCCTTGCGCATGGCGTCAAGATAGCTGCCGTCTTCGCCGGCCTCCATGGTCATTTGCGTGAAGAACACCATGTCTTTAGGCAGCTTGGCCAGCTCTTCCATCAACGACAGCCGCTCGTTGCGAATGGCTGTGAGCTCGTCGAACTTTGCCGTGTTGCCCTGCTCGCGCGCCAGACGCAGATCGGTAAACGTGACGGGATAGAAGTTGTCATCGGCCAAGGCGATGAAGCGGAAACCGAGGCGGCGGAGTGTGATGATTTCGTCTACTACGCTTTGGAACTTCCGCTGCCGCGGCTTCTGTCCATCGGTGCGCCACACGCTGCAGAAGGAGCAGTGCTTGGGGCAGCCGCGAATGGTTTGCACCGAGGCCCACATGTATTTGCTGGGATCCATGAGGTCCCAACGCGCGGAGAGAAATTCACTGCCCTCGATGCGGCCGCCTTCGTAGACCTTCTGAGGCTCGCCGGCGAGGCAGTCAGTCACTACTTTTGCCCAGGCGAGATCGCCGTCGCCTTTGACGACTGCGTGGGCCTCACCGCGCTCCAACGCTTCGTCAGGAAATAGCGTGGCGTGAATTCCGCCATAGACCACCCAGGCGCCGCGGGCGCGCGCCATGCGGCCGACGGCGTAACCGCGCAAAGCATTGCCGGTGTGCACGCTGATGCCGACGATGTCGCCGGGCTCGATGGTCTCGGGCACAATTTGCTCGATAGATTCATCGACGAGAATGGGATCTCCAACGGCAGTGGGCGTGGCGGCGGCAAGCACGAAGAGCCAGCGCGGCGTGATGACCGCGGTGCCAAAGGAATTGTCGCTGGGATTGACGAGGTGAACGCGCACGCGGACCAACATTTCGCCGTACAGGTGTGGTTGGCATCACAGCAATTGCATGGATGCCGTAATGCGGGTTAACGATCGGATGCGGCGCCTTATTGGGGAAGATGCCGCGCTGAAGTTGCGTCACGGCGAATCGACCTTGAAATCGACGGTGCGACCGTGAGCGTCATCGGGCAAGTTGACCGGGAAGATCCGAGTCGCTGTCACTGGCGGCGCAGGATTTCCCGACTGAATTGCTTGCCGGAGACGGGTCACACCATCGTACAGGTTTTGAGCGGAACTGTGTGGTCAATATCGGCCAAATTGGCCACAACGAACATAACTTCATGAAAAAATGGGAATTAACTCCTGCGGGGCACTATCCGACGCGGGAGCACTCCTCCACAGGGATTGGCACCTGCTCGACGATTTCGAGGCCGAAGCCTTCGAGGGCGGGGACGTGCATGGGAGTGTTGGAGAGCAGGCGGATGCGCTGGATTCCCAGGTCTGAGAGGATTTGGCCGCCGAGGCCGATGGCGCGGAGGATGCGGCCGGTGCGGGCCTGCGCACCTTCGCGGGCGCGCAACTCATGATGCAGGATGAGGCGGCCGGAATGCTCTTCGCGTGCTTCGGCGGGCACGGCCGTGCCCTCGGGATTGAAGGCGGCCGCAGGGGCGCGATCGATTTCGAAGCCGCGCGAGGTGTTGTGGAGATAGAGAATGACGCCGCAACCGGCTTCGGCAATCATGCGCATCGACTGGTCGAGGATCTCGCGGCAGTGGCAATCGGCGGCGAAGACGTCGCCTGCGGTGCAGCGGGTGTGGACGCGGACGAGCACGGGATGCGGGCAGGGCGTGCGGGGCGCGGCGTCGGCGCCGTTCGAGACAAGTTCGGAAAATGGGCCGGCGTGGACGGCGGGACAGTCGGGGCAAAGATCGCCGCGGATGAGGGCGATGTGGCTCTCGCCGCCGTTGACTTCGCTCTCGTAGGCGATCATGCGGAACTCGCCATAGCGGGTTTGGATGCGGGACTCGCCGGCGCGGACAATGTAGCGCTCGTGGCGCAGGCGATAGCGGATGAGCTCAGCGACGGTGAGGATCTTGAGGCCGTGCTCGCGGCAAAAGGGGATGAGGTCGGGGATGCGGGCCATTTCGCCGTCGTCGCGCATGATCTCGCAAATCACTCCGGCGGGGGTGAGGCCGGCCATGCGGGCGAGATCGACGGAGGCCTCGGTTTGGCCGGCGCGGACGAGGACGCCGCCGCGGCGCGCGCGCAGCGGGAAAACGTGGCCAGGACGGGCGAGATCGGACGCGGTGGTACGGGCGTCGATGGCGGTGCGGATGGTGCGGGAGCGGTCGGCCGCGGAAATTCCAGTCGTCACGCCCTCGCGGGCTTCGATGGTTTCAGTGAAGGCGGTGCCGAAGCGCGAGGAGTTTTGCTGCGTCATGGGAAAGAGGCGCAGGGTGTCGGCGCGCTCCTCGGTGAGGGTGAGGCAGATGAGGCCGCGGCCGTAGCGGGCCATGAAGTTGATGGCCTCGGGAGTGACGTGCTCGGCGGCCAGGGTCAGGTCGCCCTCGTTTTCGCGGTCCTCGTCGTCGACCACGACGACCATGCGGCCCAGGCGGATTTCGTCGAGTGCGCCGGGGACGTCGGTGAAGGGGGGCTCGGGAGTGCGGGGCGATTGGGGCATGATGCAGCTTTATTTTCGCTTATCCAGGGGGCAAACGCCAGAAAAGGGTGGGGCGGGGAAATTGCAGTTCACGATTGGCATTCACTCGGGAGCGATTCTCGAAGCTTATGCGCAGGTCTAACCGCCTTTGCGGACTTTTTGGTTCCAGATGTTGCTGGGCGGTCACTGGGCGTCCTTAGCGAAAACCGTGCACCAATCGCCGCCTTGGCACGAGCTTAATGCATCTTGTTCCGCCAATTTAAGGGTCAACTTTCCACTGCTATATCCCCACTCTCCACGTGGCCCAATCGCAAAGGCTTTGTGCGGCCCGAGTAGCTGGAAGCGCGCGAATGCCTTTTGTGCGTCGTCAGAGAATCCTGGGGGCAGCTTCAGGTTGCTTGCTATGGGTGCGGGATAAAGAGGAACGAATGGGAGATCGTGTTTAGCCAGGAATTGCTCAACAATCGGCCCCCATAATTCTGGGCTGTCGCTGAATGTAAAATGGCCATCGTCAGCAGATCGCTCCAGCATCGATAATTCGGCGTTTCCCCCGGCAGCAATAAAATTGCCATAGATCCTGGTCGCTGCTTTCGGCCCGATCAAATGGTCGTTTTTCGCGTAGATCCAAAGCATCGGAACATGGGTGTCGGCACTAAGGTCTCCGAATGATGTTGCCGTATGGGACTTGCAGGCACTTGGGCTAAGCAACAACGTGGGCCAGAGTCCTGCAATGCTGACGACCGCCTTCAAGCCCGGCGGTGCATGAAGGGCGAAGGAAACGACGGCGGTACCGCCGCTCGAGTCGCCGGCCGCGATTACTTGGCTGCCGTCGATATCCGGTCGAAGCACAAGATACTCGAATGCGGCTTTCAAATCCGCGGCGTCTTCATCGCCCCACGCTTCCAGGTCCGCTTCTCCGCAGCGAAAATGGTATTCGTCCCACTTACCACCGCTAGAACCGTAGCCTCGTCGCATGACAATCGCCACGGCCCAACCCCGCCGCACAAACCATAGTGCTTCTGGCTGGAGCGTCCCGGGCCCCATTTCACGGTTTTCACGCTCGAATTTCAGCGTAGCGTGTGTCATGACTACGAGTGGGTGCTTGCCTGGCGTGGGCGGGAGGTACAACAAGCCTTGCAGGCCAGCTGGTCCTGCTGCGGCCATGGGTATTCTCATTTCTTGCTTTGAGACAATGGCGTCAGAGATAGCCACTGAAGGCGTCTGCTGCGACGCTGCGCCGCGCATAAGAAGCGTGGGCAGCACTATCGAGAGGCAGGAAGCGGAGAGTGCGATTTCACGCCAACAATGCATTGGAAGGTTGTGGAAAGATTAGCACATAGCAGGCGATCCTGACGTCAGGGGCGGCCCGGAGCTTCGGAGTTCTGCCCGGATTGCCGGTTATTCGGGCTGCCTACGAGATATGATGATGGTTATGAGCGCTGAAAATGGATCCCTGCGTTTGGGCCAGCTTTGACGCGGCCGGATCAGTCATTCGGTATCGGGAGATGGCAGAATTGCAGAATTACCGATGCGTGCGTCCCTTCCTGGCCATCGCTTTGGCTTTTGCTTTGAGCGCGACCGTCGCCTCGCATGCACAGAACAGGAAGCGGCACCGATCTTTCGAAATACTGACGCACCGCATGGATGTGGATGTAGATGGAGCACCTAACGCCTATGGTCCGCCGGGCATGCAGACACTCGACATCCTCCTGGATGCGCATCAACTCAATGGCGCCGACAAGGAAATCGTCGGTTATCTTGTTGACGAAGACGGTAGCCCCATTCTGCAGGGCCCGAATGATCCCTTCCCGGGTTATTACATTTCTCAGACCGCCTTCAGCGATATTGAGAATCAAAATGAGAGGGATCCGCGGGGCTACGTCGACGCTCGCACTATCAATTACGTGGTTCGCGGCAACGCGGCCCGGCGGCGCGGTGTAAGGGTGGGTGACTTCGCGTCTGTCTACTCGAAACGCTCGCGTAAAGGCGTGTTCGCGATCGTTGGAGATACCGGCAATCCCACAGGCGACGAAGGCTCGCTTCACTTGTTGCAGGACCTGGGATATCCGTTTCAGGACGGCGTGAGTGACTCGGTCGAAAAACCCGAGATCGTCATTCGTTTCTACCCAAACTCCAACCCAAAGCATGGTTTTTTCTTTACTCAGGCCGAACTGAACGAGGCGGCTACAAAGCTTGGCCTGAGCCGGGGTTTTTCCGCCTCGCGCAGGGCCAGGCGGTCAAAAGCGCCGAGGCCATAGAGGTGTTTGGGGAGTGCCGGAAGTAACTGATCCGGCCGCAGGGTCGACAATTCGGAAACTGCGCCTCGTATAATTCTGTAAGCGTCCAGCAGATGGCTCGCTACGTTCTGCACGGTTCTTCTGTTCGTGTGCCTCCGGCGCAAGCAATTTCCTGCCGGTAACCCCTTCCAGATCCCCCGAAAGGAGGGATGATGTCGCACCCCCATAAGTCTGGTGCCTCTGATAATTTTGTTGCAGCAATCGCCTATTTCTCGCCCATCCCGGCGTTCTTCTTTCTGGCTATAAGGCTCTACAACAAGAGGCCCTACGTGCGGTTCCACGCCTGGCAGTCTCTGGTATTCAACGCTTTTGTCATTCTATTCGGCATTGCCATTGGATTTGTGCTGCCGTATTTCAAGTTCCTTGGGTTTCGCGTCCTCGTGGGTTTGTTCTGCCTCATATGCCTGGTGGTTTTCTCCTTATGGGTGTGGTGTGTGGTCGGCGCATTGAATGGCAAGCGCTGCAGGCTCCCATTTATTGGGGACTGGGCCGACGAGCAGGCCTACCGGTAAGGGGCAGTTCCTACGGGGGTCTGGAGACTCCCGCTACAGCCGGTCAGGAGACCGGCGCTAAAAATTCTCGCTGCGTGTTGGAGTTGCGGGATAGCCATTGTGGAGTTGCTTTAAACAGGCCCGTCAGATTTGCGGGCAGCAAAAACGCCGCCCGAAGGCGGCGTCTCTGTTTAACTGGCGAAAGTCCTACAGCGTGGATTCAATCTCAAAGCCCCAGGCCTCGAGCAAGGCCTCCGGGATATATTTGGAATTCTTATTGCGACGCGCCCATTCGCGCAGACGGGTTGACCGGATGAACTGATCCGGGGGCAGCTTGAACTCCTTGGTGATCGACTCGAAGGAGGTAACGGTGGGCACAACCGGGCCAATGGGCTCTGGTTTGCCCCAATTCGGATTTCCACGACGCTTTGCCATCGATTTTTGTGTCCTTGAAAGGAGTTTTTATCGGTTCATCCTCGGTCGGGGCTGGGGGATCAGTAGGACCCGAGGTACATTAATAACCATTTTACGGATATTTTGTTTAAAAATCAATAGGAAAGACGGATTAAGTGGGGATTGGAGCAGGGTGAACTGCCTGGGTCTGATGCTATACAAATTATTGTATTGATAGATTTTATAGGAAGTTTGCCGGGTTGGAACGGGAACAGATTGGCTATTTTTTGCGTAATCGATTGAAGGTGCAGTGTTGGGAGGATTGAGGGATCCTTGATGGCAAGACACGGGATGGCATTTATTGCGGGATTCGCGTTGCTGGTGGGGCCCTTGGCGGGGATTGCCCCGTGCGGCGCGGTGGAATTAACGGTAAGCCGGCAGGCCCTGGAGCGGACCCTGAAACAACAGCTCTTCAGCGGTCCCGGCGGCCGGTATTACCTGAAAGGCAACCCTCACTCGGCCTGCTTTATCTCGACCGAGGACCCGCATCTGAGTTTTGAGCAGGGGCGGATCGTGGTGCGGGTGAAGACCGTGGCGCGGCTGGGGACGCCGGTGGGCGGAGCGTGCCTGGGAGTGAGCTTGACGCTGCCGGCCGAGGTTTCCCTGGCGCCGGATGCGGAAGGTGAGACGATTGGCTTCCGCGACGCGCAGCTGGATAAGATTTCGGACACAAGAGAGATCAACTTTGCGCTGGCGCCGTTCCTGCGCGGGCAGGTGCCGAAGAGTATGAAGGTGAATGCCACCGATTTGCTGCGCAAGGCTCTGGAGGGCTCGACGGCGGCTTCGGGATACAAGGTGAGCCTGGACCGGCTGAAGATTCACTCCGTTCAGATTGAAGGCGACAAGCTGGTGGTGGATGCGGATGGGGATTTGAGCGTGGAGTGAAAAGGCAGGGAACGAGGGAACAAGGGAACAAGGGAACGAGAAAGCAAGAGCCCAGGTCGTCGAATCAGCTAGTCAGCGGACCAGTTTTTGAGGGCAGTGGTCGTCAGCCGTTGCACAGGTTCTTGAGCAGATCTTCGATGGCGCGGTTCAGGGCGCGGGCACCGTGGTCGCGCTGGTAGCGGAAGGCCGCTTGCACGACGGGATGAGACACCATTCGCGCTACGAGGACACTGCCCTGCGCCTGGCCGGAGCCTGATTTCGCCTGCTGCTTCACGAGATCAGAGAACAGAATCCCCTTCTGCGTCGCAGCATGGATGCCGGGAAAATCGTCCTCGTTGCTGCCCAATAGCCAGAGAAGCCTGATTGCTTCCAGGGTCCGCGAACCATTGGCAACTTTTCCATCCGGCCCAACGGCAAAGACGCCGGGAATCGTCCAGATGTCCTGCTCTCGAACCCAAAATATGCGCGCGCTCACATACTGTGCGTCGCGCAGATAATGGACGTCGGCCGCAGTGAGAGTGGTTTCCTGCGGAGCGCCGATTTTCTTGACAAAATCGTTCCAAACGTCGGCGATGTGCTGCTCGGAGATGAGCGAACCGGGATTGGCGACGGATTCATACTCTGCCTGGGCGATGCGCTTGCGGATGGATCCGGTGGCCCACCTTGGTGGAAGCTCATTGGAGAATTCGGCGGCGACCAGGTCTACGAGTTGGCGCGCGTCATCGAGCGAGTGAATGTGGCTGGCGACGTCGTTGATGGCAGTGGCGTGCGCCTCCATGGTCCGCCGCTGCTCGGCGATTTTGCGCATGACTTCGGGGCTGGGCGGCTGGAAGCCTGGGCGATTTGCCGGCGGGGCTTGGGGAGCGGGTTGCTGCGCGGAGAGGAAGCAGAGAGGCAGAAGCGCAACCGCGAAACGCCAGAGTTTCGTATTCATGGCCGGGAGTCCTCCGTTCGGACTTGGGACCCGAGAAAACCACGTGGGAATTGTAGCGCACCGCTGTGCTCCCGAGGTCAGACCACTGCCCCCAACTGCGGTAAAATGGATGCAGGAAAACCGAAAAATCCGCAGTGATAGAATTCTGACGTTTGGAGAAAAGCATGCCTGATGCATCGTGTGATATCGGCCTCATAGGCCTTGCTGTGATGGGACAAAATCTTGTTCTCAACATGAACGACCACGGATTCAAAGTGGCCGTGTTCAATCGCACCGTTTCAAAGGTTGACGATTTTGTGGCCAATGAGGCCAAAGGAACCGAGGTGGTGGGGGCGCACTCGGTCGAGGAACTGGCCGGGCTGCTGAAACGGCCGCGCCGGGTAATGCTGATGGTGAAGGCGGGCGATACCGTGGACCAGATGATTGACCACATCGTTCCCCATCTCGAAAAGGGCGACATCATTATCGATGGGGGAAACTCGCTGTTCACGGATTCGACGCGGCGCACCAAGGCGCTGGCTGAGAAGGGGATTCTGTTTGTCGGCACGGGCGTTTCAGGCGGCGAAGAGGGCGCGCGCAATGGACCGTCGATTATGCCGGGCGGCAATCCGGCGGCGTGGCCGCATGTGAAACCGATCTTCCAGGCAATTGCCGCCAAGGTGGACGATGGCACGCCCTGCTGCGACTGGGTGGGCGAAGAGGGGGCGGGGCACTTTGTGAAGATGGTGCACAACGGCATTGAGTACGGCGATATGCAGCTGATCTGCGAGGCCTACGACCTGCTGAAGCGCGGGCTGGGACTGACGGCCGACGAGCTGCACACGGTATTCGCCGATTGGAACAAGGGCGAGCTGGACAGCTATCTGATCGATATTACGCAGCAGATCTTCGCGAAAAAAGATGACGATGGCGCGCCGCTGGTGGATAAGATTCTGGACACGGCGGGACAGAAGGGCACGGGCAAGTGGACGGTGATCAGCGCGCTCGACGAGGGCCAGCCGGTGACGCTGATCGGCGAATCGGTGTTCGCGCGCTGCCTGTCGGCGCTGAAAGACGAGCGCGTGGAGGCCGAGAAGGTGCTGCGCGGACCGCGGACGGCGTCCAAGGTGGGCGACCGGGCCAAATTTATAGAGGATGTGCGGCGGGCGCTGTTCTGCTCGAAGATCATCAGCTACGCGCAGGGCTACATGCTGCTGCGGGCCGCGGGCAAGGAGTATGGCTGGAACCTGAACATGGGCGGCATCGCGCTGATGTGGCGCGGCGGCTGCATCATTCGCAGCCAGTTCCTGGGCAAGATCAAGGACGCGTTCCGGAAGAACAAGAAGCTCGACAACCTGCTGCTCGATAAATTTTTCTCGCGGCTGGTGAACAAGTACCAGGCGTCGTGGCGCAAGGCGGTAACGCACGCGGTGAAGCTGGGCGTGCCTACGCCGGCGTTTTCAACGGCGCTCGCGTTCTTTGACGGCTATCGCACTGGCCGGTTGCCGCAGAACCTGCTGCAGGCGCAGAGAGACTTCTTCGGCGCGCACACTTACGAACGAATCGATAAGCCGCGCGGCGAGTTCTTCCATACCAATTGGACGGGAAAGGGCGGTCGGGTTTCGTCGTCGACGTACAACGTGTAAAGGCTAGCCTCTAGCTTCTAGCTGTTAGCTTGTTCGCGGTGAATTGGCGGCGGTGGTTTCCCAGGTCTCAAAAGCGAGACCTGGGGCACCCGGCTGTTGGATCGCAAGGGCCTGAGGTTAAACCTCAGGCCTTTTTTGCAACACGACAAACCTGCTCGCCAACTCAGGCGCCATTTCCATGGCAAAGCAACTCCAAAGCCGGCGTGAAGACGCTGCCGCTTCGCGGCGTCTGCGATCGCAATCCCCCAAGGACGCAGGGCAACCACTTCAGCGCAACGATTATCTCGTCCTCGATCTCAGGATCGCGAGTGAGACGCCCAGACGGTTCCGAAACCCACATCGTGACGCCATCGCGTCGGGCGAAAGCCGAGTTCGAGCAGGATCTGCTCGAGCTGGCTGACCGTCTCGCCGTGGAACAGGTGATACTCCATGCGCACGTTGTGGATCTGTTGCCAGCATTCCTTCAATGGAAACATCTCCCACTCGGCGCCTTCGCAATCGAGCTTGAGCAGATCAAGGGGCCTCCCCAGCCGCTCCAGCACCGTAGCCAGAGAGACCATGGGGATCGAGCCGTCGCCCGCTGACGTCCGTGCCTGGTTGCTGTCGCCGGAATCGAGAAGCGACACGAAGCCGCTCTGGCCGCCGACCGCCTCGGGGAAGACCCGAATTTGCAGACCTTCGGTGTTGCTCCTGAGGCTGGGAAGCACGCGCGGATTCGGCTCATAGGCGTGGATGATGGCGTCTGGGTATCGTTCCCTGGCCGCCATGGAAAAAAAGCCCACGTTGGCACCTATGTCGACGACGGTCTGCACGCTGGAGAGCCCGTGTCCCAGGCCATACTCGTTGCGAACGACGCAAATAAAGAAATCTTCGCTGACACCTTTGTCGGGAGGGAAGTGCAGCGTGACAGATCTGCCGGCGACGCGGATGGAGCGCGGCAGTTGAAACCCGCGGCTGCGCACGAACACAAAACCAAAGCGGAGCGCGTTGGCGTAGCACTCAACCTGCCGCTGACACTTCTCCAGCAGGCGTATCCACTTGTTGGTCCATCGCGCCATATAACCCCCGTTGAGTTTACTTGTTGAGCTATAGTTTATATCCAGCAGCTCACCGCGCTCGACTCCAGCTATCCCGGCATGGCCTGCGCATAGCGCGGCAGATCCTCCCGCCCGTCCCACTTGGCGTTGATGCGGATCGAAGCCCCGTCCACCGGCCATAGCCTCGCCGGCCGCTGAAAAGTAGCCTGCATCACAGTCCCATGTTTTTCCCCGCCCGGCGCTCACTCGCTCAGGATAACCAATCGTTTTTCGAGCTCACGTCGAGACGAACCGAGGCCGGCGGTTCGGGCTACCGCAACGTGTCGACCGGGGCGGGATCCATGTCGGCGTAGTCCTGATTTTCGCCGCCCATGCCCCAGCAGAAACTATAAGCTCGAGTTCCGACGCCGCAATGAATCGACCATCCGGGCGAGACGACGATGCCCTTGTCGGCCATTACGATGTGGCGGGTTTCCGCAGGAGGTCCCATGAAGTGCATGACGCGCGCGTCCGCAGCGACGTTGAAATACATGTAGATTTCGGAGCGGCGCATGTGGGTGTGCGGCGGCATGGTGTTCCAGTTGCTGCCGGGCGCGAGATGGGTGACGCCCATGACAAGCTGGCAACTGCGCGCGCCCTGCAGAAAAATATATTTGCAGATGGTGCGCTTGTTGCAGGTTTCGAGAGAGCCGAGCTCGGTGGGCTGCGCATCTTCCTTGCGCACCAGCGCGACGGGATAGACGGCGTGGGCGGGATAGCTCAACAGATAGTAGATGGCGGGTGCGGACTTGTCTTTGGAAGCGAACGTGACCTGCTTGTTGCCGCGGCCGATGTAGAGCACATCGAGATTGTTAAGCTCGTAGCTTTTCCCTTCGACGGTAATGACGCCGGCGCCGCCGATGTTGAGCGCGCCCAGCTCGCGCCGCTCGGTAAAGTATTCGGCGCGGAGGTCGGGATAGGTCGGCAGCGCGATGGGCGAATCAAGCGGAGCCGCGAAGCCGACCACGGAGCGATCGAGATCGACGTAATTCAGATGCAGCTTGCCGGGCTCGTAGAGCGAGTCGAGCAAAAATGTTTCGCGCAGTTCGTCGGTGTTCATGCGCGGATAGCGCACGGGGTCAGCCATAAGGATGGTCTTCATGATCTCTCCTAAAAGCAGCTTCTAGCTGCTAGCTTCTAGCTTGTTCGTGGTGAAAAGGCGGCCCGAAAATCTCTCAGGGGCTAATGCCCGATTCTCTGCGTTGCATTTGCGGCACGACTAAAGTCGTGCCCTTTCAAAATCTGCATCGGCCCTACGGGGCTTCACATTCTTCTCGTTTCCTTACCCCACGCTAAAGCGCGGGGCTAACAACCGTTGCGCCTACGGCGCGCTTGACGCGTCTGGAGTCGGCCCTTGTTACAAACCTGATTTTTGAAACACGCTCTTACTACTCCATTTTACTGCGCGGGTGGAGTGGGCAGCCTGGTCGGATCCCAGTTGTCGCTGCCGCGCAGAAAGATTTTTGGTTCATATTGTGCGGCCTGCTCGGGCGTGAGGAAATGCGTGTGGGGATCGCGTTGGTCGTGGTGCGCGCCGGGACCGGTGGAGTCGAATTCGGCGTAGTAGACGGTTTCGAGCGAATGCGTATCGCCGGGGTGCCATTCGCGCCAGCCCGCCGGATCGATCTTGTCGTCCATCTCGGTGTGTAAATAGACGACAGTGGCGTAGGGACGCCACGGACGGCCGAGGAAGACGGTGCCGGTGACGCCGGGATCGGCGGTGAGCCGGCAGTGGTCGATGACGAAACCGGAGTCCTGTGTGGGATAGTGCCTGGACTGCGCGGTGATGTAACCGCCGCCGTGCGGCGTGGAGTGAATTTCGCAATTCTCGAAGACGGCCTTGCTGTCGCCGAAGATGAAGTCGACGTTGCCGGCAACGTAGCAATCGGAGAAGTACTGGCGCGTAGCGGCGCAATTCTGCGCGTCGTTGCCGCAGTGCGTGCCGAGATAGACGGTGTCCTGATTGCCGAGCAGGCGAACGTTGTGGAAGATGGCGCGGTCGCCGGTGACGAGAATGGCGAGGGCCTGGGAACCTTGTGATGTCTGCTCGTGGGTTTTGTTGAAGTCGTTTTCGATGGTGATATTTTCCGCAAAGAAGTCGGCAGCGGTGACGTTGACCGTGGCGGAGTGCAACGTGCCGCCGTTCTGGCCGGCGCTGCGATCGTTGACGATGATGGTTTTGCTGGCGTCGGGATTGGCGCTGCGAATGGTGATGTTGGGCTTGTCAACGGTGAGCACTTCGCGATAGACGCCGGGTGAAACCGAGAGCACCGCGCCGCCGGTTTTGGGAGCCATGTCGAGCGCGCGCTGGACGGAGTAGTAGTCGCCGGTGCCGTCGGCGGCCACGTAAAAGGTTTTGTCTTCGGGCGGAATCTTACCGGCCATCTCGGGAGCGGTTTTGTCTTCGGGGAATGGAACGAAGCGCGCATTGCAGTCGAGCGGCTGGCCGGGTGCGGAATCGGGCGCGTTGGTGTCGGTTACGTCGTCGCCCTTTGGAATCAGATTGCCGAGATTCGGGCCCAGCGTGATGGAGGCGTCCTGGTTGTAGAAGAGCGAATCCTTCTGGTCATCGGCAAAGACATTGTCGAGCTTGATCTCTAATTTATGGCCGGGGTCGGCGTCGAGGCCGAAGAAGGTGTAGGCGCCGGGGGTGAGAATGTGCACGTTTTCGAGAGCGATGTCGTTGTAGATGGGCAGGCGGTTGCCGGTGAAGGTGGTGTAGTGCGGCGTGAAGACCAGCGGGTTGGGCGTGTTGCGGATGCAGACGTTGCGATAGACGACCTGATGGATGAGACCGCCGCGGCTGCGATCGGACTTGATGCGGAGGCCGTTGTCGGCGCCGTCGATGGTGAGATCGTCGACGAGAAGATGATCGACGCCGCCGAAAGTGCCGCTGCCGATGGACATGCCGTGGCCGGAATAAAAGTGGTTGTGAAGCACGGAGATGTTGGAGACGCCGCCCATGCCGCTGGGCTTGAGGCAGACATCGTCGTCGCCGGTGTGAATGTAGCTGTAAGCGATGGTGATGTTTTTGGAAGAGCCGGGATCGATGCCGTCGGTGTTGCGCGCGGTTTTGGGGGTCATGATCTTGACGCCCCACGCGGTGAAGCCGTCGGTTTGATTTACGGAGACGTGGAAACCGGGAGAGTTGCGCAGCGTAATTTTATAGATTACGAATCCGTCGACGTGGCGCACGGCGATCATGGCGAATACGGACTGCTGTTCGTCTTTCACTTTGGCTTCGTGCGCGAGGTCCCACCAGGTGACGTTCTGACCGAGTAGCGTTGCGCCGCCGCGAGCGTCGATGGAGCCTTCGCCCATGATGCCGGAGCCCTTGGCGCCGTCGGCGGAGATGAGCGGCTTGCAGGCACGGCCGCCGCGCATAGAAACGATGCCGCAGCCGCCGGGTGAGGAATCGAACACGCGCGGATCGCGCGAGGCGACGAGAGCGGTGTTCTTATCGACGACAAGGGTGACGCCGGGGCGAAGAGTGAGCGGGCCGGTGAGGAGGACGTTCTTCTTGCCGTGAGCGCGAAGGACGACAGCCTGGCCTTGAGCGCAGTGGTCCATCGCGTCCTGAATGCGGGCTGTTGAGAGCTTTTGCTCGTCGGCGAGCGCGATGTTGCCGTGGCTGGAGACGATGTCGGCTTCGAGGGTCGTGCACGCGGGTGGGATTTTGGGCTCGGTTACGGTGCGGGTGTCCTGAGCGGACAGAGAGAGCACGGCAAGGAACGGCAGCGCAGCAAAAAAGAGATGAGCGGGACGCATGAGATTCTCCAATCGGCGAATGGTGGAACGGCGAAATAAGCCGAAGCGTATAGCGCGAATGAGTGGACTGACCACTCGGACCCTCCAAATGTATAGGAGCGGAGCGGTGGGCAGTCAAGCCCTTGTGGCAACTACTGGGCCCTAAAGAAGAATTGTCGTTGCACCGTCCCTACGGGACTCCGGAGCGCATTTGTGGAAACCGCTTTCCCCACGCTGAAGCACGGGGCTAACGAACACTGCGCCTACGGCGCGGCTGCCAAGGAATTACTTATCCGGTTTTCAGCAAACGGGGAGCGAAGGGATGAAGGCGCAGAGGCAACATGAACCGATTGCTGGTCAGACCTTCGGGAGGATAGAATCGGGGACGGTTGGCGGGGCTCGCGCGGGGGCAAATGGAACAAATACCGCGAGGTAAAGATTGGAGAAACACGATGAAATCGCTTTTTGCTTTTGTGGTGTCAACGGTTTTGGCGGCAGGCGTTGCGAGCGTAGCGCAGCAGCCGCAAGCGAACACGGCGGCGCCGCCCGCGAAGGTGCGGATCGCGTTGATCGGCGACTCGACGCAGACAAAGAGCGCCGGCTACGGGCTGGGATTTTGCGCGAATCTGACCGACGACGTGGTTTGCATCAACGACGCCAAGGGAGGAGCGAGCACAAAGACTTATTCCAACGAGGGCTACTGGACAAAGGCGCTCGCGGATGAGCCGGACTACATGCTGATCCAGTTTGGGCACAACGACGAGGAATCGGCGCAGCACCTGCCGCGCGAGACGAACCTCGTGACAGAATATCCCGCGAACTTGAAGCGGTATGTCGAGGAGGCTCGCGCGCATGGCATTGTTCCCGTGCTGGTGACGCCACTGACGCGACGCTACTACGGGGATGACGGCAAGATTCATTCCGATCTGCTGGCTCATGCCGACGCCATGAAGAAAGTTGCAGCCGAGGAGAATACGCCTCTGATCGACTTGCAGGCGGACAGCATTGCGTATCTCGACACGTTGACCGAAGCGCAGGCGAATGCGGTGGGGATCACGAAAAAGGACGCGCGGGGCAACACGATTCCGGATAAGACGCATTTGAATGCCGAGGGATCGTATGTGTTCGGGCGGATCGTTGCGGTGGATCTGGGGAAGGCGGTTCCGGCGCTGGCGAAGTATGTGCGGCCGA
This sequence comes from Occallatibacter sp., assembly GCA_050012895.1. Lineage (GTDB taxonomy): Bacteria > Acidobacteriota > Terriglobia > Terriglobales > Acidobacteriaceae > Telmatobacter. The sequence continues at coordinate 54,356 of JBEKGH010000014.1, forward strand.
TGGCGGCCACGTTGCCGCCAGATCTGGCGCGGACGGTGGCGATCATTCGCGGCGCGACAGTGAAGATCGTGCTGGCGGGCGATTCCACGGTGAACATCGGCGGCGGATGGGGACCGGGATTTTGCGCGGATCTGACGCCGAACGTGGACTGCGTGAACCTGGCGCGGAACGGGCGCAGCTCGAAGAGCTACTACGACGAGGGCGTGTGGAAAGACGTGCTCGCCGCACACGCGGATTACATTCTGATCCAGTTCGGGCATAACGATATGCCGGGCAAGGGGCCGCTGCGCGAGACCGATCCGGAGACGACGTATGCGGCGAACATGCGCCGCTACATCACCGAGACGCGCGCGGAGGGGGCACGGCCAATCATTGTGACGTCGCTCTCGCGGCGCAATTACAAGGACGGCGTGCCGGTGGAGGATCTGACGGCGTATGCAAAGGCGGCGCGGCGCGTGGGGGAGGAAGAGGGCGTGCCGGTGATCGATCTGAACGCGGAGAGCACGCGATTGCTGAAGACGATGACGCAGGAGCAGGCGGATCAGTTCGACGCGGTGGGCCACCCGGACGCGAGTGGAAGCACACTGGATCGGACGCACCTGAACGCGCACGGATCGGAAGTGTTTGGGCGCATGGTGGCCGACGATTTGGCGCGGATTTGTCCGGAGCTGGGACCGGATGTGAAGGGGCAAGCGCCTGCGGCGCCGACGGCGGCGAAGCAGCCTTAGACGGATCGTTGGTGTATGGTGATCCCGGTTTCCCACATCTCAAATTCGAGATTTGGCACCCGCAATTTTGCAAAGTTGAAAAAGTGAGTTGAGGTTCGTGCGCTGTGGCCGCGCGATGTCGAGATGATGTTCAGAAAGGTGCGGGTCGGGAGACCCGCACTACAGCCGGTCTGGAGACCGACGCTACAAATCACCGCCGAAAAGGGGGACCCGTCAGCCTTAGGGTTCCGAACGACTGGACACGGACCTGGGTTTCTCAAGTTCACCCACGGGCGGCACCTGTTCGAGGATCCAGCGCACAAACTCCTTGCCGACGGCATAGTTGTCGTAGAGCGCGGGGAGCTTGCGGCCGTCCGTGTACTCGTTGTAGAGCCAGGGGTCGGTCATGGCGATGACGGTTCCCTTGCCGTACTTCGCCGTGGCCATGAAGATGTCATTGCCCTCTGCGAGCACGGAGCGCGCAGGACCGGTGGCCGTGATGGTGCAGACATCCTTTACATAAATGGTGTGGGGATGGTGGAAGATGGGGCCTTTGCCGTCGATGCTGATTCTTCCCTGCTCCCAATTGGTGCCGGTGACGTGCTTGCGCAGGACGCTGTTGAAGTGGATGCCGAATTTGTCGCCGATCACATTGAAGTGGTCGAGGTCGGCGAAAGAGGTGTCGTTCTCCATGATGACGAGCATGCCGCCGGTATTGACCCACTGGGCGAGCTGGTCGGCGTCTGCAGCATTGGCGAAGTGCGGATGGGGGTTCTTGTCGAGGTTGTCAGGTGAGGCGATCACGTACGCGTCGGCGCCCTTGAGGCCGGCGAGTGTGGGCTCGGCGTCGAGCTCACTCAACTGCGCGCCGAATTCGCGGAAGAGATGGCCGAAGAGCGAATAGCCCGGATTGTCCCACGTGTTCCATTTGTAGTGGAAGTTGACCTGCTGGCCGAAGGCGTCAGTGCGCAGCTGCGAGTTGAACCAGCCGTCGATGACGACGTTTTGGTTGTGCGCGAGGCCGGACTCCGGCGCGTATTCCATCTCCGTGCTCGCGAGCAGAAACGCGCCCACGCCTTTGGGATCGTTGGTGACGACCTTCTCGCCGATGTAATAGGCGTAGGTGCCGTCGCGATAGGGTTCGCCGCCGAGGCCGGAGGCCTTCACGGTACGGTCGAGCGAAACGTCGTCACCCTGGGTCTGGACGAAATGCGTGAGGATGCCTTTGTAGCCGCGTTGGGCGACGGCGAGAAGACCGTCGGGCCCAAGATCCGTCAGGTAGCCGCGACGCACGCCTTTGGCGAGCGCGTAGACGAACATGCACGCGGAGGAAGATTCAAAGTAATTTCCCTTCTCGCCGGGCTTGTTCATCATGGTGTACCAGAGGCCGGTGTTTTTGTCCTGGAAGCGTGCGATGGCGGCGGCTTCGCGCTGGAGGATGGCGATCAATTGTGCGCGGCCGGGGTCGCCCTCGGGATAAAAGTCGAGCGTATCGACGAGGGCCATCATGTACCAGCCGATGCCGCGCGCCCAGAATTGCGACGAGTCGCCGGTTTTCCCGTTGGCCCAGCGCTCCTGCTTCGACGCGTCCCAGCCGTGAAAGAGCAGGCCGGTTTTCGCGTCGCGGGCGTGCCGCTCCATGAGCACAAATTGTTTCGTGATGTCGGCGAATTCCTCGGGGTGGTGGGAGATGGAAGCGTATTCGGCGCGGAAGGGCTCGGCCATATAGAGACCGTCGAGCCACATCTGGTTGGGATAGCGCTGCTTGTGCCAATAGCCGCCCTCGACGTTGCGGGGCTGCGCGCCGAGTTGGTTCCAGAGGACCGTGGCGGCGGTGAGGTAGCGCTTGTCCTGCGTGACGCCGTAGAGGAAGAGGAGCTGGCGGCCGAGAAGGATGTTGTCGAGCTGATGCTCCTCGGGCTTGAGCGTGGGGATGGAACCGTCGGGTGCGATGAGGGCATCGACCGAGCTCTTGATGTAATTGAAGTCGCGCGGATCGACATCGGTGAGCCAAACGGAGCGCATGCCTTCGAGCAGCGTGCCGAGCTCGTAGTTCCAGGTCGACGGTGCGGGGGCAGTCGCGAAGCGGCCGTCGGGCCAGCGGGCCATGGCGGCGTTGGCGGCGCGCTCGAACATGGGCAGCGGATCGGCGGGGGCGGCAGCCGGGTTTTGCGGCGCTGTCTGCGCGTGCGCGCAGGGCATCGCGCATGCGAAGAGAAGAAAGGCGACGGCTACGCTCGCCAGCCAAAGTGAATCCGCGGATCTTTTGTTCAAGAACATGAAGAAAGAACTCCCATCGCGATAAGGATTCTAAATGTTTGCGGCAAAAAGAGAAAAGGTGCCGCCGGCGGAGCCGGCAGCACCTTTCGAAGTGATGCGTTGAGGCTTAGAAGTTGATGCGGAGCATGCCCTGCAAGTCGCGGGGATTGTTGCCTGCATTAAGGCCGCTGATGGTTCCAAACGACGAGCCGCCATTGACGGTGGAGTTCGGTGACGCCCAAACAACGTGGTTGGTCAGGTTGCTCATATCCACTTCAATCGCGACATTCCATTCGCGATAGACAGGGAAGGTCCGCTTGAGGGCGACGTCGTCGTCATAGTAGCCCATGCCGAACATGCCGAGAGGCGCTACGCGCGGCGCGTTGCCCGGAACGTAGAGAGCCGGTCCGTCCCAAACGTAGCAGGCCTGTGTCGAAACGCTGTTCGCGCAGGTTCCGTAGTTTCCGTTGCTGGTCGTGGTGCCATTGCCGGCGGTAGCCACGGTGAACGCATTGGTGTTGAAGTACTGGACGTTCCCGATGTAGTTGGGAGATCCAACCGCAGCGGTCACGTTCTTGCCATAGGCGCCGCTCACGCGTCCAGCCTGCCCGGCGACGACGCTGGGCATGCATTGCTTCAGGATGCCACCGCCGCCGCAACCGCTGCCAACCAGGGCAATCGGGAAGCCCGAGTGATAGCTGAAGATGCTGGAGGCGGTCCAATCGCTGGCGATCGCGCGATAGACCAAGTTGTCGCCCCACATATGGCCGCGGCCGACGGGTAGTGCATAGACCACCGAAGCAACCAGGTTCTGGGGTATGTCCGCGGTAGAGAGCGAACGATCGAGACGATCGTTGTCGCCTACGCGGAAGGTTCCCAGGTCGTCGATCGACTTGGAGTAGGTGTAGTTGACCATGAAGTTCAAGCCATGCGACGGACGTTGGCGAAGGGTTATTTCCAGCGCGTTCCAGTTTTCGTTGCCCACGAAACTGGTGGTATCGCTGACGCCGCTGAACTGCGGGTAGGGCGCCATGTACCCTGCGACGGTGTTCTTGTAGTAGTAGGTGTTGCCGACGTAGGGGTTGGGCGGCGTGAATTGGGCGCCGAGTCCGATGGCCAAGTTGGTGTTGACCATGGGAGCGGTGGCCGACGTACCCGAAGTCTGCCCGAGCAAAGGTGCGGGACAAGATACCGGCGCATAGCTGGTGCATTGTGTCGCTACGCCGCTGCTTACTGTGTATCCGGCTAGCGCGGCAAAGGACTCAGGAATTTCGTTGTTGCGCTTCCCGATCGCATTGGCATCGCTGATGAAGTGGCCTTCGCTGCCGACGTAGCTGACCGAAATGGACATGTTGTTCGTCAACTGGCGCTCGACACCGAATGTCCAGTTGAGGTATTCGGGAGTCTTGGCGCCGTAATGCGGATCCCAGTAGACAGGGGACTGTGCGCCCGCGTTGGTGAGTGCCGTGGTTTCGCTGGTGCCGAATTCGGCCAGGGTCAGGCCCCCGGCGGGCGGCGCGGGCGCTGCGACAGATCCCGTCCAGCCGCAAGCGATTCCATCAGCAGTTCCATCGGAGCACTGCGTACCATCCCACCAATACTCCGGCTGGTTAACGGTGCCCGCGGGCGCGGACGCCGATGGAGCAAAGCCGACCGTTGAAGCCGAGCCGGATTGGCTGCCACTATTCCAATCGCCGCGCGCAAACTCCAGGCCGTAACTGGAGCGAATGACCGTCTTCGAATCGAGCGCATAAGCAAAGCCGATACGAGGACCGATATTCTTGTAGGTGGTTGGCGAGGGATTGAACAGGCCGGTGTGATACCCGTCCGATGAGCTGCCGCCCGCAAATCCCAGGGTGCCGAGGTTGCCGGTGATGGAGTTGGTCTGGGTGGTATTCAACCACGACATGATGCTGTGCGTGGCATGGAGAGCAGGCCATATATCCCAGCGGACGCCGAGGTTGACCGTTAACTTGGAACTGATCTTCCAGTCGTCCTGCGCCCAGAAGGAGGGGTCAACCCAGGTCGATCCGTAGCCTGGCAGGCCCACGGAAACCGAACTGGTGCTGACGGCGCCAATCATATAGCTGGCGAAGGCGTTACCGCTGGTGCTGTTCAAGCTGGTACCCGATGAATAGCCTTGCGTTGAAGCATTCGAGAAGGTGACGGCGAGCGGACCGGAATTGGTCAGGTTCTTGATGAGGTTGAATTGGTCCCAGACGACCTGGCCGCCAAAGGTGAAGTTGTGCTTGCCGATCTGCCACTCGAGATCGTCAGCGGCGCTGTAGGAATTGCTTACCTTCTGGTTCTCGTCGTAGCCGGCTTCGGTCTGCGGATCGTCAAGGCCGCCGCTATAGGTGATGCCCGGGAAGTAGCTGGCCTGGCCAGCAGGTGTGTTTAGTAGGCCCGTTTGGCCGGCGGCGAATGCCGGACCGTCGTCCGGCGTGGTCGAAAGGCTCTTATAGCGAGCGTAGGCAAGCGAGGCCATGTTCACCATGTGCGAATTGATTGTGAAGGTGTCCTTCACGATGTCCACGGTGGTCTTGGGCGTGTAGGCCTGGACCGTATTGAACGGTGGCGCGAGCTGGTTCGAGGTGGTCGACGGCGGCGCGTTGGGGCCGGTGTTAGCCTGGCGGCCGAATTCGACGATGAGGCTCAACTGATTCTTCTGAGTCATGTTGTAGTCGATGCGCCCGCCCTGGTACCAGTTCGCCAGGCCGTTGACATAGCCGGCGAGGACGTTGTTGGAGTACCCGGCGGCCGAGCCGCCCTGGGTGGCCGTCGCCTCGTAGGGCGCCATGAACGTGTTGATGTACTTTGCCGCAGCGGAAAGACGGTTCGCGGGAATCACATTGACAGTCCCGGCCGGCTGAATGCCACCAGTAGAAACGAACTGAGGGCGGCTGCAGGGAGCGGCCGTGGAGGCAAGGCATGGTGTCAACGGGTTGAGGGTGTTCACCTGATTACCGGGATCGTAGATGCTGTATCCTGTGATGGTGGAAAACGCCGAGAAGTCACCGTTGAGCATGGCCGTTGTAGGGATGGTCTGGGCCCTAAGGGCCGGACCGTTTTGGTTGCGGTATTGGCCGTAGTTGTAAAACACGAACAGCTTGTTCTTGACGATGGGTCCGCCGAACTTTGCACCTACTTCATTCATGATCTCAGTGGGCTTTATGCCGCCCGGCGCGCAATAGCTTGAGGCTGGCGAACCGAACACGCAGGTACCACCGGCGGGAATTACGCCGATAGCGGTAGGCGCCTTATTGAGGAACTTCCATGCATCTCCCACGGTGTTGCGGATGTACTCGTAGACTCCGCCGTGCCAGTCGTTGGTTCCCTGTTTGATGGAGTAGTTCTGCACGCCCTGGCCGGCATATTGCGCGGAGTAGCCAGAGGTCTGCACCTGGAACTGGTCGATGGAATCCATGCCAATGGCCGACCAGATGAAACGCACGTCGCCGACGCCGTCGGGCGCGGGCAGGTTGATGCCGTCAATATAGATCTCAGAAGTGCCGCCGGCGGGATTGCCGCCATTGACAGCCAACGAGGCGTCGGTGGCGTTGTTGCTGCCGACCCAGGCGGGCACCACGCCGGGCATCAATGCGGCAAAGTCGGTGGCGCGCCGCTGATCGGCGTTGCCCCCTGCGCCCATCAAGAGGGGCAGGCTGGAGTACATCTGGTTGTCCATGACCGCGCCCAGGCTGGCGTCAGTAGTTTCGAGCACAGGAGGCGCCGTGGTGACGGTGATGGTTTGGGTGGCGGCTCCGATCGACAGCTTGACGTTGACTGCGACTGTGATCAGAGCGTCGACGGTGATGTGTTCCTGGATGAATCTCTCAAAGCCCTTGGCGGTAACGGTCAAATTGTATTCGCCCGGGGTGAGCGGCGTGATGGTGAAGTCGCCGGCTCCGGAGGTGGTGCGGACGGTGCTGACGTTCTGGTCGACCAGGGTTGCGGTAACGGTTGCGCCACCGACCACTGCGCCGGTGGAATCTGTGACCGTACCCGAAATGGCTCCGTAGCCGGCCATCTGTGCGTTGGCGCCGAGGGGCGTCATAATGGCGATGACCAACAGCACCATCGCGCTCCATGCGGCGAAACACAACGTGCGAGTGAAGGAACCTCGCACTGTTTGCTTCGACTGGAATCGATTGCTTAAGGCAAATTGCCTCATTGTGATGCCTCCAATAGGTGTTTCTTGTCGCTTCGCAATGCAGCTGCGATAGGTTTTACTTGAAAATTCGCACACGTGGTCTGACCACATTTCGAAGCCCGTTTAGTTTCATACAGAGGGTGAATAACTGTCAATAGTGAAAAAACCGTTTACTTCCTGAAAATTCCGGGGACGTGCGCAAGGCGCTTAGAATTTCTGCGGGGACACGAAAAGATAATTTTCAGGCGCGGATTGGAGCATGAAATCGGTTTTCTCTACTTAAATGAAATCAAAGAACATATCGAGTAAACCCTTTTGCGCGGACTGGCCAGACTCGTGGCGTTTGCCGGGGCTCTCACCAAGCGTTCCCTAATCATTACCTCAGTACCGGGTTGATTCATCTTGGGACCGAGCGGGCGATTCCTGCAACGTGCGAAAGCAAGCTGGACGCGCAGTGCGAGGTCCGAGGGGCCCCAAGTGATTTACGCGGCGTGCGCGGCGCGTCCCGGCTTTTTTGGGGCCGCGCCCGGCGACCCTTTGCGACCCGTGGGGCGCTCCATGCCCTGCGCGATCTGGGCCATGCGCAGGTGCTGCTCCATCAGGTTGTGCGCCTCCTGCGGCTTGCGGGCGCGAATAGCGCGATAGAGCTCGCGGTGCATCACGGCGGACTCGCGGAGGTCGGTGGAATGTTCCACGGTCTTGCGGCGGCTGTCGTAGAGCGCCGAGGTGATGGTCTCAATGATGGCGGCGAGAATGGGATTGGCCGAGGCCTGCGCGATGATGCGGTGAAATGTCAGATCGTGAATCAGGTAGTCGGTCGGACTCTCAATGGCGGCGAACATCTCGGCGACCTCTTCGGCCAGCGCGGCGTGGTGCTCCTCCTTGCCGCGTTCGGCGGCGAGCGAGGCCACATGACTCTCGAGAATGATGCGCGTCTCGAACATCTGCCAGGTCTGAAATCCGTGCAGAGCGCCCATCAGGCTCAGAGAGCCCTTGCCAAACTCCGGAGGGCCATCGGCCACGAAGGTGCCCACCCCATGGCGGATTTTCATGACGCCCATGGCGGCGAGGTAACCGATGCCGGTGCGCAGGCTGGCGCGGCTGATTTTGAGGGAGCGCGCCAACTCGCGTTCCGGCGGAATTTTGTCGCCCGGCTGCAGGGTTCCGTTTTCGATCAGCGAGCGGATGTGGTTCACCACTTGCATGGTGCGATGCGTCGTTTGTTCTTCCTCTTTCATGCGCGGCATACGTGCACACACCTTCATGCAAATCTGAAAAATTGGATCACAGCGAGATTATCACTGAATTGAGGGGTTTGGCTGGATAAACTTGCGGCGCTCTGTGGGGTGGCCGGCCACGAAGGCGCGGTACCGGGAGTGTATACTTGTGGTCTGACCTCAAAGGCCGCCCGGCTGCTGAAGAGCGCTATTTACGAGGTAGAATGAACGTCATGTTGCTCCACGAAGACCGTCTTTTCCCTTCCGAATCAAGCGCCCTCAGAGTAGCCCGTTCACTGTATGCACACATCCGCAACCTGCCCATTGTGAGCCCCCACGGGCATACGCAGGCGGCATGGTTCGCCAGCAACGAGCCGTTTCCCGATCCGGCGACGCTCTTTGTACAGCCCGACCACTACGTGTTCCGCATGCTGTACAGCCAGGGCGTTTCGATGGACGACCTGGAGATCGGGCAGCCGGTAGTGAATGATCCGCGCCGGGTGTGGCGCATCTTTGCCAGCCATTACTATCTTTTCCGCGGCACACCGACGCGGATCTGGCTGGACTACGCGTTTCAGGAACTGTTTGGAATGAAGGAGCGGCTGAGCGAGAAGACGGCCGATCTCTACTTTGACACCATCGCGGAGAAACTGAAGACGCCGGAGTTTTTGCCGCGGGCGCTTTACGAAAAATTCAATATCGAGTTGCTGTCGACGACAGAGTCGCCGCTCGATCCACTGAAGGCGCACCGGGAGATCCGCGATTCGGGCTGGAAGGCGCGCATTGTTCCGACGTTCCGACCCGATGCGGTGGTCGATCCGTCATTCACGGGATTTGCCGGGCTCGTGGCCCAGCTGGGCGAGCAAAATGGTGAAGATTCGTCGACGTGGAAGGGCTACCTGCGCGCCCTGGCCAAGGCGCGGGCGCGATTCAAGACTCTGGGTTGCACGTCGACCGACCACGGACACCCCACGGCGCAGACGGCGGACCTGACTCAGACCGAGGCGGCTGCGCTGTTCGGCAAGGTGATCGCGGGCAACGCGGACGCGGGCGAGCAGGAGCTGTTCCGCGCGCAGATGCTGACCGAGATGGCGCGCATGAGCGTGGAAGATGGCCTGGTGATGCAGATTCATCCTGGAAGCGTGCGCAACCACAACAAGTTTGTGTACGAGCGTTACGGGCGCGACATGGGCGCGGACATTCCCGGGCCCACCGACTACGTGCATGCCCTGCGGCCGTTGCTGGACCGCTTTGGCAACGACAAGAACCTGACCATCATTTTGTTCATGCTGGATGAGTCGACGATCAGCCGGGAACTGGCGCCGCTGGCCGGTCATTATCCGTGCTTGCGTCTTGGCCCTCCATGGTGGTTTCATGACAGTCCTGAGGGCATGATGCGTTTCCGCGAGCAGGCCACGGAAACGGCAGGTTTCTACAACACGGTCGGGTTCAACGACGATACGCGGGCTTTTCTCTCCATCCCGGCACGGCACGATGTGGCGCGGCGCGTGGATTGCGCGTTTCTGGGCAGGCTGGTGGCCGAGCATCGTCTGGACCAGGATGAAGCGTTCGAGTTGGCGCACCAGTTGACTTACGATCTGGTGAAGAAGGCGTACCGGCTGTAGGACAGGTGTCAGGTTTCAGGTGTCAGTTTTCAGTTCCCACCCAGCCTCGACGAGAGAAAGTGGAGTTTGATTTATGAGCCTCTATTGTTCTGTTGGAAGTGTTGACACAGATCTTTCCGCTGCGCAACTGAAAGAGTTGCTGGTGGAGAGCCTGGGCAGGCTGGGCGCGCGGAAGAATGTGCTGGTTGTGCCGCCGGACCAAAGCCGCGAGCACTCGCGGGCCGGCGACCTGACGCGTTACGCGTGGGAACACTACGGCGACAAACTGAAGGTGGTGCTGCCGGCGCTGGGTACGCACACACCCATGCGTCCCGACCAGATTGCGCACATGTTCGGGAACATGCCGCAGGAATTGTTCCGCGCGCACAACTGGCGCACGGACGTTGAGACGCTGGGCGAACTGCCGGCATCGTTTATCCGCGAGCAATCGGAAGGCAAGCTGAACTACACGTGGCCGGCGCAGGTGAACAAACTCATTTCGCAGGGCGGCTTTGATTTGATCCTTTCCATCGGCCAGGTGGTGCCGCACGAAGTGATCGGCATGGCCAACCACGCCAAGAACATTCTGATTGGCACGGGCGGCCGCGAGGGCATCAACCGCAGCCACTACCTGGGCGCCGTGTACGGCATGGAGCGGATCATGGGCCGGGCCGAGAATCCTGTGCGCAATGTGCTCAACCGCGCTTGCCAGGAATTTTTGCGACAGATTCCGATTGTGTACGTGCAAACCGTAGTGGGACGCGGCAAGGATGGCGGACTCGCGGTGCGCGGCCTCTACATCGGCGACGATCTCGAGTGCTTCCTGAAGGCCTCGGAACTGAGCATGAAGGTGAATTTCGAGATGCTCGACAAGCCGATCAAGAAGGCGGTGGTATTTCTCGATCCCAAGGAGTTCCACTCGACGTGGATTGGCAATAAGGCGGTGTACCGCACGCGCATGGCGCTGGCCGATGGAGCGGAGCTGATAGTTCTGGGACCGGGCGTGCATGAATTCGGCGAGGACAAGGGCATTGACGCGATGATCCGCAAGTACGGCTACCACGGCACGCCGGCCACGTTAAAAGCGGTGAGCGAGAACGCCGACCTGGCGGCTGACCTGAGCGCGGCGGCGCACTTGATTCACGGTTCGTCGGAGGGGCGGTTCAAGATTGTGTGGTGCCCGGCCGAGTTGAGCCGCGAGGAAATCGAGGGCGTGGGCTTTGAGTATGGCGAGTTGCAGGCGATGATGAAGAAATACGATCCGGAAAAACTGCATCACGGCTGGAACCAGGTGAACGGCGAAGAGATTTTCTTTGTTGCCAATCCGGGATTGGGATTGTGGGCGGTTCGCAGCCGGTTTGAGAGCGCGGTTCCGGCGGTGGTCGGGGCCGTGTAGAGACGTGCGGGCTTGCGTCGTGACCTCGTGATTCCGTATCAATCTTCGGACAGGCGCGGGTCAGGAGACCCGCACTACAGCCGGTCTGGAGACCGGCGCTACATTCCTGCGGTGCGCACCGCAAATCATTGAATCAGACAAGGCAGGATGATTATGGGAGATCAAGGTTTGGAACTGAATAAATACTCGGTCGGCGTAGGCGATCGATTTGCGCACCAGGCCAAGGCACAGTTGCAGGCATGCATCAAGACTCTCGAGCAGGGCGTCGAGGTAGTTCCGGTCTGGAACAAGTCGAACCGCGAACACAACATCATCGGCTCAGAGCCCTCGAGCGTGCGGGAAGCGGCCGATGCGGCGGTGAAGGCTCTGGGATGGAAGCTGCCGTATTTCTGCGACGCCGATCATATTACGGCGGAGACGGTGGAGCGTTTTCTTGCGCCGTGCGACTTTTTCACCTTCGACGTGGCCGACTTTATCGGCCAGCCCGCAAAGGCATCGGATATTGAGAGCTTCGTGAAGCGGCATCCGGAGCTGCAGGGGAGCATCGAGCTGGCAGGAGCCGACCAGGCCTTTGAAATTACCTCGCAACTGCTGGAGCAAACGGCGCAGAAATTTCTGGCCGCGGTGAAGAAGGCCGGTGAAGTGCATTCCATCGTGCTGGACGCGAAGGGCGCGGGCAACTTTATTCCCGAGGTTTCAATGGATGAGACCGACCGCGCACAGAGCCCCGTAGAACTGCTGATCATTCTGGCGGCGATTGCCGATGAAGGCATTCCCGTGCAGACCATTGCGCCCAAGTTCAGCGGGCGCTTCAACAAAGGCGTGGATTACGTGGGCGACGTGGCGCAGTTCGAGCGCGAGATGGCGCTGGACGTGGCGGCCATCGCCTACGCGGTGAAGCAATACGGACTGCCGGGCAACCTGAAGCTGAGCGTGCACTCGGGCAGCGACAAATTCTCAATTTATCCGGCGATCCACGCGACCATGCAGCGATTCAACGTGGGTGTGCACCTAAAGACCGCGGGGACCACGTGGCTGGAGGAGTTGATCGGGTTGGCCGAAGCGGGCGGCGAGGGCCTGGCGCTGGCCAAGGAAGTTTATGCCGAAGCCCTGGAGCATCGCGAAGAGCTATGCGCGCCTTATGCGACGGTGATCGACATCGATCCGGCCAAACTGCCTTCGGCGGATGAGGTCCGCGGTTGGACGTCGGAGCAATACACTTCCGCACTGCGGCACGTGGAGAGCGATCCGGCTTACAACCCCAGCGTACGGCAGTTGCTGCACGTGGGATTCAAAGTGGCCGCGAAGATGGGGCCGCGTTACCTGCAGTTGCTTGAGGCCAACGAGGCTGTGATTGCGAAAAATGTGACGGAGAACTTGTATGATCGGCACATTGCGCCGGTGTTTCTGGGGCGCGGAAGAGCAGCTACTAGCTCCTAGCTTCCAGCTAGCCCCTGGCACTTAGGAAGGTCGACCATGCGATCCGGCTTTTCAAGTTTTGGGCTGGAAGCGATGGATTCCTGCGGTGCAAATCAGCCTGTCATCGGCGTGGCAGAGCCTCGATGAAACAGATTTTCAATTCTTCGCGAGTTGGCGCCGCTTCGCGGCATGGCAAGTTGGCAAGTTCGCTGGCTGTTTTTTTTGGAAAACTTCCCTACGGAGATTGAATGAACCCCCAAGTGTTCAGCCTTGAAGGCAAGGTTGCGGTTGTGACGGGAGGCACCTCAGGGATTGGCCAGGCGCTGAGCCTTGGCCTGGCCGATGCGGGCGCCGATGTGATTGCCACCGCACGCCGCCAGCAACAGGTGGATGACACCGCCAAAGAGATTGAGGCACGCGGACGGAAGAGCCTCCGCATAGCCTCCGATGTGGGAGACCGCGCTTCGCTGGAGAAGCTGCTTGCGGCCACGCTCGAGACCTTTGGGAAGGTCGACATCCTGGTGAACTGCGCGGGCATGATCAAGCGCACGCCCACGCTTGACCTGGCAGAGGCGGACTGGAACAACATTCTGAATGTGAATCTGACCGGGACACTGCGCGCCTGCCAGGTGTTCGGCCGATCGATGCTGGAGCGCGGCTACGGGCGGATCATTAATATTGCCTCGCTGAACAGCTTTGTCGCGCTGAGCGAAGTGGCGGCGTATGCGGCGAGCAAAGCCGGCGTGGCGTCGCTGACGCGTTCGCTGGCCGTGGAATGGTCGAAGAAGGGCGTGACGGTGAATGCGGTCGCGCCGGGCGTTTTTCGCACCGATTTGAATGCGCAATTGCTGGACTCGACGCCGCGCGGGCAGGAGTTGCTGATGCGCACACCGATGGCGCGGTTTGGCAAGACCGAGGAGCTGATTGGCGCGGTGGTGTACCTCGCCTCAGACAGCGCTTCGTTTGTGACCGGACAGATCCTGGTAGTGGACGGGGGATTTTTGGCGAGCGGAGTAAATCAATAAAACAGGGAACAAGGGACCGAGGGAACAAGGGAAAAAGAAGACGAGTGAAAATGTGAAAGAGTGAAGGAGCGAAAGGCAACCGCAGATCCTTCGACTCGTCCGCTTGCGGCGGGCTCGCTCAGGATGACAGCAGTTAGAAGGGCCGAGTTCCGACGGAACTCGGCCCTTCGTGTTGGACCGTGGGTTTACTTCAGCGCGAAGTTGGCGCCGGCCATTTTTAGAATGGCGTCGCCTTGTGAGGTTGTAACCTTCACGTTCTGGCCGGTGACATTGGCGTAGCCGATGGAGAGGCCGGTTTTGCCGCTGAGATTCACATTCTGCAACACAATATTGTCGACAGGCGCTTCAGGCAGGCCGACGATGGCTCCGGCCATATCGCCGCCGGTCGCGGTGACATTTTGCAGCACGATGTTGTGAAAGTGGGGCGTGAGGCGCGTGACGGGCTCTGGCGCCACGTCTCCCGCGGGAGGCAGAATGCGCGGGTAGTATTCGCTGATCACAATCGGATTCTTTACGTCCTTCATATCGATGTCGCGGAAGATCAGATCGCTGACGTCGTTGCCGCGGTCGCGATTGGCCTTGACGCGAATGCCGTTGTCGGTGCCTTCAAAATGGATGCGCTCGGCGACAATGTTGTGCGCGCCGCCGGCGATTTCGCTGCCGATGGAGAGGCCGTGGCCATGCAGGAAGGTGCAGTCGGTGATGGTGATGTCGCGGGCGGGATCATCGCCGCCCGGAGAGTTGATGGCGCCGGACTTGATGGCGATGTTGTCGTCGCCCACGTCGGCATAGAGATGATCGATGCGCACGTTGGACGACGAGAAAGGATCGACGGCGTCGGTGTTCGGCGAGCGGGGCGGAGCCAGGATGCGGACGTTGCGGATGAGCACATCGTCGCAATAGTAGGGAACGAGCTGCCAGAAGGGCGAGTTCTGGATGGTGACGCCTTCGACGCGCACATGCTTGCAGTGGTCGAAGACGATGAGGCGCGGACGGGGATGGGGATTGCCCATGACGCCTGCATCGTGGACGGTTCGCGCCATCTGCCACCAACTTTCACCCTGGCCGTCGATGGTGCCTTCACCGGTGATGGCGACATTCTCGGCGTTGGTGGCGCTCACCAGCGGCTGCAGAGTGGGAAGACGGAACTCGATTTTTGCGGGATAGTCGGCGTGATCGGGCGAACCGAGCAGCGTGGCGCCTTTGTCGAGTTGGAGGGTGATGTTGCTTTTGAGCACGATGGGCGCGCTCAAATACTTGCCCTCGGTGAGGCGAACGGTGCCGCCGCCCTTGGCCGCGCAGGCGTCGATGGCGGCCTGAATGGCGGTGGTGTCCTTGGTGGTTCCGTCGCCCTTGGCGCCGAAGTCGCGGGGATTGCAAGTTCTGGCGGCGTGGAGCGCGCCGCATGATGCAAAAACCAGCGCGCACAGGATCGCCAGGCGGCTGCGGGAAATCTTGAGTCCAATCACGGAAGTGCCTCTTGAGGGATTGAATTGCTTGCGGAAATCATCATACGACAGGGACCAAGGGAACAAGGGACCAAGGGAACAAGAAGGCAGGGAGCAAGGGAGCGAAGGAGCGGGCGTGCAGTCCCACCCTTTCGCCCAAAAAACGGGCGAAAGGATGGGGCAACGACAGAGAGCGAGCCGCACCGGGAGGAGCGCGAATGGTAGAATTCCGCTGGACTGACCTTCCGAATCGAGAACACCATGAAAAAAATCTTTCCTGCAATCTCCTCTCTACGATTCCCCTTCCATGGATCAACAGGTATAGCAATTGTGGCGCTCATCGCGGCCGGTTTTTCGGCAGCGGTTCCGGCGCAGCAGGCTCATGTGAGCCATGCACAGGCGGTGGCGCGGGCGCGGCAGATCGTGGCCCGGATGACGCTGGACGAAAAGATCAGTTCATTGCACGGCGTGCACGACGCCACACGATACAGGATGGTGCCGGGCGTGCCGCGGCTGGGCATTCCCGACCTTTGGATGACGAACGGCCCGGCGGGAGTGGGGCCGGGCGGCGCGAGCCCGCAGCCACCGGCCACCGCGATGCCTGCGCCGATTGCTCTGGCGGCGACGTGGGATCCGGAACTGGCGCAGACTTATGGAAGGATCGAGGCCGAGGAATCGCGTTCGCTGGGCAGCCTGCTGTTTGAATCGCCCGACATCAACATTGCACGCGTGCCGCAGGGTGGGCGCGTGTTTGAGAGCTTCGGCGAGGATCCTTTTCTCACCGGGCGCATTGCCGTGGCCACGATTGAGGGCATACAAAGCACCGGCATCATGGCAAATGTGAAGCATTATCTCGCCAACAACCAGGAGGCTGACCGGCATACCGTCAACGAGGAGATCGGCGAGCGGGCGTTGCGCGAAATTTACATGCCGGGCTTCGAGGCATCGATCAAGGAGGCGCATTCAGCGTCGCTGATGTGCGCATACCCGAAGGTGAATGGAGCTTTCGATTGCGAGAATGCGCCGCTGCTGAACGGGGTGTTGAAGAAGGAGTGGGGATACGACGGGTTCGTGCTCTCCGACTGGGGTGCGACGCACTCGACCGTGCCCAGCGCGCTGAACGGGCTGGATCTGGAGATGCCGACGGGGATTTATTTCGATAAAGAGCTGCGCAAGGCGGTGGATGCGGGCGAGGTTCCGGTGTCGCTGCTCGATGAGAAGCTGGTGCGGCGGTTCGCGAAGATGATCGAGTTTGGCGACTTTGGGCCGCGGCCAAAGCCGGTTCCTATTCCGGTGCTGGAGCACGGCGCCGTCGCGCGGCAGATTGCGGCACAGGGCATGGTGCTGCTGAAGAACGACGGTGGGTTGCTGCCGCTGGATGCGAAGTCGCTGAAGACAGTTCTGGTGGTGGGGCCTTTTGCAGGGCAGCCGAACACCGGCGGCGGAGGCAGCTCGCACGTGATTCCGCTTTACACGATTACGCCGTACGACGGGTTGAGCGCGGAGCTGGTTTTGGACATCCGTATGACCGTCATGGATGGCAGCGACATCAGCGCCGCCGCGGATGCGGCGAAGAAGGCAGAATTGGCGATCGTGATGGTGGGCGACCAGGACACCGAGGGACGCGATCAGAGCCTGGAACTGCCGGCGGCGCAGAACGAGCTGATCAAGGCTGTTGCCAAGGCGAACCCTAAGACCGTAGTTGTAGTGAAAAGCGGATCGGCGGTGCTGATGCCGTGGATTGACAGCGTGGCTGCCGTGCTGGAGGCATGGTATCCGGGCGAGGAAGATGGGCACGCCGTGGCCGACGTGCTGACAGGCAAGGTGAATCCGAGCGGCAAGCTGCCGCTGAGTTTTCCGCGCAGCGTGGAGGATACGCTGGCCAGCAATCCGGAGCAGTATCCGGGCGTGAACGGCGTGGCGCATTACAGCGAGGGGCTGGAAGTGGGCTACCGCGGCTACACCGCGCACAACATTCCGCCGCTGTTTCCGTTCGGCTTCGGGCTTTCGTATACGGAGTTCAAATTTGACGGGCTGAAGGTGACGAAGCAGCCGGGCAGCGACAATGCAACGGTGAGCTTCAAAGTCACTAATACCGGCAAGCGCGCCGGGGCTGAGGTGGCCGAGGTGTACCTGGGCTTCCCGGCGATTGCCGAGGGCAACGAGCCGCCGCTGCAGTTGAAGGCATTCAGCAAGGTGCTGCTGAATCCGGGCGAATCGAAGACGGTGGAAGTGAAGCTCGGCACGCGCGCGTTTTCCTACTGGTCAGAGAAAGCGCATGCGTGGACCGTGGCGCCTGGGGAATTCCAGGTGATGGTGGGAGATTCGTCGGCGAATACGCCGTTGAATGCGAACCTGACGGTTCGCTAGCTTTCAGGTGTCAGGGGTCGGGTTTCAGGTTGAAGAGTGCGGGTCGGGAGACCCGCACTACAGCCGGTCTGGAGGCCGGCGCTACTTTGTTGCGTGCGGACGGGGATCTGGCTGTTTGAAGTTAACTCTTTGCTTCGGGGTCTGCGCCGGGCGCGTTCATGGGCAGGCGCACGATGAAACGCGTGTTGCCGGGCTGGGATTCTACTGCGATGGTTCCGCCGAATTTTTGCGTGACGATGCGGTGCACGATTTCGAGGCCGAGTCCGGTGCCCGATCCCTCAGCCTTGGTGGTGAAAAACGGCTCAAAAATGTGAGGAAGGACATCGGGTGCGATGCCCGAGCCGTGATCGCCGATGCACACCACAAGCCAGCCGGGCTCGGACCACGTGGCGATTTCGATCTTCGCGCCTTCCGGTGAAGCATCCGCGGCATTGTCGATGAGATTGGTCCATACCTGGCTGAGGGCGTAGCCGCGGGTGCGGATGGTCGAGGGCAAAGCCGCGAAGCGCTTTTCGATTTGGATTTGTTTAAGGCGCAGCTTGTGGCCGAGGATGGTGAGGGTGCTCTGCAGGCTGTCGTGGACGTCGAGTTCCTTGCCGGGGGTGCGCTCGTCGTAGGCAAATTTCTTCACTGCTGTCACCAGCTCATTGATGCGCGCGATGCTCTCCTCAATGGCGCAGACCAGAGTGACGCTTGAAACCAGCGCGCCGAACCAGTTGAGCGCGTCGGAGAATGCGGCGGCATCGAAATGTTCCTTGACGCAGGCAATCTCGTGATGATCGAAGCCCATGGAAACCAGCGCGGGGCCGATGGTGTAGGCGTTTTCAACGCCGGATTGAGACAACCACTCACTCATGGCCTCTTCGGCATCGGCCTGATCGATGCTGCTCATGGCTTGCAGATTGCAACCGCCCAGAGCATGCTCCAGCAGCCCCTTCATGCAGCCGATTTGTTCAGGGGTTTTGGGTTTCGCGCTGCCGCGCAGGCTGATCTCCTGCAGACGGAGCAGGTTTTCGCGGAGCTGCGATGCGGCGCGCTTGGCGGCTGAGCCCGGATTATTCAGCTCGTGCATGAGACCGGCGGCGAGCGTGCCCAGGGAGACGAGCTTTTCGCGGTGCAGCGCCTCGACCTGATAGGTCTGCAAGCGTTGTGCGCTGTCGTCGAGGACGATTTTTCGGACCGCGGGGCAGCAGGCAAGCAGGGACCAGAAATCCTGTTCGCTGAAGCGAAGGAGCACGGAATCCTGCTCCGCGACGATGCGGAACATGGACGCGGACCTGCAGGTGAGCAATGGGGTTTCGCCAAAGCCTTCGCCGGCGCGCGCGGAGCCCACCAGGGTCCAGGTTCCATCCGGCTCGGGGCGCCTGGCGCAGGTTTCGCCCTCGATGACGAGCCAGTAGAACTTCCACGGCTCGCCGGCTTCGACGAGCACACTGCCGGCTTTGGCAGTGACGCGGTCGACGAGATCGATGCTACCGATTTCGCTGAAGGGAGTTTCGGCGAAGAGGCGAGTGCGCGGGAGAGCCTCCGCGACGTCGCGCAAATGGATCGATTCGACCTGAATGGATTGTGGACTTTCGCTCATCTTGCGTATCGCAGCAAACTTGCCTCAGGGGCTGAAGCCCCGCTTTTTATGGCCGATTTTCGGCACGACTAAAGTCGTGCCCTTTCAAAACTGGTTCAGGGGCTAAAGTGACTGATTGGGACCTAGAAATTTCCGCAACCTGTTGTGTTTACGATTCGAATTCCGCACAATGTGTTGCACAAAAGCTTAGTTCTCACGCAGACACTAAAGCCCCGAGATTCTTTCCAGCGCTTTCGGCGCGGCTAAAGCCGCGCCCTGATGCAAAACTTCTCCAATCAAAATTTCTAACTCGTCATTCGAAGCGTTGCCCTTTCAAAACATCGAATCCTTCCGTGAGCTGCTCTTAGAGCCAGCCTCCGAACGGCGACCCTAGAAGCCTGCCAAATACTGGTGAACGAACTGCACTGCGATGGAACCTTCGCCCACTGCTGAGGCCACGCGCTTTATCGAACCCTCGCGCACGTCGCCGGCAACAAACACGCCGGGAACGCTCGTCTCGAGCAAATAAGGCTCGCGGGCTTCGTGCCACAAATCCGGCAATTTCCCATCCTTACGCAAGTTCGAACCAGACAAAATAAATCCTTTGTCGTCGCGCAGAATGCACGGAGGAAGCCATGCCGTGACGGGCACTGCGCCGATAAAGACAAACAGCGAGCTGGTCGGCACTTGAGAATCTCCCGCCGCGCCGCGCAACCGCAACGACTCCAGGCGCTCATTTCCGATGGCCTCCACCACCTGGGTTCGCGCCTCTACCACAATATTGGATGTGCGAGAAATCTCATCGATCAAATATTTCGACATGGTGGCCGAAAGCCCGTCGCCGCGCACCAGCATGGTTACTTTGGTGGCATATTTGGCGAAGTAGAGGGCGGCCTGGCCGGCGGAATTGGCGCCACCGACCATGTAAGTTTCCTCGCCCTCGCAGGC
This sequence comes from Occallatibacter sp., assembly GCA_050012895.1. Taxonomy (GTDB): domain Bacteria; phylum Acidobacteriota; class Terriglobia; order Terriglobales; family Acidobacteriaceae; genus Telmatobacter. The sequence goes on from JBEKGH010000014.1 coordinate 74,466, forward strand.
GCGGGCCTCAATCAGGGCCGCGCCGTAGTAAATGCCACATCCGGTGAGGCGATCGGCGCCGGGGATTTCGAGCTTGCGGTACTGCACCCCGGGCGCGAGCAGTACGCAGTGGCTGGAAATCTCGCGGCCATCGGCAAGCTGGACAAAGCGATACTGTCCGTCGACGCGCATGCCGGTGGCGCGCTGGGTGATGAACTCCGCACCGAAGCGGAAGGCCTGGGCATGGGCGCGGCGTCCGAGGTCGGCGCCGGTGATGCCGGAGGGGAAGCCGAGATAGTTTTCGATGCGCGAGCTGGAGCCGGCCTGGCCGCCGGGCGCCAGGGGTTCAATGACGAGGGTGCGCAGGCCCTCGCTGGCGCCGTAGACCCCAGCGGCGAGGCCCGCCGGACCGGCGCCGACGACGATCAGGTCGTAGAATTCCTGGGCGGCCTGAACGCTGAGGCCGACGCGGCTGGCAAGCAGTTCCAGATCCGGGTCGACGAGCACCGTGCCATCGGCAAAGATCAAGGCCGGAAGCTTGGCGGGATCGAGTTGGCGATCCTCGATAAGTTTGAGGGCTTCGGGGCTGGCAGCAACGTCGAGCCAGCGGTAGGGCACGTGATTGCGTGAAAGAAAGTTGCGCACGCGGAAGTCGTTGAGAGACCAGCGATGGCCGATGATGCGCAGACCTTCGAAGACCGGCCGGTAACCGGCTTGCCAATCTTCAAGGAGATCGTTGAGGACGGGATAGAGCTTTTCTTCCGGCGGATCCCAGGGCTTGTTGAGGTAGTAGTGGATGCGCGCGGTATTGATGGCGCGAATAGCCGCTTCGGTGTCGGCGTAGGCGGTAAGGAGCACGCGGCGTGCGTCAGGATAGATGTCGCGCGCCCGCTCCAGCAGTTGCACGCCAGTGATGCCCGGCATGCGCTGGTCGCTGATGATCAGCGCCACCGGTTCGTCGCGCGACTTCAACTGGGCCAGCATGTCGAGCGCGGCCTGCCCGCCGGCAGCGCGCATCACCCGGTAGGTATTGCCATACTGCCGCCGCAGGTCCTGGACCACGGCCTCAAGGACGCTTAAGTCGTCGTCAACAGCCAGGAGGATCGGCCTCGCCATAAGTAGAGTTTAGTGCCTTGCCGTCCCTTTTTAGTTAATGGTTTCTATGGCGCTGGTACAAGGATTTGCTGACCCGGGAAGCCAACAAGCTGTAAGCTCGGTTATAGACGCACCCCCGGGAGCCGTAAATCTGCGATGATGCCGAGGGTAGCCGAGTAAGCTGGTTCGGTGGGCAATGTGCGAAGAATGGACATTGCCAAGAGCCGTTGCCTTTCCGCCGATAGGGGACGATGGGATGAAGGCCGCTCACCCCGAAGTTGAATGGATGCAGGATTTTTTGAGTTGCCGGGTTTGAATCGCTGAGTTTTTCCCGAGAGGGGTAAGGCAGTCAGGACTAATACCATGAACAAGATCATCCTGGCCGATTCACAAGCGATCTTCCGCGCCGGGACCGCCAAGGTTCTGGCCATGGACGAGGACATGCGCATTATTGCGCAATGTAGCGACCTGGAGCGCATGTTCCATGCCATCACTACGTTTCCCGGTTCCATCGTGGTGTTCGCGGCCTCGCTGCAGCCGGATTTCACGCGGCTCTCCATGCTGCTTGAAACCACGGGAAGCCGCGGCGTTGTGGTGGTGGAAAACAACGAAAACGCGGCAAGCTACATGCAACAGGGATTTCGCGGCGTAGTGTTTCGCAACGTGTCGGGGACGGCGCTGGTGGAGTGCGTGCGTCGCGTGGCCGGCGGCGATACCTGGCTGCCCACCCAGATCGCGCAGCCGGAGTCGCCCGAAGAGGATTTGGTAGGAGCGCGCGTGCGCGACCGCCTGACCCCCAAGGAAATGCGCATCGTGGCCCTCATTGTGCAGGGATGCAAGAACCGCGAGATTGCGCAACGGCTCAAGACCACCGAACAGGTGATCAAGAATTATCTGCGGTCGATTTACGACAAGACCGGCGTAGGCGACCGGCTGGAACTGGCGTTGTTCACCATTCATCACCGGGTGCTGGCAAGGGCGGCGGCCGAAGCCGGCCACAAGATGGAAACCGAGGCGCGGAACTCGCCGGGGGCCGTGGCGTAGACTTTCGCGGAAAACTTCGCTTCCCCCGCATCTCAAATTGCGTGAAGCAGGCTGGCTAATAGAATCAGCAGTACGATGGCGCTGACCACGGTGTAAAGCCGGTCGCGCTGCAGAGCAAAGCCTGCAATCGCCAAAGCCACGCGGGCTACCGGGGTGGCGATGAGGAGCAGCAGCCCGAATTGGATAATTCCCAGGCTTTCGAAGCGCGCGGCTGAGCGCACGATGCCGGGAAACGTGCAAACGCCAGGGGCGCCGGCGACAAAGTTGCGATAATCCACGCGGTCGGCGTGGTGCTGGACGAGATAGGCCACGGCGCCGACGCTGACAGCGGCGGCAGCCAGCAGGACGCCGACTTGCAAAAGCCGGCCGATGACGGTTTCGAGGCGGCGGTCGTCCATCGGTTACACCTTCCCCGTGATGCCGTTCACGATCATTTCAATCGCGAGAGCAAGGATCACGGC
>JBEKGH010000015.1:0-76266 GCA_050012895.1 Occallatibacter sp.
CCTCTCCGTGTACTTGCCGAACCTATCGCCAAGCCGATTTCAAGCCGGTTGATGGCTCTTCCCGCAGGCTTCGCACCGCCGCCCGCCATCAAATCGATCCCCTGTGAGAAATGGCGGCTAGCCTGGCGCGAATTTCGCAGAGGAGATGGTGTTGCTTTCCAGATGGATTGCGAGTCGGGGCTTGCAGGCTACAAACTTCACCAGAAGTAGACGGCCTCGATCTTGGGTGTTCCCGGTTCACCGTCGATGATCTGCGTGCTCAGGACCACTTCGACGTTTTTCAACTTTGTCGACGGGCGCTGGTTGCGAACGGCGTTCAACAGATCGGGGTTAGTGAGGAACTCGCCTGCGGCGATTGTTCCGCCGCGTCCGATCCCAGCCGCAACAAGCGTGGGTTTGCCGGTGGTGTCGTCGGTGAAGCGCGCAACAATTGCATAATCCCGATAGTTGTTCGTGGCGATCTGTTGGCCGCGATCCACAACCCACCGCGTCTGGCCGGGTTGCGAGCCATCGACAATACTGAACATTGTCATGTCAGCATTGTTGGCAAAGTGGAACCGGAGCGGCCGCAGCATCCTTAGCGCCCAGGCGTTGTCAAAGGCCCCAATGATCACCGAGGGTCCATTGCGCAAATCCATGAGGCTGGTCGCGTTCTCTCCGCGGAGCGTGTAGGGCTTTCCAGCGGAGTGGAGCACGCCGGCGATCTTGATGATGGTGCTGAGATCGTCGATTACGACAGCGGTCAGATTGTCGTTTAGCGTCACCTGCCGTTCCGGGTTGCCGGCATCTCGCAGCGAGAGGGAAGTGTATTGCGTCTGGTCTGCCACGCAGACGAGCACCGGTTCGGTCGAACTCAGAATCGGATCCCAGAACTGCGTAAACGCCGAACGCTGACTCTGCCTCCATCCGACCCATGCGGCCACGGCGCCGAACAGGAGCACGCCCACGGTGATCGCGAATATCCAGTGACCTCGAGAATTTGCGTGCGCCGGAGATTCTAGATGAGACGCAGCCAGCGACGCGGGCAGCGATGCGATCGGGGCCGCATCATTCGCCGATTCTGCTTCCAAAACCGGCAATGGGGTTGCAGGGGGATGAAACTGTGGCACGTAGGACCCGGGCGGGAGCGAAATCCTCAGTTCATCCACATGACCAGAGTCCTGATAGTACTGCGCAATGCGTTTGCGGATCTCCGCGGCTGTCACTCGCACGATAGGTTCGACGGCCGTATCGTAGTCGGGATCCTTGCCGAAGATCTCAATGCCCAGTGTGCGCTCTTTCAGCAGGTCCGCCTGGCCATTGATCGTCGCATTCACAATGTAGCGGAGGAAAGAAGGAAATCGGCGGCTATTGCTAAAGTGCGGATTGGCGAGCATTCGCTCAAGTTGCGCTTCGATGGCGCGTTTTTCCTTCTCGCTGAAGGTTTCGTGCGTCGTCGTAGCTTCGAAAGAGCTGGCCATAGACTGAGATGGGGTGATTATACCCCCAACCCGAGGTAAATACGGCGGCGAACGGGTTTTCTGTAAATGGCTTTATCTACAATGGCTTACTGGAATGTTTACAGGTAAAGACCCTGCAGACTTGCCGCAAAGCACTGACGCGGCGTCCCACTGCGGCCTATAAGGGTTGCGGTTCTAAGGAACCTCTTCCTGCGCATCGCCGAGAAAGCAAAAGGGCGGACGGCGGTTTGGCAGGAGGGCTATTTGGAGAGCGGGATGGAGGCTGTTTGCATGATGCGGATGAGAATAAGCAAAACATCGGGTCGGCGCCTGGCGATTCTGGCGCTGGCATTTCTGGCGCTGATCCCAAGCGGACTGCCGGCGCAGGTAGGGAGCGCTGCATTGAGTGGGGTTGTGCAGGATCCGACCGGGGCTGTGGTGGCTGGCGCTACGGCCACCCTGACCAATCAAGTGAGCGGTGCCAAGCGCAGCACCATTAGCAACGGGGACGGAATGTTCTCCTTCTCTGCAGTGCCCAGCGGCGATTACAGCTTGAGCGTGACAGCGACCAACTTCAAGGGATCTACGCAGACCGGGATTCATCTAGATCCGGGCGATAACAAATCCATCCCAGACATTCTTCTCTCAGTGGGACCAACGTCCGAGACGGTCACCGTGGAACAGAGCGTCGGCAGTTTGCCGCTCGACAGTGGCCAGCTCAGCTCGACCATCACCTCGACCGACCTCGATCGACTTTCGATTGTGGGCCGCGACGCCACCGAGCTGCAGCGGACCCTGCCAGGATTCGCGATCCGCAATCTGGGATCGACAAACCAGGCGCCAGACTTTTCGCAGGTCCAGATCGGGCAGCCGACACCTTATGCCTCGAATGGTGCGCCGGTGGCTGGTATTAGCCTCAAGCTCGACGGCGCCAATCTCACCGATGCCGGAAACTTCGGCTCGAGCCTTCAGAATCTCGATGACTCGTTCGTGAGCGAAGTGCAGGTGCAGACATCGAACTTCGGCGCCGACCAGTCGAATGGGCCGGTGGTGATCACCGGAGTGACCAAGGCCGGAACAGCAAAGTATCACGGATCGCTGTACACCTTTGCGCGCGTCTATGGGTTGAATGCCAACGATTGGCTGGCAAAGTACAACGGGATTGCGCGACCCAACGATCGCTTCATATATCCCGGGGGCACGTTCGGCGGCCCGGTGCCACATATGAAGAAAGTCACATTCTTCGCCGGCGCTGAGTACGATGCGCAGCGCAATGTCTATGCCTATGGCAGCGCCGGCAGCGCGATCATCCACGCACTGGTGCCGACGGCCGCCATGCGCAAAGGCGATTTCAGTTCGGGTGCGCTTTCAGCCTTCCTCGGGCCGATGTTGACAAACGGCAACTACGGCACCTTCAACACGCCTCCTACCGTCGGCGACAACGGCTCATCGCTGAGCAACGGAAATATCGCAGCGTTTCTTAATCCGGGCGCAATGGCGCTGGTCAATGGCACGTTGCCTCTTCCGACACGGACGGCGACCGGAGCTGACGGCTTCAACTATGACAATTTGGATCTGGCGAACAACAACGTGAGCCAGTTTGTGGGCCGCATGGACTACAACATCAGCCCGCGCAATGTCGTTTTCGCCCGTTACAGCTTTGAAAAACAAAAGCAGGGCCAGCCGATGATTCCCTATTACTCACCGGCCGCATCCAGCGTGATGGGCGCGGTGAACACACCCGGCTACGGCGTGGACAACGATGACTGGGTACACAGCGCGGCGGCCAACTACGTTACGATCTTCACTCCCACGCTGACCAACGAGCTCTACGTAACCTTCACGTCTTTTGTTGAGTCTTTTGACGCAAGAGAGATTGCTGCGCTGCAGAAGAGTGCGATCAATTATCCATACAACGGCGCGTTCGCCAATCATGACACACAGTATCCGCAGTTCGGCACGTACACGACGTACGGCGGCTTGCCGCTGGGCCTCTGGCCCGATTACTCCGAGAACCCATTGCGGTTGAAAAAGCTGCAACCGAATGTCGGCGACAACCTGACCAAAGTGTGGGGGACGCATACGGTCAAGGTGGGAATCTTCAGCCAGCGTACTACGAACAACCAGACCGCAACCAACCCCCAGACCAATGGCGTGATTCAGGATTATTACTACGGAGCGGCTGGCAGCTATTTTGCCGACTACAACGGCACCTACCCTGACGGTTCGCCTGCCTATGGCAATCCTCACTTCAACAGCGGCAACGCCCTGGCCAACTTCTTTGAAGGACAGATTCAGGATTGGCACCAGCAGAACTTCAATCCGTATACGAATCTACACTTCTGGGATACGGAATTTTACGGCCAGGATACATGGCGCGCAACCTCGAACCTGGTGCTGACCATCGGTGCCCGCGTTGGCAAGCTTGGGGCTTGGCAGGATGCGCACGGCATCGGCGCCGCGATTTGGAACCCTGCGCTTTACACGACGACATACAATGCCACAACAAATCCGCTCCCGGGCATCACCTGGCATGGGATTACCGCTTCCATTCCAAACTCCGGCGTGGGCAAACCGCCGTTGTACTTTGAGCCGCGGATCGGTTTCGCCTGGGATGTATTGAAGGATGGCAAAACCGTTGTGCGAGGCGGATTCGGCATTTACCGCTTCCATGACTCGGTCGTTGATGTAACCAGTGAGTTTGCTGAGGCGGAAAACGTGCGCTACACCGACCTGCAGGGATTTGGTGACAACACGCTGGAAGGCGTGAATACTCTGAATCTCAACCCCAATACTTATGGCAACACCGGGCTAGGCAGCACGGAAACCTATATTTCGCCGGCTACCATTTACGGGCTCGACCCCAGCGATAACAGGGAACCTGTGACTAATAACTACAGCTTCAGCATTGCGCGGCAGATGCCGGGTAACTGGATACTTCAGGCATCGTACGTCGGAAATAATAGCAACTCGCTGATGGATAATGGCACGACACAGGCAGTCGTTCTAGACAACGTGAACGCCATTCCGGTTGGAACTCTGTTCACAGCAACGGCGGCGACCGCCATCAACACGGCTGCCGGCTACAACGCCTGCAACCCGACAGGCTGCACACCTGCCCAGGCTGCAAGCCTCGATAACATTTACAACTATCCAGGCGACAAGGCTGTTCAGAAGGCGCGGCCATTTCCTAACTACAGCCAGATATTGGAACCGGAACATAACACCTATGCCAACTACAACGGCTTTCAGATCGAAGCCATCAAACACGTCGGCCCCTTGAACTTCAATGCCAACTACTCCTTCTCGAAAGCGCTCGGCATTCTAGGGTCCTCCGCGGACTTCAACTGGACTGCCGGGATCGACCCCTTCCACCTCGCGAATAACTATGGCCCGATGAACTTTGACCGCACACAGGTGCTGAATCTGAGCTATTCGTACCAAACGGGCAAGTTCACGGATGCTCATTTACTGGGTGGTTTCATCAATAACTGGCTTGTCTCAGGGATCACCAATATCCAAAGCGGCCCCAACATGCAGACCGGAGTGAGCCCCTCGCCTGGTTACTATGTGCAAGGCAACATCGGCCAGAGCGCCACTGCCTATCCCGTCGAGTCACAGTCGATCCTCGGCACGCCGGATGTCAACCTGCAACCGGTTCTCACGTGCAACCCGAAATCGAACCTGGCGGCGCATCAGTATCTGAATCCGGCATGCTTTGCGTTGCCGGCAATTGGAACCAATGGACAATACATCGAGCCGTATGCTCATGGCCCTGCGTTTTTCAATTCCGACCTCACCCTGGAGAAAGGCTTCGGCTTGGGAGAAGACAGAAACCTGCGGCTCCGCATTGCAGGATTCAACTTCCTGAACCATCCGCTGAATAGCTTTGGCACTGGCTACGCGTCGCAAACTACGCTCCAGCTGAGCGATACAGCGGCGAACGCGACCCCGTCCCAGGCGACCTACAATCCTCTGTCCGGCTTCGGCTCTGCTCCGCAAAAACTCGGCCGACGCTTGATGGAAATCTCTGCGAAGTACACCTTCTAGGCAGAAAGGGCGGCAGACGGAGTTTCGTCTTCCGCCCACTTCCTATCTCGGATTTGGCCAGAAGCCCTTCGTATCGTGGATTGCTCCATTACTGGATTGGGATTGATCATGCTCGCACGTATTCTGATTTCGTGGAGTGCTGCACTTCTTTGCGCTCTGTTCTTGCCGACAGACATGATCGTGGCGCAGCAGGCTTCACCTGGACCACAAACGCTCGGCTCTATTGCTGACGTGGTCCCTTTGACCAATGGCCTTCGGATCGAAACCAGGTCGGGCGGCGTAGAGCAGGTCGTTGCTTTGCGTGACGATGTTCTTCGCGTTCGCGCCGCTGGCAACCAGCCCCTGCCCGAAGACGCTTCCTGGGCGGTGCTGCCCGAAGCCCGCAGAAATTCAGTCGTCGTCACACGCGAAGATTCCCGGGTTGCGGTCGGCTTTCGCACAAAATCCCTGTTGGTTTCCGTCAACCGCAACGATTTGCGCATCACCGTCCGCGACATCAATGACGGCATCGTGCTCGAAGACGCCGCTCCGCTGCATTTTGAAGGAAGCGCATTTCGCGTCATCGAGTCAATGCCGGCAGACGAACATTATTTCGGCCTGGGCGACAAGACAGGACCACTCGATCGCCGCAACCATGCCTTTACCATGTGGAATACCGACGCCTATCGCTTTCAGGAATCGACCGATCCACTCTACAAAACCATTCCATTCTTCATGATGTATCGCGCCGGTATTGCCGCCGGCATTTTTCTCGATAACACCACACGCACAAGCTTCGACTTCGGCAAGGAATCAGCGTCCTCGTACTCATTTGGCGCGGTCGCCGGTCCTGTCGACTATTACATCTTCTCTGGGCCGTCGCCGCGGCAGGTCGTGGAAACCTATGCGTGGCTCACGGGCAAGCCGCCGCTTCCTCCGCGCTGGATGCTTGGTTTTCAGCAGTCGCGCTACAGCTACACACCAGAGTCGCGGCTCATGGAGATTGCAAACCGCCTGCGCGCCGATCACATCCCGGCCGATGCGCTCTATCTCGATATCGATTATCAAGACAGGAATCGTCCGTTTACTGTAAACACACAATCATTTCCTGAATTACCGAAGGCGCTGGCGACGCTTCACGGCATGCAATTCCACGTAGTGGCCATCACGGACCTGCACATTGCCGACGCCCCTGGGCAGGGATATGCTCCCTACGATAGCGGCGCCAAAGACGACAATTTTCTGCATCGCCCCGATGGCACAGTGTATGTCGGCTCCGTATGGCCGGGACCGAGTGTTTTTCCCGATTTCACCCGGGCTCAATCCCGCACTTGGTGGGGAACCCTCTACAAGCCATTTGTGGGGATGGGCTTCGACGGCTTTTGGAACGACATGAACGAGCCTTCGGTATTCGATTCCCCTACCAGCACCATCCCTCTCGATGTGCTGCATCGCATCGACGAGCCGGGCTTTTACGCACGCACTGCGACCCACGCCGAGATTCACAATGTCTATGGGATGGAAAACTCGCGCGCGACTTACGATGGCCTGCGCAAAATCGAACCGGATACGCGCCCCTTTGTGTTGACGCGGGCTACCTATGCTGGAGGGCAGCGCTACGCCGCTACATGGACTGGAGACAACAGCAGTACATGGAATCATCTGCGCATGACCAGCCCGATGCTCAAGAGCCTGGGCATCAGCGGGTTCTCATTCAGTGGCGCCGACGTTGGCGGTTTCGCGGGGACTGCCACGGCCGACCTGCTCACCAAATGGATTGAAATATCCGCCTTTCAGCCCATCGATCGCGACCATACCGAGAAAGGATCCGGCGATCAGGAGCCGTGGGTGGGTGGCGCCGATCAGGAAAACATTCGACGGAACTTCATCGAGGAACGCTACCGTCTGATGCCGTATCTCTACACGCTCGCCGAGGAAACCGCGCGCACCGGCATGCCGATGATGCGTCCTCTGTTTCTCGATTATCCCGATGCCGCTCGCGACAAGCATCCCATCGACATCGATCAGGGCGTCGAATCGGAATTCCTCCTCGGCCACGATCTCCTCATCGCGCCTTCACCATATCCCGATGAGCCGGATGCTTACACCGTCGAGTTCCCGTCGGCCGACTGGTATGACTATTGGACCGGCGAGCGAGTCCTACGCCCCGCAACTGATCCAGACCCTGAACCCAACGCACCAGCGCCAGCAACAGAGCAGGTTGCGCTCTCGGCAATTGTGCATCCCTCGCTCGAATCGCTTCCTGTCTATGTTCGTGCCGGTGCAATCCTGCCCATCGAGCCGCTTGTCCAAAGCACAGAAGAAACACCGCAGGGACCGCTCACGCTACGCGTTTATGCCGGTGACGATTGCCAGGGTTCGCTCTATACAGACGATGGCAAGAGCTTCGCATTCGAGCGTGGAGACTTTTTGAGAATGAGCTTCACCTGCACCATCACGAGCAGCGGGATCGAGATCGTCATCTCAGGACATGAAGGCAGTTTTATTCCCTGGTGGAACAGCCTTCGCATCGAGATTTATGGCTGGACGCCGGTCAGCGGCAGGATTCAGCAGGATGGCAAAAACTCAGCCATTCCGATTGAGCGCGGCAGGAACTTCCTCGCCATCAGTATCCCCGATTCGGGCACCGGAACATCGCTCAAGCTGGAGTGATACGCTTTCTCCGTGGCAAAGTCTTGATGGACAAAAACGCAATAAGACTCGCTCCCGGTCACGCAGTCTCGGCTGCGAAGCTTATTTCCTGCATCTGCGCGACCCTTCTCGCCGCGTCGTGCGCCCCTGCGCAACGCCTTGTCTTTGCCCATTACATGCTTACCAATCAGGACTACCAGGGCGACAGCGATCCCACCCAGGAGTTGAAGATCGCGAGTTATGAACGTGAAATCCGTGAAGCGCAGGCGATCGGCATCGATGGGTTCGCACTCAACGCCGGCGGCTGGCTTCATCAGACGTACTACATACGCTACGCCGCGCAGATGTTCGAGGCCGCCGTCCGCCTCCACAGCGGATTCAAACTCATGTTCTCAGCCGATATGTGCTGCGGCAACGGCATTGCTGACGTCGAAGACATGATGCGCCGTTTCGCTGGCAATCCGCGCTATGCCCCGGTTTATTTTACGTATCGGGGCGCCTTTGTCCTAACCACATTCGCTGGTGACAAACTCGGTGTTGCGGCGTGGCAACAGATTCGCGCCGATCTCTCCACCGGCGCGAACCCATCGAGGCAAGCGGAGCCCACGGTTCTCTCAACGGCCAATAGTTTTCCCAACGATGCTCCTATACAGATCTTCCTCGTACCCGCCTTCCTCTGGGGCGGAGAACTGCCGTCGCGTTCGTCGATCCAACAAAACTTGACCGAGTGGCGCGCAACGATTGATGGCTTTTTCTATTGGGGCATCGCGGGCGTGCCCGGTTCGGGCGGTCCCCTCGATCAGATACCCAGCAGCCAAAGCTACGCCGCTGAGTTGCGCCACGTCGGCAAATTGTACATGGCTCCTATCTGTCTTCAGTTCTGGGGCGCGAACGCAAATCGCTATTACGAATATGGGGGCGCCGCGGGAATGCGCGCGCTTTGGATGAATGCGATCCATGTCACTCATCCCGAGTGGGTCGAGATCATCACCTGGAACGATTTCATCGAAGGCACCTACGTCAGCCCCATGGACGATCCAAATAAGTATCCCGGCGCCAATTTTCTCGATTCAACCGGCGTTCCCATCGGCACGCTGGGCTATTTTCATAGTCATTCCGCTGCCGCGGAACTGTTGTCGTTTTTTATTCAGTGGTACAAGACGGGCGTCGAGCCAGCCATCACCCACGACACGGTCGCCTATTTCTACCGCACGCAGTTGAAGGACGCAGATGCCGGCTCGCCGCCAGTCGCGCACAAATTTGGTCCCGTCGCCGATCTACTCTATATCACCGCGAACCTGACAGCCCCTGCCGAACTTCGTGTCAGAACCGGCGGTCAAATAAGAATCCTTCGCCTTCAGGCCGGCAGTACAGACGTACAAACGCCCATTCTTGCCGGAGATCCTCCGTTCTTTGAGCTAATCCGAAACGGACGAACGATCAGCTCAGGCGCAGCAAGTGATCCGATTCAAGCCACGCTGAATTATAACGATTACTACTATTCCACTGGGACAGTTGCAGTACCGTAGTCTGTCCATGGCCGAAATGACACCATTCGCGGAGAGGCGGTATGCGTCATCGACGTCGAGTACAAGGGCAGAACGGGTGTGCCTCGCCAAAATGCGGTCGACCTTCATTTTCATGACTTTACGACTTAGCACGAAACGCAGGGACCGGTTCGCTCTTAACCGTTAGGACTTTGCAATTTTCGGGTCGGATAGAGTTTTGGCGAGGCACAACGTCAAAAATCAGGTCCATTAGGTTCTCGGATTGAATTTTGGCGAAGCACAGGATTCAATACACCCTTGAATTGGGCTTTCGATCTTCCTACTTACTAAATGCTCCACCCACCGTCAATCACAATGGTCTGACCCGTAACGAAGGATGACTCGTCAGAAGCGAGGTAGAGTGCGGCATTGGCGATTTCCGCAGCACGTCCAAGTCTTCCCATGGGCTGGCGAGCAATGAATGCGGCGCGCACCGTTTCTAAATCACGATCTTGTGTGGTTTGGGCGGCAATACGTTCGCCTAGCGAGGGGGTTTCAGTAGTGCCAGGGCAGAGGGCGTTGCAGCGAATTCCATTGGCAACGTAGTCTGCAGCGATGGCCTTGGTCAGCCCGATAACGGCGGCCTTCGTCGCTCCATAGGCAACGCGGTTTGGAGCGCCTTTCACGCTCGAGACGACCGAGGACATGTTTATAATGCTTCCCCTGCCCGCCGCAAGCATGCCGGGCAGAAATGCTCGGCAGGTGCGATACATGGATGATACGTTGAGGTCGAAAGAGAAATCCCAATCCTTTTCGGAGCACTCTAAAATGCTCCCCTGATGGACATAGCCGGCGCAGTTGAAGAGGGTGTCGATGGTACCAGCCTCCTCGACCATGGCGGTAACGGCAGCCACTTCGAGCACGTTTAGAATGCGCGTCCGAATTAAACGGTTCTCGCTTGCGAGGGACTCGAGGGCAGCTTCGTTGATGTCCGTAGCCCAGACGGTTGCGCCTTCCGCACAGAAGCGGAGGGCGGCAGCGCGCCCGATGCCTTGCCCTGCCGCGGTGATGAGTGCAGTCTTACCCTCTAATCTGCCCGACATATAATTGTGGGTCCTTTCTTCCCGTCGGTTCCGTTTCGTAAATTTGATTCTAGTGATGCATCTGTTTCACGACGTCGGGCTGGGGAATCTCGATCTGCCCCTTGACGACCCAAGCTCCTTGTGTTCGTCGAAGATGCACTAGTGATGATGTAATCGGAAAAACCACCCGAGCCAGCCCGGTAGCTGGGAATTCAGTAACTGTTCATCACATAGGGAAAGGCCCTTGCCAAATTGCTTCCCGAGGTTCTCAGTCCCATCATTACGGTTGCTAGCGTCCAATTGGATCGAATGAATGTTGGTATTTTGGTTAAAGCTTGACTGAAAGCTGAGAAAGTAATCCGCCATCTGCACTAAGCAAGGCGCCGGTTATGAAAGATGCGTCGTCACTGAGCAAAAACGCGATCGCCCTCGCAATCTCAATGGGCTGAGCGACCCTGTTGAGTGGATGGAATGCGCCCCATTGAGAGAGGATCGACTCGACTGTATCATTGCCTCGAAACTTTTCTGCCGACGCGCGTACCATCGGCGTATCAACAGTGCCGGGGAGCACCGCGTTGACACGGATCCCCGCTGCCGCATGGTCGAGCGCCATTGAGTGGGTCAGGGTGTTCAGCGCACCCTTGCTTGCCGCGTAGGCTGCCACCCCTTGCTGCACCGCAACGCCTTGCACAGATGATACGAGAACAATTGCCCCGCCAGTCCGCATACGTGGAATGGCGAAATGAGAAGCAAGAAAGGCGCCCCGTACATTTACGGAATGAACCTCGTCCCAAACTTTCTCGCTCGTCTCCACTACGGAACCATAACGTTGAATCCCAGCGCTATATACCAGCCAATCGATCGGCCCGTTCTTCGCCGCCCCATTCACCGCGGCTTCAATGTCTTCGCTGCGCATGACGTCGCAGTCGATCCAAGTCATTTGCGAGACATCGTCTTCTGGTCCAGGCGGTTGATTGCTTGCCACAGTAACTCGCGCTCCACGCTCGGATAGAAACAGCGCGGTTGCCAGTCCGATGCCAGATGAGCCCCCAAAGATAATCGTGTTTTTTCCTTCGCCGTGGGTCATATTCCCTCCGTGTTTAGTTCGCGGTGAGGCGCTCAATTGCACGAAGCGCGCCGCGAAGCTCTGCTAGTCCCCGTAGCCTGCCGATTGCTGGGTAACCTGCTTGGGCCTTTCTGTCGATATCGTTAAGAAGTTGCTGACCGTGATCGGCACGGAAAGGGAGCGAAGCGGAATGAGACGAGGCGCGTCGCTGCCGTTCGATCTTCGCAAGTTCGATCAGAACTCCCACCACATCGGTGTCACCTTCCAGATGCAATGCCTCAGTGAAGCTCTCGCTTTCCGCGTCGAGCTCAGTAGAGCGCAGATGTGCAAACCAGATGCGATGGCCAAAACGTCTCACCATCCGTATGAGATCGTTGTCAGGCCGCGAACCTAGAGCACCTGTGCAAAAGGTTATGCCGTTGGAATCCTCCGGCGATTGCTCCAGCAGATACGCGAGGTCGTTCTCCGTACTCACAATGCGCGGAAGACCGAGAAGGGGCCAAGGCGGATCGTCTGGATGAATACATAAGCGGATTCCGAGTTCCTGAGCCAATGGGCAAACGGCTTTAAGGAACTCACCGGCGTTTGTTCGAAACCCGCCTGTGTCTACCTCTCGGTAGCGATCAAGGCCTTCACGAACATCGTCCAGAGTGAAGGATCCATTCCCGCCCGGCAAGCCTTGCAGAATGGTGGCCTGCAACGCCGCAGCGTCGCTTATAGAAAGGGATTTGAAAAGTTCATAAGCGGCGCTACGACGCTCTTCCGGCCAATCTGCTTCAGCCTTATTTCGTCTCAGCATATAGAGATCAAAAGCAGCGAAAGCCGTAGAGTCATACCGCGTTGTGAAGCCACCATGAGGCAATTGGACCTCAAGATGGGTTCGCATCCAACTGAAAACTGGCATCAGGTTGTACGCCACTGTAGTAATTCCGCATGCGGCCAGGTTCCGCAGCGATTCGGAGAATGCTGCGACGTCATCTTGCCAGCCATCCGCTCGAAGCTTGATACGTTCACTGACGTCAAGGCTCTCCACTACCGACCAGCGCATTCCGGCGGCTTGGATCATCTGCTGCCGATCCTGGATATCCTCCATCGACCACGGTTCTCCGATGGGCACATGATGCAGGGCCGTCACAATTCCTTCGGCTCCTGCCTGCCGGGCGTCGGAAAGTGACACTTTGTCTTTGGGACCGAACCATCGCCAGGTTTGCTCCATTCATTTCTCCTTCCTTCTGCTGGCATCGATCTGACGAACAACAAACCCGTGAAGTCCTCGGGGCACATGTGTATTCTGACTTACTGCAGTAGGTTGTGCAGATCGTCCGCCTCAATTTCGACGCGGTCATTGCTTTCAGGGCCAACGATAGTCACTGCGTATCTGCTTGCCTCGACATTTGTAATCTTCGTCCAATGAGAAGGAACCGCTGCGATGGAGATGGCATAACAGGCTCTGCGGCTTTCTCCAGCAGCGAGAATAATGGAAGTGGGTGTATTGAAGAGGGAGCCCTGCTTCCGCATTGCCTCGCGACCCAGCGGCATAGGTGTTGTACCGAACTCCATCCCTCGCACCTGAGCTGTGCTGTCCCACGGGTGATCCATACGCGCCTTATTCTCCTCCCAAATCGCGACCCAGGGAAAATCCTTTCGTCGGAAGCAATAGATAAGCGCTATCCCGTATTTCCAGTTGAGCGCAGCGATATAGGCGACATGGCGTGAAACATCGACGCGCGCTCCAACGACAAATCCTGAAACTGCATGCTGAAAAGGATACTGCAAATTTACGTCGGAGCCGTCAATTGAAGGCGCCTCAGGCCAGTCAAAGGTCTCGCCGCCGCGCAGCATGTCGTGGCCTTCATATCCCATCGGCGAAGTAATGGCGAGATCAAGGCTGGCATGTACGGAACTGCTACCCAGCGAAAGAAACGGAGGACCAAGCGAGACATGCTGTACCCACTGGATCTCGCGATTTGCTTCACCGCGATTAGTGACGCATTCGTCAACTAAGATCAAACTGCTGACTGCAGAGAGAGAAACCTTGCGCTCAATGTTCAGCATCGCACCAGGAAGGTTGGCGCGGCACACGCATCCTTGGGCAGTAGTTTCTATCTGCCATTCAATAGATGCGGCCTCACCGTGCAGCGGAATGCCGTGCCTTGCTTCTTCGTCGGTCGGCATGCCGAAGTTGTCAAGGCAGAGGGCATGTCCCGTATAGCCCGCCAGAAAGCTTCCGATGGGTCCGCCTCCATAAAGAGAAGCCAGCTTATCGGTTCCCGGAGCGCTTGGATCGCTCGTGAGCCACGGCGCATCCCAAAGGCAGTTGACGGATGAAGAATTCGGCGATGCAAGCCGCAGCTCCGCTAAATGACCGCCTCCGGGTAGAAGCACTGCCTCGATGAGTCCATTTGAGAGTCGCAAAGCATCGCGATCTCTCCATCGTTCCGAAGCAACCAGCATTCTCAAGGGAAGGATCCTCCAAATTCGCTGAGAGCGGTGTCCCACGTTATTGCAGTACGTTTCATATTATCGAAGCCATTGGTAGCGGTGTATACAACGCCAGATTTCGGATTATGATGAGAGGTATTTTTGATTTTGAGAACTTAGGATGACGAGTCAAATCGTCCGCCAAGGAGTGGGTTTCTATTCGCTCGCCAATTTGGAAGACCAGTCAGAATCTGCAAGCCTGGAGTTTAGCGAGTTCGCTGCTCCGCATCGTCGGTAGCCCTTCTCAGAGATTTAGGGGCACTCCAGATTTACAAGGCGCTGTCCAACTGAGCCGAGGTGCACTTTCCCAATATGCCACCGGCCGAGATTGGCGACGTAAAGATCGTCAAAATTCGGCCCGCCAAAAGCGACATTCGTTGGTCTTGCAATCCGTGTGCCTTCCGGATCGAAGGCTAGTAGATGTACAGAGCGATCCGGAGCCACACAATAGATACAATCACTCGCATAGCAGGTTACGTACAGGTTTCCCCCGGCGTCGAGTGCTATTCCATCGGGAACTCGCGCGAGTTTTTCCGCATATATCTCAGCGTCGCCTGCGTCGAAATCCTCGCGGATTGGAATGCGTATCACTCGATCTCGCTGACTCTCTACGACAAACAGATACTGGTCGTCAGCGCTCATTGCCAAACCATTGGCGAATGCGAATGGCCCGGCAAAGTATCCAGCTTTCCCGCTGGAGCTTACCCTATACACGTATCCATTGGCACGGTCCCAATGGCCTGAATCGCTGAAATAAAGGTTACCCTTGTGGTCGAACACTGCAAAGTTTGGGGTCATCAGCTCAGTGCCGTTCACATCGTTGATTGTTGCCAGGACTCTCCCATTGCGGTCTAGTTGCATCATTGAGTGCAGGCCTGAATTGCAGACCCATAAGTCCTGGCTCGCCGAAAATGTCAGACCGAGGCAGAAGCCTCCAAGCCGCGCTATCTCGCTGGCGTGTCCTTCAGGGTCGATGCGATAGATTTGGCCCAGTTCTCCACCCGCCCACAAATGATGTTCGCAGTCGAACGCCAATCCCTCCGGATGGTCGAGACCATCGCAAAAGGTTGTGAAGGCTTCCTTGGGGAGCAAGGGCTCGTTAAGGTTCAGCAGAGAGTCCACAGACGTTGCCCTTTCAAATGTTTTCAAGTTTGTCAGACCATTGCCTCCCTAACTGGTGAACCCCAGTCTGGCATGTGCGCGGCCTGCATTGGCCTGCCCGGTAATTTGTACCAGCGCGAGAGTTAGTGTAGCGCAGCGTTGAAGGGCCCAGTCTTTTTGAACCAATCGCAATGTTAGTCTTCGACGGGTTTTAGGTTGCAGTCAGTTCGCGGCTAGCCGCGAACTGACTGGCGAATTCGCCCGGCGCCAGGTCTCCGAGAGCCCTGTGAGGGCGACTTTCATTGTATTCCTGACGCCAAGCTTCGATGAGCTGTTTTGCTTCGGCCAGAGTTTCGAACCAGTGGACATTGAGGCATTCGTCCCGGAAGGTTCCGTTAAAGGTTTCGATGAACGCGTTGTCGGTCGGCTTGCCTGGGCGTGAGAAGTCGATCTTCACCCCGTTCTGACAGGCCCATAGATCCATGGCCTGGCCAGAGAATTCGCTTCCATTGGCCGCGCTCGGTTACCTTCAAAGCGGAGGTTGCCGACGGCCAAGAGCTCGATGTGACCGTCACTGCGGGCCTGATCCGTGACCGAATTCAGGATCAGAGCGGTTTGGCGAGATTGGAGGATGCGATTCGGTATCTCACGGTTAAGAAAACTCTGAAGCGCTTCGTATTGACCTCTGAAGCGCTGGAACCCATCCCAATGAAGACACAACATGTTTGGGCTGGATAGAGTTCCAGCGGCGCAGGTTTTAAATCTCGGCATCCGTTCGATGCGAACGGTGGTCCGTAGCCCATGGTGAAATGGCATTGCCGAACGATGAGTTGGCACCTGCCGCCGAGAGAGTTGCTCGATTACGTCATCGCACCGGTTGAATTTTGGCGACCGGCAGGCTGAAAATTCCCTGGGCCGATCACATTCGCACACATTGAGACACTGTGCCGGGTTCCGGAGGCGGATTTGCCGTTCAGAATCGCGAACAGCCTAGCTTTGCTCGGATGGCGAGAGCTAAGTGCAAAGGCATACCGAAGTGCCAACAGATCGTGAAGAGAGCTAAAATTGTTCGATTGACATAGAAACGAACAAGATAGTATTATGTTTTGCGCTAATAGAAAAGCGCTATCGATCCGCCTGAATCGCCTCAGGCGCCGCCTTGCAAAACGGCGCTCATGCGCACGGGAGTGCCCATCACGTTTGGGCTTGTTCCGTCCTGCTGGCTTGCCTGCCTCGAAAGCCAGCTTGTTTTTGTTGCGGCCAAGCGAAGAAATGCGGGGGAAACATGCGATTGAGATCGTTTTCGGTTTGTGTGGCGCTACTGGCGGCTGCCGGCTGCACGCTGGCGGGACAACAGGCGGAGGACAACCGGAGCAATTCAGGAATCCAGACCATCTACATCATCCCCAGCAGCCACTGGGACCTGGGCTTCAAACTGCCTCCGCAAGAACAACTCGACGACATCAAGCAGCATTTGGACGGGGTGATTCACACGGCGAAACAGGACCCGCAGTTCCGCTGGGTGATTGAGAGCGAGTGGCAGGTGCAGGCCTGGCTCGATCGAACGAAGGATCCGCAGCAGATTCAGGACCTGGTCAGCCTCATCCGAAGTGGGCAGATCGAATTGTCGGCGGTGTGGGGCAGCGAGCACACCGAGTTCATGGGCGCCGAGCAGCTCAACCGGATCATCGACCTGTCGCGAGATATCGAGAAGCGTTTGGGCGTAACGACCGATCTGGCCATGATGGACGATGTGCCGGGATTCACGCTGCGGCTGCCCCAGGTCCTGGCGCGCAGCGGAGTCCGCTATTTCGTGACCGGTTCGAATCTGTTTATCGGCGGAGGCACGAGCCTGCATCCGGGAAAGATGCCGTTTCACTGGCGGTCTCCGGACGGAAGCACGGTGCTGATGTGGGAGACAGGCAGCAAGAACGGCGGATACACCGAGGCCATGGCCGATTATTTCCTCGATCCCACGGCACATTACTACAGCGCTCCGGCTGAAGATCACTTTTATCCCAAAGCCTGGGGCAACCTGCCTTCGCTCGAGATTATGCAGCGCGGCGTAGACAAACTGCTGGCGGAATACCGCAAAGCGGGCTACCCGTACGACGCGATGATGGTTCTTTACATGCACGATTTCGTTCCGGCGTCGTATGAAGAGGACGGATTGCTGCCGGCGGTGCGCGCGTGGAATGCAGCAGGCAAACAGCCCCGGTTGGTGGTGGCGACCCCCAAGGAATTCTTCGATTACATGCAGCACCGTTACGGAGATCCATTTCCGACTTATTCGGGCGATTTCAGCGGGCTCTGGTCGGAGGTCAAGACGAATTCGCCGGGCATCAGTGGCGACGCACGCTGGGTGCAGGATTATCTGCCGCAGGCGGAGGAGCTGTGGTCGCTGCTCACGTTTCGGCCCGGAACAACAGCCTTCCCGGCCAGCACGATAGCCGATGCCGCGACCAAGATGCTCACCTACGACGAGCACTCAGGCGCGGGGCAAGAGGGCTGGCCGAAAGTGATGACGGTGGCTCAGGTGAACCAGCAGAACCAGGAATATGCGACCTTCGCCCGGACCGCGCGCACCGAAACCCGCAACATGATTGTGGTGGGCGTAGAGCAGATGTTCGCCGCGAAGAGCGATCCCGAAAAGACTCCGAAATGCGTGGTCTATAACCCGCTCAGCTGGCAGCGCAGCGGCCTGGCGCGCGTGCATCCTCCCGCCCCCGATCTGGTGCAGGTCCGCGATGCCGTGACGGGCAAGGTTGTGCCTTCGCAGTTGAACATGGATGGGAGCATCAGCTTCACGGCCGATGATATTCCGCCGGTCGGATTTCGCACATATTATTTCGGACAGTCGGCAACGCAGCCCGCAAAGGAGGAGGAGGTAAACGGCGACGTGCTGGAGAACCAGTATTACAAGGTCCGGCTGCGCGCACAGGACGGGACGGTCGACAGCATCTGGGACAAATCGGCGGCCCGCGAGCTGGTGAACCCGCAGTCGCCTCAACGCGTGGGCCAACTGATGCGGTGGGCGGGCATGAGTTATCTGCCGGTCGAGGAATGGAAGCCGAAGGTGCGTCACTTCCGCGGTCCTCTGACGGACGAGTTCGTGATCGTGCGGCCGGGCACCTGGTGGCCGGAGTCGCGGGTCACGCTCGATTCCGGGGAGCGCACGGTGAATCTCGACGAGGTGATCGATCGCTCGCGCATGCCGCAGGTGCCCCTGGCAAAAAACGGCGAGTACTATAGCTTCGAATTCGCATTTCACTTTGACAACCCCGCCAAGATCATGGTCGACGATGGAATCGGTTTCCACGACCTGCCGAATGATTACTTGCCGGGAGCGAGGAACGATGCGGCCGTGCCTATCCACACACTGGTGCTGATGGACGACGGTAGCACGCGGTCCAACGCGATCAGCCTGCTGCAACGCGAAGACTTCTTCGATATGCCGCTGCGCACTTACAACACCGCCGGGGTACTGAAAGATTACACGAACGTGATACGGGTAACGGCTTTGAAGAAATCGGACCAGGGCGACACGAAAGATGCCGGCGTCATGACGTTCCCCACAGTCGAACCCGGTTATGGCCCGCGGTACACTTCGTCTTTCGGTATCACCTCGGCAGCAATCTTCGATCCTGTGGGCTCGTATCGCGCCGGCTGGGATTTCAACGTGCCGCTGATCACGGCGCTGCTGCCTCCCAACCGGGAACCGGATGAGAAGACGGGATCGTTCTTTTCGGTCTCTGCGCCCGGCGTTGCAATTCTTGCTTTCAAGCCATCTGCCGATGGAAACCCCGACCACTACATGTTGCGCCTGCAGGAAGTGCCAGGCGAGGAGCAGGATTTTGCGCTTGCATCCATGCTGAAGATTGATGCCGTGGATGAGACGGCGATGACTGAAGTCCAGGTGCTGCGGACCGGACTGGATGCGAAGCATCTCAAAATCGGAGGACATGAGACGTTGACGCTCCGGCTCACCATTCCTCATAGTGAAAACAACTGGACTGAAGAGAAGCCGTAGGACTGACGAAAACCGCAAGAGCATCCCACTGACCTTGGGGATGGGATCCTTCGAAGAGGGCGTAGTCCTCGTCGCCGGTGAAGAGAGCACGATAGCCTTCTGCTTCTCCTGCTGCTCAGGCAGTGAAGAATGACGAAGCCGCAACTTCCAATGCCCTCACTGCGCACACCTTTCTCTCATCCAGTGACCGCCCAACCGGCATCGGCGCGAACGATCTCTCCTGTGATTGCGGCGGAAGCGTTACTGAGCAGGAAACATGCCACAGAGGCGATGTCGCCAGGCTCAATAAAGCCCGGTTGTAGCGGTTGCTTGTGCTGGATGAAACGCTGAATCTCCGGATCGGACTGGGCTCTTGCGCTCATCGGAGTTCGTACCAGCCCTGGCGCCAATATATTCAACCGGATTCGATGGGGAGCGTAGAAGCCGGCCGCGGAGATGGTCATGGCTTCCACCGCGCCTTTGCTGGCTGCGTACGCGTGCGTTGCAAAGTGAGTGGACTCTGGAAAGCGCGCGAGAACACTGCTGGTATTCAGAATGACGCCATCCTGGTTTGCCGAGAGCCAGTGTCGAATTGCCTCCTTGCAGGCAAAGAAAGTTCCCGCAGCGTGAATGTTCATGAGAAGATGCCAGGCTTCTGTTGTGCATTCGTGGAGAGGTCCATCGCCGAAGGATCTGCCGCTGATGCCCGCGACATTGAAGACCGCGTCGAGACGGCCTAACTGCGACAGGCATGCGGCAAAAGCATCCCTCACTTCGTCTTCATGCGATATATCGGCAACGTAATAAGCGGAGTTACCGAGACGGGCGCAAAGATCCGCGCACTCTTCTTTGGCCTTGCCAACCACAAACACGTGGTCACTGCTCTGTACAGCGTGTTCTGCAGTGGCTGCTGCGATTCCCGACGATCCCGTGATGAGAATTACGCGCTCGGTCATCATGGTTACTCATACAGATGTTTCATGCTTAGCCGGTACTGCTCGTAATAGTTCTCCAGCTTCTCCTCGGCCTCGCGTTTGTCTACAAACTGATGGCTGGGCAGCATCACTGGTGCTTTGCCCTGGTCAAGAAGCATGCGGGCCGTCTCACAGCGAATCATATTGATGATGACAGCTCCGGTGACAGTGGAGAGCGGACCAGTTTCCGATTCCAGCCCTTCCAGTTCCACGGCGCAATCGCCGACAGGGCTGAGATTGTCGACGATCACGTTGGCAAAGTCGACCAATTTTTTCCCGGAAGAATGCGCTGCGTGTGCCGAGTCGCAATGCGCGCGGGAAACAATGGCGATGACCGGCAAACCTCTTTGCTTTGCGCCCATCGCCATCTCTACGATCACGGGCCGGATGCCGCTGGTAGAAATGACGATGAATGCATCGTTCGATCCGAAGTGGTAGCTTTTCAGGATTTGCTCCGCGTAGCCCTCATACTTTTCCAGATGGAGACAGGCGCGAAGTCCATTCGAACCTGCGATGGTCGAATAATTTGTGATCGCTTGCTCAATCAGAGGATAGAAACCCACGAAGCACCCCTGCCTGGGGGTCATTTCGTCGATCATCAACCGCGAGTGGCCGCTTCCAAACAGGAACACCAGTCCACCAGAGGCAATTGTGCCGGCGCAGATGCGCGAAGCCTCAATAATCGGCTGCAGCTGCGTGTCTTTGACCTTCTCCAGGGCAGCGGAAGCGACTGCGTGATAAGTGAGGGCTGCAGCACCATCCATATGAACCATCCTTGTTGTATCTGATTCACCCAGATTACACGAGTTGACGCAATTATGCATCAATAGTATTGTTATTTACGGCAAAACGAACACTACAATGTGCGAATCATTCAAAAGCGAAGATTACTCATCTAAGAACCGGGGAAGATGAATGCTGCCGATTCCAGTGCCAACTCTGGGAGAGCGCTTTGATGTAATCGTTGCCGGTGCGGGGTCAAGCGGCGCGATCGCTGCCGTGGCGGCAGCTCGCACCGGTGCGCGCACGCTGCTCATTGAAAAGTACGGGTTTCTGGGGGGCATCAGTACAGGGATTCTGGATACGTTTTATGGCTTTCACGCGCCGGGAACGCGGTCGATAAAAGTGGTGGGCGGGATCGCGGACGAAGTGGTCGACGCGCTCCGTACGTCCGGCAACTGCTTCGAGAGGCCGAACACTTACGGGGCCGGCACCGGCGTGACTTACAACGCCGAATACCTGAAAGTTGTGTGGGAGCAGTTAGTTTTGAACTCCGGATGTCGCATTCTGCTTCATGCGTGGGTGCAAGATGCGCAAGTCGAGAACCAGCGGATTCAGAGACTCGTGGTCGCTACAAAAGCGGGGCTACGAACACTTGAGTCGAGATTTTTCATTGACGCGACTGGGGATGCGGATCTTTGTAACGTTGCCGGCGCACCATGTGAACTCGCCGGGCAGCATGAGCCTGCACAATCGCTCACCACAACCTTCAAAGTGGCGAACGTCGACGTCGACGCGCGCCGCGCGATTTCCAAACAGGAGTTTCACGCGCAGATGGAGGCAGCGGCGGAATCAGGCAGGTTCGATTTGCCGAGACGTGACGGCAGCGATCACATAACGGCGATCGCCGGTTTGATGGCCACGAACCTCACGCGTGTGCAGTCGTTCACCGAGGAGCAGGGACAATTTCGCAACGCCATCGATCCTATATTTCTGACGCAAGCGGAGATTGAAGGCCGCAGGCAGGCGGTGGAGTATCTGCGATTCCTTCGCGCGTGCATCCCCGGCTACGCCAAGGCTGAGTTGGTGTCGTTCGGAGTTCAGGTGGGCGTGCGCGAAAGTCGCCGGGTTTTGGGCGAGTACCGGCTCACCCGGGAAGATGTTCTGACTGCCAGACAGTTTGACGATCAGATTGGGTTGTGCGGGGCGCCAATCGAAGACCACCATTCCGGGCGGGATACGGCATGGCAATATCTGCCGGATGGCCGATGCGTCGGAATTCCATTTCGGACGCTGATTCCACAGCAAGTTGACAACCTCCTCGCGATCGGGCGTTGCTTCTCAGCGACGCATGATGCTCACGCGGCCGTGAGGTCGATGGCGCAATGCATGGCGATGGGACAGGCAGCCGGAACGGCGGCGGCACTGTGCTGCAACAGAATACAGTCGCCGCGCGAACTGGATGTGGCAGATCTTCGACTTCGACTGCGTAGCCAGGGAGCTGTCCTGTCGGTGGAGGAAATCCATGGCATTTCTTAGAACTGTAATGGGTGACATTGACGCAACGAGCGCCGGCATTTGCTACTCTCACGAGCACATCATCATCGATCGAAGCTTCACGACGTTTTGCAATCCGGATTTCTATCTCGGTTCGGTTGAGCTCGCTGTAGCGGAACTCCAGACCTTTCGGTTAGCGGGCGGGAAAACGCTCGTTGATTCCATGCCGTGCGGCGGGGGAAGAAATGCCGCCAAGCTGGCAGCAATTGCGAGGGCGACCGATACGCACATCGTTTGCCCAACGGGACTCCATCTGCCGAAGTACTACCCTCCCGGGCATTGGGGAGAGTATCTTCCGGTTGATGAATTGACCGAGTTGTTTATCGCCGAGATCGAAGAGGGGATCGATGAGCGCGACTATAATGGGCCATCGATTGTGAGGACAGTTCACAAGGCCGGCGTGATCAAAGTCGCTACCAGCGGGAAAACTCCCACGGATCATGAAAAAAGAATCATGGAGGCGGCCGTGGCTGCGCAGAAGGCGACCGGCGCGCCGATCCTGACGCACACCGAGCAGGGAGAGGGCGCATTGGAGCAGGTGCGCTTTCTTTGCGATCTAGGCGCTGCGCTGCAGCACGTTGCCATCTCCCACACCGACCGCAAGCCGGATATCGGCTATCACAGAGAGATTCTGTCATCGGGGGTGCAGCTCGAATATGACTCTGCCTTTCGCTGGCCTGCCAACGAAAACAATTCGACGCTTGACGTGGTGATCGCGATGGTCGACGCAGGATTTGGCGGTCAGATTCTTCTGGGTATGGATGCCGCGCGCCAAAAGTACTGGCGTTCGTATGGCGGGAAACCGGGAATGAATTTCCTGCTATGCTCCTTTATTCCTCAGCTCAAAGGGCGCGGCTTGCGGGAGAAGGACATCGACGCGATCTTTGTCCACAATCCTGCGCGATGCTATGCGTTTCACAAACACGACATGGTTGAGCGCGGACAATTGCGCTCGATGCAATCGGCTCGGTGCGCAGGCGAATGATGGACCATAAGACAATAGTCGGCGATCAGAACGGGAACAGCAAACGATGAAATGCTTCAGCATCGATCTTGGCGGAAGTCACGCGACCTGCGGTTTGGTTGAGGACGACAGAATTCTCGCGACAGAGACCTTGGATGTCGAGAATGCGAGAAGTCTGGCGGGGATCCTTCCCCGTTTGGCTGATTCGCTCAAACGGCTGGGTGGCGGGAGGATCGCGCTTGGCGGAGAAGTGAGCGGCGTTACCGTTGGGATTCCCACAATCGTTGATTTCCGTCGCGGCAAGACTCTGGGTACCAGCGGTAAATATGACGACGCGGATCAGGTTGATCTACAGTCTTGGAGCCAGGAGACGCTTGGTCTGCCGCTGTACCTGGAAAATGACGCACGTATGGCCTTGCTGGGCGAGGCCTATGCTGGTGCGGCACGAGGATTCGAAGACATCGTGATGATCACGCTGGGAACAGGAATTGGCGGAGTCGCGATGATCGAAGGCAAACTGCTCCGAGGGAAACATGCGCAAGCGGGATGTCTCGGCGGGCATCTCCCAGTCAAGCTTAATGGCCGGCAATGTACGTGTGGGGCCATAGGATGCGCTGAGGCGGAAGCATCGGGATGGTCGCTTCCGCTGCTTGTGAAGGAGTGGGCAGGGATCGCAGACAGCTCTCTCAGCCGATGCGAGAATATCGGTTTTAGGGAATTGTTTGCGGAGGCGGCGCGCGGCGACAGGGTCGCGTGCGAAATCCGCGACCATTGTTTGCGGGTCTGGGCGACAGTCACTGTGGGACTGGTGCACGCCTACGACCCGGAAATCGTGATTTTGGGCGGAGGCGTGATGAAGAGTGCCGATCGAATCCTTCCATATATAAAGTCGCACGTGCAAAGGCATGCCTGGACGCCTTGGGGCAAGGTCGAAGTGCGCGCTGCCGAATTAGGTGACAACGCCGCTTTATTAGGAGCGATTCCGATGGTCGCACAGGCTAAGCCCTTACCCTGATGAGCGAATCGGGACAGGATTTAGCCTTTCCGGGCTCCGCTTCGGCTCTTAGCCGGCACATGTTTCCGAACGATCAGTCATCGCGACGCCATGCGCAGTTTCTTGCAAATACCGACACTTCCAGCCCGTCCAGACGTGCAGCCTCGGTTGCGCCGTTACTCTATTGATCCCGGAGGGCTTTGTGTCCGTCCAAGCTAAAAACGAAAGCAAAACATTTCGCTTGACATCAATTAGAAACCGGTAGTAGGCTTTACCGCTGTAAACGGAACATGCGGAGCTTTGTTCCGTAATCAAAGGCCAACGCATAGGAAAGTTTGGGGGAGGCAAGAATGTCGAAACAATTCGGAGTGATTTCTACTGATACGGACAGGACATTTACCGGTCGCGGTTGGGCGAAATCAGCCTATCTGGCGATCCTGGTGATTCTCTTGATCTCGTCAACGTGGGTGGCTGCCGCGCAGGGCGCCGGCAACTTCGACACCGGTACGATCACCGGTTCGGTCAGCGATCCAACAGGCGCAGTGATTCCGCAAGCGTCGGTGACCATCACCAACACCGGGACCGGCATTGTGACGACTGCAAAAACCGGAGACACCGGGCTCTACACAGTTCCCGCGCTGCCTTTCGGTACCTACGTTGTCAGCGCCGCGGCGGATAAATTCGGAAAGGCCGCTTCAGCGCCGTTCGTGCTGAATGCGGGCGCCACAACGCGCGTCGATCTGAAGCTGTCGCTGGCCGCTATCTCGGAGAACGTCGAAGTGACGGGCACAATGGCGTCGGTGAACCTGGGCAGCGCCACATCGGGCACCACGCTGAATGCAGATCAGATTGAGAATCTGCCCACCAATGGGCGCGACGTAATGGATTTTCTTGAGATCGCGCCTGGTTCGGTGAATTCCACCAGCTTCTTCCAGGGCAGTATTAACGGCCAGGAGAATTTCATGACTGGCATCGAAGTAACGCTGGACGGCCAGAATGCATCGCGCCCCGACATCAGCGGCTTCGACGAGACTGAAGGCAACGAGGCCAACCGCATGACGCGGGCCAGTGTGGACAGCATCCAGGAGATCGATTTTGCCAACAGCGGCTACAGCGCCGATGTGGGACATTCGCTGGGCCCGCAGATGAATATCATCACCAAGGGCGGGACCAACCAGTACCATGGCGAGTTGTTCGATTTCTTCCGCAACGACGCCCTTGATTCGAAAGACTATTTTTACAACCCGGTCACAACCCCGAATGTTCCCCTGCGGATGAATCAATTCGGCGGCAACATCGGCGGTCCCATTGCGAAGAATAAGCTCTTCTTATTTGCCAACTACGAAGGCCTTCAACAGAAGACCACGGCCATTAACGCCATAAATACAGTTCCCAGCGCATATGTCCGTTCGCAGTTCGATTCCGCGATGCAGCCGGTTTTGAAGCAGATGGCGCCGCTGCCTGCGAATTGCCAGGGTTTAGTTGGCCAGACCGGTTACAGTGGCAAGTGCCCCTATCCAGTGAACCCGAACGGGACTCCAACTTATGAAGACGAGGACATCTTCGGCGACCCGCTACCGGCGAATGGCTCCGACCTTGTCTACCAGCCCTCGGCTCTGCCGACGACCGTAAGTGAAAACAGCGGCGCAGTTCGTGTCGACTACACTCCCACCACCAAAGATCGGATCTTCGCCCGTTATACCGTCGACAACGGGCTGACCCTCCAGACATACGGGATCGACGAGGGTCAGACATCGCCTCTGGCCCTGGTGAATCAATACGGGACGGTTGACGAAACCCATACGTTCACCGCGACGCTCATCAACGAATTCAGCGTGGCAATCCAGAAGTTTCACTCCGATACCAATTCGGACACGCCGCAGCCGTTTGTCGGTTTCGCGGGATTCTTCACCAACCTGGGCTCGCTCCCTGGTCCTGCGACCTTCAATCAAATCAACGATGACGCGACCTTCGACATTTTGGACAATGCCACCAAGACCGCGGGAAGCCGGACGTTTAAGTTTGGCGCTCAAATTCAATTCAATCGCCTGGGCGAGTGGTTGCGTCCATCGCAGGAATTTGAATTTGGCAGCTTCGATGCTTTGGAGGCCGATCAACCATTTCTCCTGTCCAAGATTGGATTTCCGACCTTCGCCGACGAACATAATTCCAATTGGGATGTGTACGCCGAACAGGACTGGCGGGCGAACAGCAGACTCACATTTAATCTGGGACTGCGTGCCGACGTCAACACGGTCTGGGGCGCAAGAAACAATCTGGAACAAAACTTCAACTTTGCGACACAATCGTTTGTCTCGCCGAATAAGCCGCTGTACACAGGACCGACTGTGGATGTAGCGCCTCGCGTAGGGGTGAACTACGATCCGTTTGGTCACGGTAAGACCGTGATTCATGGATACTATGGCTTGTTCTACCTGCCACTCCAATTTGGCGCAGGCTTTGTCGGGAATCTTCCCGCGTATCAAAGTTACAGTGTCAACGTCTTCCAGGCGGCCATTGCATACCCCGAGGCCAACCCCGTTCTGCCTGCCGGCACTGAAAACGTCGACATCATGCCGCAGGATGTGCACGATCCGTATTCAGAGAACTGGCTCTTTGGGGTCCAGCAAGAGGTGATGCGGAATACAGTATTGACCGTCAACTACGTCGGCAATGAGACCCAGCGCGAGCAAGCCGGCCAAAATTTTGCCGCAGTCAATCTGAATCCGGCTAACCTGGTGAATGACAATAATCGCCCGTACTCCGGTTTCGCGAACGAAAATCTCGAGGCCAGCGAGCTGGCCGGAAACTACCACTCATTGCAGGCGCAGATACGCCACAATGTGGGCAAGCTCAATTATGAAGCGAACTACACCTGGTCGCACACAATCAACGACATGGTGAATTTCCTCAACAATTACTCCGATCCCTTAGACCCAACAAAGGATATGGGGAACGCCGACTGGGACATCCGGCAAAACCTCACGGGCAGCGTGACTTATAGTCTTCCGGAATTGAACGGCGCGAACCTGCTGAAACGCACCGCCCTGGGAGGATGGCAAACTTCGAGTATCGTCCAGACTCGCTCTGGAGCCGCGCTTAACCCTCAGCTCACCGGCACGTTCTTCGGCCTGCCGACACGACCCAATTTCGTCCACGGAGTGCCTATCCGTAATCCCCACGGTTCGTGGCCCAGTTCCACCAATCCCTTCTACAACGTGAATGCGTTTGCGGTCGAGCCGGGCTACAATGGCAATCCTGGCGACCCCACGACCCTTGGAGACGTCCCGCGGAACAGCCTTGAGGGTCCGAAGTTCTTCCAATGGGATTTTTCGGGGATGAAGAATTTCCCGGTGACAGAGAAGATGAAGGTGCAGTTCCGCGGCGATCTCTTCAACATCCTCAACCACCCGAACTTCGGCAACCCCGGCAACATGGGAATTTGTAGCTCTATCACGGTGCCCCTCCCCACCACGGGGCCGCCCTGCACGCAGAATCCGGCATTCACGGCGGTCGGCGAGACCATCGCCGGTGCGGACAATACCCTTGTGGGTTCGGGTACTGCGCGACAGATCCAACTGTCGCTGAAGGTGCTCTTCTAACGCTGAACCAACCCGTTTAAACGAACCGGCGGGCGAAAGGCACTCCTTTCGCCCGTCGCTTTCTACCGAAGTTTAATGGTTAATTAACCGCCGCGCGCGTCAGCAGAAACTCTCCCTCCGGAGCTTCCAATGCACATAAGGGCATCCATCCTTCTGCTCGCTTCTCTTATGGCCGGTTGCTTTCTTGTCGCATGTGTTGGTGGTGGGGCCGAAACGCAGACGCCGACTTCTCCAACGACCCCAATCTCGTCCGGCTACTTTCCTTATCAACAAGGTTGGCTCGGCGCGGATGGCGCTTATTCCATTCCCATCGGTACCGGGCAGAGCCTGTGGATCTTTGCGGATACGTTTGTCGGGCCGTCCAGCGCAACCAGCCGAACGCAAGCCACTGGATTCATACACAACTCCATCGCGGTCTCGACCTGCTCGGGAACCAGCTGCACCTTCCAGTACTACTGGCCGGGGATGGGTACCTCGAATCCGAGCCCAGTCTTCACGGCTCCAGGCACCGATTGGTTCTGGCCGATGGACGGATTCACGTACAACGGAACGCTTTACCTTGCCTTGATGCAAATGCATGCGCAGGGCAGCGGAGCGTTTGGATTCGCCTACAGCGGCGCGCAGCTCGTGAGCATAAGCAACTACACAGCACCTCCGTCCCAGTGGTCGATCACATATCAGCAGTTGAACACCGGGGGCAGTGCGGTGCCGGGCATTTCGATCGTCGCCAATCAGGGACCCAACGGGAATCCAAATCCGGCTGATCCCCAGGGCGCCAACTACGCGTACTTCTTTACAGGGGTAGGCAGCACGCCGTATCTCGCCCTGCTGCGCATTCCATTAGCCCAATTGAATAGTCTCGCCCGGCCCGGCAGCACGAGCTGGCAGTATCTGAATACCAGCGGCGCCTGGGAGACTTGGGCTGATACGGCCACAACATTGCCGAGCGACAATGCGACTGTGATCAATCCCGGCGCAACGGAGATGACCGTTCGCTATCACGCTTCGACAAATCAGTGGATCGCAGTTTATCCGTTCGGCCTCGCCAACCAGGCCTATTACAGCGTTTCCAGTTCTCTAACCAGCGGATGGGGAGCATCGGAGAGTCTCTATTCCTATCCTGAGATGCAACCAAGTAATGCGAACTACACTCCGAACGTCTTTTGTTACGCTGCCAAAGAGCACGTCGAGTTCGAAACCACGGGCCAGCTCTTTTTCACTTATGCCTGTAACTCGACAATTACGAGCGATATCACGAACAATATGAATCTCTACCATCCGGTTGTGGTCACGCAGACCTTACCGAGCAAGTAACCGGTACTAAGCAGAGCCGCTCTCGGAGTGTGCCCGTGAAGTGAGGAGTTGCAAGAATGAAGTTTTGGGTTCGCTCATCGATGCTTTCTGGATTGTTTGGGGTGTTTTTGGCCTGTGGCTGCGCGGTTGCGCACGCCGCCAAGCCGCCGTGCACGCCGGAGTTCCCGCTGCAACACGGAATGGCGCAGGGATGGCTTGGCGCCGATGCGGCCTATTCCATTCCGTTGTCCGATGGGCGCGACGCCTGGATCTTCGGAGACACTCTCTTCGGGGAGCAACGCGCGATTCACGGCAATATTCCAACAATGGTGCGCAACAGTATCGGTGTTTCCACCTGCCTCGATGGGCACTGGAAACTGGACTACGTGATCAGGAAAGACGCACAGGGCCACGCCGCGGACTTTTTCAAGGCGCAGCACCCCAACACCTGGTATTGGGCGCTGGACGGCTTCGTCTCCGGAAAGGAACTGTGGGTGACGCTGCTCTGCGTGCGCAACGCCCCAGCACAGTCCGCTGCGATGGCCTTCGAGACCTGCGGTACCGATCTGGCCCGCATTGCATCGCCGGGGCCCGACCCTCAAGAGTGGAAGATCGACTATTTCCCACTGGTGCCGGATGGCGCCCACGCGTATCCATCCGCCACGGCGGTTGTCGATGGGGGCTACGCATATATTTTCGCGCTCAAGGAAAGTGACACTCGACCGCTGCTGGCGACGCGAATCCCGCTCGACGGGCTGAGTAATCCAGCCAAGAACCTCGAGTACTTGGCAAGCGACGGCCAATGGCGCAGCGGGTTTGACCCAGCACAGGCGCAGCCCGTGATGCAGAAGGGTTCGCCGGAACTTTCAATTCGCTACCATCCGGAAAGAAAGCAGTGGATCGCCGTGATGTTCGAACCGGAGGCGTTCTCAAGCAAGATTCTGATGCGCACAGCGCCCTCGCCAACCGGGCCGTGGACGCAAGGCGAAGTCATCTACCAGGTTCCCGAAATGCAGCCGCAAAATCCCGGCTACGACAAGGACACGTTTTGTTACGCCGGGAAAGAGCATCCGGAATTCGAGCGGGGCGATTTGGTTTTCACCTATGTGTGCAACACGTTCGACGTTCCCAAGCTGGGGACGAATCTGAATATCTATTATCCTCGCGTCGTGCGCAGGTCGATGCCACCCAAGTAGAGACGCGCGCGTCCTAAAATCGGGTGAGATGGACGAAGGGATTGGCGAGAGCGGCAGTTTGCGAACCTGCCGAAGCTTGGGCCAGCGGGGAAGGAGAATTCCTGATCAATCAGATCCGCAACGTGGTTTCCGCGTCCGTACCCGGCCAGCCCGGCGTTTCTTTTGTAACGCTGTATTCGCCCGCTTTGCGGCGGCGCGCCGACATTTCGCTCTTCGTTCCTTCCGGGATGCAGAATCAGTCTCTGCCGCTGCTCATCCTGATGCATGGCGTCTACGGGAGCCACTGGAACTGGGCACTGCTGGGGAACGTGCCCGGCATTGCGGCGGAAATGATGAGGGCGGGGACGATCGGCGCCGTCGCCATTGCCATGCCTTCTGACGGCCTGTGGGGCGACGGCAGCGGCTACGTGGTCCATCGTGAATTGAATGCGGAGTCGTGGATCATGGACGATGTGCCCGCGTGCGTGCAAGCTGTGCTTCCCGGCGTGCAGCTGGAACGGCTTTATCTAGCAGGGCAATCGATGGGCGGCTTTGGAGCTCTTCGGCTGGGCGCGAAATACGCGTCGCGCGTTGCCGGCATTTCCGCGCATTCGCCAGTCACTTGCCTGGCAGATCTGATGCAGCATGTCGAAGAACCGCTGAGGGAATATCAGGCAGCAGGTAAACGCGACACCGAGATTCTTTACTGGATGCGGCGCAATCGAGCGCAATTGCCGGCGATCCGGATCGACTGCGGAACCGAGGACGCGTTGCTCGGCAGCAATCGGGCTCTGCACAAGGCGCTACTCAAGGACCGGACCCCTCACTCCTACGAGGAGCATCCAGGCGGCCATGACTGGGCGTATTGGCAAGAGCAAGTGCGCGCCACATTCCAGTTCGTTTCCGCGTTGGCCTACGGAAAGGCGCCGATTCATTAGACCCGCCGCTTCGCACCGCCCGCGTCGACGGAAAACTCTCCACCCTGATAGTGAACATTTTCGAGGCGAGCGGCCGGATCGAACTCCCGCAGTCGCGGCGTTGCATGCAGGCCGTCGTAGAGCCCGAAGTTCACACCGAAGATGGAATCGATCACGAGTTCGGTAAACGTTCCGCCCGCGATACAGCACCAGTCTTCGATGTAGGGGGCATCTTCAGACGCCTTACAGGCGCCTCCCTGCAAGGGTGGAACGACGTCTTCAGTAAAATGCGCCTGCCCGATCGGTCCCTGGTTGCCGGCCCTTGCAACCTCGCTCAGCCAGGGAGCGATCCTGGCAGCATGGTCGATTTTGAAGAGCCCCTTCGCGCTCATGGGCGGCCAGGCCGCATACGCACCGAGACAGCTATGGTCCGGCCGCACATTCCAGGTGGCGTCGGGATCGCTGGTGGCAAGTGCGCGCATCCACTTTCTTGAAGCCAACTGCGACCAGAAATACTGCGCCATTTCGCGTTTCTGGTTTTCAGACAAATCCTGGCTCATGTTGTCGAGGACGGCCAGGAAGTCGTAACAATGACGGACCTCGTTGAAGGCGCCGCCGGGTTGGCCGCATCGCCACCATCCCTTCCCCTCGACGTATAGAAGGCGATTGATGCGGCCGGCGAGGCCGGTGGCGTCACTACGGAGCTGCGCCGCGCGGTTCGCCTGGCCGCGGTGTTCCAGCAGGTCGGCGACAAATCGCATGCTTGAGACATTCCCGGCATTCATGCCCGCAACTTCGTGGAGATAGGTGCTCACAACCTCGAGCAGGTTGGAAATCTCACCGTAGTCCGCGAGGTCGTTGCCGCTCTTGATCAGTTTCTTCCAGTAGGTGGCGTGATCGTAAAGGTGATCGATGACGCATTGCTCGCCAACCTTCTTGTCGAGCCACGCAAAGTCGCCTGTGACGCGCAGGTAATTCTGCGCGCAGCGCACGATGGCCATGTCATTGACGCCGTACCAGGGACCGACGGCGTCGCCGGTAATGTAGTCGGTGGCCAGGTGCTGATGCATGTCGCGCTGGAACCAGACTTCGACGATTTGCCGAAGAGGCTGCGGGTCGAGCAGAGCGAGACCGAGGCTGGTGAGCGCGGTGTCCCAGGGGAAGCTCAGCGTGGGCAGCACGTGACCGCTTAAAGTCAGCAGCGCCGGCCCGTAGACCGAGTCAGGAGAACGGCGACGCGCAGTGAGCAGGTTCTTCAACCCGTTGTTGTAGAGATTCCAGAGCGTTTCGCTATCGGTTTTGAGCTGCGGCAGGTGCCCGGAGAATGCGCTGTTGCCGGGCGTGAACGCAGACTGCAGCAGATGATCAAAGGAACTCTCGTTCTGCCGATCGAGGCTCGCAAAGTCCGCCTGCAGGCGGTCGTGCATGGCTTCAGCCTCCGCCGCAGCCGCAGCAATCGTCGCCACAAAATGCAGCTCCCGCTTTTCGCCGGGGCGGAGCTGGAGTTCATACCGGAGGACGTTGCCGCCGGAAACGGCCTGGGCCGGCGGATGAATGCCCTGCACGCAGGCTGCCGCGGAGTGCTGCGCCGCGAACGTGAGGCGGCCCTGAGACGCATTCCAGGTGAGTCGATTATCACCCTCTCCGGGTAGTTCGTTGAACCATGCGCTTTGTTTGCGGATGACGCCGCTGCGCATATCGAACTCAAGGACGAATTGGCGAGTGGAGGAATCCAGGTTGCGCACTTCGATGTTTTGCGTCACAGCCCGCATGTCCGCAGGCAAGAACATTGTGGCGCGAATGTGCAGGCCGTCGAAGCTCTGTTCCCGGACGACGCGATGCGGGAACCACTGATAAGTTACCGCATTCGCCGGGTCGTTAGAGAGCGCGGCGAATTTGCCATTGACGAAGAGCTCACACGTGCGCAGGTATCCAGGACTCCACGCAACATCGGGAATGCCGCAACACGCGTAGGGCGGAAAGGCGATCGCGCTGAGGCCGGCGACCGATTTCACGGTCTGAGCGTAACCCCAGTCGTTCATTGCAATCGGAAGGTTGAAGAGATCCATGAATCCGTGCGACATGCGATTGCTGGCCAGGCTGGCGAGGGAGGGAATCGCCGGAAGAGATCTGGATGCGATGGCGCCGAGTCCGGGGTTGCCGGCCGCGACCGCAGCTGTGACAGCGGAGGTCTTCAGGAAGTTACGACGGTTCATGAATTTCGATTCCCTTCGAAACTGTTAATGTTCTATTTGGCAAAAAGAATACATCATTAATAACGGTTTTGCCATAAATCAATCAACAGTTTAGTTCAAAGACGAGCGCCACCGCAAACAACCTGATGGGGGATTGTCTGCGATCGGCTGGCCTGAAAGAAGGGAAAGCGCCCCCCGCCACCAAGACTCCTTCCACAGGCAATTGTGGCGCTGAATCGGAGGCGTCTCAGGCTGCGATGGCGCGCGCCCATTAATCCGAATCTGTGATTGATTTTTAGCCAAACAGTTACTATTGATGTATGAGTTTTGCGAATTAGAACATTGACGGTTTCGAAGGGAATCGCAGTTCATGAACCGTCGTATCTTCCTGAAAACTTCCGCTGCTACGGCCGCGGTCGCGGCCAGCAATCCCGGACTCTGCGCCATCGCATCCAGGCAACTTCCGACGATTCCATCTCTCGCCAACCCGGCCGGGCACTTTATCGATGTCACAGCCCGATTGGGCATTCATTTCCGCCAACAAGCGTCGCCGACTGCGAAGAAGTACCTCCTGGAGACCATGGGTTCAGGAGTTGCGCTGTTCGACTACGACAACGATGGCCGGCTCGACATCTTTTTGGCCAACGGTGCGCCGATCACTGACCCAATGCCCAAAGGGGCGATTCCAAAGAAAGAGGAACCGAAGTACTGGAACCGCCTGTACCATCAGAAACCCGATGGCGCCTTTGAAGATGTGACGGAAAAAGCTGGTCTCACCGGATATGGCTATTCCACAGGAGTGGCTGTTGGGGATTACGACAACGACGGATTCGAAGACCTTTACGTCGCCGGATACGGGCGTAGCACGCTCTACCACAATAATGGCGATGGAACGTTCACCGATGTTACCGATGCTGCGGGCGTTGCAGGCTCGGGATGGATGACCAGCGCTGCCTGGGTGGACTATGACAACGATGGCCGTCTCGATCTGATCGTCGCGCGCTACATGCAGTGGGACTTCGATGACATTGTTTGTACCGATGCCAAAGGATCCCGAGGATATTGCCATCCTGACATGTTCAAGCCTGAATCGGTCCTGTTGTTTCATAACGATGGCGGCGGAAAATTCACCGAAGTGTCTCACCGGGCTGGTATCGACAAGCCTGGCAAGGGCCTGGGCGTTGCTATCGCCGATTATGACCGCGATGGCTTTATGGATATCCTGATCGCCAACGATGCGATCCAGCAATACCTGTTTCACAATCGGGGCGACGGAACCTTTGAGGAGGTCGGGCTGGCTTCAGGCGTAGGCTTCGACAGCGAGGGACATGCCTTTTCAGGAATGGGAGTTGACTTCAGCGACTACAACAATGACGGCTGGCCTGACATCGTCATTACGGATTTGGCCCACCAGAGATACGCTCTTTTCACAAACCTTAAAGACGGCACGTTCGATTACTCAACTTCCATCATGGGACTGACGCCGATCTCTCTGATGCATTCGGGCTGGGGTATACGTTTCATGGATTACGACAACGACGGGTGGAAGGATCTGTTGATCGTCCAGTCGCACGTAATGGACAACATCGAGAACAGCGAACCGAGCCTGCATTATCGCGAGGCTCCCGCTCTGCTGCACAATGAGCAGGGAACGAAGTTTGTTGACGTCTCGGCAGCTTCGGGCAGCGTATTCCATGAGCAGTGGGCGGCGCGCGGTATGGCGATCGGCGACATCAATAACGACGGGAAACTGGATGCCGTGATTACTTCAAATGACGGGCCCGCCTGGGTGTTGCTGAATGAGACTGAGACTGCGAATCACTGGATTACACTCAGGCTTGTGGGAGTGAAAAGCAATCGCGACGCCATCGGCGCCCAGGTACGAGTGCTTACCTCTGCGGGAGAACAGTTCGCGACGGTCACCACAACGGGAAGTTATCAGTCGTCGTCCGATAAACGGCTGCATTTTGGCCTCGGCAGTGCAGATTCCATCCGCGAGATCGAGATTCGCTGGCCAAGCGGCATTCGTCAGGTCCTCACCAATCAGAAGGCAGATGCAATCCTGACCGTCATCGAACCGGTCGAGAATCTCCACAAAACGAATCCTTAAATGCCCCCTTCGACCAACACGCGCCGTGTTTTATTTCTAGTCACTCTCTGTTTCGTCACAGGTGCGACCTCCTTATCCCAGACTGCAAGCCGCCAGTCCGCGTCCTCCCAATTGCAGGATGCGGCGAAAGAACTCTCCGCCGGCAAGCTGGATCAGGCCGAGCAAGACCTGCAGTCTGTCCTGCGCTCGAATCCGGGGGACTATCGCGCTCTCGATTTGCTCGGAGTCGTGCGTGTGCTTCAGCACCAGGAAGCAAAGGCAGAGGAACTGTTTGAGCAGGTTGTGAAGGCACAGCCCGACTTTGCGCCTGGACACGCGCACCTTGGTCTTTTGTATTTGCATATGGGCCGCACGCAGGACGCCCTTCCCGAGTTGCAGCAGGCCCTGCGCCTCGATCCCAGCCGGACCGACGCGGCGGCCGCCCTGGTCCACATTCTGCAGGATCAGGCAAAGGCGGCGTCGGCAGCCGGAGACTGGAACGGCGCCCTGAACTTCCTCATGGAGGCCCGGCAATATGCGCCGGACAATGCGGACGTCCAATATGAATTCGGAGTGACGGCACAAAAGCTGTCGTTAATCGACGATGCCATCGAGGCATTTCAACAAACGTTGAAGCTGCGCAAAAACGACGCCCTTGCCATGTTCTACCTGGGATTCGCATTGATGGGTCGAGCCAGGTACGACGATGCACGCCAGCAGTTTGCCCGATACGTCGAATTACGTCCTGACGATGCATCGGGTTATGGTGCACTGGGCATTGCGCTTGTGGGGCTGGGGCGATCGGAGGAGGCGCGCGCGCAATTTGAGCGGTCGATCGCACTGGCTCCCACGCAAAGCGAATCGTACTACCGGCTCGGCCTCGTGGATCTGGATGCGGGAGATTACGACGCGGCAGCGCAGGATCTGCACAAGGCACTCGAGCATAAACCGAACGACGCCGGCGCTCTGGCCGCGCTCGGAAGAGTGGAATTCCAGCAGAAACACTATCCGGAGGCGATATCCCTGCTGCAGCAGGCCGTAAGCCAAGACGATTCCCTCCAGGAAGCTCACTACTATCTCGGCCTCACTCTGGCTCGCATGGGGCGCAAACAGGAATCGAGCGAACAACTGGAAATTGCCGCCCGGCTCGAGCAGGAGCGGAAAGAGCGCGGAAGACACGCATTACGGCTTAACAAGCCCGGGGACCCTGGGAAACAAGAACCACATTCTCCACAATAGGCTATACTCCAGGGGCACTGCGATACAGGAGGGTTTAGGATGCGTTTGCAGGCGATGGTAAAAACGATAGCCAGCACGACGATCACTGCCGTGCTGGGAACGTGCGGCTGGGTGGCAGCGCAATCCGGCGCGGGTACCGTGCTGAAACCCGCCGATGTCGGAAAGCTGTTTCCGGCAACTGTGTACTACCGCGGACAGAGCGCGCCCGCGCAATTGCGCAACTCCGGCGGCGTGAAATTTGCCGACGGGCATTATGTGTTGGCCAGTCTGGTTGACACCAGCGGCTATTCCACCGGCGTGACGGCGACGTATCAGGGCTATCTGATGCTGGAAGTTCCACTCACCATCGGCGGAAAGCAGTTGCCCGCTGGCGCCTATGGCTTCGGCTTCCTCGAGGGCGGGAAGTTTCTGGTGAGAGACTTGGGCGGCAAAGACGTGCTCACGGCGCAGTCCGCGACGGACACCACCCTGAATCGCCCACGGCCCCTGCAGGTGACCGTTGACGCTGCCGGTGGCTTTCGCCTTTATGCCGGTCGCAGCTACGTGCAATTCAGCCGGTAAGAGGAAATGGCTGTGAGCGTGCGCCGATTGGGCTTCCGCGACGAGCGCGGATTGTGGGCAGCATCCCGCAGAGTGCTGTTCGCAAGAACGATCGGGCACGCGATCATTCCGCTGCTTCTATGCTGGGCAGCCACTGCGTTAGCGCTTGAGCCCACTACAACCTTAGCGAATTATGGCTGGCAGGCGTGGGCCATGGAGAATGGCCTGCCGCAGAATACTGTCCAGGCCCTGGCCCAGACACAGGATGGATTTGTTTGGCTGGGTACGGAAGCGGGCCTGGTGCGCTTTGACGGCGTGGAATTCCAGGCCTACGACCGCAATTCCAATCCGGCGTTGCCGGGCAGCGACATCCGCGCTTTGCTTGCTTCGCGAGATGGAACCCTATGGATTGGGACGAATGCGGGGCTGGCGCGATGGAAAAACGGCGCGGCGAGGGTATTCACGACGAATGACGGTCTGCCCGCGAATGGCATTCTTGCCTTGGACGAAAACGCGATCGGGACGCTCGAGGTGTGGACGGAGCAAGGTTGGGCGCGTATGGCGGGAGACCGGTTCGAGACGGTGACGAGGAAGTTTGCGTTTACAGGAAGCCCGCACTCTCTGCTGGAACAATCTCCCGAAGCGCCCGCATTCGGAGATGTGCTGCCGAACGGCATTGCCGTGATGGGCAGCCGAGGCGGCCTGGACTTCGTTCAAGGCGGAGAGCGTCTTCACATCATTTTGCACTTGGCGATCGGTCGAGACTTGCCTGGCAGCCGGATTCAGGTTGTATTTGCCGATCGGGAGGGCTCGCTCTGGATTGGCACGGATGCGGGACTGGCGCGGTGGACGAAAGGCAAGGTCGAACGTTTTCCCGTCACCAACCCGCTGGCCGCTGCGTCGATCCTGGCGCTGATGGAAGACCGCGAGGGAAATGTTTGGGTAGGAACCGAAACCGGCGGGTTGGACATTCTGCGCGACCAGCGATTCTTGACCCTCGATACGCGGGACGGGCTCTCTTCAGACCGCATCACCACCGTGGTGGAAGACGCAGCCGGAATGCTGTGGGCAGGAACGCAGTCGGGCGGCGTGAATGCGCTGCAGCGCGACGACGGCACCGGGGACTGGCGCGTGGTGCGTACTCTGACAGTGGATGACGGGATGGCCAGCAACGTCATCCTGTCGCTGGCCGCAGCGCGCAACGGCGACCTGTGGGTGGGCACGCCGGATGGGCTGAACCAGATCCGCGGCAACCATGTGGACACGTTCACCTCGGCCGACGGATTGCCTGACGACTTTATCCGTTCGTTGCTGGTCGATGCAGATGGTTCGCTTTGGGTCGGCACACGGCGTGGATTGGCGCATTGGGTTATTCGAAATGGCGGGGTTCGTGAGGGGCGCTCCAGAGCGCGCATGGACACATATACGCACGCGAGCGGATTGGGAAGCGACTTGGTGGGCGCCATGGCGCGAGACGCAAGCGGCGACCTGTGGGTGGCGACACTGGCGGGGCTCTCGCGGCTGCACCACAATACGATCTCCAACTTCACCACCGCAGATGGACTTTCCAGCAATGTGGTGACAGCGCTGTTGCCGCGCAGCGATGGCACGCTGTCGATCGGCACGCAGGATCGCGGTTGGGACGTGTGGGATGGGCACAAGTTTTCCGCGGCGATGAATAACGGTCTTGAGCAGGCTGCGATTCACGCCATCCTGGACGATGGCGGGGGGCATCTCTGGTTTGCCACCGGCGACGGAATTGCGCGTTGCGATTCGAATGCGATTGCGGGAACAGGTCCGGCGTCCGGGTGTTCCCATTGGATCGAATTCAGCACGGCCGACGGGCTGCGCAGCCGTGAAACGGCGACCAATAGTCATCCTTCGGCCTGGCGATCGCGTGAGGGGCGCCTGTGGTTTGCCACGCCCAAGGGGTTGGTGGAGGTGGATCCGGCGCACTTTGCCGTGAACACGCTTCCGCCCGAGGTCGCGCTCATCAGGTTCGCGGTTGACGACGTGCCACTGCGTGGAGCGGACTCTGGGTTGAGAGTCTCGGCAGGACATGTGCATTTTGAGTTTGACTACGCAGGATTGAGTTACGTGGCGCCGCAAAAGGTGCGCTACCGCTACATGCTCGAGGGCTTTGACCACGGCTGGACCGAGGCCGGCACGCGGCGCACGGCGTATTACACGAATATTCCGCCGGGGCGCTATACGTTCCGGGTGCAGGCGGCAAACAACGACGGCGTCTGGAGCACAACCGATGCGGCGCTC
This sequence comes from Occallatibacter sp., assembly GCA_050012895.1. Classification (GTDB taxonomy): domain Bacteria; phylum Acidobacteriota; class Terriglobia; order Terriglobales; family Acidobacteriaceae; genus Telmatobacter. The sequence goes on from JBEKGH010000015.1 coordinate 39,877, forward strand.
AGCTTCGAGTTGCGCCCGCATTATTTTCAGACCACCTGGTTTTACCTGTTGCTTCTGATCGCTGGCGCAGGAGCGGTGGTGGCGCTGTTGAGGCGCCGGCTGCGACGAGCTCAGCGGGAGTTCCAGGTGGTGCTGGGTGAACGCAACCGGATCGCGCGGGAGATTCATGATACGCTGGCGCAGGGTTATGTCGGCGTATCGGTTCAGTTGGAGGTTCTGGCGGAGCTGCTTCGTCAGCGGAGGGTCGACGATGCAGCAAAGCAATTGGATAAGACACGCGAGCATGTGCGGCATGGGCTCGCCGATGCGCGGCAATCGATCTGGGCCCTGCGCACGCAGGATACGGGTGAGACCGCGCTGCCGGTGAAACTGCGGCGCATGGCGGAAGCAGCCGGAGGCAGCGGGTTGGCAGCCAGGTTCAATGTTTTTGGAGCTTATCGGGCCTTGCCGGAAGAGACGGAAAGAGAAGTGGTTCGCGTGGCGCAGGAAGCCATTCATAATGTGAAGAAACACGCCGGGGCCAGCGAACTTTGGATCCAGTTGGAGTATGGACCGGAGGGGATCGCATTGGAAGTGAGAGACAACGGACGGGGCGGGGCTCTGGAACCCGCCCCGGAGTCCGGCCGGAGACACTTTGGACTAACCGGCATGAAAGAACGGGCTGCGGCCATCGGGGGGACGCTGGACGTGACAAGCGAAGCGGGCGAGGGAACTACGATCCGGTTGCACGCGCCGGCCGGGGGCGAAGTGCGCGAACAGACGAGAGTACAACAGTGACGACGGAATCCATCCGTGTGCTGATCGTCGAAGACCACAACGTGGTTCGCGAGGGATTGGTGGCGCTGCTGAAAGTGGCAGACGGTTTGGATGTGGTGGGCGAAGCGGCCGATGGCGTGGAGGCGATTGCCCAGTTCCGCAAGCACCTACCCGATATCACGCTGATTGATTTGCGGCTGCCCAGGATGAGTGGCGTGGACGTGATCGAACGCGTTCGCATGGAGACACCCCAGGCGCGGTTCATCGTGCTGACAACCTACGACGGAGATGAGGATATCTACCGCGCGCTTAAAGCCGGCGCCCGGGCGTACCTGCTCAAAGGGATGACCAGCGAGGAACTCATCAGCACCATTCGCGCTGTCCATTCCGGCAAGTCGCATATCCCGCCGGCGATCGCCGAGAGGCTGGCCGAGCGCATGGGCGCACAGGATCTGACGCCACGGGAGGTTGGCGTGCTGGAGCATATCGTTCAGGGCAGGAGCAACAAGGAGATTGCGGCCGAGCTGGACATTTCAGAGGCGACCGTTAAGACGCACATCAACAGTCTGCTGGGCAAACTGGGCGTGACGGACCGGACGCAGGCGGCCACAGCGGCTATTCAGCGCGGCATTGTTCCGTTCGAATCGTTGAAGAGGCGCAAATCATGACCGGAAGAACGATGAAAGGGGCGATTCTTTGCGGAATTGTTCTTTCGTTAGCGGCTCTTGAGGCGGGGGCGCAAAAATCGACATGGCGTCAGGCCACGCCGTCGGAACTCCAGTCGGTACTGCCTTCGCGGGCGTCCGTGGAAAACGAACACATCGAGACGGAGATGCGCACGGCGTCGGGGATTGTGGACGAGCGCGGGCGCTTTATCGCCGGAGTAGTGCTGATTACGGCAGGCTACTCGGCAGAAGGCAAGTACTCGCACTACCTGATCGTGCAGGCGCCGGTGGAGATCGGAGGCATTGCGCTGAAGCCTGGCCAGTATGCCTTCGGATGGAGCCGCGAGGACGGAGGTGATACGCTGACGGTTCACCTCAACCAGGCGGCGACGGGCGCGCTGGAGGGAACCACGGATGCGCACAGAATAGCGGGTTCGAGCCGCGTGGAGAGCCTGCGCATCTGGCCGCCGGACGTGAAGTCCCTGATCCAGATCGGGAGGTTTGGAATCCCCTACAGACTGAGCCAAAAATAGGCGCGCAGCAAAACCGGGCGGCCGCAGTTTCTTGTGAAACGCCGATCCGTTTTCGAGCTACGTTTAATCGAAGGATTTCAGGGGTGGCGACAGGACGCGTAGTGGGTCAGTTTGAACAAGACCGTCCCTCAGGGGCTAAAGCCCGCTCCTATTTTGGGGCTTTTGCGGTACGACTGAAGTCGTGCCCTATGACATCGAATCCAAGCTGACCCACTACCTCGGGACGATCTCCACCTTTCGGTCGATTCTGCCTTCCGTCTCGTCCCCGTATACTTGCTGCCATGTTTGAGCCATTACGCACGGCCGTCCTCTTTGGAGTGCTGGCGGGAGGAATTCCCGCGTTGCTCTCGGCGCAGATCACACATTCCGATTTTCTTCGCTCAAACCAACCAGCCCAAACAACCTCCCAGGACACGCAGATGCCGGCAACCGGCGGCGAGGCCACCGGCCCACCGCAACCGGCGCAATTCGACGAACAGCACCGGCCGATCACCGCAGGAGGCTTTGTGAAGAGCGGGCCGATGGTCTTCGAAGACATCTCCGAGAAGGCCGGGCTGACGCATTGGACCCACAAGATGGGCACGAGGGAAAAGAAATACATCATCGAGACCAACGGCTCGGGAGTCTGCCTGATCGACTTTGACAACGACGGCTGGCTCGACATTTACGTAGTGAATGGCTCAACCTTCGATGCCCTGGACGGCAAAGAAGGGCCGCCGCACGCGGCGCTCTTTCACAACAACCACGACGGTACATTCACCGATGTGAGCGCCAAGGCCGGCGTCACCAACGACCGGTGGGGATTTGGTTGCGCCGTGGCCGACTACGACAACGATGGCTGGCCGGATCTCTACGTGACCAACTGGGGCAAGAACCGCCTCTACCACAACAATCACGACGGCACATTCACCGACGTTGGCGAAAAAGCCGGCGTGACATTGGGCAACTGGTCCACCGGCGCGACCTGGGGCGACTACGACGGCGATGGGCGTCTGGATCTCTTTGTGCCCGGCTACGTGCACTTCGACCGCGACCATCTGCCATCGGGCGGCGAAAACGGCGTGCCGGATTCGTTTTGCACCTTCCGCGGCGTGCCGGTGAACTGCGGGCCGCGCGGCTTGAAGGGCGAGCCGGACCATCTGTTTCACAACAATGGCGACGGCACGTTCAGCGACGCGAGCGAAAAGGCCGGCGTGGCCGACAAGCCCGGCTACTACGGGCTGAGCTCATTGTTTGTGGATATCAATAATGATGGCAAAATCGACCTGCTGGTAGCGGACGACTCGACGCCCAACTATCTCTATCTGAACAAAGGCGACGGAACATTTGAGGATGTGAGCTACTCGTCGGGCTATGCAGTGAACGAGACCGGACGCGAAACCGCGTCGATGGGCATCGCAGCCGGCGACTTTGAAAATAATGGCATGGTCGACATTTTCAACACCACCTTCTCCGACGACTACAAGCCTTTTTACCGCAACGAAGGCGACGGCAATTTGACCGACATCAGCTACCAGTTGGGCATCGCCGAGATCTCGGTGCCGTTTCTAGGGTGGGGCGACGCCTTCCTGGACTACGACAACGACGGCTGGAAGGACCTGATGATGGCCGACGGACACGTCTATCCCCAGGTCGACCAGCATCCATGGGGCACAAGCTGGGCCCAGCGGCCGATGCTCTTTCACAATATCGGCGGGAAGAGGTTTGAGGCGATGCCGGCCGTTGAAGGTTCCGGGCTCGCCGACTTGATTTCCGGACGCGGATTGGCGGTAGGCGATTTGTTCAATGACGGCAAGCTCGACGTTGTGATCAATGTGATGGATGGCCACCCGGTGCTGTTGCGCAATGTGAGCCCGGACCACAATCATTGGCTGGAACTAAAGCTGGTGGGCGGCCCCAAGAGCCCGCGCGACGCGGTGGGCGCGACGGTGTATGTGACGGCCGACGGCATGAAGCAGCGCGACGACGTGCTGAGCGGCGGCAGTTACGCCTCGACCAGCGACCCACGGCCGCATTTCGGGCTGGGCCACGCAACAACAGTCGACGATATCGAAGTGCATTGGCCCAGCGGCAGGGCCGAGCATTTCACCGTGGCCGGGGTGGATCGCATAGTGACCATCACTGAGGGAACAGGGAAGGGGCAGGGTGTCAGTTCAACGCCCGCGGCCACGATTGCGCCAAACTAGAAAAGCAGCCGCGTGGTGATCGCGATTTCGTGGTTATAGCTGTGGAACCCGCTGGTCGCGATCTGCTCCCCCGCGCCCGCGCAAACGGCCAGCCGGCTGTGAGCGTCGCTCGCATGAATCTTGCGCGCCACCAGCAATCCTGGAATGGCGAAGGTCTGGTTCTTGCCGTCGTTCGGCCCGCCCTTGTACCAGGTGGAGTTGAACTCGACCTCCGGCCAGAAATATTTGGCGAGATGAAGCTGACCCGCGGTGTTCCAGACGATCGTCCGCCCCAGTGGGGCGGTGTCTTTCACTGGCAGGCTCGCGCCCAGCGTGCTCTGCACGTCAAAGAGCCCGAAGCCCTTGCCAAACCCCACGTTGGGAGACACGGTTGCGTCGGCGCTGCCGTTCTTGTAGCTGCCGGTGGGTATGGTGGACGACAGAAACGTACTCAGTACGTAGTTTCCGTGCTCCGCGCTGCCGGCAAGATAGCGATATTTCAAGAGAAACGACATGTCGCCCGCGCCGTTGGCGACCGTTGGCGCGCTGTGCTCAAGGTAGGGCGGGAGATTCACGTCGACTTCAGTGTTGGCGATCGGGATCAGGTTGATTCCCTTACTGTCGTCCAGGTTCCAAGTTTGCACGTGGTTTGAAGCGGTCTGGCGAATGAAATCCGTTCTGGCGACCTGGATCAACCCAACATAAGTCGTGATCAATGGCGGCGGCCATGCCGGTTGTCTGGCCTGCGACGCGCTGGTGCGCTGTTCCCAGCGCCCAGTGAAGCTGTCCTGGGCAGCAAGAGGGAGAATTGACGCAAGAAGAGCCAGCAACAGAAGGGACTTGCACTGCATGATGACCTCGCTAAGTGGAACCGAAAACAAACCACTGGAGCATGACAGGTCGCCGGCGAAGCGTACAAGCAACTTTCGATGGAGGCAGCACTCCAACCACGGACGGGGGCGGACGGCTAGCGGATCAAAAGCGAGTCTGCCATACCCTGCGCGCTGCCTCAACCTTTCGATGGAGAATTTTCCTCATCTAATGCCGGATGCCAGCCCATCGGCGGGTCCATAGAATGAATGCGCGATGCTTCCCCAAGTTTCAGCCAACCTGAAAGTGCGCCTGTTCAGTTGTCTTTTGCTGATGGCCGCTCTTGACTGCGCTTTTGTGGCGTGGCGGCCGGGGCCGGCTAGCGCGGCAAGCGATCCTGCGGCGCAGCGAGCCTCGTATTCTCAGGCCGTTTCCGCGCACTACAATTTTCCTTTTGGCGCCGGGCAGCCGTTTCTTCCCTCGAATGCGACGACCGATACGGGTGAGTTTATCGATTCCAAGAGCTTTCCCACGGCGAAATATTGCGGCCACTGCCATCAGCAGGCTTACGCGGAATGGCGCCAGACCGTGCACGCCAATTCCTTCCGCAATCCCTGGTACGTGAAGAATGTCAACCTTTTGACCAGCCAGCGCGGCATTGAATACACGCGCCATTGCGAAGGCTGCCACAATCCCATCGCGCTCACTTCCGGCGCGCTCACCAAGGGTTCTCCCATCGATCGCAAGTTTGATGCGGATGGCGTCACGTGCATGGTTTGCCACTCCATCCAAAACGTCGATACGCGCGGCACCGGCAGCTATGTGATGGGCGCGCCGGCTGTAATGGTGGATGAGAATGGCAATCCGGTCTACGGCGAGGTCTCGGATAAGGAAATCCTGGCGCATCTCGATCGCCATTCCAAGGCAGTGATGAAGGACTTCTATCGCACTAGCGAATTCTGCTCGGCGTGCCACAAGGCAGCGCTCCCGAAGATGTTGAATCACTATAAGTGGCAACGCGCCTTCTTCCTATACGACGAATGGCAGCAGGCCTCGTTCGCGAAGCAGTCCCCGCTGCCGTTTTATGTGAAGGATCAGGTGTACAAGTGCCAGACCTGCCATATGCCGCGGGAAAGCCTCACGTTGCCCGATTATGGCGCCGAAGACGGCAAGCTGGCCTCGCATCGCTGGCTGGGCGCCAACACTCTACTTTATAAGTACTACGGCTACGACGAGCAACTCGAGAAGACCATCGATTTTCTGCGCAACGGCGCCCAAAAAACCGGCGTCCTGAATGTGGATCTGTTCGGGATCGAGCGCAACGGCGGCCAACCGATCGCACCGCTGGGAAGCAAGGCGTTCGATGTTGCTCCCGGCGATGTGCTCACGGTCTCCGTGGTGATCCAGAACAAGGGAATCGCACACAACCTGGTGCCCGAACAGCGCGACTTCTATGAATGCTGGGTCGAGTTCGAGGCCAAAGACGCGACAGGCCGGACGCTGATGCATTCCGGCAGCCTGGAACCGGACGGCTCGCTGGACCCAAGCGCCCACAGCTTCACCAACCGGCTGATCAACGATCGCGGCACCCTGAACGATTTGCATCAGGTGTGGGATACCCGGGTGATCGCGTACAACAACACCATTGTCTCGGGCCGCTCGCAGATCGTTCGCTATCGGTTCAAAGTACCGGAGAATGCGGCCGGACCGATCACGATCACAGCCAGGGTGAACTATCGGCGCTTCAATCAGCATTTCATCAACTTTGTGATGGGCAAGCATTACGACATGCCGGTGGTGGAAATGGCCGCGCGCACGCGGACGCTGGCGCTCGGTTCCAATCCACCTGGGCCGCCCGATCCTGCGGATAATCCGGAGTGGATGCGCTGGAACAACTACGGTATCGGGCTACTTGATGCGCAGCAGTACGCCGACAGCCTACGCGCCTTCGAGCATGTGGTTCAATTACGGCCGGACTATGCCGACGCATACACCAATGTGGCCATCGCCGACTTTTCCTGGCAACGTTACGATGGTTCGCGCGCCAGCCTTGAGAAAGCGCTCAAGCTGGCGCCGCACAATGCCCGTGCGCTTTACTATCTCGCACTGGTGGAACGTATTCAGGGGCATCCGGATGACGCCATCGCCGATCTGCTGGAAGTGATTACACAGTTTCCCCGTTCGCGCGATGCGCACCGTGAGCTGGGATTCTCGTTCTACCAGCAGCACAAGTACCAGGAGGCACGCGCGGAATACGAAACTGTGCAGTCGATCGATCCCGACGATCTGGCCGCGCATTACATCCTTTCTATCGTCTATCGCCGGCTGGGGATGAAGGTAAAAGCTGCGCAGGAGGCCGCGGCGTTTGCGGATCAAAAGGACGATCCCACCGCTAACACCTATGCGCTGGAGTTCTTGAGCAAGCATCCTGAAGTGACAGAGGAGAGCGTGCCATGGCATATTCACAGTAACGTGGAGACGGATCACGCTGTCCGTGGAGATGGCAACGGTCAATGAGGCTGCAGGCGCCGATTGCACTTTTGATTGTGGCTTGTTCATGCTTCGCGCTCGCGTCTTCGCGCAGCCAGCGGGCGCGCGGCGCGGCTGTCTTCGAGGTGAGCGGCTGCCAGCACTGCCATAGCATTCACAATGTTGGCGGGCACAAGGGCCCCGATCTCTCGGGCGTGGGAAGACTAAGATCGAAGTCGGACCTGCGGCAGCAGATTGTGCATGGCGGCAAGATCATGCCGGCCTTCGGAGAAGTCCTCGAGCCCGACGAGATCAATGATCTCATCGCATACCTGCACTCATGCCGCCAGAAACCGGCGATTGTTGTCCCTGCACTGGGTTCCAACTAGGTCTGTGACCGGATGAAGAAGTGCGTGTGCGGATCTGGAGACCGGCGCTAGAGGCACAACATCATGCGGTCAGAGACCTAGTCGTCCGGTAACCCTTTCACGTTACACCGCGCACGTAATTGCCGCGCCCAGTGCAGCCGCTACTTCTTCCTGCTGTTCACTGGCGATGCGGTTGAAGAATGGCAGCGCCAGCGTGCGCCGCGCAATGGATTCGGTAAGCGGCAAGCGCTCGGCGCCGCCCCGCGCGCACCAGGCCGGTTGCTGGTGGATGGGCGCGAAGTAGCGTCCGGTGGCAATTCCCTGACGCGCAAGCGCGGCCTGTACGCGGTCGCGGTCCACTTCCTCGGGCAGGCGGACCACGTAAACAAAAAAGCTGATCTCGCGGCGCGGCAGCACGAGCGGCGGGCGCTCCAGTCCGTGAATTCCAGCGAGCAGGGTGTCGTAACGTTCTGCGGCTTGTCTGCGGAGCGTCAGCATCTCTTCGATCCGCCGCAACTGCACGCGGCCCAGGGCGCAAGCCTGCTCGGAAAGCCGGTAATTGTAGCCGGGCTCGATTTGATCGAGCCAGGAAATGTTTCCATCGCTGCCTGCATCGCGGCCTTGATTTCTGAGCCGGCGCAGGCGCGCAGCGTGCGCCGCATCGCGCGCGAGCACTGCGCCGCCCTCGCCCGTCGTCATCTGCTTGTTGGGATAAAAACCAAGGACGGCCAGATCGCCGAGGCTGCCCGCTCTGCGCCCGTCGAAGCGCGCGCCAATGGCCTCGCAGGCATCCTCGATGAGTGCAAGACGATACTTCTGTGCCAACTCTCGGAGCGCGTCCATCTCCGCGGGCAAGCCAAAAGTGTACACAACCAGAATGGCACGTGTGCGCGGAGTGAGCGCCCGCTCCGCGGCCGCCGGATCGAGATTGAGCGTGAGGGGATCGATTTCCGCGAAGACCGGCCGCGCGCCTACCTGGAGAACAGCGCCGGCTACGGCCACGAAGGCAAATGAGGGAAGAATCACTTCGTCGCCCTCGCCAATTCCTAACGTCAGCAGCGAGAGGTGCAGCGCAGCGGTCCCCGAGCTGACCGCCACCGCGTGCTCTACGCCATGGTACGCAGCCAGCTCCGACTCAAAAGCCGCAAGCTCCGGTCCCAGACTGAGATGGGGCGTACGCAGCACGGCGGTGACGGCCGCGATCTCTTCTTCGGTTATGTCCGGTGCGGAGAGTGGAATGCGCGCCGTCATGAGTGCTCCGAAGGCTCTGCCTCGGCACACCGCTCCACCGGCGCCGGCTGTTTCACCAATAACCTGTCGAGCGGGACCGTTGCCAGCACGCGGGCGATGGTCTCAGCTGCGGTACTCTCACCGTAAGGATTCACCATGCCGGCGAGGCCCGAGCGAAACGCGGGATCGAGAGCGCGTTCGAGTGCGGCGCGGATCGAAATAGTGTCGGCAGGCGTGTCGATCACGTTGCGCGCGCGCTCGCGGCCCTGCTGGCGAATGCCCACATTGACGACAGGCAACGCAAAGGAGGCCGCCTCCATGATGCCGCTCGACGAGTTGCCGATGAGCGCATCGGCCTGGCGGAGAAGGCTCCAGTAGACGACCGGGTCCAGATTAACGAAAACGTGAGTTTGCGCGCGCCTGGGCGCCAGGGCGCGGGCGCGCTCGATGATTGCGAGCCCTCCCGCGTCGGAGTTTGGATAGACAAAAACGATTTGCCCCGGCGCTTGCTCGAGAGCGGCAAAAAAGGCATCGGATTCGGCGTTGGTGTCGCGCAGGATGGTGACGGGATGCCAGGCGGCGACGATCGTGGGCGGGGTCAATCGCACATCCAGCCGCGTTTCGAGGGCCGCGCGGTTCAGCAGCGAGGAGCGGCGCAAGTGGTCGAGCGAGGGCGCCCCGGCGCGATGCACGCGCCACGGTTCCTCGCCCATGGCGATCACGCGCAGGCGAGCTGTCTCCGTCGAAGTGAAGTGCACATGCGCGAGCTTGGTGAGAGCGTTGCGCACCTGGTCGTCGATGGCGCCCTGGCTCACCTCGCCGCCCTCGATGTGGGCGATGGGGATGCGCAGCGCCAGCGCCGTTGCGGCCGGAGCCAGCATCTCGTAGCGGTCGGCGATGAGCAGCAGCAGATCGGGCCGCCATGCTGTGAGTGCATCGGCGAGGCCCAGAATGGCCACACCGATGGTCTTCGCCATCCCGGTATCCGTGTCGGAGCTGAGCTGGCACTCGATGCGCGCCTGCACGGGAAAGCCATCGCGCTCGATCTCCACAACCGTGTTGCCGAACTGCGGCGCCAGGTGCGCGCCGAGCACAAATACGCCCAGTTCGATTTCAGGATGGCAGGCGAGTTCGCGCAGCGGCCAATAGAGATGACTATAGTCTGCTCGCGACGTGGTCACGACGCCGATGCGGCGTCGCGCGGCAGTCGAGGACTCTCCGCTCATGCGTGCACCCGCTGCGCGCTCGTTTGCGCCAGGGCCAACACAGTCTCGCTGGGACAAAAACCGGGAACCAATGCACGGAGTTGCAACAGTGCGGCGGCAAGGTCCCGCTCGCGTACGGAGGCCTGCAGCGTGGCGAGGCCGCCTGCGAAGCCCCCTGGCTCGGGACGGACGGAGTGGATCAACAGCAGACCGTCTTTTGCGGGGCGGGCGCGTTCACCATCATCCCACAGCCGCTCAGCGAGCTTGTCACCGGGGCGCAAACCGGTAAAATGAACCGGAAGCTCACGGCCGGGAGCAAGCGCGCGCGCCATGAAATCCGCCAGATCGACGATTCTGTGATCGGCGGCAAGAGCCGGAACCAGCGCCGCCCCCGAACCGGTATTTGCCGCGATATGCGCCGCTCTGAGCAACAGGTTCACGGCTTCTTCCATGGTCAGGAGATAGCGGCGTGCCGCCGGATCGGTCACGGTCAGCGGGCCGCCGCGCGTCACCTGCCGCGCAAAAATTTCCGTCACGCCGCCGCTCGACGCCAGCACATTGCCTAATCGCAACACGCTTCCGCCGCTGCCGAGCATAATCTCTTCCGCGATTCTCTTCGTCGCCCCCATCACAGAGGCGGGCTGGACCGCTTTATCGGTGGAGAGGAGCAGCACGCTGGCGCCATACTTCGCGGCCGCGGCAGCAACTATCTCCGTCACAAAAACATTGTTCGCGATGGCGGCAAACGGTTGCAATTCCAGCAAGGGAACGTGCTTGTGCGCAGCGGCATGAAAGACGATGCGCGGCCGGTGCGCGGCAAAAAGCTCTTCCAGCATCGCGGCATCGCCCGCATCGCCGAGCACGAAGGCTGCGCCGGTGTTCGCTTCCGCCTCGGCCAGGGATTTTTGCAATTGGTGGAGATGGTTTTCGCTGGCATCGAGCAATACCAGGCGGAACGAATCCGATTGCGCCAGACGCAGCGCCAGCGCGGAGCCGATGGAGCCGCCCGCGCCGGTAATTAGAAGCGGTGTATCGGCGAAGGCACTCAGGATCTCGGGCGAAGGCGGTGGCAAAGGCGGCCGCGCAAGGAGCCCGCTCCAATCCATTCGATTGAGTGGCGCAATCACAGCAGCAGTATAAATTGGGACAGATCGGGGACGTTTTCGTCTGCCCCGTGTGGCTCCGCAGCCTTTTCTTGCGCTTTCGTATACTGGAGGGTTCCACGCGATGGGAGACTGCGAACGTGAGCGCAAGAATGATGCAGGGAGCCCGGTTATGGGCGCCGGCGCTGCTGGCGGGGATGACGGCCCTCTGTTGGGCGCAAAGCCAAGAAAACAAGTTGGATGCGATTCGGCTGAACAATCGTGGCGTGGCGCAGATGAGCCAGCAGTTCACCCAGCGCGCCGCAGACAGCTTTGCCGAAGCCTTCAAAGAGGATCCCAGGCTGACCCAGGCCGCAATCAACGAGGGCATCGCGCTGCTTGTGCTGCAAAAGCTGGATGAAGCGAAATCGGTCTTGCACGAGTCCATCGCGCTCGATGCGAACAGTCCCCAGGCGTGGTACAACCTCGGCTTGGCGCAACACGCGGGCAACGAGCTCGCGGACGCGCTGGCCAGCTTTCAGCAGGCGGTAAAGCTCGATCCCAGAGACGTGGACTCCCTGTATTTTGAAGGCGACTGCTACCAGGAAATGCGGCAGTACGACAAAGCGATTGCGGCCTTCGAGAGAGTGCTCGCGATCGATCCGCTGCATGCATCGGCGGAGTTTGCGCTGGCACGCTCGCTGCAACGCACGGGTCGCACGGCGGAAGCGAGAGAAGACTTCAAAGTCTTTCAGCATCTGACCGGCGCGAAAATATCCTCGGCTCTTGGTTTGGCGTATGGCGAGCAGGGGCGCTACTCGACAGTGGCCCCGATCGAGGAGCCGGAGTCCGTTCGGCAACCCATGATTGCGGTGAAACTCGTCGCGCAGCCGATGGTTTCCGCGGCCGCAGCGCGCATATTTACCACTACCGGCGGCGCTTGCATGATGGACGCGACCGGTTCCGGACAGATGGATCTGGTCCTGATGCAATCGGGCGCGCAGGCCATTCGCTTTTTGCGCAATCGCGGCGGCGGAAGCTTTGGTGATCTGGATGTAGAGACGGCCGGGCTTAAGGCGAGCGGCCGCGCGGTGGCATGCGCCGTGGGAGACTACGACGGCGACGGGCTGAACGATCTCGCCGTGGCAATAGACGACCGCGTGCTGCTTTTTCGAAACCTTGGACACGGGCAGTTCAAGGATGTAACCGCTGCATCGGGCATTGTGCCGCGTAATCGGCCCACAGGCATTACGTTTGTCGATTATGACCACGACGGCAATCTGGATCTGCTGTTGACCGGCGCGCCGCTTCAACCCGGCGGGGTGTCGAGTGTGCTGTGGCGCAACAACGGCAACGGAACGTTCACTGAACGGACCGGGCCGACCGGACTGAGCGGAAGCGGCATAACCGAGGCGGCAATTCTGACTGACTTCAATAACGACCGAGCCGTCGATCTGGCAGTGACCGGCGACGGTCCGTCCCCGTTGATTTACGTCAATCCGCGCGAGGGCAAGTATCCCACGCAGCCACTCTACGAAAACGTCCAACTGCCGCCGACGGTGGGCATCGCCGTGCTTGACTACAACAAGGACGGCTGGATGGACATCGCCGTGACGCATCGCGGGGCGCCGGGAATCACGTTGTGGCGGAACGTCGAGGGACCAGATGGCGTGGGACGACGCTTTGAGCGCGTTGCGTTACCGATCAAGGATGCCACGCGGGCGTGGGGCCTGACGCCCATCGACATCGACAACGATGGCTGGATCGATCTGGCGGCGATTGTCGAGACGAAGGCAAGGCCGCGCGTGCGCGTCTACCGCAACCGCGGGGACGGCACGTTTGAAGACGTGAGTCATGCACTGGGTCTGGACAGCGTCCGGCTCACCGCGCCGCGCGGGTTGATCGCCGCCGACGTGGATGGCGATGGCGCTCCTGATTTGATCGTGACCCAGGAGAATTCCCGGCCGATGTTGCTGCGCAACGTGGGCGCCAACAAGAACCACTTCGTGCGTCTCGATCTGAGCGGCATGGCCGACAACAAAACCGCGCTGGGTGTGAAGGTCGAAGTGTTTGCGAAAGGGCTCTGGCAGAAGTGGGAGCTGGCCGGCGCGTCGGGCTATCAGACGCAGGCGCCGCCGCAGATTCTTGTGGGCCTGGGCGATGCGCCGGGCATCGACCTATTGCGTATTCTGTGGCCCACGGGTGTGCTGCAGGACGAGATCGACTTGCCGCAAAGCCGCGTGATCGCAATGAAGGAAGCCGACCGCCGCGGCAGCTCGTGCCCTGTTCTATTCGCGTGGGACGGGCATCGCTACAAGTTCGTCACAGACGTGATCGGCGCGGCTGTGGTTGGGCACTGGTTCACGCCCACGCGGCGCAACACGCCGAATCCCGGCGAGTGGGTGAAGATCGACGGCGCGAATGTCGCGACGGCGAACGGCGAGATCAGTGTTCGCTTTATGGAGCCAATGGAAGAGGTCAACTATATCGACCAGCTCCGTCTGGTTGCGGTTGATCATCCCGAGGACGTCGAGGTGAATCCCGACGAGCGGTTTCTTGATGATCCGCCGTTTGCTTCGGGCCGCGTGATCGCAAGCAAAGGCGCGCGTTTGCCTCTCGGCGCCTGGGACGACGGAGGACGCAATGTGCTTGACCGGCTCAGCCGCCGCGATCACGTTTTTGCGAACGGTTTTACTTCGCTTCCGTACGACGGCTTCGCCAACTTGCACGCTCTCACTCTGGATTTGGGCGCGATCGAGCCCAACGCTCCGCTGCGGCTGCTGATGACTGGCTATGTGGACTACTTCAGCGCCACTTCGCTCTACGCGGCGTGGCAGGCGGCCTTGAAGGAGATTCCGCCATACGTCGAAGCGCAACGTCCTGACGGCACGTGGCAGCGGATTCCGGGCGATGCGGGGTTTCCGGCCGGGTTGGAGCGGACGATCGTGGTGGACCTGACCGGCAAACTGCCGGCGGGAACGCGCCGCATCCGCGTGATGACGAATTTGCAGATCTTTTGGGATCAGGTGCTGATCGACCAGAGTTCCGGCACGATGGCGCGCACGGCAGAGCTTACGCTGACGAGCGCAACATTGCGCTTCCGTGGTTATCCAAAGCAAATTGAAGGGGCAAGTGAGGGCGACCTGGACTACGACTACAACGTCGTGAGCCTGACCGGACCCTTTCAACTCGAGCGAGGCAACTACACGCACTTTGGCGACGTTACCCCGCTCCTCGAAAACATCGACGATCGGTTCGTCGTGTTCGGTAGTGGCGAGGAGATCGCGGCGGAGTTCGACGCGGCCGCCCTGCCCGCGCTGCCCGCGCATTGGAAGCGCGATTACTTCTTCTATGCCAACGGATTCGTGAAAGACATGGATTGGTGGGATGCGCTGCCATTCACCGTGGCGCAGATGCCATTTCATGAAATGACCACATACCCTTATCCACAACCAGAGAAATACCCCGACGATGCGGCCTCGCTCGATTATCAATTGAACTGGAACGACCGCTTCGAATCGGGCGAGCCAGTTGGTTTGCACTACTTCAACTATCAGCCGTTGCCTTCGACGCCAATCGACGATTTGCCGCGCACTGCGGCGCCGGTCGTGCTGCCATGAACGATGTTGTGCTGGCTCCGGCAGCGAAGCAGATCGAGCTGGTGCGCAGGGGAGAGCTCACAGCGGGCGAGCTTGCTGAAGCGCACATCCACCAGATCGAGCGGCTCAATCCGCAATTGAACGTCTTTGCCGACTTCGACGTGGAACGCGTGCGCGCACAGGCGCGGGCGCTCGACGCGGCGCCGGAGCCGCGCGGCCCGCTGCACGGCTTGCCAGTTACAGTGAAATCCTCGATTGCCACCGCAGGCTACCGCTGCGAAATCGGCAGCCTGCTGCACGAGGGCGAAGTGTCGGCCGAAGACGCGGTCGTGGTAACGCGATTGCGCGCCGCCGGAGCGCTGATTCTGGGCACGACGAATTGTCCGGAGTTTCTGATGGCGTATGAAACCGCGAACCGGCTGCATGGGCGCACGCGCAACCCGTGGGATCTCGATCGTTCGCCCGGCGGATCGAGCGGAGGCGAGTCAGCGGCTATCGCCGCGGGAATGTCGGCAGGCGGACTGGGCAGCGATAGCGGCGGATCTGTCCGCGTGCCTGCGCATTTTACAGGCATCTGCTCGCTCAAACCCACGCCGGGGCGAATTCCAGGACGCGGGCATCTGCCGCCGTGCGTGGGGCCGTTTGCAATCCTGGGCGCCATCGGGCCCATGGCGCGCACATTGGACGACGTTGCGCTATTATTCCGCACCCTGAGCGGGCAGGATCTTTTCGATCCGATCAGTCCGCCTATTTCGTATCGAGAACGCAGCCTTGAAGAGCTACGCTCCCAGCGCATCGGATTTTTCGAGGACGACGGCCTGGTTCCCGTGACGCCGGAAACGCGTGCCGCAGTGAACGCGGCGGCGGCAGCGCTGCGGGACGCGGGTTTTCGTGTGGAACCGTTTCGGCCGCGCACGCTCGAGCCGTTGCGCAGGTTGTGGTGGACCTTTTTCGTGCAGTGCGGGGCCATGTTTTACGAGCCGGCAATTCGTGGCAAGCGCGACCTACTCAGCCCCATCTTCGCCGAGTTCCTCTCCATCGCCGAAGCCGCCGGAACGCTCACGGCGACGGAGTTGCTCGAGGCATGGGCAGAGATGGATCTACTGCGCTCGAAGATGCTCGAAGAGATGAAGGAAGTTCGGGTCTTGTTGTGCCCGGTGGCGGCCGTTCCGGCGTTTCGCCATGAAGAGCGCAGTTGGACGATCGATGGCGCGTCGGTTGCCTACTTCGATGCGGTCCGCTTCACGCAGTGGTTCAACGTACTGGCTGCGCCGGCGGCAGTGATTCCCGTGGGGAGTTCGCCCGGCGGCTTGCCGATCGGCGTGCAGATTGTGTCACGGCCTTTTGAAGACGAGACGGCGCTTGGCGTAGCTGCCGTGGTGGACGCGGCATTCGGCTATCGCCCGCCGCCGATTGCGCGGGCGTAAACCGCGTCGCACCGTTCCTGCCTCTCATGAATCGATGCTTGCCGGACTCTCCGGAGGCGGCGAACGGTGCTCTGGCGCGCCAGCGCGTCTCAACCTTTCGATGGAGGCGTTGATCGAACGATCGCGGTACACTGGCGCTTCCCTGACATTGGAGGCCGGACGGAGAGTTCCGTGTGCGCGAAAGTTGGCGGCAGCTGTTTGCCGAGAGCCCCGATGTTCTGCTTGGCGCGTGCAGCCAGCGGACGATGGTGCCGGTGCGTGACTTTTTCGTGGGCGGAGACGAATTTGTAACCGTCGCCGGGCCGTGCTCTGTCGAAACCGAAAGCCAGCTCATGGCTACGGCCCATCATGTACGCCGAGGGGGAGCACGCATTCTCCGTGGCGGCGCATTTAAGCCGCGCAGCTCTCCTTATTCGTTTCAAGGTCTGGGCCTCGAGGGATTGAAGCTGCTCGCTGCGGCGCGCGCAGCGACCGGTCTGGCCGTGGTGACCGAGGTGATGTCGGAGGTGGACGTCGCGCTCGTGGCCGAATACGCCGACATCCTGCAGATCGGCTCGCGCAACATGGAGAACTACGCGCTATTGGAAGCCGCTGCTCGATCCGGACGGCCCATCCTCCTCAAACGCGGCATGGTGGCAACCATCGCGGATTTCCTGCGCTCGGCACAGGTCATCCTGGACAATGGCAATCCCTGGGTAATCTTGTGCGAACGCGGTATCCGCACCTTTGAAACCGCGATGCGCAACACTTTTGATGCCGCCGGCATTGCGCTGCTCAAGCAAGTGACGTATCTGCCGGTGATCGCCGACCCCAGCCATGCGGCTGGGCATCGCGATCTGGTTCCCGCGCTGGCGCGAATCGGCGTGGCTGCCGGCGCCGACGGCGTGATCGTCGAGGTGCATCCCGATCCTGACAACGCTTGGAGCGACGGCCAGCAATCACTCGACTTTGACGAGTTCGACACGATGATGGCCGATATCGAGCCCTGGATTGCCCTCCGCGCGCAGGGGCCGCGCAGCCTTCGGGGCGCAGATAGACAAGTCTTAGAGGCGGTGGCGGGATGAGGGCAGCACTCCGTATACTCGCGGTCGGCGCCGCAACGTTTGCCTTTGTCGCGTCGTGCGGCTTCGCGCCCACGCCGGAACAGGGGCCCAGCGCAGATTGCATCGTCACCGCCGCACCTGTCTACAAGCCGCTCGCCGAATTGCGCGGTGAAGAGCGTTTTCCGGCCGGCGCGCAACTGCTGCTTGTCCACAACGGGAAGGCTACGCCCCTGGTTCCGGACTTCGCCGCTACCGCAGATGCCGATGTCTCCTATGACGGCAAGTCGGTCCTGTTTGCAGGCAGAAAAATGGCGAATGATTCCTGGCAGATCTGGGAACTGACGCTCCAGGATGGTTCCGTGCGCAGGGTGGTTTCCACGGCAACAGATGCGGAGCGCCCGTTTTATCTCCCCGGCGGCCGGTTGGTTTGGGCCCAGCGCACTCCCGGTGGATTCCAGCTCGAATCTTCCGACGATGGCCGCCCGCAGGAATCCACACCGCGAAATCCGACGGTAGGCCCCGGCCTTCTGCCGCTCTCTTACATCAACGCCAGCGCATTTCCCGCCGGCGTTCTCAAGGACGGGCGCATTCTGTTTGAAGCCGGCTTCCCACTTGGGCAAGGCTCGATTCCTGAGTTGTTCTTGGTTTACGCCGACGGCTCAGGGGCCGAGTCTTACCGCTGCGATCACGGCCGCGGGCGCTGGGGCGGAACGCAACTGAATTCGGGCGACGTGATCTTCACACACGGAACGTCGCTCGGGCGTTTCACCTCCCCGTCGGCTCACGAGGAGCCGGTGGCCGCGCCGCGCGGCGAGTACGCGAGCGCAATCGCGGAAATCGAGCCGGGTGAGTGGCTGGTAAGCATACGAACGGGAAGCGATGCGCACTATGCGCTCCGATCGTGGAAGCCGGGCACGGCAACCATGAAAACCGTATTCGCGGACCGGGGCGAGGATCTTGTCGAGCCGGTTCCTGTGATTCCGCGCGAACGGCCCCATCGTCATCCTTCGGGGCTGCATCCGTGGGACTACGCCAACCTGTTGGCCCTGGACGCGCGCCTCTCGCGTGAAGGCGATCTGAAAACTGCGCCCGCGTCGGTACGGCTTGAGGCGCAGAATGCAAGCGGCGACGCGGTTTCGATGGGCACAGCGCCCGTGGAGCAGGATGGATCGTTTTTCGTCAAAGTCCCGGGAAACACCCCCATTCGCTTTGCATTGCTGGATAAAAATGGCGCGGTGCTGCGTCGCGAGCGCGGCTGGTTTTGGGCGCGTGGCGGCGAGCAGCGCATCTGCGTGGGATGCCATACCGGGCCGGAGCGAGCCGCGGAAAACCGCGTGCCGGCCGTGTTATTGCGCACCACCATTCCCGTCGACCTGACCGTCCCGCCGAAATCGGCAAAAACTCACGGCCCAGAGCAGGAAGGGAACTGATATGCGGCTGGCTCTTCTATTCTTTTTTGGCGCGGTTTCGGTGGCCGTGGCGCAAACCGGCGCGCCGGTTGCATCGCCGGGCGCGCAGCCTGATCGCGCCGCGCAAACTACGCCTGCTGCATCGCAAGCGCCCGGACAAACGCCTTCCGCGAGCGCGCCATTGATAATTCGTTCAGCCATTCGCTTTGAGGATGCGACCGGCAAATCCGGCATCCGCTTTACGCACAGCTTCGGGTCGGCCAAGCTGGGTTCGCTGCTCGAGGGCACCGGCGCAGGCTGCGTCTGGTTTGACTACAACAACTCGGGACGGCTTTCGCTCTACGTCGTCAACGGCAGGCCGCTCGACGATTCGGTGCATCCTTATCCGCTCAAGGAGAAGCCCAGTCCGCCGCCGCACAACCACCTCTATCGCAACGACGGCAGCGGCCACTTCACCGACGTTACTGAGGAGTCCGGCCTCGATCCCAATATGTATTCCATTGCCGTCACCGCGGGAGATTACGACAACGACGGATATGAAGATCTGCTCGTCACCGGCTACGGGAAAGTGGTTCTTTATCACAACGACGGCAATGGCCACTTTACCGACGTCACCGCCAAGGCCGGCATCAAGGTGGATGGCTGGGCCATCAGCTCCACCTGGCTCGACTATGACAAGGACGGCTGCCTCGATCTGTTTGTGGGCCGCTATGTCAAGTTCGATCCCAGTTACCGCGCCTACTATGCGGCCGATAATTATCCGGGGCCGCTCGACTACGCGGGCGAAACCAACATGCTGTTCCACAATAACTGCGATGGAACCTTTACCGATGTGACGGACAAATCGGGCATCGGCGCCTATGTTGGCCGCACCATGGGAGTGACCGCCGGCGATTTCGATAACGATGGCTGGGACGATATATACGTCGCCAACGACCGCACCGAAAACTTCCTCTTTCACAACAAGCACGATGGGACCTTCGAGGAAATCGCCAACGACACCGGAACAGCCTTCGGACAGAATGGCGAGGCCACCTCGTCGATGGGTCCCGTATTTGCCGACTTCGAGGGCCGAGGCGTCCTGGATCTTTGGGTGACAGACGGCAGCTACAACCGATTCCTGCACAATCTCCAGACCGTTGCCTCCAGCGCCGCGCCGGATGCGGCTAAAACCGGCTTTGAAGACCAGAGCGCAGCCAGCGGCATCTCGCAGACGGACGCGCAGTACGTGAGCTGGGGTTCGGGCGTCTACGACTTCGACAACGACGGCCAGCTCGACATCCTCGTCTTTCACGGCGGCCTCATTCACCTTATCCCGCAGGAGCACACGCTGTTTCGCGGGCTCGGCAACGGGAAGTTCGAAGATGACTCGCGCGCGGCGGGACCGGTGCTGAGCGAGCGCACGGTGGCGCGCGGCGCTTGCTTTGCCGATTACATGAACGACGGCAAGGTCGACGCTTTTCTGGTCAACCTCGGCGCCGACGGCAAGCTCATCCAAAACGTCTCCACCGGAACGGGTCATTGGATTGAGATCAAGCTGGTGGGCGCAAAGAGCAATCGCGACGGGATCGGCGCGCGAGTGGAGGTTGTGGCCGGAAGCAAACGATGGGCAGCAGAGCGGGTGGCTGGTTCCGGCTATCTCTCCCAGAACGACGGCCGCCTGCACTTCGGGCTCGGCGCGGCAGCCACCATCGACAAGCTGACCGTGCATTGGCCCAGCAGCCGCGAGCAAACGCTTGAAAACGTCGGCGTGGATCGCATTTTGACGGTGGAGGAGCCGCGATGAGCCGCCTGTGGACGAGCCTTGGCGCTTGCGCGGCCGCGCTGGCCGCGACCATGGTCTGCGGTTCACTGTGGAACCGAACGGCGCACGCTATTGCAGCCGGCGCGTCCGGAGAGATACTGAACTACTGTTCGCCCGTGGAGATGATGTTTTCGCCCGATGGCGCGCGGCTTTACGTGCTTTCCAGTCAGAGCGGCGAAGTACGGGTGCTGAACGCAACAACCTACGCGCCCATCAAGACCATCGCCGTCGGCCACTCGCCGCGCGGATTTTCGCTCTCGGCCGACGGCAGCCGGCTATTCGTCGCCAACTCCTGGGACGATACTGTATCGGTGATCGACACGCGGTCGCTTGAGGTGATTGAGACGTGGCCGGTCGCAGCGGAGCCATCGAGTGTGGTCGAGGACCGCGCGGGCAGATACTTATTTGTCGCCAACCGCATCTCCAACGACGTTGCCGTTCTCGACGCCCGGACCGGCGCGGAAGTGAAGCGGCTGCTGGCCGGACGCGGCGCGAGTTACATCACGCCCACTCCGGATGGCCGCCGCCTTTACGTCACGCACATCTATCCGAATCCGGGGCCCGCGCGGACGCCGCCGGAATCGGAGATCACGGTGATCGACGCGGAGCGGGCGGAGGTCGTCGATCGCGTCCCGCTCCCGAGCATCGCCGGGGTCTTTCACCTGGCGATCTCTGCAGACGGCCGTCTGGGCGCGGCTGCCGAGCTGCACCCGAAAAATCTTGTGCCTTTGGCGCATCTGGAACACGGCGGGTACTTTGTCGACACCTTGACGCTCTTTGGCGCAGACGTGGGCAGCAAACCGGTCGAGATTCCCCTCGATGAACTCGAGCGCTACGCAGCGCGGCCCTTCGGTGTAGCAATTACCCCCGACAAGTCGCGTATATTCATTACCTGCGGCGGCGCGGAGACGGTCATCGCGATCGACGTGCAGCGCCTGCTCGGCTATATTCGCACGCATCGCCGGCCCTACGCGGAGAATCTGGGAGCCAGCGCCAACTATGTGATTGCGCGTATCGCTGTGGGGCACGATCCGCGTGGTGCTATCATCGCGCCCGACGGCCGAAGACTGTTTGTCGCCAACCGGCTCGACGATACGATCAGCGTGATCGATACGCGCACCAGCCGCTTGCTATCGACGATTCCTCTGGCCGGTTCAGGGCAACTGTGGTCGATGCACTCCGGCGACCAGTTGTTTTCTACGGTCAACGATCTCTCTCAGGGCAAGCCGCAGTGCTCGCAGTGCCATATCGACGAGGCCCACCGCAAGGCCTCGCCGATGCAGTTGACCAAGATGCAGCAGGTGACGGCACTGCGCCGCGGGGAGCAGACGTTCTATACATCGCGCTACTCCTTCCAGGGCCAGATCGGTTGCGCCAACTGCCACCTCGATTCCACGTTCGACGGACTGCAGTGGAATCTGGAGTCGAACGGCTTCGGCCGCGACATCGTCGACAACCGCCTTCTGGAGGACCTCCGGGGCACGGAGCCTTTCAAGTGGAACGGCGGCAATCCCGATGTGCCCACCGAATGCGGCCCGCGGACGGAAAAGTATTTCTGGCGCTCGGAGAATTACGACGATCCCACGCTGGCGGATCTTGCCACGTACATTTTGAGCCTGCCTCCGCGGCCCAATCGCTGGCGGCTGCCCTCGGGCGAGCTCACTGCAGCGCAAGAGCGCGGCAAGGTGATCTTCGAGCTGACCCAGGATAAGTTCGGCAATCCCATCCCGCTCACCAACCGTTGCTCATATTGCCACAGCGGGCCCAAGGGCACCAGTCAGAAGTCGTTCGACGTGGGCACAAAAAAGCCGACCGACAATTCGGGATTGCTGGATACGCCCCAGTTGACCAACATCGCGCTCACGGCGCCCTACCTGCACGACGGGTCGGCGCGCACCCTCGAAGAGATATGGACTGTCTATAACCCAGACGACAAGCACGGCCGCACCAACGATATTACCAAGGATGAACTCAACGACCTAATCGAATACCTGAGGGCGCGATGAAGACGAGCGAGAACAACAATGCGTATGCACTGGCGCTTGCGGCCGCCGCAGTTGCGTGTATGCTGGCGGCTCCGCCCGCCGCCGCGCAACAGCCTTCCGCCCGGCCGCCGGCCGCCATGCACCGCGCACACGCCACTTCAGCCGCCGCAGTCCCGCACATGCCTCGCTTCCGCTTCGAGAACTTCACCACCGTGGACGGCCTGCCCGACAATCACGTCTACGCCGTTCTGGTGGACGGCAATCGGATTTGGGCGGGCACCGACAACGGCTTGGGGCTTTACGAGAACGGCAAATGGAACACCTACACAACCAAAGACGGCCTGGCACACCGGGCCGTGCTTTCGCTCGCTCTCGACAAGCGCACCGGCGACGTGTGGGCTGGCACCATGGGCGGGCTGAGCCGCATCTCGGCCGGGCGCATTGTCAGCTACACCCAATTGAACTCAGGCTTGAGCAACGACGTTGTCTATGGCGTCTCCGTCGAGGGCGAAAACGTTTGGGTGGCTACCGCCGCTGGCGCTTGCCGGCTCGACCTGCGCACGAGCCAGTGGTCGCTCTACAACGAGCGCAATACGCCCATGCGCGAAATCTGGGTTTACGGCGTCTCCGCCCAGGCGGACAAGATCTATTTTGCAGTGTGGGGCAGCGGCTTGCTGGAACTGAACCAGAGCACGGGCCGGTGGGACATGTACGAGAAGCCCGATGGCGAAAACGAGCTGGTGCTCTTCAAGGACCAGGGGCTGATCCATGAAATCGTCTCCTCGGTCAGCTACGTCGATAACATCGTGTGGGCGTCGACGTACTTCGGCGACAGCCGCTACGACGGCCGCTACTGGCACAACTTTCTTACCAAAGACAGCGGCCTGCCCTCGAACTTCACAAATTTTGTGAAAGGTGTGGACGCCAATCATGCCTGGTTCTGCACCGACAAGGGCCTGGCTTACTACGACGGCGCGAATTGGGCCGTCTATCGTCCCTCTCTCACCACTGGCAAGCCGGAGATGACGGTGCGCGACGCAGTGGGGCGCCTTACCCGCGTGCCCGTCGCCTCCGCGCCTGCCCACAACTACATTCTGGGAATCGACTTCCAGGGTGGGGATATATGGGTCGCCACGGCCAGGGGGTTGAGCCATGGGATTCGTCAACCATAAAGCGTTCCAAGAATTCCTCGAAGGAGCATCGTGATGAGCGCATTTGCTGAAATCCTTGATACGATTGCCCACGCGCCCGTGAAGAAGCGCGCGGTCACCAACCACAACGTTCTGAATGAGGCCTTCGCTTACGCGAAGCCCAGCTCATTCTCGCGCGGCATGAGGATCGATCTCAACGGCCTGATCATTCTGCTGATCTCGGGCACGGCCTCCATCGACGAAAACGGCCAAAGCGTGCACATCGGCGATTTTCGTGCGCAAATGCGGCGCACGCTCGATAATATCGGCGGCTTGCTGGCCAGCGAAGGCTGCACCTGGAATGACATCGTGCGCACCACCTGTTACCTGCGCGACATCGAGCGCGACTATGAGGCGTTCAACGAGGAGCGCACCGCATTCTACAAGGAGCAGGGACTCGATCCTCTGCCCGCCTCCACCGGCATTCAGGCCATCCTCTGCCGGCCGGAACTGCTTATCGAGATCGAAGCCATCGCCATGTTCCGCACGGAAAAGGACGGCGGAAGGGAGTAGTCGACATGCGTAAAGGCTCGCTTCAGGTTGCGGTCTGCGTGTTGGCGCTGGGCGTCTGCGCTCCTCTCACGGCGCAGAGCGGCAGCGTTTGCGAGTGCGGCAAGCATCCGCCCGGGCCGCCTCGCGATCGAACGGTGACTCCTTACGCCGGTGAGCCGGACGACATGAGGCCGTACGCGAAGTTCGCTTCGCCTTACGAGGTCAACTACACCCACCCGAACATTTATGCCGGAGCGGGACGCGATTTGCCCGAGCCCAAAAATCTCACCGAGGTGCGTATCGGCTTCTTTGGGCCTATCGAGCACACGCCTGACCAGGCCTTCGGACAGCGCATGTTGCACGGTGCGCAGTTGGCCGTGGCAGAAGCCAACGCACGCGGCGGATACGGCGGCATGCCCTTCCGCCTGGTGCTGCACAACGACTATGACAACTGGCAGGCGAAGGCCGTCTACGGCGGCGACCGGCCCACCGATCCAACCATCTGGGGATCGGCGTCGAACGAAGCCGTCAAGATGATCTACGACGACCAGGACTGGGCCATCTTCGGCTCTATCAGCTCTGAAAGCACGCACATCATCCTGCGTGTCGCACTCAAAGCCGAGATTCCTATCGTCAACAGTGCCTCCACTGATCCCACCATTCCCGAGACCTACATTCCCTGGTACTTTACCGATCTGCAGGATGACCGCGTACAAAGCTACACTTTGGCGCGCCATATCTATACCGAGCTCGGTTTGAAGCGCGTCGCCCTTCTGCGCGTCAACAACCGTTACGGCCGCCTGGGCGTTCCCAAGTTTCGCGACGCCTCGCGCCGGCTCGGCCATCCGGTGGTCATCGAACAGAAGTTCTTCCCCGGCGATGCCGATTTCTCGCGCCAACTGCGCGTCATCCAGGATTCGCGCGCCGACGCCATCGTGCTTTGGACCGACGAGATTCCCGCCGCCCAGATCCTGAAACAGATGCGCGCCCTGGGCATGAAGCAGCGCGTCTTCGGCTCCTATCGCACCCTCGGCCCCGAACTGCTGGCCGAGGCCGGGCCGGCAGCCGACGGCTTTGAGGCGGTCTTTCCTTACGATCCCACGCGCAACGATCCGCGCTGGCGGGCTTTCAACCAACGATTCGAGGCTCGCTTCAACGAGAAGCCCGACCAGTTCGCTTCACTGGCCTACGACGCGATGAATGCGCTGCTCGACTCCATCTGCAAGGCCGGCTTGAACCGCGCCCGCATTCACGACGCTCTGGCCGACATCGAACAGTACGACGGCGTGACCGGCCACATGATGTTCGATCCCAACCAGAAGAACGTGGCGCCGATGTACCTGGGGACAGTGCACAATGGCGCCATCACCTATCGGCTTGCGCCGATGGACAAGGGGCCCGCGACGCAACACGCCTCTACCGTGCCGGTGTCTTCCCTTGGAGCGACTTCGCCCTACGCTCGCGTCGGCGAGGATGGGGTCGGCCTCGCCGCTCCTTCTTCCGCTCCTCTGCCGCAGGGGTCGGCGCATGTGGTGATCTTTGGACCGAATGCCGCCGCAGTCGCGAAGTCCCCTGACGTTCTGGCAGCTTTGCGAGACAGCGCGGGGAGTGGCGGGCCATGGACACTGCTGCCGGTCGAGAGCAACCAGAGCTGGGGCGCCGCTTCAACTCAATTGGTCCACGATCTGATGGATGAACGCGCGCTGGCGATTGTGGCGCTGGACCGGGACGCCAGTCACCTGTCAGAGCAACTGGCATTGAAATGCCTCGTTCCGGTGGTCGCGTTGAGCAACGACAAGTCCCTCACGTCAGCTAATATTCCTTGGGTCTTCCGTCTGCCGGCGGGAACAGAACCGGCAGTAGCGGTTCGCCTGCTGGAGCGGGCGGCGGCTCGCGGTGGCGCCAATCCGGGGCATGTGAGGGATGTTCTCGCGTCCGGCGACACGATCTCCGGAATCACATTTCAGTCGACGGGAGAATTACGTGCGCCCTGAGACTTTGAGTTCACCCATGCGGCTGGGTGATGAGCCTCATTCTTGCACACCACATCTTTAACCGCGCCGAGAATCGCAGGCAGAGCGCATGCACAAAGAGAATGCCGGGGCAATTTTCGGGGCGACGGGCTTTGGACGAACTGAAATAAATTGTCTGGTTTTCAGCGAAATTCGGTGATTTTCGCGGGGATTCATCGTCCGTCCGGAGAAGTCCTAAGCGTCCATTCAGTCGCGCAGACCGGGATCAACCGGAAATCCAGCGGACCACGTTCGCCGAGCGCGATTCGTCAAACGCGCAGCACTTTCACCCCGAGCTTCTGGTAGGGAGCGACCATTTCCTCCGTCGCTCCTGTATCCGTAATCAGAGTGGTCAAGATACCGATTTCGCAGATGCGATAATTTGCAACCACGTTGAGCTTCGTGTGGTCCACGACGGCAATGTGACGGCGCGAGAGGCGCACCATGGCGGCGTTGAGCTCGGCCTCGTCGGAGCTATAGCAGCTCACTCCCCACTTTGGGTCTACGCCGTCGGCGCCAAGGAACATAGTATGGATGAGCATGTTTTCGAGGCTGCGGATCGCAGTGGGACCGACGAGCGAGAACCACTCTCCATGCAGATGACCTCCCGTGACGAAGACATTCACGTCTTTGCGCTTCGACAGTTCCATCGCAATGTTGGCGGTATTCGTCACCACGGTGATTTTGCTGTTGAGAGGCAAGCCGCGGATGATCTCGGCGGTGGTTGTACCGGGGGTGATGGCGATGGTCTCACCCGGCGTGATCATCGCTGCCGCGGCGCGGCCGATGCGGCGTTTCTCGTTGGCCTGCCGTTCGACCTGGTCGAGGAAGGAACGGTCTTTCTTGAACGGCTCATAAAACAATGGCTCAATGGAGACGGCCCCGCCGTGCGTGCGGCGTAACAGACCCTGCTGCTCGAGTTGATCGAGGTCGCGGCGAATGGTAACTACGGATACTTTAAGCTTCTCGGCGAGATCCTCAACTACGACCGATCCGGTTTCCTGCAGCGATGTGAGGATGAACTGAATCCTCTGCTGCTGAGTTTCCCGGCTTTGCGCAATCTCCGTGCTTTCTTCGGGCTCCGTTGCAAAATTTTGCTTGCCGCGTTTCATCACCGCTCAGTTCTCCCACTGTTGCTGAATTTCTTCGAGAGTCTTGCCCCGCGTCTCAGGAACCATGCTCCAAATAAATACAAAGCTGAAGGCCGACAGAATGGCGTAAATCGAAAAGGTGCCGGAGACGCCAAGTGCCCGAATCAGTGAGAGGAAAGTGAAGGTAACCAGCAGCGTTCCAGTCCACAAAGCAGAAGTAGCGACCGAAGCCGCTCTTCCCCGAATCTTATTGGGGAAGATCTCAGAGATCAAAACCCATGGGACCGGCCCCATTCCGAATGCGAAAAACGCGGTGTAACTAATGATACTGCCCAGAACTACCCAAGTCGACATTCCCGGAGCGTGGAAGGTGAAGACCAGAATGGCGAGGGAAATGGTCATGCCACCCGCGGCGGTGAGCAGCATGGGGCACCTGCCCCAACGGTCGAGGAAACGCATCGCCAGAAGGGTGCTGATGAGATTTGCGCAACCAATGACGACGCTAGTCAACAAGGCAGTATTGGTTGTCTGGCCGCGAAAATGCTCGCTGATAAGGATGGAGCCATAGTAGAGAACGGCATTGACTCCGGTGATCTGGCACAGAATCGCGAGTCCCAGCGCGATAGTGAGAGGCCTCCGCATAGGCCGCGCAAAAACCTCGCGCCACGAGCCCTGCTCGCCGACAGCAGCCTGTTCCATTTGAGCGAGTTGGGCATCGGCCTCTGCAGCACCCAAAAAGCGAGAGAGCACCTGCCTTCCCTTTTCGGATTGCTGGTGGCTGATGAGCCATCGAGGGCTCTCCGGAACCCCGAGCAGGCCAAACAAAAGAACGAGAGCGGGGATGACGGCAACGCCCAGCATCCAGCGCCAACTGCTTTCGCCAAATCCGGCCAAACTCCAGTTGACGAGATATGCGATCAGGATCCCGACCACGATTGCCATCTGGTTCATAGAAACCAGCGTTCCCCGATTGCGCGCAGGGGCGATCTCTGCGATGTAGACAGGCGTCAACACGGAAGAGAGGCCAATCGCCAGGCCACCTGCCAAGCGGCCCAGAGAAAACACGGTGACGGAATTCGCCATCGCGGTCATGACTGTGGAGCCGGCGAAAACAACGGCCGCAAGCAGCAATGATTTGCGCCTGCCAAAACGGTCACCGATCAGGCTGGCGCCCGCTGCGCCCAGCAGACAGCCCAACAGGATTGCGCTCGTTGCGATTTCGATGGCCGTGTTACTGAGGGCAAACTCGACGCGCAGGAAAACCAGGACTCCGCTGATCACCGCGGTATTGAAGCCGAGCAGGAAACCTGAAATCGCAACGATCGTGGCGAGGAAAACGATGTAACCGGATGACCGGGTCTTTTCCTCGGCTCGAGGATCTGCGGAAGACATCGGCATGGACTCCCTCTGATAATTTCGAACGATGCGGTTATATACGAAAGTCAGGAACTTCGAAAGAACACAAAAACAACCTTTGCAAGCTGGAACGCATAACCATGTTGCATGATCGCGCCGAAAATCATATCGCCCGCGACCTCGACGGACCCCACAACGCTGTGCGGTTGAGCCATTTTCGGAGCATATGTCGTGCTATTTTAACACGAAAATGCAAATTTATGATTGTTTATGTTGAAAACGAAACTTTCGTGTGCTAATATCACATGCTGATATGGAAACCCTTACTGGAGTCGGATTGAACGATTGCCTGACCACGCCGGTTTTTGTCGACTGGTGTCGCGGCATGATGATTGGTGAGCCCGTCCAGGAAAGCTTCAAGACCCTTCAGGATCTGCAGCGAATTTTTAGCGATTCTTCCGCGCTCAGCCTCCTGGGGCTCAATCGCGAGGTCTACCGTGTTCGTTGGTGGTCGCCCACGAATGCCGGAACCGAAGGCGGCCTTTTCTGGGGACTGACGCTGCTGCAGCCTGGAAAAGTGGGCGATGAGTACTTTATGACACATGGCCACTTTCACGCGAATCGCCTGCGTGCCGAGTTTTACGGCACTGTTTCGGGCAGCGGCATGCTCATCCAGATGAATACGGAAAGCAGAACCTGGGGCGAGATCATGGCGCCGGGCAGTCTGCATTATGTTCGTGGAGAGAATGCTCACCGCATCGCGAATACCGGTAGCACTCCTTTGATTGTCTGGGCGTGCTGGCCCACCGATGCAGGATACGACTACGAACCGATCGCGGACCAGGGCTTTAGCGCACGCCTGGTTGAGCGCGATGGAAAGCCGGTCTTCATTGCCGCTGAGTGACAAGCTGGTCGACACAGGCTTCAACTGCGGGTTGGACATTCGTCTGCGCGGCGATAGTCTGGACTTCGATTTTGGGGAAGGTGTCTTCGGTCCGCCAATAGAGAAGCGCAAACTTGACGATATTCGCCCAAGCCTGCGCGATCCGAACTGCACAGGACCCGATCCCGTGTATGGGATCGCAATGGACGTGGGCATGGTGAACGATGCCGCGGAACTTCGCAAACGCTTCCTTCTGTTTGGGGTAGTCGCGTACGCCAGTGGGCGGCTGGGCGAGGAGCCAGTGCGCAGCCAGGGACACGTTCATGGTGTGGCCCCGCACTGTGGCTGGTCGACACCAGAGCTCTTTGAGATCTGGGAAGGTCACGCGATGATCTACGCGCAGGAATCTGTTGGTGATGACCCGGGTCGCTGTATAGCCGTCGAAGCCGGACCGGGAGACCAGGTGGTGGTTCCCCCAAACTGGGCTCACTTCGTAGCCAATGCGAGCGCCACCGAGCGCATGGTTTTTGGCGCCCTCTGCGAACGCCAATACTCGTTCGTGTATGAGGGAGTGCGCGCGCGCGGCGGCCTGGCTTGGTTCCCTTTGTTGCGCGATACGCGCATCGAGTGGAAGGCTAATCCGCGATATCTCACTTCTGATCTGCAGGTACACGGGCCGCGTCCTTATCCAGAGCTGGGGCTGGATCACGCGCTCCCTGTTTACAGGCAATTTCAAGCCGATCCAGAGCGTGTGCAGTGGGTTTCCGAACCTGCTCGGGCAGCTGCGGTCTGGCCAACTTTCGAACCATAACGACGCGGGAGAATGGCACAATGAAGCCGATCGATCGACGTACCTTCCTTGCCGGGGGGGCGGCGGCCGCACTTCTCACAGGTGTGGACACGCCCACGGCTCATGCCGGTGAAAAGCCGGAGCAGGAGCCCGCCCCAAAAAGCGAATCACAGACTGCCTTCAACGCCGAGGTCGACTTTCGCTTTGCGCCCGAGGATTTTCAGTCGACGATCTGCTTTCCCGATGATCCCGCGAAAACTGTGGTGGGCAAGCACGGCGATCTTCGCTACGACTTTCCCTCAGATCCGTTGGCCGGCTTCAATCAATTCGGCACCATCGTTGAATTCACGCTCTCGGGCATGGCTCGCGATACGTGGGTCGAGCAGAAAATGGAAGCGCCGGGGATTCCCATCCTGCACACCGTGATCGACAGGCCCACGGCCAGGGTGGAACTGATCGCGTTTGCCAGCCGCCGGCCGAATGAGGGACGCGTAGACAACATGCTGATGGAGATTCGCCCGCGGGGCGAGGACGTGGTTGCGACTCCACTGGTGCGGATTCGCAGTTGCTTCAAATTCGACGTAAAGCCGAAGAGCGGCATCGTGACGGAAGTGGTGCGGGGAGAGGCGAAACAGCCGTGGATGATCTGCATTCCCCAGGACAACCAGGCGCACGATACAGGTTGGATGTTGGAAGAGGGCGGTTACCGCCTCACCCTGGAGCATGGAACGGCCACGCGCAACCGTTCGTTGCGCTTTTTTTTCAGGATGCCGCAGCCGGGCAGCACCGGCGCGGTCGATACCTCGGCCGATCCAGAAACGCTTCTCTCCGAAGTGCGCGCCTGGTGGCGGGAGTGGCATCCTTTTGCGGGCCAGGTGCAGTGGTCGGCGCCGGCCAGCAAGGGCGAATTCCTGACCGCCTGTGCGCGAAATATCCAGCAGGCGCGCGAGATGAAGGACGGAAAGCTCGTCTTCGAGGTGGGCCCAACAGTTTATCGCGGACTCTGGATCGTCGATGGCAATTTCATTCTGGAAGCGGCCCGTTATCTCGGCTTTGACCAGGACGCGGATCAGGGACTGCTTTCCGAGTGGAGACGGCAGGTGGCCTCCGGCCAGATCATCGCGGGTGGCGGCAAGGAGCATTGGAAGGACACGGCAATTGCCATGTTCACGCTGGTGCGCGCCTGCGAGCTCAAGCAGAACTGGGATCTTCTCCGCCAGCTCGCCCCCAATGTTGGACACGCGATCGAATTTCTGATCGGCCTCCGCGACGAAGCGCGCAAAGGCGATTCGCCCAACGGACGCTACGGACTGATTGCCCCGGGGTTCCCCGACGGAGGCATCGGCGGCGTGAGCAACGACTTCACCAATACGGTCTGGACACTGGCCGGCTTGCGCGCCATCGTGAAGGCCAACGAGAAGCTGCGTTTGCCCGATTTGGTTCGCGCCACTGCTTTTTATAAGGAACTGCGATCGGCCTTTGACACCGCGGCGCGAGAGCAGATGGTTCAGGATCCCCGCGGGTTCTCCTATCTGCCGATGCTCATGCGCGATGATGAGCAAAGGCGCCTGGATGCGTGGGACCGGCCGCGGCCGCAGAGCGCGCAGTGGGCGCTTTCGCACGCAATTTTTCCCGGCGAGGTCTTCTCCAAAGACGATCCCGTTGTGCGTGGCCATATCGCGCTGATGCAGGCCTGCACGCAGGAAGACATTCCGGCCGAAACAGGCTGGCTTCACCATGAAGCCGTCTGGAACTACAACGCTGCGTTTGTCGCCGAAGTGTATCTATGGGCGGGCATGCGGGATTGGGCGCACCGTACTTTTACTGGATATTTGAACCATGCGTCTCCGCTTCACGCCTGGCGCGAAGAGCAGCCACTGCAGAATGCGCTGCTCGGCGATAACTGGGGCGACATGCCACACAACTGGGCCAGCGCCGAATGCATCCGCTATTTACGGCACATGCTAGTGCTCGAAGACGATCGCAAGATTCGCCTGTTGGCTGGACTGATGCCGGCAGACCTCGAGGAGCGCACGCCGTTTGTTCTTGAAGGGTCGCCCACACGCTTTGGGCGTGTTTCGTTGAGCGCGGAGCCGTGGGGCGCGCATGGATGGAAGATGCACTTTTCGCGAGAAAGCAGTGCGGAGTCGCCGGAAGCCATCGAAATTCCCGCGAAGCTCGATGCCGGCGCTGTCCTGGTTCGCGTGGAAGGGGCGGCAAAACGCGGCGGGGCAGTTGACACCTTCAGTGTTGATCCGACGGGGCCATCCTGGACGGCTTACTGGGGATCGTAACTTCGCCTAAAATCGCACGCTGGCCTGGACGGTTCCGTACTCGCGGCCGCCGGTTGAGCCGCTGGCCCGGACCGTGTAAGGACCAACGGCCGCCGGCACGATGAAAGTCTCTGCGTAGTGCACGTGATACGGAGCAAACGCGCCCGTGGGGCTTTCGACGATGGCTTCTTCGCCTTCAACCAGATTCAACACGTGGACTGTTCCCTTGGTATCGTGCGGGACAGTTCCGGTGAACCAATGCCGGCGTGTTTCGATGAATTCAAGTTCGTGAAGGCCCGTTCTCTCCTCGCGCCAACCGTCGCCGGAGGCAACAGGTTCCGCGCGATTGATGAGGGAGCGCCGCACCCACTCCGTTGTCCGATCCCACTGGATGTTCGCCACACCGTGAGCAAGGGAGATCGGTCGCGGCCGGCCATCCAATCCCAGCCTTTCCCAGTCCCATAGCTTGAAGGTGAAAATGTAAGGCGTGGCGCTGATCTCGAGGACCATGCTGTCTTTTCCGGAACAATGAATCGTCCCCGCCGGAATCAGAAAATGATCGTGCTTGCGCGCGGGAAAACGATTGACGTAAGTTTCCGCCGGGAACTCAAAGTCTTCGTTTTGCGCGCGATTGAGGTCGCGAACCATGGCTGCGCGATCGATACCCTCTTTCAGGCCCAGATAAACACCCGCGCCTTCACCCGCGTCGAGCATGTAATAGCTCTCGTCCTGCGTGTAATCCATCCCGAAATGCTCGCGAATATACGAGGTGAGCGGGTGCACCTGGAGTGAAAGATTGCCGCCACCCATCGTGTCGAGGAAGTCGAAGCGGATGGGAAACTCCGCACCGAATCGCTTGTACACGGATTCGCCCAGCAGTTCTTTGGGATGGGCGAGCACGACATCGAGCGCGGGAATCTCCACGCGCGCTTCGCCGAAGCCGAGGAACAAGCTGTTTTCTTCCGGCACACAGTCGAAACACCAGGCGTGATTGGGTGCATTGTCCACCGGAACTCCGAGGACGCGTTCCATCCAGTGGCCTCCCCATGGGCCAGGATCGAAAAAGGGGACAACGCGGAAGGGGTGCGCCACGGCCGTCCTTAAGCTGCGGCGGAACACATCTCCACTGATCGCCTTTGGATTCCCCGGAACGTTTGTGTCGAGCAGAAGATCGATGCGATCGAACAGGCGCACCTTCAGCCTGTCAGCCGAGCGCCAGTCGACAAAGAAAGCTCGCTTGTACTTAAGGTACGGCGGGTCGTTGCGATTGTCCGCACCCAGGTTGCCAACTTCGTTGCGGCGCTGGCGCATCTGGATCTCCCATCGGGCGAGATCCGCATACACCAGGACTGAGGGCTCTGGACAAATCAGGGAAGCTCCCGTTCCGATGATGATCACCAATTCGCCGGGAGCTGCGGCGCAGCTCCGCTTCGCCTCGGCCAGTTTCTGCGGATCGAAGAAATCCGCGATCTCGATGGAGTTCATCTGTCCGAATACGGGATCGTCGCCGAGAACAGGTCCAACCATTTCGTTAATCTCGGTTGGTGGCCGCAGGAAATTCTCGGTGCAGACGAATCTGGCGCCCGGAAAGAATTGCCGCAATGCATCCTGGATCTCATCGAGATTTACCGCGGGATAGGACTCGATGGCGATGACCCCGCCGGAACCGACTCGACGGCAGAAGTGCTCACCAACCGCATTCCATCCGGTCAGGCATTCATCGGCCCTTCCCGATGCAATGCTGGGAAACCTATCGTACACAATCGTTCTCCTGTCAGAAGTACGAACCAATTTGTGATGATATCATGACTGTTTCTTTTGCGCATTAAAAGAACAAAAACATGTTCGAAATATGATATATCGACAATGAAATGCGATATAATTTGGCGAATCGGGCATTCGTCGAGCCTGAGCTGCTATGGCCTGCGCGCGGGACTCGCGAGGACCGCGATCAGGTCAATTCCCCAAAGTCGCAAGTTCCAGGAGACGTAAATGAGCAGCCATTCAGCCCCAGTGAATGAACCCGCCGCCCAGCGCGCCGTCATCCACCATGACGACGGGTGTACGCAAAAACTCAAAGCAGGTCGCGGGCTTCATCGTCCAGCGGATGTGGGAAACAAAGACAACAGAATCAACCGGCTCCGTCTCGGCCTAATCGCAGTGTTGGCAATCGCGGCTCTGCCGTGCGCCGGTCTCGCCCAGGCGAGCGCTGCAAACTGGGCGGCCTCCGCAAGCGACCGCTATCTCGTTTATCCTGACCAATCCTACGGCTATTTCTCAGGCGTCTCCGTTAAGCTCGATGTCTGGCAGGCACAGACGAAAGAGCCGGTGCCCACTGTCATCTACTATCACGGAGGCGGATGGTTCTTCGGTGATCGTACTGGTGCTCTCCCTTATTTGATGCCATGGCTGGCTCGCGGCTGGAACGTCATAAACGTCGAGTATCGAATGTCCGGAACGGCACTCGCACCGGCAGCCGTTGAAGACGCACGGTGCGCTCTCCGCTGGGTGTATCGTAATGCCGAACATTTTCATCTCGATACCAGTCGCATCATCGTAACCGGGCATTCCGCGGGAGGTCACCTCGCTCTGATGGCCGGGATGCTGCAAGATTCCGATGGCCTCGATAACAACTGCCCCGCCGACGCTGCCATGGGCGATCAGCCGCTCAAGGTTGCTGCTGTGGTGGACTGGTACGGGCCGACAGATATTTCCGACCTCATCGCTGGACCCGATCGCAAGACATACGCTGTTGCATGGCTGGGCAGTTTGCCGGACCGGGATGCCGTGGCAAGACGAGTATCACCGCTGACCTACGTGCGTGCTGGACTGCCGCCCATTCTGATGATTCATGGCGACAGCGACCCGGTCGTGCCATATTCGCAATCGCAACGCCTGCACACGGAGCTCGATAAAGTCCATGTGCCCAATGAACTGTACACCGTGACCCATGGCAGCCACGGCATGTTCGGAGCGGAAGCCGATGTCGAAGCATACCGGCAGGTGTGGGATTTCTTACAGCAATATCTCCCAACTAATAACGAGCAGTAGACAGCCCCCTAACGCCCACGTCAAGGCTGGCAGAATGCCAGAACATCATCGGGGCGGCGGTAACTGACCGTCACCTGAGCGAATTGCTCCAAGTGAAGAAGGGTTTCCCGATATTGGCCTTAAGGCGCACAAGTTACGACGCCGAGGGGCGGCCAGTTCTCTATGAAGACGCAGCATGTCGTAGCGATCTATATAGATATTCGGTTCGCCTTGCCCGGCAGCCTTTCAATTCGGCGATGAGGCCTCCTGGGTAAATGTCCATCTGGAAATCGGGGCGGGCGTTGCTCGTCTAGGAAGACACATCCTTTCCTTGGAAATCCGGATGCGCGCTGAACATGACGGCAAGATGCCCGCCAGCAGAAAACCAATGACCCCGATGCGATTGGGATCAATGTGCCAGGAATAGGTGTGTTCGCGGACGATGCGCGTCGCCTGCGGAGCATCTTCGAGACCTTCGACATTGTCGGGATATCTCCCCTTGCTCGGGGACACGATATTGGACCAGTAAGGAGTTGATTCCGATGGAATTGAGCCACGTGCTCACTTCGGCACCCTCGATGTCATAAGTAAGGAGAATGCGACCGCCCCCAAGAAAGACCGGCGCCGCGACGCCACTATTTTTTGCTCGCGCCAACCAAATAGAGAAACATAATCGCGCCCCCAGCCGGAGCGATATAGTTGTTCTGCGCCCGAATCTGAACT